>NZ_JAQJCI010000010.1:0-184918 GCF_030182495.1 Rhizobium aureum | reverse complement strand
TGGGTCTGCGACGATCACAGCATCGAGCATCGCCTGACCAAGGTGAAGCATCCCTGGACTAACGGACAGGTCGAACGGATGAACCGAACGATCAAGGAGGCGACCGTCAAGCGCTTCCACTACGACGATCATGCGCAGTTGAAAAAACATCTGGCCGACTTTATCGACGCCTACAATTTCGGGCGCCGGCTCAAGACGTTAAAGGGCCTTACGCCTTACGAGTTCATCTGTAGACGATGGACTTTGGAGCCGGATCGATTCATCATCGACCCCATCCATCAAATGCCGGGACTAAACAACTAGCATCTGCCGAGGACCGGAACCCGACGACGCAGCAATCTACGGAGGGGAGATTGGCGGCGCTGGAAACTCAGAGGGCCGCTGACCTGCGGTAAGCGGCCGGAATTTTTGAGACGCCTTTTTATTAACCGGAAGGTCAATAAGGCGGCCCGGCGTTTTAAGCCGGCAAGGCACGTTCTCCACTTAAGACGCGCCAGGTTCGCCGCTCTCGAAGGACTAGGGACGGAATAGGGACATCGAGCCGGCACAAGCGTTCGGTTGCCGTTTTCGGGAGTCGAGTTGCGACGGCGCGATGATAGGATGCGGCTTGCCCTGGTCGCCAAACAGGACTCGTCGGCTCTAAGATCTCCTAACATTTGTGCACACAAGGCAGTGGAACCTCGATGTGGTCGAGGGCAATTCTCTGCGATCAATCCAGTGACCGATCGATGCTTCGACGGAGGCCGTACTCGTTGCCCTTCAAGACTCCACCAAACGGCAGAAAAAGTGCTTGCCATATTGGGTATGACATCATACCTTATACCTACGCGCAGAGGAGCACAGTGCGCGGAATTCGTGGGAACGCACTTTAGAGACCACTCCGGAAACCGATCGGGCTTTTCCGAGAGGAGCAGTGCGCCCGCGCGAGCGTGGGAGGACAGGTTTTGAGAAATACCCGACTGCGTTGCATCCGCACGCAAACGATCAGGCCTTACCTAATGGGGAGGCCACTATGACGGTTCACGGAGCCATCGAAGATGTCGCAAGGACCTCAAGCCTGGCAGCAATGGCACGCAAGATCGAACATGCCTTGGTAAGGTGCCTGGAGATACCGGTAGCACTTCTGGTGCTTTGCGAAATTCTTCTACTGTTTTCAGCCGTTGTCGCCCGGTACGTATTCCACGTCCCGCTGGTTTGGTCGGACGAACTGGCGTCAATCTTGTTCCTCTGGCTTGCTATGCTTGGTTCCGCCGTCGCTTTTCAGCGGCAGGAACACATGCGCATGACGGCGGTGGTCACCGCATTGAAGGGCGATACACGCCGCTTCGTCGAACTGGTTTCGGTCGCCGCAGCACTTGCCTTTCTCGTACTAATCCTGCCCGCATCTCTGGAATATGCCACCGAAGAGTCCTACGTCTGGACGCCCGCGATGAATATTCAGAACTCATGGCGCGCCTCGGCTTTGCCGACGAGCTTCGCTTTGATGCTTGTTTTCGCGGTGTTGCGGCTTCTGCAGAGCTCGAATCTCCGTCTCGCGCTCGGTGCGATTGCTGCCGTGGCAGCGGTCTTCTGCTTGTTCTGGGCGCTGAAGCCGGTCTTCGCCGGTCTTGGAAACCTCAATCTTCTCGTCTTCTTCGTCGGCGGCGTTGCGGCCTGTGTTTTCGGCGGCGTGCCGATCGCCTTTTCATTCGCGATCGCTACATTCGGCTACCTTATATTGACCACCAGAACGCCGCCTCTGATCATTGTCGGCAGGATCGATGAAGGTGTCAGCCATCTGATCCTTCTTGCGATCCCTCTGTTTGTGTTTCTCGGCCAACTTATCCAGATGACGGGTATGGCACGGGCGATGGTTGCGTTCCTCGCCAGCCTTCTTGGCCATGTGCGCGGCGGGCTTCACTACGTGCTGGTGGCTGCGATGTATCTTGTATCTGGGATTTCAGGATCGAAGGCCGCCGACATGGCCGCCGTCGCGCCCGTGTTGTTTCCGGAGATGAAGGCGCGCGGCGCAGACGAAGGCGATCTTGTCGCACTTCTGTCGGCGACGGGCGCCCAGACTGAGACAATCCCGCCTAGCATCGTCTTGATTACAGTGGGATCCGCTACCGGGGTGTCGATCGCCGCGCTGTTCACCGGCGGTCTTCTCCCCGGCCTTATTCTGGCGGTAACCCTTTGCTTCTTGGTCCGCTGGCGCTGCCGCAACGATGATCCGAGCCACGTCAAGAGGGCAAGTCGACGGCAGATCGGCAAGCTGCTTCTCGCTGCACTGCCTGCCCTTGCGCTTCCGTTCGTCATCCGCTCAGCTGTCATCGAAGGTGTCGCCACGGCGACGGAAGTTTCGACAATCGGCATTGCTTACTCGGTAATCGCGGGCCTTCTGTTCTACCGTCAGTTCGATTGGCGCCGACTCAAGCCGATGCTTGTCGAGACGGCGAGCCTATCCGGTTCGATCCTTCTGATTATCGGCGCGGCCACGGCGATGGCTTGGGGCCTGACGCAATCAGGCTTCTCGACAGCGCTGGCTCAAAACCTTTCAACGCTCCCGGGCGGTGCGGTGACCTTCATGATCGTCTCGATCGTCATTTTCATCATCCTCGGCAGTGTGCTCGAGGGGATACCCGCAATCGTACTGTTCGCACCGTTGCTGTTCCCGGTTGCTCAGCAGTTGGGCATCCATCAGGTGCATTACGCCATGGTTGTCGTGTTGGCGATGGGTATCGGCCTCTTCGCTCCACCCTTCGGTGTTGGCTACTACGCTGCCTGTGCAATCAGCCGAGTCAGCCCCGACGCCGGCATGAAACCGATCGTCGGCTACATCGTCGCCATGGCCATTGGTCTTGCTGTGGTTGCTGCGGTTCCGTGGCTCTCGATCGGCTTCCTGTAGCCCGACCTCGACCAACCAAAATTACAGAGCTTATTTGGAGGAGAACGAAATGGTAAATCTGACAAGACGCGCATTCACAGTGACGACGACGCTTGGTCTCAGCGCCACGGCGCTCGGGTTTTCGATGAAGCGAGCGGCCGCAGCCGAGTATTCCCTGAAGTTCGCGTTCAATCTGGCCGAGACCCATCCGATCACCACGCGCGCAAGGGAGGCGGCAGCACGCATCCAACACGAGACAAACGGGCGGGTGGAACTGCAGGTCTACCCAAACAACCAGCTTGGTAGCGACACTGATATGCTGTCGCAGGTGAGAGCAGGCGGCATCGATCTGTTCCTGAACTCTGGTATCAATGTACTGTCCACGATGGTCCCGGCGGCCTCGATCTACGGTCTCGGCTTCATTTTCCCGGACTATGATACGGTTTGGAAGACGATGGATGGTGAACTCGGTGCCGCTCTGCATAAGCTCATCGAAAAGGTGAATCTCCTCCCGATGGAAAAGATGTGGGACAACGGGTTCCGGCACATCACCACCAGCACGCACCCAGTCAACTCGCCCGCAGATCTCGCCGGTATGAAAATCCGCGTTCCAGTCGGAGCGCTGTGGACCTCCATGTTCCAGACGTTTGGGGCAGCTCCGGCGTCCATTAATTTCAACGAACTCTATTCTGCACTTCAGACGAAGGTCGTCGATGGACAGGAAAATTCGCTGGCCAACATCAAGACCGCAAATATTGTCGAGGTCCAAAAATACTGCGCATTAACCCGGCACATGTGGGACGCGTTTTTCTGCGTTGCCAACAAGCGCAACTGGGCAAGCCTGCCGGCGGATGTGCAGGAGGTCGTGAGCCGCAACATCAACCTAGCCGCGCTTGATGAGCGCCAAGATATGGCCAAGTTGTCGGAGTCCCTCAAAGACGTCCTGGCCAAACAGGGCCTTGTATTCAATCAGCCCGACACTGAGGCGTTCAGGCAGAAACTTCGCGACGGCGGCTTCTACACCGGCTGGCGCGAAAAATATGGCGAGGAATTGTGGGCAATTCTCGAGAAGACGGTAGGGAAACTCACGTAGGCCCCTAGAAGGTATATGTTCTCCCAGAGGCCGGCTGTCCGGCCGACTTCCGGGTCTCGTGAGAACATCACGAGACCCGGCTTTTTTCGTGACTTGGCAATCGCGTGCAGCGGGTGGCGCCGGCGGATCATACTCGGGCGCCTTGAAAGGATTCGAACCTGCGACAGGCTTTCCAACAAGCTGGCTTCCCAACTAATGCCATCAACTTCAGTTAGTTAGAATAATATCAGTAAAGGATCGTTCTGAACCCGCGGTCAGGCTCAAACCGTTCAGCCCCGTCTGAAGTACGCGGGCCTACTGGATTCGACCTTCCCTTTGAAGGTGATCTTTCATCAAATATTTGGCATGCGGAGGAAGGAAATCTACCCGTTCGTCAAGGTCAGCAAGGAAGTCTTCAAACGTGCGGTTGATCTGTTCGATTTTCAAACGATTAGTATACATGCGCCTAACCAAGGGATCAGCTCGCGGAAAGATCGTGTACCAAGGTGTGCCGGCGTTCTGCCGACGAAGCTCATATAGTTCCGAACCAATATCCATATCACCGAAGGAATATCCAATAACGACCACGCACGTCTGGCCGAAGCCGGTGATGGTCTTCTTGAGCATGTTTCGGTATTTTGAGATCATGTCAAAATAGTCGAACTGGGTGATGACGAGGCCACCGTGCCCGACCAACTGGTTGGAATGCGACAAGCTTCCGTGAGGCTTGTAAAGTGGCACGCGCCCAGATGTAGGCATTCGATCATCACAGATCACGTCATAGAGGGCGTCGTGTTGCTTGTAGCCGAGCTCAACTAGCTCATCGTAGTTGGTAGTGAATATCGACCTTGGCGATAAATGCGGAAGAGCAATATGGCTCCAAAGCGGCTTTTCGCATTTGAACGCCGAGCTGAGGTGCTTGGCAAGTTCATCCCTGCCAATTTTAGCCTCAATGATTGAGGCCGCGTGTTCAAGGGACATCAACTTCAACTCTGCAGGATCGAACGGCTTTGATTTGTCATGCTTGAAATGCTCCCATAACCTATTTCTAAGCTCGTATGCATTTGGCAACCATTCGCCACTTGAATTCTTCGCGCCGACAGACGCGCCCGCGCCGAGAAAGACTACGATTCGATCTTTGAATAGATCCCAATTGGATACGAACTCTTCAAAGTTGTCATCGGGTGCGCCCAGCATTTGTCCCTCCCAATCCCGCCAGAAATTTTCTCGACATAGTTGTTTGTCGAGCCAACAAACCCTTATAGTGCGAACGACGTGTGCGCAATCGGTCTTGGGGGATGCTTGTGGCAGAACAATATATCGGAGGCCGCTACAGACTTGACCGAAAAGTGTTAGCGGGGGATGCTCGCAGAGGAGTTCCGGACGTTTGGCAGGCAAGCGATGCGGGAGACATCTACTACGTAAAGATGTGGAGGCGGCGCTCCTCCGATGCCGATGATGTTCAGGCCCTCTGGAACCGCGAAGTCCGGGGCCTCATGCGTCTGCAAGGCTTTCCGGGAGCCAGCGAACTATTCGCGCGCTTGCACCATCTCGATGCTGACGACAAACAGTACTTCGCCGTTTTGGAAGGAGGCAAGCGCCAGCTCTTGTCGGCCATGCTGGCAGATCGAAGCCGCTTCAACTGGCTCCAAAACCTCTCGGAAATCACGCGGCGTCGACCGCTGTGGGAAGGCCTGCTCCGCATAGCGGAAGCGTTGACGATTCTGCACAAGGAAGGAACACTTCACCGATCGCTGTCATCGAAAGCGGTATTTGCCGGAACCGATGGCCAAGGCGATTTTAGGCTCAGCGGCTTTGAATGGTCCCTACGGATTGCGGGCCGCGACGGCGCCGCGACGCGGCCAGGCTTTAAGGAGACGTTATCGGCACCGGAGCTTGACAAGGATGCAACCGAATACTCGACCGCCACGGACTGGTTCGATTTCGGAATCATGGCCGCGGAACTTTTCGGAATAGAACTAAAAAACTTCAAAAAGCGCTTCCCGCTTAGAAGCGCTATCGATCGTCTCACCCATCTAAACCAAAGCGAGAAATCGGCAATCCTCCAACTCATTGAGGAAAATCCCGAGCAGCGATTGTGCGATGATCAGGCAGTTTTGCAAACGCTGCGAAACATTCTCAGGGACTTAACTATCAGCGCGGCTAATGCAGGTCGCAGTATCGTTCTCGCGGTGCGCCTTGGCTCCGACACCGACTTGTCGAAGCAGGTGGAGATTGCCTCTCTCGGTTTGGCCCGCGCCGATGACCCTCTCAAGCAGCAAGCCTGGATCGAAGAGGATCTCCGGGGGGACTTCAGGCTCGTTGCTCGGATGGTCCCATTCTCTCATTTTGTGCTGAAAGGTGCCTGCCTCGAATATCGGGTCCGGCAATGGGATGTGAACGGCGGATCGACCTGGAATATCGGCTACTGTGATTCGGTAGAGCAGATTCCGCGGGTGACGATCGATGAGCAGTATTTCAGCATCGGTCAACGCAAGATCGAGATTATGCGGTATCCTCAGGTGCTAAAGAGCGTAAATGCCATTCGCGACCGGGGTGCGCCGTGGGACAAGCTTTTTCCATTTCGTCAAACAAGGGTCAAGCTGGCTGCCCATCTCCGCGATGTGCATGACTTTTTTCGGGTTACGCAGCAACTAGATACTGTCATCATTGCAGCGCAAATTTGTCCCGTTGAAGTTGTCGAATTTCACCGCAGCAGTAGCGAGACCGAAGTCGAGCTCACGCCAAAGAGTGATCCCGACAGAAACGAGCTTGCGCAGGCACTAAATCTCGCGTCGCCGGCTGAGCAGCTTCGGGAGTGGTTCCGGCTGGGCGCCGAAGCTATTAGCGTCGAAGATGAAGACCTCCGTAGTGATCAATATGCTCTTCTAAACCGCAGAACGATCGCAAACGATGCAAGCTCGGAGACGGCCTGGAAGTTTGTCGGCGCCGAGCAGCGAGCAACGGGCCCTGTGTACCGTTTTCGATGCCAGGGAAGTCCTCCTGTCAGGAAAGGCATAGCTTATCTGGCGAAGAACTACGGGGGATCTATTGCTCAAATCCGCCGGAGACACAAAGCAATCGAAGATATGCGGTCGCATGAGATGCTGTTGCAAAACCTTGCCGACCCATTAAGAACCACGAGGCGGAACAACGACACGCTGCCTGACGAAAGAGCTTCGATTGCTCTGGACCCATCGAAGCTGAAAGCCCTGGAGGCCGTTTGGCAAACACAGCCGTTATTTGCCATCCAAGGCCCGCCGGGAACCGGAAAAACCACGCTAATCAAAGCGTTCGCCGACCGGCTTATGAACTTCGACGCGAGTGCTCAGATACTCGTTACAGCTCACTCGCATCACACCGTCGACGACGTGTTGGGGAAGGTAAACGCTACCTTCAATGACATTTCGGCTAGCAAGCGTCCAATTGTTCTCCGGCTTGGAGGAAACAGGACCGATCCCCATTCAGTTTCGAAAGTTACGAAAGCGCTCGTTGATAGCCTCGCAACAAGCGATTTGGCACTGAATTCGCCCCGTTTCCTAAGAGACCGTCTGGCTGACGTCATTGCAGCAACTGAGGACCCCGAAACAACTCACTCCGACACGCGTACCCTGCAACTATTGGTGCAAGACGCCGCGAACGTGACTTTTTCGACCTTGAATTCCGGCGAGCTCGCCGATTTAGCCGAGCGCGGACGGCGGTTTGACTGGTCGATTATCGAAGAGGCCGGGAAAGCGCACGGATTCGATATGGCCGTGGCACTCGCGGAGAGCCATCGACTACTTCTGATCGGCGACCACTTCCAGCTCCCTCCTTTCAACGCGAAGATCTTCAAACAACTCCTAGCCGATCCGCTCAGGGTCAAGAAAGCGATCCAGCTCGGAGCCCAATTTGCCCCCGGCCTGATTGATGTCACGCTGGTCGAAGAAGAAGATGGTCGCGAGTGGTTTGTCGATCGCTGTGAGCGCTGGCGATCGATGGTCGAACTCTTCGCTGCGATATTTGCCAGCTCCTCAGATGGCACCGGCCGGGCCCCAGTCGCTACATTGACGGACCAGCACCGCATGCA
This sequence comes from Rhizobium aureum, assembly GCF_030182495.1. Lineage (NCBI taxonomy): Bacteria > Pseudomonadati > Pseudomonadota > Alphaproteobacteria > Hyphomicrobiales > Rhizobiaceae > Rhizobium > Rhizobium aureum. The sequence goes on along the minus strand of NZ_JAQJCI010000010.1, from coordinate 176,914 downwards.
TCCGGACATTGCTGCGATTGTCGGGCGGAGTTTTTATCCGGACCTAAATGACATCGATGGAACCATTCTGAAGTCGCCTGACGAGACCCAGGCCCGCTTCTCGGAAAGCCCACCATTTAATATCAGAGAAGGATCATGGCTGCCCGGAAATCGGGTTGTATGGTGCGACGTGCCATGGATACAACGTGAAAAGTATGCGGAGGGCGAGCAAGACGGTCTGTTTGTTTCCAAAGTCGAAGCTGAGCTTGTTGTTCGCGTATTAGAAGAATTGCAGCCGCGCGGATCCGAACCTTGCGAAGTTCAGATCCTTTCGCCCTATACCAATCAATTGGAAGTTATTCGTCGGTCTATTGAGGCGGCTCATCAAAATGGCGGTCTTCCTCATATGTTCTCAGGTTCCTTTGACCTGAGAAAGGGAAAACGTTTGGGCGCGACGGTTGACGAATTTCAGGGCAGCGAGGCTGACGTAGTCGTTGTGAGCCTCGTTCGTAACAATGCGTTGGTGCCTTGGAAGAGCCTCGGCTTCCTGAAGGAGAGGAACAGAATGAATGTTCTCCTGAGCCGGGCGAAGCAGAAACTGATTATCGTCGGGAGCTGGGATTTCTTCTCAACTCGATGCGACCAGCACACCTCGGCCGACGAGGAGCACGCGTATCTCCGTCAGATGATGAGTGTGATGGCATCCGCGGTGACTACGGGCAAGCTCGGCAAAGTGGAGGCCGCAAAGTGAAGGTGGTCTATTTGCCCCTGTTCCGCACAGCTGTCAGCTACGACGTGAGCGTCGGCCGTCGGTGGAGTGTCCTCGAACAAATGATCCTCATAGAGCTTGCTCAAAACCATCGATCTTTGAACGAGCTCGGGCAAATGTCGGCGCTTCCTAATAGAATAGTCATTGAGGCGCTTATAAGACTGTTGCGGGCGAACTGGGTAGAGTTGCGAGCCTCGGGGGACAATCTTCTGTTTGCAGCGACCAACGCCGGTAAACGTAGATCTCTCGACAAGCATCTTCCGGCACAACTCGAACGAGACACTAAATGGATGTCCTTCTGCTTCGACCGGGTCACGGGAAGTTGGCTGCGGTCCGAAGATCTGACGCTGGTATATGATCGAGATCTTCCGCATGACGCCGCACTTATGTCGCCGGTCAATACTACATACGACCCTAAGGACGGCAATCTGAGGGATCTCATTATTCTTCATCCTGACGAAAGCTTGGAGCCGGAAGAACCTCGCTTCAAAACGCCGTCCAGGCCCTACGCGAGGATCACTCTTAGTTTCGATCAGCTGGAAGGTTTGCCCCCGTACGCTCCGCTCCGCTTGGTGCAGGCTGTGCGGGAGTTCGCGACCGAAGGGCCTGAGGAATTTTCGGGGGCAGCGGCTCCAGCGGCGGACGCATCGATTGGCGAGATGCGAGACGACTTCACAAAGGGCGACTTCATCGTAGGAGGTGAAGCTCATTTTGAGACAGTTCGAGCAGCACTGCAAAATGCGTCTACGACCGTCATTATACATTCCTGTTTCGTGCATCCGTCTGTCCTCGAAAAGCTGCGGCCGGACCTTGAGAGCGCGGCTAGGCGCAATGTTAAAGTCGAGCTTCTCTGGGGCTTGAATAAAGATCCTGAGAGCAACGAGAATCCTGAGCCAATTCGGGAATGCGAAAAAGTGCTCGATAAGATTCTCGGGGTAGCAAGGACGCGGATTCGGATGTCGCCAGTTTCATCTGGATCTCACGCCAAAATGATTCTTTATGATGACCGCGAACTCGGTTGCTGGATAAGCATCGTCGGCAGCTGCAACTTCCTTTCAACATGGTTTGACGCAATTGACGTTTCCGTCCGATCACGCAGCGCCCGTTTGGCTACAAAATTGTTGGGATGGCTGACGGCGGCGCAGCAGCCTTCGATCGGGTCGTGGTCACCCACAGCTCGTCGTTTGAATCGTCTTTGGATTGCAGCGAAAGCAACGTCAGCCACGCGGCAGGAGAAAGGCGCTCACAAGCTGACAATATTATCAGACGCGGATCACTACGCTTGTATAAGGATGGCGCGAGACACTGCTAACACCGACATCATCGTCGCCTGCGACCTCTATGGACTGGCGGCAGAGACGACGGCACTCGTCCCGCTGACCCGTGCATCGGAGGATGGAAAATCGATCAAGCTGTTTTACCAGCGGGCCAGCCGTCTACTGAAAGCGGAGGGACGAGAGCCGAAGGCTGAGGATATCGCCAAGCGAGGCTTGTCACTCGCGACACTTCCTAAATTGCACGGCAAGTTTTTGGCTTGGGATAGAGACGCGATCGCGATCACCAGTTTCAATTGGTTGTCGACAGTCGTCGAAGGATCTCGGTCGAATGGCGCGGAGTTGGGTGTCCTGATTTCGGGGGAAAACATCCGGAATCTCTTCGTAGATGGATTTGCGGGATTGGAAGATGCGGCGCCATTAATAGCCGCATTGGAGTGAGAGCGGGGCGTTGCGGGATTTCCAGCTCTGATAACGTGTTCGCACGCGGCAGCTATTGGTTCCAGACTTCATGTCTGTGATAATCGAGAAAAGGTTGATGTTCGTCTCGTAGATCGATTGACTTTGAGGCGCTGATACAAAGTTGGGCCTGCGCCTGTACGTCGAGTTTAGCAGATGGAAGGACTTTTCCATTCCTGTCGAATGTGACCAACCCCGCGTCGAACGCAGCATCCCAAAGCGCCGAGAGCAAAAGTCCGTTGTGTACGTCAAGCCGCTGAGCGTTTGTCGCGCAGTCAGACCACGGCCTTATGTGTGAGGCTCTCAGGAGACTCGGATTTGAAATTCCGGTCAACGGGCAGGTTCCGTTCCAGTATTCCATCAGGGCATCGCGAAAAATGTCCTGTCCGATCCTGAATTTTTGTGCACGTTCGCCTTCAGTCTCGCCGATCCCCGCTACAGCCCGTTCATATTTCTCAAGAGGGAAGTTAGGCAAGCTAACTGACAGACGGTACACCGCTTGGACTCCTGCATGCAGCTCGTCACGCGTGGCAAACATGAAGCTCCCTGCGTGCCCTTTAGCGCAGGGAGCTGCAGCTTGAGCGTCCAGCGCTCGTACCACTTCTGGCAACATCAAGGACAGAAAGAAAGGACCAGACGCGCTCGCGGCAGCCAGTCCGATCTCCCCCGGCGCACTGGCTGATCGGAAAAAGATCCATCCACCGGCCTCTTCAGGACCAATGCGGTAGCCATGTTCGTTCGCGGCATCGCGCAGCTCAGAGAAAAGGACGAATGGATAAGCTGCAAGACGCCGTTCGGTGCTTGTCATAAGTCGACTCCGAGCAAGCGCTGCGTGGGTGGATCGCCATGCAATTTTAACTGCAAGTACGGACGTTCCCTGAACTCGGTTGGCGGCGCCGTTGTTGTCGTTACGATGTACTGAAACAGTGGCTTCCCGCCGACGCGCTCCAAATCCTGAACGATATCAAAGAGCCGTCCATAAATGGACAAACCGAGGTCGGCCTCACGTGGGCTGTCGTGAAGCAGAAATGACGGCACACGCGTTCCGCCTTCGATACTGACGCACATCGCAGCGAGGTCGAAAGCCAGAACCTTGAGAGAGTCTATCGCGGCTGTCCTTCGGTCGCCTCCCATGTCTACCGACAGATCAAGCCCATTCCCGCTAAGGGTGATCCGCCCCTTTGCATCGTGGCCGACCAACCGTCGGACGATCGGGTCGAACTTCTCGCTCAGGCGTCCGAAAATGCGGGCCTGTTTGTCGCGAAAGGCACCCAGCCGCTCTCTCTCGATCTCAAGTTTCGTGCCCAGTTCACGTAGGCGCTTGAAACCGGCCTCCTGCGTTTCGAAGAGTTCGGCCAGGCGCTCAACATCGTCTTGGAGCCTGCGGGCTGTATACCAAGTGGACTCTCGGTCATCGCGGGCCTTCTCGATGTTCGTAACGTGATCGACGGATCGATCGAATTGCTGCTTGGCCAGAGCAATCTGCGGCACGAGCCGCGTCTGCTCTTGCCGCAGATCTTCAACTCGCTTCGCTTGGGCGTCGTGATCCGCCTGTCGTTGATTCCAACGCTGCCGGCACGCGTCGGCATCGGGAATTTTGTGCGAGAGCTTGCATCCCTCTGCCAAGGCTCGGTCGATGGAGACTTCACATATCGGGCAGATCGGACTTTCAGCCTCGATTTTCGAATAGGAAAGTCCCGGCAATTCTCCCCGTATCATCGCCAATGTGCGTTCTTCGGCGGGAATCAGCGCCCCGATCCGAATAAGTTCGCCGTCGAGGCGCGCCCATTCATTTCTCGCCGTTTCTCGTTGCTCGCGTGCTGCGACGAGTTCGGCGTCGCCTCCAGTTGGAATCTTGCTTGCCGACGCCAAACGCGCGCTGGCGGATCTGCGCATGATGTCGATCAGCAATGGCATCTCGGGAAGCGACTGACTCTCAAGGTCGAGACCCGTAACTAGGCGCGCTTGCGTGCGCTCAATTTCCCACCGGCGATGGCCAATCTCTTGATCCAGAACTCGGCGCTGCTCGCTGAGGCTATTCACTTCGGCACGCGTGGCTTGTTCCTCAGGCGTGATCGCCATCAGGAATGAACGAAGCGCCTCAAGCCTTGGTCCCTTCTCCTGTCCGCTCGCGGGCATTGGTGAATCGGAATCCGACGTCGGCGACCGCCAGTCCAAGATATCGTCAAATCGACATTCTTGGTCTCGCGTGAGCCATGCGAGCGCGATCGGCCAAATCGCTCCACTCGCCTGCGGGCGAACCAACTGGGCAAGTGCAGTAGTAATGATTTGCTGGTCTATCGCTTCGATGAACGGCTCCATTCCCGTTGAAGCGCCTTCACCAGCGGCAATCTCCTCGAGATTTCCACCAGGAACTGCCATGTGTCTGCGGCGCAGGCCGAGCGGGCGCACGATCGCCCAGCAGACTCCATCAAGCACGACCTCGGCACCAACGATGCCATTCAGGAACGCGGTGCCAATCCGATCTCGCTGCTGCTCGGTGGCGAAGCGATCCTCACCAAGGCAATAGCGGACCAGCCGGCAGAAAAGCGTTTTGCCACTGCCATGCCCGACGGCATTTGTTTGACCTGCCAAAGCGGCATCATCTGCTCCATCAGGTGACCAGACGATGTTCAGGCCCGGCCGAAGCTCGATGTCCCGCACTTTCTCCCCGCCGGGCTCCTTCCATATGACAAGTCGCCGAACCCAAAGCCGCGGCCCTTCTAATCCTTCAGCAGGGCTTACCGTCAGAAGCTGCGGGGTGAGAAGGTCAGGCTGCTGCGGCATTGATCACCCACTGCTGTATGTCAGCGGGCAGCGAATCCACCGCCGCGTCTAGGTTGATGTTCTCCAGCGCACCGAACACGAACCCCGCGCGACCGTCAGGCCATCCGGAAGTGTCGATGGCGTCCAAACCAGGGCCAGATGCCCATGTCCCGAGATCGAGATTCTCCACCAATCGCCCGTTGCCGCGGTGATTTCGCAGAGCGCTACCCCACGCTGTGTTGTTCCTCGCTACGAATGTAGCGACATTGCTGGCAAGAGGATCGACCTCTGCCCCGACCAGGCGGCGCCATTCTGCGGCTTTAGCGGCCGGCAGCAGCGGAACGAGTAGCCGCGGCTCCATGACGAACGCGGCAGCTAAACGAACATCGTGGAAAGGCTTCGCGCCGACCATCGCCTTGAGAACGGCAGCGAATATGGCACCGACATCGCCGGCCTGAGACGGCTCTGGCCGAGCCCAAACTCCGTCAGCCAGCAAGGCCTCACCGAACGGGGCTGAATGGCAACAGCTCGGATCAGCAGGAGCAGGTGTCAGCCTAGTTTGATATGGTCTTCCAGAGGATATGGCCGCTTCCATTTCGTCGTAAATCTCAAGCACTGTCCTCTCGGTACGCCGATCCCCTCCAAACCGGCTTTCTTCCTTGCGACTCAAGACGGAGAATGCCTCCAACATATACTTTACTGCTTCGCGCGGACTCGCAAACGATTGATCCTCGCCTTTTCCCCAATCCTCCGGCGCGCCAAGAATTAAGTGAAAGAATGCAGCGTCGATTTCACAGCGGAGCCAAAAACGTCGACTTTCATCCCATTTATACGGCGGCGTATGCCGCCCGACCTCTTTCGCAAACTTTGCCAAATCCCATGACACGTACAGAAGTTCTATCACACGATCTTCGAACCAATCTGTGTCCTGCAGAACCCCATTCGCGAATTCTTGGATCCTCGCTCTGGATGGCATCGGCAGGGTCGCCAATATGCCTTGGGTGAGATGATTACTCGACACCTTTAGCTTAGCAAAAAAGTCGACCACCAATGATGATAGCGCGCCAACCAATAGCACTGCATCTTTGGCGGACGAAGATCTAAGGTAAATCGATGGCAAGCTTCGAGTTAAACCGGACAGAGGAACGATGCTTGCTATTGTCGTCCGTTCATTGGTTGCACTGGTAACATCACAAAAGACCAACTCCCAATCACCTTGGCGTTTGCCGAACCGGCGCTGTCTCACGGCGTCTTCGCGAAGCCAAAATTGAGGAGCAGCAAAGCGGTCGGGAGAAGTTTTCTCCTCGTCGGGTATTGGTCGTTCCTGCGCCTGCCGTGCAGCGTTGGCAGGGTTGATATAAATATCGGCTTGGCGATGGTCGAGAATGCCGACCATCTTACCCTCGTACACCGGTACGAGCACCTCTCCGGTTGAAGTTACGATCTGGTTGTCCGACGTATGGCGAGCACCTGGTAGCGTGCGGATATCTACCGGACTGAAGGCATCGTCTGAAGATGAGAACATCAACCGCGGCGTATAGCTCCAATCCTCGTGGTCACTAAGCTGACCGTGCCGGTTACTTGCCAACACCAACAAATCGAGATCAGCCTGTCGACGAAACTGTGGAAGAGCAAGATCGTCCGGGCTGAAATTAACAAGATCATCCAGCGTGAGAGCGATGACCCGACTATCCTCCTGAAGCTCGGAAACGTCCGCCAACCAACAGGCAGTAACGAACCTTTCCTCAACCTGTTTTCTCAAAGAAATGAGCGTGAACTTTATTCTTGAGTCGATTCCCGGAAATAGCCGACCGCTGTTCTCAAAATCGTATACCGCCGATACGTATCCGTTTTTAACGAGACTATGCCAAAGCGGCCTCTCATAGGCATTGGTCGTAAGCCCGCTTGGGATAACCATCCCGAGCCGCCCCGTTTTCGTCACCGCGAAGAAGCTATTCTCTAGAAACAACTTGTAGTAGTTAAGGCGTCCGTTCGCTCCGTTTGGAAATCGAGTTGAGCCTGTAAAAAAGGAGCGACTGGCTGCGTAGCTGCGGGTATGTTGAAGCCACTCGCGGTGTGCGCGAGGATCGCTTTCGGCCAAAGCAGCAATCATCTGTCGCCGCTTTTGAGCAGAGGTCTCGGCAGCTATCTCGGGAATGCGAGAGACGAAGAATTCTCGGTCATCGACCTCGGGCATTTCCCAAGGCGGATTGCCGATAACTACATCGAAACCGCCACGGCCCATGATATCTGCGAACGCGATGGGCCAGTGAAAGAAACGATTTTGTCCGGCGAGAGCTGTAGCAGAAGCGGCGAGCGCATCGAACGGCGCTCGCCCACGCAATAGCTCCCAGATAGTGCCGGATGTGGCGACCAGTTCCGTGCCACGCTTTGGGCGTCCATCTAGCCCAACATGTTGCTCGTGCTGCGTTTTGGGGACGAAAAAGGCCGACGTCCATAGATCGCAGGCGAACTCAACCGTCCAAGCCGCGGCTCCATGCTTCATAAGCGCCTCGAAGCGCGACCGCTTCTCACCAATCTGGTCGACCGTTTCTTCGGGCATCGCTGCTAGTGCTGAAAGGTCGCGAGCCAGGTCCTTTTGTCGATTGAATTCGAAGCCACTTGCAATCTGATCACGTTCAGACAACTCGCGCCGATTTTTTCCCTTGTAGTAATTTACGATCTCGCGATCGTCGCCATTCAGAGGTTTGTATGCATCCTCGGGAATACCCTCTTTCAGCACGGACAGATCGAAGACACCGACAAGACTATCTCCGCACCGTATATGACTGTCGAGGAAAGTAAGTGGTTTGCCTGGCTCAACGGCTTCGATCCACAAAGCCACCTTCGCCAGCTCCACGGCCATGGGATTGCGATCAACCCCATAAATGCAGTGGCGTACTACATCCCGCATCGCGGCGGGATAATCGGGGGCTTCAGTGTCGCGGAGCAGCGCGATGCGTGTCGCGATGCGTCGCGCTGCTCCCAAGAGGAAGTGGCCTGAACCGCAAGCCGGATCAATGACAGCGAGCTTCAGGATTCTTTCCACTCCCCCTTCTGCCTCGGCTTGGTCTATCACCGGGTTGAGAGTGCTATCCAACAACGTCTGAACAAGGCTGTCCGGGGTATAATAACTGCCGCTTTTCTTCCGTGCGTTACCACGCGCCTCATTACCGCCGGCAAAGCAGAAGCGGCGCCCGTTGTCTTCACGCGAGGGGGTAAGCTCAAGCAGGCCTTCATAGACCGATCCCAACTCCTCGGTGGCCATATCCCGCCAGTTTATCCGGACGCGACGACCATCTTCGATCAACCAGCTTAGATGAAAGACAGCGCGCAAAAACGCCCTGTTGGAAAGCTTCGCAACATCGAGATCTGGAGTTTGCCCACCCGCAAAAAGACCTCCCAATGGAGGCAAACCCAAGATCCTTTCGCCGCGACCTAATCCCAGAAAAACAATCTTTACTCCTTCCCAGACGTCATGATGATGATCGTGCGCCGAACGGCGGGCAGATCGTTCGCGTAAGGAGCTGAATCCGTACGCCGAAGCATACAGGTCACGAGAGGAAGCCGGCGCGTCCGGGCTATGCAATAAATCTCTGTCTTCCGATACCGCTAGGAAGATTAACCTATAAACAATGCGGAGAATCTGCTCGAACAACGCATGAATACTGAGTTGATCGTCATCAAGCTTCGATCTGAGAGCAGGATTTGAGTCGAGGAAACCCTGTCCCAAGGCAAGCAGCGCCTCCTCCACACTTTCGCCCAGTCGTTCCCGCGCGGCGGTGCCGGCCCTCAATCCGGCTTCCCGCCATCGCTCTAACCAAGAACCGGACGCCGGTGTGTGATCACCGCCAAAACGCGTGGCATGCAGGAGTAGCCACGTTGCAGTGAAATCAGCGAACATCTCATCCCGGAAAATTGCTCCGAGATCGACCTCGATAAATGCTGGTCGAGTGAAGCTGGCATTGTCCCGCATAAGGCGGACTCGGTCCCCAGCAAAGACGAGACCCCACAGAGAGTCAGGATTGGTGTTCAACCAGTCCTGGAGCAGCACGCTAGGAGAACGCCGTGGAATCGTGCCCCCATGATCGTCGCCAAGTTGCGGAAGCGCTTTGGTGAAGGCATCCGCTTCCGAAGATGGTGCAGCAACAACTACCGGTACGCGACCGCCCTTTGCCTCAAGGGTAATGCGGAATGTGTGGCCATCACGCTCGTGAATGTTTGGACCGCGCAGATCTTCGAATCCGAATGCTTGCTCAAGCACGCTTTTGGCGAAGGCTACTGTCTGACTCTCGGTCGGGGCAGCCAATCTGGCATAGACCTGCCAATGGGCCTGCCCAATCCTGAAATATCGAGTGATTTCGTCTCGAAGGTTCGTTCCTTTGGGACAGCCATAATCCGCAGCCGCTTTCTGGTCGGGAACAGTTGCCGCGATAGCGGCAACTTGATCGGGAGAGATAAGGCCTCCTTCGATTAAGACAGCGGTAAGACCTATATCCGCAACGCGCTTGAGGTGCCGGGCCATTATTCGTCCTCCGGGAGGAGAACGTAGAGGCCAATAATATCCGCTGGCAAAGCGGGCACGACCTCCACCGTCGCACCGCCTCGTGCGGCCTCCGTCAAGCGAAGATGATCGTCGGAAAGTGCTGCACCACGCTCGGCCGCAAAGGCCGCTATCGCGGACTCATAATTTGCCAATCGCTCGCGAGCCCGCTGAAGCTGACGCCCAACAGCTTGATCATCAAGATTCCCCGATGCCTCCGCCTCGAGTAGATCAAGCGCCGCCGGCCCTTTCAGTAACGAGACCGGAGATAATCCCCCAAAAGCGAGACCTGTGGCCTCCTCCGCCAGCAACATTCGATTTAGGCGACCACTCGTTATTAGTTTGAAGCGATTGCGCAACATCAGCAACGTCGTCATCTGAGCGACCTTGCGCGTGCGCCAAACGCCGCACCGGCCAAGCGGCCGGAATGCTGCCCCCTCCGGATCAAGCGCTCCCTCGGCCAGGCTTTCCGCCAAGCTTGCAACGAGTGGGTGAACCCGACCGAGATGTGTCACACCTGGGGCAGGATCGTCCTCGAACCCAACTCTCCGCGTGCCACGAAACCCGCGCGCCTCCAGGCGCTCCTTGATAGCGTCGGGCATGGCGTGAAAATGAACGAGATGATGCTGTCCAGCCTTCTCCAGAGGCGCGCCCACGCGCTTCAAAGCACGCTCGGTGAAGCGTGCGACTTCAGTCGGGCCGCCGTTTAGCGCGCGCATCTGCCGCCATTCCGGCAGCACCTCATCGGGCTTCAACGCACCTTGCGCATAGCGCGCGCGGCTTGCTTTCGCATTTTCCTCGGCGTCGCGCCATTTGCTGTCGAGCCGTTCGCTCGAAAGGCCGAAATCGAAGGCCAACTGCTCTCGATGTCCGCCAGCCCGAAGCATGAGCGCTTGCATCAGTGCGGAGGTCACGCCTTCGCTGTCTTCAGGCATCGGCACCGAAATGCCTGTCGCCTTACGAATAGCGTCCGCTTTTCGCAGGATGACCTGCAAGACGGCGCCATCGATCGCGCTGTTGTCGCCAAAGATCGTCACTGAGCGGACCACAGGCGAACGCTGGCCAAATCGATCGACGCGCCCCTCGCGCTGCTGGTGACGGGTCGGATTCCAGCTTAGATCGTAATGAACTACGGCGTCGAACAGTGCTTGCAGATTGATGCCCTCGGACAGGCAGTCGGTCGCGACGAGGATTCGACTCTCGGAATCCTCCAGCTGATCGATGCGAGTTCGCCGCTCTTCGGGCGGCAGGCGCCCTGTCACGACTGCCAGGTCAGCCTTTGGCCAAGCACGCTTAATCTCCTCGCCCAACGCCTCCGCCGTTGCGATGAACCGGCAAAAGACGACCGGCTTGGCCCCTTCCTGAAGCAGCCCTTTCAGAACCTTGAGAAGCCGCGCCACCTTAGGATCCTCGCGGCGACGGCCATCAAGGGATTCAGCAATCGCAACCAACTCGGTGAGTTCGCCGCGCTCTTCGGCACTGTCGCTGGCGGTACCGGGCTCCACGTCACCCTGGTCGAGCAGGCCTTCGTCTTCGTCGAAGACAACGGGCTGCATCGCCTCTTCGTCGGCCACACCGGACAAGCGATTGCGCAGTGCATTGATCGCGGCTGCCGGCGAGGAGCCGACGCATCGCATGAGCGCCAGCGTTCCCCAAAAAGCAAGCCGTCGGCTGCGCTGGTCAGCACCGGCACGCTGCGTAACAGCGAGACAATAATCAAGGACGCGATCATGGAAGGCGCCAAACTCGCCGCTGAGACTAAAAGGCTCATCCTTCACCTGGTGAACAGGGAAGGTCCGATTCTCGTGCCAACCGGCCTCCGTGATATCGGGCCGGCGCCGCTGGACATAATGTTGAGCAAGGCGGCGTGCATATCGCGTGCGCGCATTCTCATCGCCTTGGGGACCTCCCGCGAAGTCCGGACTAATGAGGCCTAGCAGACGATCGAATGCCGCTTCATCACCACTGTGCGGCGTTGCCGTCAGCAGCAGCATGTGGCGTTCCTCATCGGAGGCGAGGCGTTCGAGAAGCTCGAAACGCTGATGTCTGCCGCGATCTCCGCCGATACAGGCATGCGCTTCGTCAACGATCACAAGGGACGGGCACGCCCGGGCAAATTCGTCGCGACGGCTGTCGGCCTTGATATAGTCGAGGCTGACGACAGTGTGCGGATAGGCCTCAAAGAGGCTTTGAGCGGCGGGAAGACCCCGCTCCAGGCTGCGCGCCCTAGCCGAGGTCACGGCCACGGCGTCAATGTCGAACTTCTCCGCGAGCTCACTTACCCATTGCTCGACGAGATGGGGCGGACACAACACGGAGAAGCGGTCGATCAGACCACGGTCGAGCATCTCGCGGACGATCAATGCCGCCTCGATCGTCTTGCCGATCCCCACGTCGTCGGCGATCAGCAACCGCACCACCGGGAGCTTTAAGGCCATCATCAGGGGGACAAGCTGATAGGCGCGTGGCTCCACGCCGAGATGCGCGGCGCTTCGGAACGGGCCGGCGCCTCGGCGAAGCGACAGACGTAGCGCATCCGCTAGCAACCGCGCACCGTCCTGGGTGTCTCGCCGCTCGGGTGTTGGCGGAGCAAATCGCGCAGGCCTGACGGGATTAACTTCAAGCGCGAGCGCAATCCGTTGCGCATCAGCCTCCGAACCCGACAAGGGCCGCACATTGAGGATGTCGTCATCCGGAGACGGAAGTACGACCCATTCGCGTCCCCGCGCCTCGACAAGATCCCCCGGTGAAAATCTGACCGCTTCCACTACGCCGCCCCCAACAACTCAACCAATTCCCTCGGCGCGGCATCGCCAGGCACCTCGGGAAGCTCGACGACATCCACCCCCAACTCGGCGCATGCCGCAGCAAGCCCGTCCGGTACACGACCTGACACCGCGAGTACCTGAAAGCTTGGCCAATAAAGCTCGTATAAAGTACCGTCGACCTTGCGCGGGGATGGTACCGGCAATCCCCATCGGCCTATTGCACCAAGCCACCCCCTTGCGGCCTCCACCGGCTCTGCCTGCACGATCTCAGGATCCGCAAGCTGGCAGAGAAAGGCCGTGACCTCCGCGTCGCGACGATCGATCAGATTATGGTCGGGTTGATTGAAGTAGGAGAGCAGGCAGCGATAACAGCCAGCGACGCAAGCATCCGACCGCTCCTCGAGGCCAGCCCCATCCGGCGCGAAATCATAGTGCATGAGATCCAGCGCCTGACGGGCGATCTCTGCCGTTCGGCGCGGATCGGAGACAAGGCGGTTCAGAACACCTGCTCCTCCCTCGGTCGCCTCGTAAAGCAGGATTGCCTTGCGGTCGTCGCGCTCCGGCAACGGCTCGCCCAAGAGTTCGCCTTCTTCAAGCTCGGCAACAATCTGGATGCCTCGCAGAAGAGCGTGCTGCAGGGTTGCCATCTGCCGCTCGTCAAAATTTGCAAGCGGCCGCACCAGGAGCGCGTTCTTATGGTCCTCGACGATCGGCACGATCCGCTGCGACTTCGGGATCGTGACGTCCATGTCATCATCATCCCCGCCGTTGAGCGTATCCTTTACCCATCGGCCTGACGTCGGATCGATACAGAACCCGTTTATCGACTTTGACTTCCGACGGCGAAGTCCCTTGTTGACGCGGGATAGCTTCGCGCGAGCGCCATAATCGAGAAGCAGCAACGGCCCTGCTTCCGAACGCAAGGTGAGCGTGCGGATATCGGGAACGCCCTTTTCGAATTGCCACTGGAAAACGGTCTGGATCTCAAAGCCGCGCCTTTGCCGGTCTTCGTCATTCGCCGTGATCCGAGAAGATGGCGCGGTTTCGACATTGTCGATCCGGTAGACATTGTCGAGCCGATCCACACCGGCCAACGACGCGCCGCACGCGTGGCATCGCTCGAGCTTGTCATCGGTGTGCGCCGCTCCGCATCCGCCACACAGGACGAGGCTGGTGGTTGCCAGTTTGCCATCGTCGAGGCGGCCGTGCGCCGGCAGCTTCGCACGGACAACCCGGTAGGCGCGCCCTTCGTGATAAATCAGGCTGTTGGGACCGAACTCGGAAATGGCAAGAAAACGCGGCCTTTGCAGGACGGCCGCCCGTTTGGTCGCAGGGATGAAAGCATAGAGTGGGAGACGCGGGAAATTGTATCCCGGCAGAAACCCTTCAGTCGCGAGATATCGATATGTGTAAAAGTCGGAACCGTTCGAAGCCTGTCCGCGCTCGAGCATGTCAAGTTCTTCAGTCGCCCTGAAATGACGGCGCGCGGCCTCCTTGCGTTCGCCCGGCTTGAAGGACGTCTTCTGCTGGATTTGATGCGCTTCATCCTGCTCACGGCGAGCGCTTCGGTAGAGCTCGCGCCACCGACTGAAGCTGCCTGCGAAATTCTGCGCCGCTTCCCGGTTGGTCTCATCGACGAAGGCATCGATATCAGCTAGCCAGGGCGCATCAGCCAACTCGACCGCGTTGACAGTCTGCTCAAGAAGACGCCGCATCGTGGGCTTTGCGGCTCCGCTCACGGCAAGCTTTTCAAACGCCGCTTGGATTGGCTCGGAGATCGACATCTCCGGTATCGCCATATTCAAGTTTTCAGGGATGGCTGGCTTCAGCGGCACCACGGCCGCCGCCAGCCATTCGGCATGGAGGTGGCTCCGTAGCAGATCGCGATTGGCGAGATCGAGGGCTGGCGGCTTCACCACGCCCGCGACAAGCCCTTGCCGATTGTTGAAGTAATATTGGTCATGGGGAGACTGGGCAGCACAATAGGTGACGACAAGCGCTGCTTGACCACTGCGGCCGGCGCGGCCGGCTCGCTGCACGTAATTTGCCGGTGTTGGCGGTGCATTCCGCAGAAAGACAGCGTTCAGCGCGCTGATATCAACGCCGAGCTCCATCGTCGGAGAACAGAAGAGCGCCGGGAGGAAACTGGCGGGTTCGCCTTCCTGGCGCATTTCGTCCCGGTTCTGGGCGATCCTTTCGATATCTGACTTCCCGAACCGAAACCGATCTTCGCGCCAAGCACGGACTTTCTGATCGACCTGGGCGGTGTGCTCCCGAGCCTCAAAGGCGAAGGGCAAGTTACCTTCCTGCCCAAGCATCTCGGCGACATCCTCATAGAGCGCGCGGAAGAACGGATTTTCGCGTTTCCCGTCGGCCCTCTTAGTCGCTGGAAAGAGGCGCAAAGCGGTCGATGATAGGCGCCACGCATGGGCTTCACCGCCTGTAACCACCCGCCGGACGACTTGGTGATTTTCGGCCGCACGCAGGAGCGTGGCGATAACATCGTCATACTCTTTGACAGGAAGCGGCTCCCCCCACAGATCCTTGCTGCGCAGAGCCTTGCCCAGCGCCGTTCGCCAGCCGGCTCGTACAATCAGTACATCTTCGGCAGCGCTGATCTCCGCCTTGCTCGGCGGATCAATCATCAGGAATCCGGCCTGCCGTAGTTCCTGCTCTTCGTTTTGATCGATCAGCCAGGGATCGCGCAGATGATTTCTGGACGTTTCGGCGACCTGCAATATTCGCTGGCGATCCAACGCTTCGGTGGCAATCGCAAGGCCGCGACGCATATAATCGAAAAGCAGCGTGAAGAGCCTGGCCCGCAATTGGGGCGTGCTGGCCGCCAGTCGCGGATTGCCAGCGAACTCTTCATCGTCGCCCGCCAGTTCGCCCAGTCCGGGAAACCGCACCTCCACGAGGCCAGCTTCTTCGAGATTGGGATTCGTGAAGCGCCAGCCCTTCCGAAGATCCGCCCATACGCGATGCGCCAGGATCGACGTCAACACCTCCTCGGCCGCTTGCCGGTTGTGGAATCCCTTTACGCGTGGATCGGCCATCCAATCGGAGAGCCGGTCGGATTCCTCCAGATCGAAACCAAGCGCCTTGCGAACAGCTTCCCCGAACCGAACGTCCGCCAAACCCTTCTGACCTGCGTCCCGGACGGCACGTAAGATGCCGCCACGAAGCAAGCTGACGAAAATGAAATCGTTGAAATGCCCTGCCTGTAGGGCCGCATCCTGGCGATTGTCTGTGAAGCCCAGAAGCTTGCGTGTGCTTTCCTCAAGCGTGCCGTCGGCTTCCATCCACGCCAAGATGGTTGAAACGATGAGCGTCGTCGCCGAACTGCGGCCTTCGGCCGACAGACCCGCCAGCTTGTTGATGTCACGCGCCTGTTGAGGCGGCTGATGGCGGCAATGAGGGCAGAAGCGATATTTGCCGCTGAAGAACCATGCCGGTACCCCATCGTCGCCGAGCGATCCATCAGGCTTCACCAAAAGAAGCTGGCCCTCGTGCTTGCCGCGATGTCCTCCTTTGAGGCGCTCCTGTCCGGCCGGCGTAGTCTCCTGCCAATCATCGGGATAGTCAGCGACAGCGCCCCCGAACTGGAAGTCGGCATTGACCGCGGGAACTAGGAACCCGGTTCGCGAGCCGTCTGGCTCTGGGTCCTCACTTGCCGGCTCATCGATGGCCCGCGCGAGAACGCGCATACCGTCGAGTGCATTTTCAAGACGCACGCTGTGGTGCTCCTGACCGCATTCTCGGCAAAAGAAGACTGGATATAAGCGCGCATTCGGATCGGAGGGGTTAAAGACCTGCCCCTCCAGGACGACGCGCCGGCCGGCAGCAGGCTCGATCGTAGCGTATGCATACCCCGCGCCAGAGATAAAACGATGAAGCTTGAACGCTAGAAATGCACGATCACCGGCGCCACCGCGTAGATCCTCGCGCCGCCCCATCAACGACAGCATTCCGGCAAGAGCAGTTCTGCATTCCTCTGGTGGAAGCTTCGTCTGAGCTGCGAGTTTCAAGGTCGCATCACTCAACGTCATGGGCGGTCGACGGCGCAGCTTTTCGCCTTCTACGAGTCCAACCTCGGTCTCGATCCAGCAGGCAAGCGGATTGTCGTACAGCTCCTTGTCCCCGAGGCCGGTGGGGATTGGCACGCGGACCGCATCTACGAGGGAAGCTCCCAGGTTCGTGCTGTTGATGCGGGGATCAGTCGCTCGGGCAAGATTCTCGTCGATGATCGACGTCGAACTCAGTTCCTCACCAAAGATCAGTTTGCCAACGCGAGCAACGGCACTCGCTCGCTCGATCTCGTCCTGCGCGCTCGACATCGTCGCGGACGTGCCAATGCAGAGCAGCTTGCCTTCTTTGACAAGGCGGTCCTTGACGCGACGCACCAGCATTGCGACATCCGCCCCTTGTCGGCCACGATATGTGTGCAACTCATCCAGCACCAAGAA
Organism: Rhizobium aureum; assembly: GCF_030182495.1. NCBI lineage: Bacteria > Pseudomonadati > Pseudomonadota > Alphaproteobacteria > Hyphomicrobiales > Rhizobiaceae > Rhizobium > Rhizobium aureum. The sequence goes on along the minus strand of NZ_JAQJCI010000010.1, from coordinate 159,890 downwards.
ATCCAATCCGGATGCGTTAGCCATGACAGCACGATCAAGCTCGTCCTGACGCGTCATGAGCAGTTCGAGCATCATGAAGTTCGTGAGCAAGATATCGGGCTTGGCCTTGGCGATAGCCTGTCGCTCCGCATCGCTTTCCTGGCCCGTGTAACGACCAAAGGTCGGGCGGAGCTCCTCTTCAACCCCCGAGCCGCCGATGAACTTTTCGAGTTCCTCAAGCTGGCTGTTGGCCAACGCGTTCATGGGATAAATGATGATCGCGCGTGTCCGCTGCGCCTCGCCTGCGCGCCGTGCGCGCACAACGGCATCGACGATCGGCAGGAAGAAGCAGAGCGACTTTCCCGACCCTGTACCCGTTGTTACGATGAAACTTTCACCATTTCCGGCTTTCGCGACAGCACGCTCCTGGTGGCGATGAAGCTTGATCGGTGCCCGGTCAGGACCGCTGGCGAATATCTTGCTGAGGGCGGGGTCGAGCACGCCGTGAGCGACAAGCTGATCGATAGAGTAACCAGCCTCGAAGTGCGGATTGATGGTAATGAGAGGTTCAGGCCAGAATCTCTGCTCATGGTATGCGGCATCGACTTGAGCACGGATCTCCGGCGCGTGGATCTCTGAAAACGAGCGAGCAAATGACTCATAACGTTCGATCAGCGCTTGATCGAGTCTAAAGATGTCCACCCCCGTCCCTCACCTATTCGAACGCTTCTGTCGGCTCTACTTACTACTACTGAGATTAAGTCTTTGTACAGATTGATACATCCGGGATTGCAAATTAGGACTGCATTTGAGGGTCCTCGCATTCCTATTATAGAGTCCCCCACGCCCGAAACCTCCCCCTCCCCGTCATCTCGCGCAAGCCGAGCTCCGACACGATCCGGCGCGCCGCCTGCGGCGTCACCTCCAGCGCTTTCGCCACCATCCCCGCCGAGACCAACGGCTTCGCCATCACCAGCTTAACCAGCTCCGGCAACTTTGAGGAGGTTCGCCGTCCTTCAAGTTTTCGGTCCATCATCGTCTTCGCCAGCGTCAGCCGGTCATGCTCTTTCGTGCCGATCTGGGCGGCCGCCAAAAACCCGTGGGCGATGGCCAGCAGTCGGGTCTCCCAATAGCGATGCCGGCGCCGATCGACCGGAATAGTTTTGAGGCCGAGGTTGACGGCGGCGAGATGGGCGCCGGTGGTGACGCCGGCCTGCCGCAGGAGAGAGGCGCAAAACAGCCGGCCGAGCCAGGGCGCATGCTGCAGGACGGAAAGCTCGTTCCAGGCATCGAGGGCGATGATCGCCTGCAGCACCGTCGGCAGGTTTTCAGCTTGCCGCAACACGCCACGCCATTCGTCGAGCCGGGCATCCTCGTCCCAGTCGAGATCATAGACCAGCGGATCGGCCGGAGCCCGGCCGGGCTTTTTGGCTCGTTCGATCGCAGCGTCGGAGCGCGCGAGGATCGCATCGATCGCGGCATAGTCGACGCCGGGCAGATTTTTAACGTCGTCACCATCATCCCCCTCCCCTTCCGGTTCGATCGCGACCGCCGCCCGAATAACTCCGGCCGTCGTTGCCTCGTCCCCGCCGCCCGACCCGATCTCCGAGGTTTTCCGTAGCGAGCGGATGCCGTCGGCAGAGAGCGCCCAATCAGGAGATTGGTCGGCAACCCGCCGGCGGGTGCGCAGCACGTCGCGGGCGATGGTCAGCTCATGGGTGGGTGTGCGAATATCGCGGGTGGCGTCATGGAGGACGAGATCTTCCAAGTGGACGAGTTCACCATCGATCCACAGCGAGGCGCAGGCGTCGGTATAGTGCGATCGTTCGATCCAGCCTTGCCCGACCGCCGAACGGGCGATCCGCTCGTCCAGGCGTGTCAAAGCGACACCTGCTTCAAAAGCTGGCCGCATCAGGCTCTTCAGCGGCAAATTCCCCAGATCGTAAGACATTGAAATCATGGTAAACGATTTGCTAAACGAACTCTATCTGAAAGTTATCATTCCTCACTGCGTATAGTTGCCAGTTGAAGCCATAACTTCCGATAAGTACTGCGTATCGGGGGTGTAAGACAGGCCGCAGCCTAGGTTGGCACCTCCCCTCTCGCCGGCACTACGCCAACGGCACTCTTGCCGCCAATTCGCTTCCCCTCCCCTCCTCAACTTCCCTTGCTTTCCGGCGTTTCCGCCAAGGAAGCCCGCTGGCGCACGTTTGTCGCTGCGGACGCTCCGATACCCATGCGCAGCCGCATTTCGAGTCTGGTGGGCCGTTCTCAAACAGATAAAACACGCTTGCAACTGACCGATTTCTCACGCATTCCTTATCTGTACAAATCACTTCGAACGGCCCGATAAAAGTGCGATGGCGAAGCGACAAACAGTTAACGTCCAACAGCGTGTAAAGCGGCTGATCGGCTACGCCCGCGTCTCGACGGACGACCAGGTCCACGATGCCCAGATGGACGAGTTGCAGGCCGCCGGCTGCGATCGGATCTATCAGGAGCATGGCTCCGGAGCATCGCGCGCTCGACCAGTCTTAACCCGGCTGCTCGGCGAGTTGACCGCGGGTGACATCCTCGTGGTGGTCCGCCTCGATCGTCTGGCTCGATCGGTGAGTCACCTCTTGTCCGTGATCGAGGACCTCGAGCAACGCGGCGTTCATTTTCGATCGATCCGCGATCCAATCGACACGTCGACTCCGCAGGGCATGTTTTCCCTCCAGGTTCTCGGTGCCGTCGCGCAGCTCGAGAGAGCGCTGATCGCCGAACGAACCAAAGCCGGGATCAAGGCAGCAAAAGCTCGTGGCAAGCTACCGGGCAACCCTGGTCTTCGCGAACGGCGGCCAGAAGCGATCAAGGCGGTGTCGAAGGCTCGGGAAAAACTCTATCTCGACGAGCTGATCTTATCTGCCCAAACCTGGCTTCCAACCGTCCGGCAACTTCGCCCGCAGCACAGCTGGGACAATGTCACGCGAGTCCTTAATCGCCGCGGCCATGACTGGACCGTGGAGAGGCTGCGCCGCGCCGTGCATCGTATGGTCCGCGAGAAACTGGCCGAACCCGAGCTCCTGACCCGCTCGCCTCGCCGCGCGCCAGAAGATCACCTCATGAAGCTCGTCGCGGCGATTGCTATTGCCGATCCCGATCTATCGCTTCGCGATATTGCCGCACAACTGGATCAGATGGGAGAGCGGCCGGCGCGCGGTGGGCGAAAATGGCAACCGTCCTCTGTTCGTCATCTGCTGGATGAGGCGCATCGGTTCGGTCTCATCCGTCATTGAGCGCGGGGAGCATCATCTGGCCCCTGCCGCGATTTCTTGCCCGCCCTGATTTCGGCGGGCGGCGAGCTGTCGGTATGCGGTTTCAGGGTTAAGCTCCGGGACGGACGTCACCTGCATCGGTAGAAGGGCATGAGACTTTGGGGTAGTTGGTTCAAGCTCGGACGACTCTTGGTGACGGACTTGAGGTCGATATGGCGTTGCCGTTTCAGAGGGCCCTTGGGCGACACGGCTTCTTAGAGCTACTGGTGATCTTGTTTCCAAAAGTCCACGAACGCGCGGAGCTTGGGCAACATCTGTTTCCTGTTGGGGAAGTATATAAAGAACCCGGGACTTTCAGGCATGAAGCCTTCCAGGCACGGCTCGAGCAGTCCCTGCCGGACCAGGGGCTCAACAACCGAGGCAATGTTATAGGTGAGGCCGACGCCCGCCACCGCGGCGGACGTGCATGTCGCCGGCCCGTTGACGGTCAGCGGGCCCTTTACGTCCATAGCAAAGGTTCGCGGTTCACCGCGTCCGAATCGCTCCGTGAACATCCATCGGTAGAGTGCTCCCCCGAACAGCCGAACGTTGATGCAAGCATGCTCACTGAGCTGCTCCGGACGTAGCGGTTTACCTCTCCGGGCGAAATATGCAGGAGATCCGACGACCGTCAGCGGCGATGGCTTCGTGAGCCTTACCGCGATCATGTCCTGTGCGATCATCTCGCCGATCCGGATGCCCGCGTCATAGCCCTCCGCCACGATATCGACGAAACGGTCTTCAAACACCAGCTCCAGCTCGACGGCAGGATACGCAGCGGCAAAGCCGTCCAGCACCGGCTCGATCAGCGTCTGGGCCACGTAAGGGACGCTGAGGCGTAGCAGCCCTGCGGGATTGACACCCATTCGCTGGGCGGCCTCAATGGCCGCCTCGACATTGGCCACGCTGGCCAGCGCCTGCTGAAGGAACAGTTCACCGGCTTCGGTCAGTCCCACCGACCGCGTTGTGCGGGTCAGTAGCGAGGTGCCGACACGGGTCTCAAGCCGCTTGACACTCCAACTCACCGCCGCCGTTGTGACCCCGAGTTCCACGGCTGCAGCGGTGAAGCTGCGCTTCTCAGCGACGCGCGTGAAAATGACAATCCCGTCTAACAGATCGGCCCGCATTATCAAATCCTACTTAATAGGGCGTCAAATGGATCGCCGATTGTTAAGTTCAGCGCATAGCTTAAATTCTTATCAAACTCAATGAGGATGCTCTTATGACCACCACATCGATCTCGCGCCGGATGTTCGGCCTTGCCGTTGGGGCAACAGCCGTCCTCCTCAATACAGGAGCCTTTGCCATGGCAGAATCACTGACTGAACGGAGCCAGCCCAAGTCGCACAAGGTCAGCTTTCTGAGCGGTGATGGTTTCGTCGTGGGAAACCTTTACCTGCCCGAAGGCCATGACCCTTCCCGGCAGTATCCCGCTGTGGCCGTCGCAGGCTCACTGAGTTCGGTTAAGGAACAGATGGGCGGTAACTATGCCGGTGAGCTCGCCAGGCGTGGGGTCATTGCACTTGCGATCGATTACCGGAACTATGGGGAGAGCGGTGGCGCCCTGCGCCAGTACGAGGACCAGTCCTCCAAGGCCGAGGACCTGTCGGCTGCACTACGATTCCTGAAAGCAAGACCGGACGTGAAAGCAACCGGCCTTCTAGGCATTTGCACGAGCGGTGGCACTGCACTGTACACGGCGGCCAAGGACGCCAACGTTCAAGCTCTCGCAACTGTCGCCGGGTTCTTTTCCGAACCGGACTTCGCGGCCAAAATCTTCGGCGGACAAGAGGGAGTGGATCACCGGATTGCGGCGAGCCGTACTGCCCGCAAGCGCTACGAGGAAACTGGCGTCATCGACACCATACTGACTTATAATCCCGGCGATAAGACCGCCGTGAGCGCGAGCCCAAGCGAATATTACTTTGACAAGACCCGCGGCGGCGGTGTCCGATCGTGGCGGAACGAGTTTGCGGTGATGGGCTGGGAGCCTTGGATCGCCTTCAATCCGGTAGCGCAGGCTTCAAAGGTCAAGGCGCCGGCGCTGATGATCCATTCGGACGGCGCGGCGTTCCCCGACCAGGCACGCAAGGTCTACAATCAGCTAGCGGGCCCGAAGGAACTGCATTGGACGGTGGGTAAGCATTTCGACTTCTACGACCAGGCCGACACCGTGCGGCAGGCCGCCGACCGGGTTGTTGCCCACTTCCACAGCAAGCTGGTTTGACATACGACCCAGCTTTGGCGCGAGATATTCAGACCAGAGCTCGCCGGTTTGCTCTTATCCGCCACTGAGGGCACGGTTCATCAGGCGACCGATCACGCGTTCTTCCTGCCGCTGTTCACCGGCATAGCCTTCGCCAGACGACGGTAATCGCCATCGGAACGCAGTGTCAGTTCAGCGCATTCATCCTCGGCCGCGGCGGCGGGTTCTTCCGCCTGCACGCCCTCCCCTCTCTGGATCTTCCTAAAGACCTCATGCACGAAGACTGGGGTGGATCCAAGTTCACGAGACTCGACCAGACCCGCAAGCTCAGCCATGGCTCCGATCGAAAGGAGCCCCCGCCTGACCTGTGAGCGGAATCGGGTTCGCCGTATGATCGATGAATATCTCGGCCTTCTTCACCGACTTCATTCAGCTGCCGACGGCATAGCCGTGCGACGCAACCCAGGAACCGATCTTGCGGCACAGATAGGGCTCGACCTGCTCCTTGTAGCCATCCCTGATAGTCTTTGTAAAAGCAGCCCTGGACGCCCCCTTGGTCGCCTTGGACTCCGCCAGGGCAACGAACAGATCCTCGCTGCGGCGGGCAGTCCCCAGCAAAGCAAAACGATCATTCTTGTCGTCGAGTGCCGCGCGATGAGATGGCGGCACATCTGAACCTGAGCCCTCGCCGCACGCTGGTCCATCTTTGCCCTGCTGGAGCATTGCGCCATTGCGCCGTAGAGTTCGGCGGGCGTGAACAGCATTTCGGTGTTCTCAGGCGCACGACCGATGATCAGGGGATGGGGTTTCGCGTTATGACCATTGATCTGCTCGACCGCCAGCTGTTTCTGCTTTGCCTTCCACATTGTTGCAGGTCCTCGCAGGAATTCGATGGTCAACGCTGATAACTACCTGTATTGCCATAGCAAATAACTTAAAAAAACGGCTGACAAGTTTTGATGCGCCAGCGCCAGAAGCGGATCGCGTTTTGCCCGTCGTTAATGGCGCAGTCCCGTGTCAGGCCGACCTTCGATGTCCACCGTCATTTGGCTTCATGAGCGCCATCAGCATCGGCCCGAGCGAAAACTCCCCGCGCTCCGAGCGTCTGGTCAAATCCCGCAGATATCCGCCGGCAGATGTTATGAAATTCGACCGCTCCAGAATGCAGGCAACCGCAACTGCCGCATTCTCCGGCCCCATGGCATTGCAGGCCTCCTCGTAGGCTGAGGGGCTGACGCCGAGCATTGATCGCACGACGACGGCCGCTTTCATGAGCTCGCGCCAGTGCTCGATGCGCCCGCCGGGACCGTAATCAGCGATCTGCGGGCAGGCACGCAGGACCATTCCGAGTGGGAATGCCTTGATCGGCTCAGGTTTCGTCTTCGGTCGTTCGTTCGGCTCATTCTTGGTCAGAGGTCCATCCGCCAAGCCATCGCCCTGCTCTTTTCTAGAGCTAGGTTCAGGTTCATTTATGGATTCGGTATTTGAATTCTGTATGTGGCAGGCATTGTGAATGGCATTGCCATGCATATCTTCAGTTTTTAGCTGTGTTTCCAGGATGTTGAGGACCTCTTCCCGCAAGAGCTCCATCTCGTCGAGCGTAATCTCGACCTGTGCGCGGTTCGGATAGCGCGGGAGGCGGGCGAGAATACTGACATACTCAGATTCCACGCGTTCCCAGTTCCCTGTAGCGCCCTCTTCCACGGCAGCCGAGATCAGCTTGCGCACATCGCGACGGCAGATCGTGAGGGCTTCCTTTGCGCGGCGGAAACGAGCGCGTTCGGCGGCGACGTCCTGCGCCATCAGGGCGAGCTCCATGGCACGAGCTAGCAGCGGTCTCAGGTCAAACCCGTAAGCCTGCTCGACCTCGCCATCGCGGTTGCGGTGCGCATAACGTTTACCGTTCGGACTATCGCGCCGCAGAATTAGGCCGGCATCGACAAGTGCTGCGAGTTGTCGGCGCAGTGTCGTCTCGGTGATTCCGTGGGCCCGCACGGACAGCTGGGCGTTGGATGGGAAAACGACCAACCCCTGGCTCGGATCGAGCTCCGCGTGAGGGTGAAAGGTCAGGAGGGCATCAAGGACGGCAAGTGCCCGGTCCTGGATTCCTAGGCGTTCCCGTGCCTCGCACACGTCACGAAACACTTTCCACTTTTCGATACGCGTGTCTGGCTGCGGATTGTCGATCGCCATCTGGCCTCTGACCAGGGCAAGCGACATCGGCCGCCGCCCAAAGGGCGTCGTCACATGTCCCGTCTGCATTTTTCATTCACCTTGCTTCAGGCAAAGGAAATCCGCTCACCAAATCGGCGCCAAGACTCTTGACTGTGATTCCGGGAAATGCGATTCTCGATCCTGCTAGAGATGACGAGAGAGGCTTCCACGGTTCGCCGTTTGGGGGCCTTTTTCTTTTGCGGTTCAGTCTCCGTTTGTTTCAGTTTTCGATCCTTTGTACTCCTCGTACAAACGACCCATGTGGGAAGACAGCCATTCGCTGAAAGGCCTGGCTTCAACATTCGTAAGCTCGATGGCAACTTTCTTTGCCTTCGAATTCATCACCACGTTTAGTGCGCGATCGGTAGAGGTCCAGTCCCGGACGGGGACGTTTGCCTTCGGCTTCTTTGCAGCTGACTTGGCCTTGTATCGCTTCAGGTAGTCATGTAGCTCATCGAACCGCTCACCTTCAGGAAGCTTTTGAAAGTCAGCAGACCCCGTATGCTCTACTGCAACCTTGGACAGGGCAGGGGCAAGAACCAGTTGCCGAAGGCTGAGCCATTTGTCGCGCCCGATCTTCTTAGATGCACCCAGAGCCTGGACCACTGACGCGGGCACCGCCTCGACAACTGCAAGCATCTTGGAGAGCATCGCCTCATCGACGGCGAGTGACGAACGAACCGTTTCCTTTGTCATTCCTGACGCAATCAGGTTCTGAGCGAAGAACGCGCGCTCTATAAAAGACAGGTTTGAACGGGCCGCGTTCTCCTGTCCTTGCACAATGGCGGAGGTAATGTCGTCGAGCTTCTTAACGATTGCCTTGACCGGCACTCCAAGCTCGCGAGCGACTTTCAGGCGACGATGGCCGAACACGACCATATATCGTTTGGCATCTGTCGAGCTCGGGCGAACAAGAATAGGCGTTGTCTGACCCGACTCCTTGATAGCATGGAGCAGTTCCTGAAACTCCTCGCCGTCATCTGACAGTCGGTCGGCGACGAAGGACACGTCGATCAATCGCGGATCCAGGTCCACGATTACCTCACCCTCCATAAGCTTCTTGGTATTCTCCGCCATGTCCTCGATGGAGCGAACAACTGTCTTCGCAGCTCCGGTCATGCCGTAGCCTGGCTTTGTCGGCGTTTGGTTTGCCGAGATCGAAGCCATATCTAGTTTGGCGAACGGATTTTCACGGGACATGAGTTCCCTCCCAACCTGCAGTCAACACCGACAAGCCACTGATGACGTTGAGCAAAACGTTGAAAAAAACGGCTGACAATCCTCTCATTTTCTCCCCCAGACGCCGTGGATGAGCTCGACAATCTCCGCGTTGGCTGCGTTCAGGCTCTCCATTGCCCGGTCGTATGTCGCCCGGACGAATTCAACCCGCTCGACCTCGTACAAAGTCTGCTTCTTGATCGACGCATCGGAAATCGCGGTCGACTTCAACACGTGGTTTCTCAGCATCTGCTGTGCAAACATCGACTGCATGAACCCGACCATCTGAGCCTGCGGGATGTCCGTGGGTTCAAATCGCGTGATGAGGTACCGGAACCACTGAACACGCATTTCGGCGCCGGCCTCGGCGACGGGCCCCATGATCCCGCCCAGCATCATCAGAAACTGGCTCATCGACATGATGTCCAGCATCTGAGGATGAATGGTGATGAGGATCCCGGTCGACGCCATGAGCGCGGTAATGGTCAGATAACCGAGCTGAGGAGGGCAATCGATGACGACCACGTCGTACTTGTCATCGACCTGCTTCAGAGCGCTGGCGATCCGCATGTAGAACAGTCGGCCGTCCTCACCTTTCTTGGAAGAGATCGCCAGCGGCACGTCATACTCGTATTCCTGAAGAACCAGGTTTGCTGGCACGACATCCAGTCCGGGAATATTGGTCGGCTGGATGACGTCGGCGATCGACTTGCGCTCGTCGTCAAAGCGAAGAGCCTCATAAAGAGACGCCGTATCATCAAGCTCCGGCTGGATCCCGAAGAGGGAGGTCAGGGATGCCTGGGGATCGAGGTCGACCGCGAGCACCCGATGCCCGGTGAGGGCGAGATATTGTGCAAGATGTGCGGCCGTTGTGGTTTTGCCGCTTCCGCCCTTGAAGTTGACGACCGAAACAATCTGCATCGGCTCGCCCTCTCTGCGCTTAGGAACATAGTATCTCTTGTCGGATTTCTTGTTGGCCTCAAGATAATCACGAAGCTCGAGCATCTGATCGGCGGTATAATAGCGGCGTCCGCCAACCGATTCTATTTCAGGCCCCTTGCCATCGGCATGGATCTGCCGGAGATGAGTCTGGGTTACGCCCATGAAGTCGGCAACCTCCGCAAGCTGAAACTTGCGCAGTCCCTTGCGGGCGTCCGGCGGATACTGCTGGCTGCGCAACATGTGCAACGCACTTGAGATCTTCGCCCCTTGTTGGGCGATCTCAATATCAAATCTGTTGGGCAACATACTGGTCATTTCGCGAACTATTTCCCCGGAGGTCTTCACTTTCGAAAAAATGGCTGGAATGCCATCATTTGCGAAACTATCTCCCGATTCCCACCGAGCCGCAAGACATTTAAGGTTAACAAGAGGTTAACGCCATTGCGCGGGACAATTCGATCTCACCCGATTTTCTTTTAATAATCGTGAGTTAACAAGGCAGTGGTTCTACTGCGTTCTCTATCTGTTTATCTGTGAATCCTGCAAAACTTGCCCGACGGCTTTAGCGCGTCGGCGCATGATTTCCGCAAACAAGGCGATCATCATGGAGCGACTCACTCGCCAATCATTGCAGGATCCTCCAACTACCGCTCAATTCCGTTCCATGCTGACTTCTCCGCCGATTAACGACGACGGAGAAATTCATGCAGGTTTTCGCGCTCAACAAACCGCGGAATGTTCACGAAGCTCGGCTCATCCAGCAACATCACCAGCTACGCGCTCGCGTCTTCTCGGAGCGGCTGGGCTGGGAGGTCAACGTCGTAGATGGTGAGGAATTGGACGGCTTCGATTCTCTTGACCCCACCTACATCCTGGCCGTTTCCGACCTCGGCAAGGTTAGCGGTTGCGCCCGGCTCCTGCCGGCCACTGGCTCGACCATGGTGACCAACGTCTTTCCGTCGCTTCTACCGGAGGACGGGCTGCACGCACACCCCGCGATGGTGGAGAGCTCCCGCTTCTGCGTGGATACGACCCTTGAAGAGGGCAGGGGATCGGGATCGGTGCATGAGGCAACGCTGACCATGTTTGCGGGCATCATCGAGTGGTGCCTCGCAAACGCCCTCACCGAGATCGTGACGGTGACCGACCTGCGGTTCGAACGCATTCTCGGTCGTGTCGGCTGGCCCCTTCAGCGCATCGGCGATCCGAGCCGTATCGGCGTGACTATAGCCGTCGCAGGGATGCTCCCGGCGAACGTGGAAACATTTCTGAGGCTCCGCCCGTCCAGCTATCGCTCGCAATTCAATGGTCCGCTGGGTCAGGCAGCATAAGGAGAAAACCGTGAACCAGCTTCGCTCTCATCCTCGACTCGTCCGCAAGCTTCAGGAGGCGCTCGGCGATCAGCTCTGCGTCGCGCTCGATGATTCGACCGTTGTCGAAATCATGCTCAATCCGGACGGCAAACTGTTCATCGAAAGGCTTGGCCATGGCGTTGCACCCGCCGGAGAAATGTCGTCCGCGGCGGCGGAAATGGTGATTGGAACGGTGGCGCATGCGCTCCAATCCGAGGTCGATACCGAGCAGCCGATCGTCTCCGGCGAACTGCCGATCGGCGGCCATCGCTTCGAAGGACTGTTGCCTCCGGTGGTCTCCAAGCCAGCGTTCACCATTCGCCGTCGCGCCTCGCGCTTGATCCCCCTTGAGGATTACGTGCGCACTGGCGTGATGAGCGAGCAGCAGGCGTTGACGATCCGCAGCGCGATTTCGTCCCGGCTCAACATCATCATCTCCGGCGGGACTGGCTCCGGCAAGACGACGCTTGCGAACGCCGTCATCAATGAAATCGTCAGGTCGGCGCCGGACGACCGTCTCGTCATCCTCGAGGATACCGCAGAGATCCAATGCACAGCCGACAACGCCGTCCTTCTCCACACAAGCGATACTGTCGATATGGCGCGGCTCTTAAAGAGCACGATGCGGCTGCGTCCCGACCGGATCGTCGTCGGCGAAGTCCGTGACGGCGCTGCGCTCACTTTGCTCAAGGCCTGGAACACCGGCCACCCTGGTGGCGTCGCGACCATCCATTCCAACACTGCAATGTCGGCGCTCCGCCGCCTTGAGCAACTGACCGCCGAAGCCAGCCAACAGCCGATGCAGGAGGTGATCGGCGAGGCGGTCGACCTCATCATCTCGATCGAACGGACGGCAAGGGGCCGGTGCGTTCGCGATGTCATTCAGGTCGAGCGCTACGCACACGGCCACTACGAAATCGAGTCCGATGAGCTCACGGAAGAACAGGAGGCGCGCTATGTCGCGTAAGAACGCTACTATCGCCGCCGCGCTCCTTGCAGCGCCCATCGTCCTGGCGTCGCTTGCCCCTGCACTGGCGAGTTCGGGCGGCAGCCTCCCATGGGAAGGACCACTGCAACAAATCCAGGAATCGATCACCGGCCCTGTTGCCGGTGCCATCGCGCTTGCAGCGGTGGCGATCGCCGGCGGCATGCTGATCTTCGGGGGCGAACTCAACGATTTCGCGCGGCGGCTCGTCTATGTGGTGCTTGTCGCCGGCATCCTTCTCGGCGCGACGAACATCGTCGGCCTTTTCGGCGCCACCGGCGCCTCGATTGGAGCGCCTGACGAGCGCGCCACGTCCATCGATCCACGCTCAGCAGGGGAGGGGGGTCATGGCTGAGACCTTGTCCGGACTGCAACGCAACCGCATTCACCGCGCCCTGTCGCGCCCGAACCTGCTGATGGGCGCGGACCGGGAGCTGGTGCTGCTCACCGGGCTTGCTGCCGTCATTCTCATTTTCGTAGTGCTGACGGCATACTCCGCCCTTTTCGGCGTTGCCATTTGGATCGTCATCGTCGGCGTCTTGAGGATGATGGCAAAAGCAGACCCGCTCATGCGGCAAGTCTATGTCCGCCATATCTCCTACAAGCATTACTACAAGGCGACCTCCTCGCCGTGGCGTCGGTATTGAGGAGGAGACATGGTCGCGCTCAAACGCTTCCGGGCCACTGGCCCGTCCTTCGCGGATCTCGTTCCCTATGCCGGTCTGGTCGACAATGGTGTGCTCCTGTTGAAAGATGGGAGCCTAATGGCCGGCTGGTACTTTGCCGGCCCGGATTCCGAGAGCGCGACGGATCTGGAGCGCAACGAACTCTCGCGCCAGATCAATACAATACTGTCGAGGCTCGGAAGCGGCTGGATGATCCAAGTCGAAGCGGTCCGCATTCCGACGTTCGACTATCCGTCAGATGATCGTTGCCACTTTCCCGACACGGTCACGCGCGCGATCGACGCCGAACGGCGGGCGCATTTCGCGCGCGTGCAGGGACATTTCGAAAGCAAGCACGCGCTCGTCCTCACATATCGGCCGCTCGAGTCCAAAAAGACGGCGCTCAGCAAATACATCTACTCGGACGAGGAGAGCCGCAAGAAGAGCTATGCGGACACGGTGCTGTTCGTCTTCAAGAACGCCGTGCGCGAGATCGAGCAGTATCTTGCCAACACCCTGTCTATACGCCGGATGGAAACGCGCAAAGTCGTCGAGAGGGGAGGGGAGCGGGTCGCCCGCTACGACGAGCTGCTGCAATTCGTTCGCTTCTGCATCACCGGCGAAAACCATCCGATCCGACTGCCGGATGCGCCGATGTACCTCGACTGGATCGCCACCGCCGAGCTTGAGCATGGGCTGACACCAAAGGTCGAAGGCCGCTTTCTCGGCGTCGTGGCGATCGACGGTCTGCCGGCGGAGAGCTGGCCGGGGATTCTCAATAGCCTCGACCTGATGCCGCTTACCTATCGCTGGTCATCGCGCTTCATTTTTCTCGACGCACAAGAGGCGCGGCAGAAACTCGAACGCACCCGCAAGAAGTGGCAGCAGAAGGTAAGGCCGTTCTTCGATCAACTCTTCCAGACGCAAAGCCGCTCAGTCGATCAGGATGCCATGAGCATGGTGGCCGAGACCGAGGACGCCATTGCCCAGGCTTCATCGCAATTGGTGGCATACGGCTACTATACCCCGGTCATTGTCCTCTTCGATCACGATCGCGAAGCCTTGCAGGAGAAGGCAGAGGCTGTCCGCCGGCTGATCCAGGCCGAGGGTTTCGGGGCGCGGATCGAAACGCTCAACGCGACCGACGCCTTTCTCGGCAGTCTGCCGGGCAACTGGTATTGCAATATCCGCGAACCGCTGATCAACACCAGCAACCTTGCCGATCTCATTCCACTCAACTCTATCTGGTCGGGCAGCCCTGTCGCACCGTGCCCATTCTACCCGCCGAACTCTCCGCCGCTGATGCAGGTGGCCAGCGGCTCGACGCCGTTTCGCTTGAACCTCCATGTCGACGACGTCGGTCACACGCTGATCTTTGGGCCGACCGGTTCGGGCAAGTCGACGCTGCTGGCACTGATCGCAGCGCAGTTCCGGCGCTACGATCGCGCCCAGATGTTCGCCTTTGACAAGGGGAACTCGCTCCTGCCGTTGACACTCGCCGCAGGCGGCGATCACTACGAGATCGGCGGCGACGCTCACGAAGAGGCGCTGGCCTTCTGCCCACTCTCGGAGCTCGCGACCGATAGTGATCGCGCATGGGCGACGGAATGGATAGAAATGCTGGTTGCGCTGCAGGGCGTTGCCATCACTCCAGATCACCGCAACGCTATCTCGCGTCAGATTGGTTTGATGGCGAGCGCAGCCGGCCGATCGCTTTCGGACTTTGTGAGCGGCGTTCAGATGCGCGAGATCAAGGACGCGCTCCATCATTACACGGTCGATGGACCGATGGGTCAGTTGCTCGACGCCGAACAGGACGGTTTGACCCTCCGCGCCTTCCAGACCTTCGAGATCGAACAGCTGATGAATATGGGCGAGCGCAATCTCGTGCCCGTTCTCACCTATCTGTTCCGCCGGATCGAAAAGCGTCTCGATGGCTCGCCTAGCCTGATTGTCCTCGACGAGGCCTGGTTGATGCTCGGTCATCCGGTGTTTCGCGACAAAATCCGCGAATGGCTTAAAGTGCTGCGCAAGGCCAACTGCGCCGTCGTGCTTGCCACGCAGTCCATCTCGGACGCTGAGCGCTCCGGAATCATCGATGTCCTGAAGGAATCCTGCCCGACGAAGATCTGCCTGCCGAACGGCGCCGCTCGTGAGCCTGGGACGCGCGAATTCTACGAGCGGATCGGCTTCAACGAGCGGCAGATCGAGATCGTCTCGAACGCTACTCCCAAGCGCGAATACTACGTGGTCACCCCCGAAGGCCGGCGGCTATTCGATATGGCGCTCGGCCCTGTGGCGCTCAGTTTTGTCGGGGCCTCCGGCAAGGAAGACCTGAAGCGCATCCGCGCGCTCCATTCCGAACATGGCCGCGATTGGCCGATCCACTGGCTTCAAACGAGAGGAGTTCACGATGCCGTATCGCTGCTCAACTTCGAATAGATTGCTCGCCGGTCTGGCGGCAGTCGCATTGATGGCCGGCACCGCCGTGCCCGCAGATGCCGGCACCGCCACTGGTGCCGCCACAGAATGGACGCAGGTCCTGAACAACGGCGAACTGGTCGCGCTGGTCGGGAAATCGGGCGAGCAAATTCAGAACCAGCTCACCCAGATCAGCCAGCTGGCGCAACAGATCGAAACCCAGCTCAATATCTACCAGAACCTGCTGCAAAACACCGCGACGCTTCCCTCGCATATGTGGGGACAGGTCGAAAGCGATCTCAATCAGCTTCGCAGCATCGTCGACCAGGGCCAGAGCATCTCATTTTCCATGGGCAATGCCGACGATGTGCTGCAGCAGCGCTTCCAGAGCTATTCCAGTCTCAAGACCAATCTGCCTAGCTCCGAGAGCTTTTCGTCAAGCTATCAGACCTCGTCCGACACCAACCGGGACACGATCGCCAGCACGCTGAAGGCCGCGAGCCTGACGGCAGAGCAGTTCGACACCGAAGAAGGCACGATGTCTTCGCTGCGGTCCATGTCCGAGACCGCCGACGGGCAGATGAAGGCTCTGCAGGTCGGACACGAGATCGCCGCGCAGCAGGTCGCACAGATGCAGAAGCTTCGCGGCCTGGTATCCCAGCAGATGACCATGATGGGCACCTGGCTCCAGACTGAACAGACCGACAAGGACCTCGCGCAGGCGCGTCGCGAGAAATTCTTCAGCGGAACGGCACCGTCCACCTCCGGCGGCGAAAAAATGAAGGTGGAATGGTGAGAACAAAATCGATCCTAGCCGCAATCGCGATTTTCCTGGCGGCCGGCAGCGCTGGCATCTGGCTGCTCATCTCCGAAAAGCAGGTTGCTCAGGAGCGTCGTGACCAGTTCTTCGGCTCGTCGAAGAAATATCCGACCTCTGGCGGCGAAAAAATGAAAGTCGAGTGGTGAGGAGATGACGGCAATATCTCTTCAACGGCTCAGGGCAGCGATCCTGCTCACGACCTTATGCGTGCTGGCGGCTCAGCCAGCCCTCGCCCAGGAAGGCTCGGTGCTAACCTCATTGCAAAGCCAGATTACAACGGCCGCGAAGGGTTGGGAAACAACCGTCATGGATGCGGCGAAGTCGCTTTTCTGGATCCTGGCAACGATCGAGATCGGCATAGCTGCCATCTGGCTCGCGATACAAGCTGCATCGCTCGACAGCTGGTTCGCCGAGCTCGTCCGGCGGATCATGTTCGTCGGCTTCTTCGCTTTCGTGTTGGCACAAGGGCCGACCTTCGCCAAGGCAGTAGTTGATAGCCTGTTCCAGATCGGCGCCGGAGGCGGCACCGCTTCGCCGGCCGATGTCTTCAATGCCGGACTCGCCGTCGCCACCAAGATGTCGGAAAAGATCCAGTTTGGGCTTTTCGAGGACAATGCGCTGGCGATCTCTGCCGCTTTTGCGATGGTCGTCGTTGTCATCTCGTTCTCGCTCGTCGCCGCGATTTTCGTGTCTGTCATGGTCGAGATGTATATCGGACTGCTCGCCGGCATGATCATGCTCGGCCTGGGCGGTTCCTCCTATACCAAAGACTTCGCTGTCCGATATTTGATCTATGCTTTCTCGGTCGGAATGAAGCTCATGGCACTGGTCATGATCTCGCGGATCGGATCGGAGGTTCTGATCGGATTGGCAAACCAACCCGACATTGGCGAACAATTCCAGACCGCGCTTGCGATTGCCGGCATTGCCGTCGTCGTTTTCATTGTCGCGATTTATGTGCCGAACATCATGCAGGGCGTTGTCCAGGGCGCCTCGGTTTCGGGCGGAATGGAGGCGATCCGCCACGGCGGCCAAGCGGCATCCTTCGCCACGGGCGCCGGGTTCCTTGCAGCGGGTGCGGCGGGCGCAGGCTTTGCGGCTGCCCAGGCTGCTCGCGCTGCTGGGTCATCCGTTGCAGGTGCAGCTCTTCGTGGTTTCGGTGCAGGAATCGGGTCCGCTGGAAAAGCGGCGGGGTCCGCTGCCAAGGAAAAGGCCATCGGTTCTCCCGGAGCCTATGCCGGATCGATCCTCGGTCTCGCTAACGCCAAGCTCGACCAAGCGCGCAGCGGGCATAGCGGGCCGAAGCCACCTCCCGAACGCAAAGACTAACAGCAATCAGAAAGTGATCGATCGATGGCAGCGAACCGCGCCCCCGAAAACCCCTATCTTGCCGCGCGCCAGGAATGGAACGAGCGATACGGTTCCTATGTGCAGTCCGCCGCCGCTTGGCGCACCGTCGGCATACTCGGCCTGACCATGGCCGTGATCGGCTTCGCATATGCGATGTATCTGAGCACCCAGGTCAAGCTGGTTCCCTATATCGTCGAGGTCGACAAACTCGGGACCGCGGTGACGTCAGGCTATCCTCAACAGATCGAATATGCCGATGTTCGGGTGGTCCGCGCGACGCTCGGAAACTTCGTCACCAGCTTCCGTTCGATCACGCCGGACGCCGTGGTGCAGAAGCAGTATATCGATCGAACCTACGCGCTCCTTCGAACATCGGATCCCTCGACCGAGAAGATCAACGCCTGGTTCCGCGGTAACTCGCCGTTCGAAAAGGCGAAGGCTTCGACGGTTGCTATCGAGGTCAACAATATCGTGGCGCTCTCGAACCAGACCTATCAGATCGACTGGACCGAATATGAACGGGACCGCAAGGGCAAGGAAATCGGCACGCGTCGGTTTCGCGGGATCGCAACGGTGACGCTGACGGCACCGCAGGACGAGGCGACCATCCGCCTCAATCCAATCGGCCTCTATGTCCGGGATTTCGACTGGACGGCACAGCTTTAAGGGCAGGGGATTTCACATGCACAGAACAGGATTGATCGCGGCCGCCGGCTGCCTGGCCGGACTCGTCTTTGCGATCGGCGCTCAAGCGCAGAGCATGTCGGCGAATGAGATGAAGGGTACGAACATTTCAAGAAAATGGCGCGGCACGCCCGGCCTGGTCACGACCGGTCCGGATGGCAAGGTCATCTTCCTCTTCGGCGAGACGCAGCCGTCGGTCGTCTGCTCGCCGCTGCAGGTCTGCGATATCGAATTACAAGGCGGCGAGATCGTTCGCGATGTTCTGGTTGGCGATACCGTGCGTTGGAAGGTGGAGCCCGCGACCTCCGGCGCCACCGGCGGCCAGGCGATCCACCTGATCGTCAAGCCATCGGAGGCGGGCCTCGTCACTTCCATGGTGGTCACGACCTCGCGACGCACCTATCACATCCAGCTCAAATCGCATCCGAGCCAGTACATGGCCCGCGTCGGCTTCGAATACCCCGAGGACGTCTCGACCAAGCTTGCCGACATCAACTCCCGGCTGGAGACCGGCGGCATTCCCGGAACCGCGCCCGACAAGTTGAACTTCTCCTACTCCATCAGCGGGAGAGCGCCCTGGAAGCCGAAGCGGGTCTATTCGGATGGCACCAAGACCTACATCCAGTTCGCGAAATCAGTTTCGAGCCAGGATGCGCCGGTTCTTTTCGTCGTCAGCGGTGGCCAGAACCGCATCGTCAATTATCGGATGAAGAACGAGATGATGATCGTCGACTACGCGGTCGACAAAGCAATCCTCGTCTCCGGGGTCGGCTGGCGCCAGCAGAAGATCACCATCCGGCGGGGCGGCTGAACCATGCGCAAGCCTCTCATCACTGTCTTCATCGCCGCCGCCGTTCTTTCCGGCTGCCAGACCGCCGAGGACGGACTGACCACCGGTACAACCCCAACCACTCTCACAGGTCCGGCCGCAAGTGCAATTGCCGGCGACATGGCAAGCCGGCTTGCCGAGCAGATCGCTCCCGCGGGCACGACGACCATCAAGATGGAGAAGGACTCATCAGACTTTGCAACAGCGCTCGAGGCTGCGCTGAAGGGTTGGGGTTATACGGTCGTAACCGATGGCAAGGTTGGCAAGGACATCAAACCCGTGGAACTCGCCTATTCGATCGACGGCGTCGACGGCCAGGTGCTTGCAAGGCTGTCAACGCCATCCATCGCGCTTGGCCGCGCCTATACGGCAACGGCAGCCGGGGCCACCGCGGCAAGCCCACTGTCGATCATGCAGCGCAATTGAGGGGAGGCGAGCATAGCATGGTCCAATCTCTGCAACTGGGCACCTCCAGCCAGGCCGACGATCAGAAGGGCATGCGCCGTCTGAACCGGCTGCCGATCATCCTGGCCATCATCATCGTCGCGCTGTTCGTCGGCGTCGTTGTCATCGGCTTGTCTTGGCGCGGGCTTCCTTTCAATCGGAACAACGATCTCGACAGCGCCTCGGACGCTCCCGCAACGAACTTCGGCGACCAGCTCAAGCGTGGTGTCACCGACGGCATCATCGGCGATCCGGAACAACGCGAAGTCTTCCAACCGACGCCCGCCGTCGAACAGAAGGTCACGAAGGAAACCGCCGTCGTCGACCGCACGCCCATCCAGCGAGAGGAGCGGCGCCCGAGACTGGAATCAGAAGCGGAATGGAAAGCGCGCCTGAAACGCGAGCAGGATGAACAGTATATCCGTGAAGCGCAACGACAGCGCATGGCCCGGCTGCAGGCACGGGCGACGGCCTTGGACTCACCGTTGAAGGTGGATATTTCGGACGTCGACAAGGCTGCCAACACCTCCAGAGAGACCGACCGGCAGGCGATGACTGCCAATAGCGCCTCGGACCTTTACGCCGCTGCCATGAAGTCCGGTCTGCTGGGGCAGAATGTCGATCCAAACGCTCAGACATCAAAGGAAGATTTCTTCAACCAGGACATCAAGGACCTTGGCTATTTGCCGAACCGGGTCGTGCCGCAGATGTCAGCCTATGAGCTCAAGCGCGGCTCAGTCATTCCCGCCACCTTGATCACGGGTCTCAACTCCGACCTGCCCGGACGGATCACCGCGCAGGTCAGTCAGAACGTCTATGACAGCGCCACCGGTTACCGGCTTCTGATCCCGCAGGGGGCAAAACTGTTCGGCCGCTATGATTCCAAGGTCTCTTTCGGCCAGGAACGTGTCCTTGTCGTATGGACCGACCTCATTTTCCCGAACGGGGCGACGCTGCAAATCGGCGGCATGGCCGGCACGGATGCCGAAGGCTATGGCGGCTTCAAGGACAAGGTCGATCGCCATCTTTGGCGCACATGGAGTTCTGCGGCACTCATCGCGCTGATCGGAACCGGGATCGACATGTCGATGCCGCAAAGCTCGACGCTCGCGACGCAGGAGACCGCATCGGATGCGACCCGCCGCAACTTCGCGGAATCATTTGGCAGGGTCGCCGAGCAGACCATCTCGAAGAACCTGAATGTGCAGCCGACCATCCAGATCCGCCCCGGCTACAAGTTCAACGTGCTGGTCGACCAGGATATTATATTTCCGTCGACCTACAGCAGAAACTGACGAACATCGTCCGACGCTATTTCAGCCGCTGGCATGCCGCGCATGCCGGTGCAACATTGCAATCCCGCAATAACTTTCCTGTCTTTGTCATCTTTTTAGTTCAAGGGGACTTGAAACTTGTCTTATCGCAGGTAGTGCTAGACCTGCACGGCTAGAGGTACTGCTCCGCGCTACGCGGGCACCGTGGGTTGCGTCGAGATGCCTGTGGCTGATTATGGCTATGGCTTGGCCGCCGGGCGGCGAGGCTCGTTCGAGTGTCTCGATGTGCCAGATCATGACCGACCTACAGGTCGATAAGACAGGAGAAACGCTGGTGGATGGAGAATTTCGCTCGCTCGTCGACATGTTGGAAGCTGCGCAGGACGAGCTTACGATCAAAGGTGCCATGAAGCGCTTCGCAGAGGCCTGCGGCTACGAGCGATTTGCGTATCTTCAAAAGGAAGGCGCCCAGATCAAGACCTTCAACACCTATCCAAAGCCATGGGAACGCACCTATCTCTCGGCCGATTACTCCAATATTGATCCCGTGGTGACGCAGGCCAAACGGAAGGGCGATATTTTCTTCTGGACGGCGGACGATTGGAGACCGCGCGGCTCATCTGAGCTCAGAAAGTTTCGCAACGAGTCGATCGAGCACGGAATCCGTTGTGGCATGACCATTCCCGTGGAAGGCAGCTACGGAACATCGATGATGCTGACCTTCGCATCCTCCGAAAGGAATGTGGAACTGCCGGTCGCTTTTGACCCGAAACGGGCAGTGCAATTGGTGATGATGATCCATTATCGCTTGAAGATGATCGGCGGCAAGACCACCCTCAATCCAAAGCAGGCGCTGTCGCCGCGTGAAATGGACTGCTTGATCTGGGCGGCAAAAGGAAAGAGTACGCTTACAACGGCCAATCTGGTCGGCATCGCTTTCCGGACTGTGCAGCACCATCTCGATAAGGCGCGTGGCAAGCTCGGCGCCGAGTCGGTGCCGCATCTTGTGGCGATCGCCAAGGATCGGGGTTTGCTGCCTCCCAGCTAGCTTAACTAACGTCATCATCGGTGGGCACCGCGGGCACGAAGCCGAGTGCGTCAAGCATATCCGAAAGCTCATCCTGCTGAGCTGCGGCCCTTTTCTGGCGCGCAAAATGCTCTTCCTGAAGGGTCTCCAAAACCGAGCTGGCGATTGTAGGATCCTCGCTTGCGCGTATCCACTCTTCGTAGACAGCCTGGTCGGCGGCAAGGAGACGGCGATGTTCGCGAATGGCGGCCACTGTCAGCGTCTCCAATTCCGCCTTGTCCATCAAATCGTATCGAGGTTTCCTCTGGTCTCCTCCGGCTTGCGAGGAACCCGCATCTTGCATTTCTTTTCCTTCCCAGATCGATGGATTGGCACGACTGCGCCGTATTCGCGCACGCCTCTCGGCTCCTATGTCAGACGATCCTCTTGGAAGAGTAAACATCTGATCACCCGGCAATATCACAGGCTTTGTTGAATCGGAACTATAGTTCCTAGAACAATAGTTCCGATTCTGTTTCCGCTGATGTCATGGATCTCAACGAGGTCATGGCGAGGAATTTGCGTCGTATCCGCCATGGCCAGAAACTGACGCAGGAAGAATTGGCCCATCGCACAGGCCTGAGTGCGCGCCATATCGGTGCCATTGAGCGTGCAGAGATGTCTGCAACGCTCACGGTCCTTGGCCAGATTTCCAAAGCACTGGCTGTCGATCCAAGAGAATTCCTGACGGAGACAAATCCGGGCTGACATTACCACGCGAAAGTCAGATTCGGGATCGCCAAGCCGTCGTGAAGTTCAGGGCCGTCATCATTTCGAAGCTGTTGCACCACTTGACACCGAGATCCTTGCAGACATCGGGGATGCGGCGATTTGCGCGCTTTGCGCTTGGCTTCGAAGCCTCAACCGTCACCACGATTCGATTGGCGGGCAGCGCCATCGCATAGGCGATCAGGAACGGATCCCGCCCGATCTCGATGACTTCCGCGTCGTTCAGATCGGGAGCGTATTTCTCGATAACAGCTTGCACCAAGGCCGGGTCGACATCTTCGTCCAGCCGCAGAACACTGTAGTTGTCAGCTTCGCTCAGCCAGCGACCGATTTCCGAACCCTCGGTGATTTCTTCGAGGATCTCCACGGGAACTTTGATCTCGCCGGCCTCGCCCATATGGACCAACCAATCCCAGAATTCCGGAAACCGGCCGATCGGGTAGTACAGATTATGGGCGGTTATCAGAACGTTTGCGTCGAGGAGATGCACGGCTTCTCCTTACGCCGCGCTATCGGTAAGGGAATAGACGTTGCTGGCTTTAACACCGAGGATCGCGGCGGCCTTCGAAGGCGACAAGGCGCCCTCCGCCAGCATTCGCCTGGAGAGTTCGACGAGCCGATTGCCGAGCTTATGGCGTTTGACCGTATAGTAACTTGGACCGCCCTCGTTTTCCCTGGCACGATCGCGTTGCGTGGCTCGGTTCCTCAGCCACTGCTGGCGGAATAGCGTGGTGACCGCTGACCATGTTTCCTGGTCGATGATGCCTTCGCGATAGAGCTTGTAGGCCACCATGGAGTGGCTGACCTGCCGAGCATCCGCGATTGCGGAAATCCGCGCTATCACCTGTTCCTGCGACGCCCCAACGAGCGAAGGCTCCAGCGCGATTTCCGCCGTGGGCAGCAGGATGCGCCCGGCAACATCATTGCAGAACGTCTCGATCGCGCTTGCCGGCCGTCCCCCGCTGACACCGGTCCGACCGAGCCAGATATGGGCAAGCTCGTGCAGAAGCGTGAATGACCACGCCTGCTCGCTGTCCTGATCGTTGATCACGACGAAAGGCGCGACGGGATCGGCGAAGGCGAAGCCCCTGAAGAGTTCGACATTCAGGGTGCTGTGATGACTGCCAAGGTTGCCGATAAGGAGCACGAAAATGCCGGCCGCCTCGGCCCGCTCGCGAAGATAGGCGAAACCCTTGGGCGTTCCGCGGCCGCTTCCATGCCGGTACGTCTTTAATTCGAACACAAGGCGCGTCCGGATGGCCGTCGCCAATGCCTCGGCGCCCAGGCTTTGATCAAACGACCCGACGAAATCAAGCGGGGTTGCCTCGTCCTCGGCTTCGAGCGCGGCTCGAACCATTTCCTGCCGCGCGCGCACTTCACGCAGCAACGTGTCGACCAATGCCGCATCGCGCTTCGCGAACTCAGCCGGCAGGGTCCGAAAATCCTCGCCGCGCGCGGCCACACCCGGTGGCTCTGCCAAATAGAACGTCAAAAGGGGCCGGCGATATTGCGCGGCCATTTTCAAAAGCATCGGCCGTGTCGGCTCGCTTTCCCCCGCCTCGAGCATGGCCAGGCGATCGCTGCCCGCTACGCCGCGAGCCTCGCCAAGACCGACTTTTTCAGCGGCATCCTCGAGAGTAAGCCCCGCGGTTTCGCGAGCCCAACGCAGGATCGATGGATTGACCTTAGGCACCGTTTTCCTCTGTTCGAAGCAGGCGATACGCCCTTTGATATGATCATGCAATCGTTAGGAAAGATATAGGAAGGGCAGAGCCGTGCGCGAGCATGAAGCGTTTTTCCCGGTCGCCAGCTCGCCTTCGATAGATCTGCAACGCCAGGCATCGATCGCGCCTGATCATCCTGGACGAAGCCGGGCAGCTACTTTTGCCCACCAATACGCGAAAGATCAATCCGCATCCCCGCTGCGCCAACTTGTCTCTCATCTTGAGGTTCGGCGTCGGTCGGCGGGGAAGCGTCGTCTGCTGCGTCATCAGTTCCCCCGCTGTCGATCGGCTCACGCTGATTGACGACTGAGCCCCCTGGATCGGGCGCCTGGAAAACGCTCACGCCCTCGAATTCCCCCGTCTTCCAGGCATAGACAGCGTCCTCGAATATTTGCGGGAAAACCTCATCGCTCCTAGGATTGCCATACCATTTGGCGACGATGCGCAAGACTTTCGCGAACATCGCCGTCCCCTTGCGAAGGTTTTCGCAACTGTCGAGCAGGTCGGGCTTCAGATCGGAGACATCCTTGATCCCGACGCCCGCCGGAAACTGCGTCAGGCCAACGCGAACCACCGCCTGTCCGACATACTGCCGGATGATCGCCATCGCCTCGTCAGGGGACGCCGCCTTTGGAACGAGAATCAATCGGCCGCCGGATTTGACGGTGACGGCCATTGGATCGTTCGAACCTGCAGCTGCCACAAACTGTTCGACGATCGCGGGCTTCAGCGAGGGGTCGGCGCATTTCTGAATGAGGGCCGCGTCGAGCATGACGTCTCCTTTGGCAATCAGGTGTTGAAGGAAAAAATAATTGGCTTGGCAAAGAGCCGCGCCCAGGCTTTGGCGCTGGCGCGCTGAATGGCGACGATGGATGTCCCTTGCGTCCACCAGCCGTTGCCGACTGCGACGATGAGATCAGGATCCTCAAGCATGGAGTGCAGGACCGGCCAGACGATCAGTTGCTCGTAGCAGATTAGCGGCGCTATCCGACGGCCGGCGGCCGTCACGACCGGATTTTCGAAGAAATGTGCCTGCGCACCGCCGCTCTGAGAGAGCAACGCCCGCCACGGCTGCCACATCGAACCTGGCACCGGCATGCGCTCGCGATAGAGGGTCCGCGCGCCCTCACTGGAGATAGCGACCAGAACATTATCGTATCCGCCCGCATCGATGACGGCCGAGCCGGCGATGACGATGGCGTCAGTTCCTCTCAAAGCTCGCACCCAGAACCGTTCGACAGTCGGCGTCCAGAAGCCCAGGGAGCTTTCAGGAAGAACAATCGTGCGTGCGCCCCCCGATGCCCGATCCTTCACCGTGGCAATCAGATCACGGTGTCGCTCGATGCTGGGGTCGCGGCCCAGCGATGCGCCCATTTCAAGGTCGACCCCCTGCCACGATTCAGCTAGTTTCGGTTCGTCCCAGGTTGCGGCGGACCAGATCCAAAAGCCTGCCAGGACAATCGCGACAGCTGGCCACATGCGGGTTACGAGGCCCATGAGGCCGGCTGTCGCGGCAACCAGTCCCCACCATCCCCACCCTGGAAACAAAACGCCCGCGGCAGTGATCGGATGAGCCCAGCCGGGGATGCCGAATGGCGGAATGGCCATGAGTAAGCCTGCCAGGAGATAGTGACACGGACGAATACCCTTCCTCTTCGTCCAGAGGACGGTGTGCACGATGACGAAGCCGGTGGACGCACAAAGCCAAAGCAGTAGTCCCGGCCAGAAGTCCGAGGAATAGAAGGTGGCAACACCCTGTGGCAGACCGCGTGACGCAGCGAGGAAATAGCCGGCAGAGACAAACGCGGCGGTCAGTCTCGTTCGCGCCAGCCCCCAGAGAACCGGAAACGTGAACGCGACCGGAAGAAGCAGGACGTGGCCACTCCATCCCACCGCACCGGTGACGATTGAAACGGCGATCAATGCGCCTGGCTGGAGGTGCTCACGGCGCATAGGTGAGCACCGGTTGCGCCAGGCCGAGGATCCCTGAGGCGGGCAGGGGGCCGAAATAGCGGGAGTCATACGAGCCCCTGAGCGGTGAATGGAGAAAGACGCTTTCGTCAGGCACGATCCCGCCGGGAAAGGGCTTCATCGGCCGACCCTTACCGTCTTGCGCGATCAGGTCGGAAGACGCGATCGGACGCCCATCGATCATCACGCCGGCGCCGATTTCCACATGCTGCCCGGCAACGGCGACGACCGTCTTGATGAGCGGCGCAACGCCGCCTGGGCAGGTTCCTGACCGGAGATAACCACGCTCTCTCGCCTGCACCATCGCCACCGTTTGCGGAGGGCAAATGAAAACGAGATCCCCACGAGCTGCCGGGCGATCGAGCGCCGCGATACGCCAGAGGCCAAGGGGTTCGCTCGGTGTCAGGTTAATGCGGAAACCGCCGACGATTGCGGCAGCAACTCCGCCGCCAATGACAGATATCGCCAGGGCCAAGAGCACGACAGCAAAGGTCCTTTGAGCGCTTCGCGTGCCGAACGCAAACACGGATGTTTTCATTTGAGCGAGAGCCCCTGGCTCTTCGTATGACGCATTGTCTCCGCATGTTTCAGCGCCTCGGTCGTGCGCTCATGCGCGGCGAGCTGCTGCACCGTCCGCATCATATTCCACGCCGATTGCACCTCGGCCTTCTGTCCAGCCGTCATTCCCGACGTGACGGCATTGAAGGTCTGTCCATTGGGGTCCTTTGCAGCAAGCGACAGGAACGTTCGCTCGCCGAACCGCTCCGATACCGCCTTGGCGAAACCCTCCAGTTCCGCCTTCACCATTTTGTCGGCGAGCGCATATTCGAGGCCGGCGGGCAGGTCGTTGCGGTCGATCGCATCGCGAACGCGCTCGAGGGTCTGCCTGGCACTTTGCGACAGCGCGGGAATATCGATCGAGACCTTCAGACGGACAGCGCGTTCTTCGACCTCGAACTTCCGTTCCGCCTCCGCCCGCTGGCGCAGATAGCGCTCAAGGTTGCGGGCCAGCGCCGGCGCATTCGTTTGCGCCTTTTCTCGCTCCTGTCTGTCGGCGTGGCTGGCGAGGATCCCGGTCTTGCCCTTCAGCGCGCCGAAGTGTTCGGGCTTCGATCCGATCGTCGCCAACGTGGATTTTGCGACGCTCTCGTCCTTCAGCATCGCATCGACATTGACTGCCTTGAACGCGCTTTCCGGCTGGGCATAGACGAGGTGGAAGCGGGTCGAGACCTCCTCCCATTGCTTCTTCAATCCTGGATCGGCGGCGACCTTGTCCTCGATCGCCTGGTCAACCGATTTGACGAAGGTTGTGATGCCCGATACCATCGGCTTTTCCTCCTTGGTGTTGTTTTGGGTTGGGGCCTGCGCGGCGCCGCGGACAAGCCCGAGCTTGCCGGCGATGGCCGCAAGGCGGAGACCGAGATTGGCAAGTTTTTGCTTCTGGCTGACGACCCATTCCAGCCGGTCGCGAACCAGGGTGCGGGCGACATTGACGAGATTGAGACCGCGGGCTTCTGAAAACCGAAGCGCTTGTCGGTAGAAGGCGCTCTTCTCGTAATCGAGCGTCGTTTCCTTCGCATTCCTTCGCGACAGGATCGGGATAAGCCCGCCGTTCCTCGCGAAGGATCTGCGGCCGTAGTAGACGGCCAGATCCTCGCGATGACGGGTCATGGCGACATAGGTGAGGTGGCGGTCGAGCGAAAGGGAGGCCAGCACCTTGACCTGGTCGACGGTCGCACCCTGGCTCTTGTGGATCGTCGTGGCATAGCCATGATCGAGGTTGTTGTAGAAGCGCTGTTCGACCAGCACCAGGCGGGCATTCTCCCCATCGCCGATCCGCGCGGTGATGCGTCCCGCTCCAACCTCTACGACCTTGGCCAGCATGCCGTTCTTGACGCCCAGTGATCCCTCGTTCCTTAGGAACACGATCTGGTCACCGACGGCGAAGTTGCGTTCGCCGTCGGCGGTCTTGAACATGGTTCCCTGATCGAGAACCCCGCGTTCGATGAGTTTGATGCGCGCCATCTGGTTGAGCATGTGCACGTCACGGCGCAGATGAGCGAGGATAAGCGACGTCTTCGCCGGATCGTAATCGCGGTCCCAGGCAGCGATGAGGTTGTCAACAGCGTCGGCTTTGAGATCCGACCCGATGACCCTGCCATTGGCGCGATAGGCCTCGACCGCCTTGCCAACCTTGCCGCGTGCAAGATCAAGCGAGGCGTCACGCATCCATTGCTGGCGCTGGCGGTAGATGGTTTCGAGTTCGGCATAGCCGATGCGATCGGCAATGGCGCGGAAGGCAGCACCGGCCTCGATCGGTTGAAGCTGCTCGGGATCGCCGACGAGAACGAGCTTGGCGCCGGCCTTCGTCACCGCTTCGACGAACAGCGCCATCTGCCGAGATGACACCATGCCAGCCTCGTCGAGAACGAAAACCGTCTTGCTATCGAGTTGATCCCGCCCTTGGTTCCAGCGCAGCTCCCACGAAGCAAGCGTGCGCGAGATGATGCCCGCTTCCTTCTCCAGGCCCTCGGCCGCCTTGCCGGCAAGTGCGCCGCCGACGACCCGATAACCCGCAGCTTCCCAGGCCTCGCGTGCGGCCTTCATCATCGTCGTCTTGCCGGCGCCGGCTCGGCCGATCACGGCCGCGATCCGCTCAGGTCCCGCCACATGCTCGATCGCCGTTTTCTGCTCATCCGAAAGACGCTCATGGCGCTCGAATGTCGCCGCCAGCACTGCCTCGCGAACGCCATGCGACGATCGCTGAGACAGCCAGACGGCGCGATTGGCCATCTCGGCTTCGAGCCGGATCATGTCGCGCGTCGTGTATTTGGCCGGCACTCGGATGCCGCTGGCAAGGTCGATCCGCTCGCGCTCGATGCGGAAGGTTTCGGGGCAGAGCAAGATCCTCACCATCAGGCTTTGGAACAGCACCGCGTCGTCGACGTAACGGTGCAGGATTTTAGCCACGTCCCGTTCGTCAAAGACGCTCTTCTCCCGCATGATCAGGGCAAGCACGAGCTCAGGATTCCTGTCGATCCGCCTGACGTTTTCGCTCCGCCTCGCCTCCTGCAGTTCGAGACGCTCGAGCTCGACCGGCTCGGACGCACCATCGGATTTTCGTTCGATCGCCTTCGTGCCGACGCCGAGATGGATGGTCGGTTCCAGGTCAATTCCCTGCTTCTCGAAGGAGCGGCCATCGACGCGGATGTCGAGACCCGCAAGGGCCAGGTGCCGGTTCTGGCAGGCAAACCATCCGTCCCGAAACAGGTTGAAATCGTCGATGCTTCCGGCCCAGAGCTCATAGACGATCTTGCCGGCATCGTTGCGGATCGAATTGCCGTCTGGCCCCGTTACCGGGACCTTCTTAGCGCCAAACCCGTCCGCAGTCAGTGGCCGCAACGTCGTCATGAGATGGACATGCGGATTGCCCGGTGCGTCGTGATAGACCCAGTCCGCGACCATGCCCTTCGCCGTGATGTGCTGCTCGACGAAATCCCGCACCAGCGCAATGTTCTGCTCGGGCGTCAACTCGATCGGCAAGGCGATCGTCACATCCTTGGCGAGCTGGGCGTCGGAGCGTTTCTCGAAATCTTCGACCTTGTTCCAGAACGCTTCCGAGGCGCCGGCCACCGATCGATCCGCAATCATCGCGCGCAGCCATTCCGGCGCATCGGCGGGGATGACGAACTCTTCGTGGAGCAAACCCTGCTTGCGGGTGTAGTCGATCGTCCGCGCCTCGCGCTCATACTCCATCTTGGAGCAGTGCCGGTAGGCCGCCGACAGCACCGCGCTGCGGCCGGAGCCGCGGGCGACGACGCTGACGGAGAAATGGGGGACGGCCACGGCGGAGTTCTTTCCCGGTTGCGAACAATATCAACGGGTTCGTCGGGAGCGGCAGGCCCCGCCAGGGCCTAAAAGCAGGGCGTCGCGGCAGCGACGTATAATTGCGCCCTTCGGATCCGCTCCTTCGGAACGGCCGGGATCATTCACCAAAGCATCGCCGCTGGCGATTGCATGATCCGCCTAGTGCGTTCCGCGCGTCGATCGGGAAGACTGGCCTCGCAAGACAAAGCTTTCTCACCCAGGAGTCATCAGCACATGAAGAAGCCATCCTCGAAAATCCGCGACGAAATCGCCAAGCTCCAAGAGCAACTCAAGGCGGCCGAGACCCGGGAGGCTGAGCGCATCGGCCGGATCGCGCTCAAGGCAGGTCTCGGCGAGATCGAAGTCGATGAGACAACGCTGCAGGCAGCCTTCGAGGACCTGGCGAAGCGGTTTCGCGGAGGAAAGGTCGCTGCAACCGGAGGGAAGAAGGTGGGTAGCGCCGGCGAAAGCAGCGCATCGTCCACGCAGGACGCGGCTGGCGCGACTGCGGGCGGGACTGCTGAGGCTTGAGCGGATGGCGCGCACGGCGACTTCCGACGCCCGCAAGAAGGACACGCGGGAAAAGATCGAGCTTGGCGGCCTCATCGTCAAGGCCGGGTTTCGCTACGAGAAGCGGGCGCTGCTGCTCGGGCTTCTCATCGATGCCGCCGGCCGCCTGAAGGGAGATCAGCAGGAGCGCCTTCGGCTCACCGCGATTGGTGCTGCGGCGTTCGGAGAGAGCGATGAATAGAATCGTTCTATACGTCGCACCCTGCGCATTGATGATGCTGACGGCAGTCGGCATGGCGGGGGTCGAACACTGGCTTTCCGCCTTCGGCAAGAGCGATGCCGCAAAACAGATGCTCGGCCGGGCGGGCATCGCTCTGCCCTATGTCGTCGCCTCCCTCGTCGGCATCGTCTTCCTGTTTGCGGTGGCCGGCTCAGCCAGGATTAGGTCTGCCGGTTGGGGCGTTTTCACGGGCGCGATCGCCACGCTCGTCGTCGCGATCCTGCGTGAGACGATACGGCTCTCCGCGTTCCGGGGCGAGGTGCCGGCCGGCAAGTCGATCCTGAACTATCTCGATCCCGCAACGACGATCGGCGCGGCCGCCGTGCTGATGTCCGTGTTGTTCGGCATGCGGGTGGCGATCGCCGGCAACGCCGCTTTCGCCAGGTCCGAGCCGAAACGCATTTACGGCAAGCGGGCTCTGCACGGCGAGGCCGACTGGATGAAGCTGTCGCAAGCCGAAAAGCTGTTTGACGCGGATGGCGGCATGGTCATCGGCGAGCGCTACCGGGTCGATAGGGACAGCGTCGCGGCATACGCGTTTCGCGCCGACAGCGCCGAGACGTGGGGAGCAGGCGGGACCTCACCACTGCTCTGCTTCGACGGCTCGTTCGGCTCGTCGCACGGCATCGTCTTCGCCGGCTCCGGCGGCTTCAAGACGACATCGGTCACGATCCCGACGGCGCTCAAATGGGGCGGGGCGCTCGTCGTCCTCGACCCGTCGAATGAGGTCGCTCCGATGGTGTCGAAGCACCGTGGCGACGCCGACCGAGATGTCTTTGTCCTCGATCCGAAGCGCTCGGAGATCGGCTTCAACGCGCTCGACTGGATCGGCCGGTTCGGCGGAACGAAAGAGGAGGATATCGCCTCGGTCGCCTCCTGGATCATGAGCGATAGCGGCGGCGCGCGCGGCGTTCGTGATGATTTCTTCCGCGCCTCGGCCTTGCAGCTGCTGACAGCGCTGATTGCCGATGTTTGCCTCTCCGGCCACACGCCGGAGAACGACCAGACGCTTCGGCAGGTGCGCAAGAACCTCTCCGAGCCGGAGCCGAAACTGCGGGAGCGGCTGCAGTCGATCTACGACAACTCAGACTCGGACTTCGTGAAGGAAAATGTCGCGGCTTTCGTCAACATGACGCCCGAGACCTTTTCCGGCGTCTACGCCAACGCGGTCAAGGAAACACATTGGTTGTCCTATCCGAACTACGCCGCCCTGGTCTCGGGTACGAGCTTTACGACGCAAGATCTTGGAGAGGGAAAGACCGACATCTTCATCAATGTCGATCTCAAGACGCTGGAAACGCATTCGGGCCTGGCGCGCGTCATCATCGGCTCGTTCCTGAACGCGATTTATAACCGCAATGGGCAAATGGAGGGCAGGACTCTCTTTCTCCTCGATGAGGTCGCGCGCCTCGGCTACATGCGCATCCTTGAGACAGCCCGCGACGCCGGTCGGAAATACGGCATCACGCTCCTCATGATCTACCAGTCGATCGGCCAGATGCGCGAGACCTATGGCGGTCGCGACGCGGCAAGCAAATGGTTCGAAAGCGCGAGCTGGATTTCCTTTGCCGCCATCAACGATCCCGAAACCGCCGATTACATCTCGCGCCGTTGCGGCATGACGACGGTCGAGATCGACCAGGTCAGCCGCAGTTCTCAGGCGAGCGGATCGTCTCGCACACGATCGAAGCAACTGGCCGCCAGACCTCTGATCCAGCCTCATGAGGTCCTGCGCATGCGTGCCGACGAGCAGATCGTCTTCACGGCGGGGAACGCACCGCTGAGATGCGGCCGTGCCATCTGGTTCCGGCGAGAGGATATGAAGAGGTGCGTCGGGACGAACAAGTTTCACCAGCTCAAAGGCAGGCCCGACGCGCATCCGATCGAGCCGGCGCGCAGTGCAACGAGCAAGGCCCATCGAGCATAATGAAGAGTATCGGAGAAATCAGCATAGCGGCCGCCCAACGGGCGGGATTTCGGGAATTCTCGTCGTGCGAGGGGCGGGAAACAGCGCAGCCGCAGGAGCCTCAAACATGGTGGCCCGAAGGGGAGGCGGGACCGACTGCGCCCCGCCTGCGCACACCATCCTGCCGGCCCGACTTCAGGTCGGGCCGTAAACGCAGATGAAACCAGGTCCGAGATAGCTTGAGGCAAACAGAAGAGGACGGGCAAGTGGCGAAATCGAATGTGGTTCCGTTCAGAAGGCCGCGGAAGTCCGGCAGTAGGAATGATCGATATCGCCTGCGGGGAAAGTCACCCCAGTCCGGACAGAAAGGTCCGCGCACATCGCTGATGGCGTTGATCTCAGCCATCATTGTTGCTGCTGGAGGCTGGTTTGCCTTCGGCGGCGGCGATCTCTCTGGCGTACTCGCTTTGGCTAGAACGCCGGCGGCAGATAGATTGGCGGCCGCGTTTGCGTTTTGCGGCGAGAGCGCGCGCATGAACTGCGTCGTCGACGGCGATACCTTCTGGTTCGAGGGCCAGAAAATCCGCATCGCGGATATCGACACGCCGGAACTCAGCCCGCCGCGCTGCGAAGCGGAACGCATCAAGGGCGAGGCGGCGAAGGCACGCCTGCTGGCGCTGCTGAATGCCGGCAACTTCTCGCTTTCCGCTGGCTTGCGCGATGAAGACAAGTATGGTCGCAAGCTCCGGACCGTAACACGATCCGGGCACTCGATCGGGGACAGACTTGTCGATGAGGGCCTCGCCAGGCGCTGGGACGGTGCCAGACATGGATGGTGCGGCTGAGGACCCGCGAGAGGATCGTTGCCGGATGGCCGAAACCGCCCGGCGGGTTCGGGGAGCGTGAGCGAGTAGAGCCGTGCGCCGAAGGCGTCTCGCACCAAGCCTGTCTCGTCCCCTCGCTTATCATCACCGTCGTGAATCGATCAGCGCCGACCGATTCATAAGTGTCGTTGGACGCGTTTCCCGGGATCGGCGATTCTACCCTCATGATCGCGCAACCCTACCATCTTTATGTCGAACGCACCGATGTAGCGAAGAACATGGCGCGCTATTATGCCATGTCAATCGAGCCGAACCTGTTCGGGGACGTCTGTCTCCTGCGCAAATGGGGCCGCATCGGAAGCAAGGGACAGATGATGATCCATCATTTCGGTCGGGAAGAGGAAGCTGTAGACCTGTTCCTCGATCTGCTCCGACGAAAGCGCAAGCGCGGCTATCGTCCGCGCGCCTCAGTGGCACAATGAGAACGGCCCGCCGAACCGGGCCGTAAGGCGCCTCATCGGCGCAGGTTCCAATCGGTCTCGAACGACACTTCGATGTCAACGAAGAACGGGATCTTGATCGCAAGCTTCAGTGCGAGCTTGCCCTTGCGGAAGAAGTGGCTGATCACCTTGCCGAGGGCGCGGAGTTGGCGGCCGGTGGCGGCGAGGAATTGAGCGAGCTGTTGCATGATGGATCTCCGTGTCGATTGCGTCATTGCGGGGATCGACAGCAGACCGGGAAGCAGGGTTGCACCTTGCAAGGCCGAAACGGATGTGGAGGATCTGGCGGCGCCTGAATTTTGACGCGCGAGGAGCCGCAGAATGCGGCGGGGAAAATTCCGGCGGCGCCAGGTTGCGGCCGGACGGACGGGCTGCAATATCCCCGATGAGAGATGACAGCTTGTCGACAAGGAGACGTTGAACTGGTCGCACTCGCTGCGATCGAAAGCTTGCCAATGCCCTCACGCAGCCGCTCTCGCCGTCCGCGGAAATCGCAAAAGCCGCCTCAGGAGCTTTCGTACGTTGTGTAGACGACACGGGCCGCATGAATGACGATGCCTGTTTCCTGGCGGATATCCCTGACGATCGCTGCCAAGGAACCCAGTTCGGTCTCGCACATCGCGACCAGCCTTGGATAATCGATATCGACGCCGTCGCAATCCGCCGACAAAGCATTGGTCCAACCGCCACCGTTGATGCGGTATTCGTGCGTGTCGAAATCGATCTCGAGCTCATCCTGCAAGTTGATGGTGAAACGCTCGAACATCTCGTTCTCGCCTGTGAGCCGATAGGCGGCATAGTCGTCGTCGCCGGCAAGAACGCTCCGTTCCAATGCCATGATGGTGCGGAGGCGAGCGTGAGCCGCATCGAGCCCTTCGATCAGGCGGTCATGAAGCGCTCGTGAAAACGTGGTATCGCAGCCGAAGCGGTTTGCAAGCACGACGAGCCGGAAACCGGAAAGCTTCGTGTGGAGCATAAGGTTCTGATCCGTGGTCATGATGTGATCTCCTTCATCTTGATGACGGAGATCGGCCACTCCGTGGCAAAGAGGGGTCAAGGAGCGCGGAACGCGACTTGCAAGCGGGGGAGCCGATTTTTCGGGTAGCGCAGCGACGGAAAAATTGGGGGAGACCGCGCCGTTCTTGACGCCGGATTTGCTGGAGTAAAATGGGACGTCAGAGAGAGAAGAGACCCGCGGGCCAGAAGGGGCCGCGACCGTATCCGGCGGGAGCCGGCGGGAGTGTCGAGGGGTGAAACCCCCGACAGCCGATAAGCCGGTCAATCCGGCAAACCGGCACACGTGCCGTAGAAAGAGCCGCCTCAAAAAGGCGGTTCGGCCATGATCGCACCCTCCTGTTCGGCAAGCGTCACGGCCAGATCAGCCTGGGCGAGTTCAAGCTCGGCCTCGATCTGGCGGCGCTCGGCGGCATCGCAGGCGTTCCTCAGTTCAGCCCGCAGTTCTTCGATGTGCTGTTCGATCGTCATCGTCTAATCTCCTTGAGTTCGTGAAAGACGAGACCGCGGGGCGGGAGGAGATGACGGGGTCAAGGAGCGCGGCAGCGACCGGCGGAGCCGGCGCGTGGGGGAGCCGATTTTGTTGGAGCGCAGGTACGAAGCGGAGGCAAAATTGGGGGGAACCGCGCGTCCTTCGACGCCGACATTTTCTCCCGACACGATACCCCGATCTGAGCAGACAATTGTCCCTCTCCGTATCGCACCGAAAAAGCCGGCGGCAGGCTCGATGCCTGCCGCAGGCTTGTCTCTGTCACCGGTTTTGACCCCGCCTTTCGGCGGGGCCTTGTCC
This sequence comes from Rhizobium aureum, assembly GCF_030182495.1. NCBI lineage: Bacteria > Pseudomonadati > Pseudomonadota > Alphaproteobacteria > Hyphomicrobiales > Rhizobiaceae > Rhizobium > Rhizobium aureum. The sequence continues at coordinate 124,030 of NZ_JAQJCI010000010.1, read as the reverse complement.
GGGTCTCAGTCCCGGTTGGGGCGGGACCAGATCAGCTGGTAGCCGTCCTCGCCATCGACCTCGGTGAGCGTTGCGTAGATCGGGGCGGGGAAGCTCGGATCGTCGAGCTTGACCGAGAGGTAGTCGCGGTCCTGCTCCGAGCGCTTCTGCCAGGCCGCGCCCAGCTCGACATTGCCTGCGTAGATGCGGAAGTGCGGGCCCTTGTCGGAGGGGTTTTCGATGCGGGCGATGCGGGCCTTGACGTTGAGGGCGAGCGTGCGGATCGAGCCGTTGAAGCCGGTTTCGGAGGTGGTGAAGGTGCCGATGGTTGCCATTGTCGTATTCCTTTGCTGTTTCGGGCCGCGCCCATCGCGGCCTCGATGGCTGTCGCAAGGATCGGGGACGATCGGACCGCACCTGAAAGGCCGGAATGAAATGGAGGGCGGCCAGGAGAAGCTTTGTTGCTTCGCGAGGAATGAGCGCATCGCGCTCAGGGGAAGAAAGTTTCGCAAGGCCGTTGCGGGAAGACGATCGAGGTGAAGCCGGTCTTCGATCAGACATGCCTCATCGAGCCCGCGAAGGTCGTGGCCTGGTGCAGTAGTCGAAGGGATATGGCAATGGCTGCCAATCCACGAATGCCCGTCCGACCGTTACAACCATCGCTCCGCTGTCCTGTCCACATGCCAGACCCAAGCCTCGCTGAACCCCCGAGCGTAGGGCGTTGCATTGCCCATCCTCCGCGCTATCGTCGCGCCTTACGATTCGTCGCCGGGAGGATTTATGCGTCAGCAGACAAAACCGTTTATCGTCGAAATCAAGCCGTCCCGGAAGCTCAAGCCGATTGACCGGAAAACCTCGATCTGGGGCAAACTGGACCTTGCAACTGATCGTGACGCGCCCACCGCGGCTGACGACCGAGAGTTGCCGGTCGCTGGCGAGACCAACGACCGGCGCTGACAAGTCGTTACGCAGCAAGGCGCTCGTCGGCTGAGTCGGGCTGCAGCGAATGCAGGAACGTTACGGCCCGTTGCGCATGCGCTGCCGCCTGGAAGATCGCCCGTCTGTCGTCGGTCAGGACCTTGAGCCAGGAGTCAAGATAGGACGCGTGATCGGGTCGTGGGTCGAGTTCGGGAACAATGCCGAGGTCGGCGCAAAGGAAGCAACTGCCGAGCTCGGCAATCAATTCCTCGCGCGCACGCTCGCTCTTGTCCTTGGCGTAGCGGCTGAGGTCGCGACCGACACGGTGGTCCGGCGCGGTCCAATGGGTGACCTCGTGACTGAGGGTTGCATAGTAGCTTGCAGCGTCCTTGAAGCTCTCGAACAGCGGCATCTGAATGAGGTCGGCGGCCGGCGAGAAGAAGGCCTGGTTGCCGCCTTGGCGAATGGAAGCGCCGGTGTTGCGGAAGAACCAATCGGCATGCTCGATGCGCTGGACCGGATCTGGAACCGGTGCGGGCCGCTGATGATTGTAGTGGTCGGGAAGTCCGTCGATCTGCTCGATGTTGAACACGCTATACGCCTTCAGGAAGGGGATTTCCCGCTCGACTTCGCCGCCGTTCCCGTCGGTTTCGGACTTGGTGAACCGGCTGGCGAAGACGACGGTCGTGCCGGTCTCGCCTTTGCGCACCGCGGCGCCCAGTTCAAGGGACTGCTTGAACGTCATCCATGTGGATGACGTATAACCCCGTGCGATGCCCTCCGACCATAAAAGCAGTACGTTGACGCCAGAATAGGGTTGCCCGTTGTAACGCAGCGGCCGGGTAATGCGGCCTGCCGCGTTCGCCGCATTCCATGGTTTCATCCAGGGCCGCACGCCCTTCGCAAGATCTTCGATGATCTTGTCGGTGATGCGGGTATAAAGATCGCCCCTCTGATTTTCTGTCCTGCTCATATCAAAACCTCCGTTTTGAGGCCGCGCCCGTCGCGGCCCGTTGCGGAGGGTCGAAGGCAGGAGCAGGTCAGTCGGCGGATGCACCGGAACGGCCGCAACAAAGTGGAGGACGGCAAGGCCGTTGCGTCCGCCGGCGGCTCCTGCACACCCGACGAACGGAACGGGCTGCGCTGCGCGCGCCATCGGCTTCATTTCATGTTGCTCGTTTCCGCCTCCGCGACACGAAAAAAGCCGGTCCCGCCATGGAACCGGCCGTTCTTGTGTCGACTGAAAAGCCGGGCGGAGCCCCGCCCGAGCTATCTAATCGAAGGCTGAGATTTGCGCTTCGGCCGCCTTGCGGCTGAGCGACGTGCCCGGCTGCTCGACCGGCCGGTCGAAAGGCTTCCAGGTCTCGCCGATGACCTGGGCATAGGCAGCGACGGCACCTTCGGCTGCCATTCTGAGCGAATGGGCCTGTATGCCCATGTCGGCGGCAAACTCCCGCTTACGCTGGGCGGCGCTGTCATAGCCGACGGGGCCGTCGAGGTCCTCGTCACGGGCATCGTTCGCGGCCTTGGCCGTGGCATCGCGCGCTTCGGTGACGGCGCGGCTGTAGAACTGGCCGGCGCCATGGGCAGAACCGACATAGGCGCCGACGATCCGCTGCAGGTGGATCTGCATGGCCTTGTCGCCAAGGCCATCGCAGAGCGCATCGGCTGTCTCGATGATTAGGCGCTCATGCAGGTCGCGGATGCCGTCGCTGTCGATGACGGCGGTCCCGAAACTCTCGGCGATCTTCAGCGCCTGGCTGGCGTCGGGGCAGGTGAGCCGGACCATTTCGACGGTGGCGCCCTTGCGAAGTTGCACGACGCGTGGGGATTGGCGAGGAGAGGATGCGGGCTTGGCCATGGTCGTTTCCTTTCGAGGTCGTCCGAAGCGGCTGCGGCCCATGCCGGCTTGCCCTTCGGTGCGGTCAGCCCGAACCGGCGGAAAGACGGGCGCTTCAGGGTCCGGCCCCACCTGGACGAGCGGAGCCGGTTTGCGTGCGAAGAGGGCAAGCTGCCCTCGACGGAGCACGCGAGCCTGCTCCGAGAAGGACGGCGGGGTCCGGCCGCACCGCGGCGCGACAGCGGCCTTGAAGCGCACGGCCGCCGGTTCAGACCGCAGCAAAACCGAAGGGCAAGCCGGCGTGGAGAGGGAGACGACGTCCTCGAAACGAAACTGGAGGCTCCCCCGCAAACTCCGTCTTCCCCACGCGGGCGTGAATGCTCGCCTACCGCTCGGGCGGCTTGGGCAACCGGTAGGATTGCAGCCAGCTCGGACCGTGCGAGTTGCGAAGGCCCCGCAGCAGACCGCCGTCATCATGCGGCGGACCGCCCATCCACGCATTGCTGAGGATCGATTTCCAGCGGCGGCCATGCTTGGCGGCATAAGCCTGAAGCGCCGCTTGCTGATCCGCCGTCAGGGGCGGCATTACTTCATGGCGAAAACGGGCAACACGCGTCTTTGGCGAGGCCTCGGACACTGCTTCCCTGGCCGCGATCAGGCGCCTGAGTTCCGCAACCCCCGCGTTGACGCAGGCTTCGCCCTCGAGGTGATGGAACTGGCGCCAGAATGCGGTTCTCTCGGCTGGCGATGTGCCGATACCGGCTTTTCGCTCCAGTTCTCCGATCGTGCTCATGGCGACGCTCTCCGGGCGGTTGCGACGGGTGGATCGGATTCTACTCGCACCCGAAATGCCGTGATTGCCGCGTCCTGCCGGGCAAGTTTTCGGGTAAGCGCGTCGAGCTCGGGCTGGCGCTCGGCCGTCAGAGCTGCCAGGTTCGCGCGGTAGCGTTCGAGGAAGGCGCCCGGCTCCGGCGGCTTGCCCCGGCGAAAGCCAGCCTGACGTCGGCCAAGCTGCGGAATGAGCGCTGTCATGCGGCGCGTAATCTGCCGCTCGATGAGAGCGAGCTGGTGCTGTGTCTTTCGCCGCGCCGCTTCCATTCTGGCAAGCGAGCCGGCCTGTCGTTCGGAACTGGCCATTACGACGCCCTCCCACGCCAAACTGCGAAGCTGGAGGGTCCGTCATAGACGGCATGCCTCGCCTCATCGATGACAAAGCCGAAGCGACCGATTGCATACTCATCGCTCGGCACCAGGAAGCGACGCTCTTTCACGCGCTCGCCGCGCTTGCCGCCGATCGTGGCGATCACCTCGGTCATGCCGGCGTTATGGTCTGACCGTAGCGCCGAGATGACGATCCAGTCGCCAGCGTGCTGCCGCGCGAAGGCTCGGGCATCCTTCTCGTAGCACTCGCCGGGTGCAAGGGGGCGACCGGAGATCGCCTCCCAGACATCCGGCCAACTGTCGCGGATCGTCTTGTCCGAGCACTTGCGTTCGTAGGCCGTGAACAGGTCCGGAAAGGTCAGGGCGACGACCGCCCACGCGGCATCCTCCTCGTACCAGCCGCCGTCTGCCCTCAGCATCGGATGGACCCTGGCGTTGCGAGCAGAGGAGAGTTGGAAGCCGCCATGGCCAGCCGTTGTGTGGGAGACGATGCCGTCGGCGTAGACGGTGGGCTCTGCGACGCACCCCAAGGCGTGCTGCAGGTCATTCGCACGCTCTGTCGGGAAAGCAACCCCAACTCGCGGCTGTGTTCCGCCTGTTCGATCATACGGTCGCGAAACGCCGCTTCGTCGGCGACCGCGCCATGGTGGGAATAGAAATCATCGCGCTTCAGCGCGGCAAGCGGCCGCGACACGCGCCATGCACTGGCGAGCAAATATTGCCCGCCACCGGCAGGAACCATTGCGAAGACGAGATCGCCGATCCGCGCGACAGCCATGTCGTCGGCGGCTCTGGCGAATTCCACCCCTAAATCTTCAGGGGTGGAGGCCTCAATTTGGGGCGTGTGTGCCGGGTTCATGCCGCAGCCCTCCCTTCCATGTGATCGGCAGCAATCTCATCCTCAGTCACCTCGTCGAGAACGGCATGAGGATAGCCGTGCTGGGTGAGCCATTCCTCGGCCGCGTGCCGATCAACGGCGAGATGCACGAGCTCGGCATTGGCGCCGGCGCGATCGAAAACGCGAACCGATCCGAGCGGCGGCCGCTCGATCACTTTGAATGTCAGCGTGCTCTCGAGCGAGAAGGTGCGGTGGATGCGGATGGCGATCACGCCACTTGCGCCGAGATCGCCCTCGTGAAGCGTAAAATTGGGCGACAGGCTCGTGGCGCCGAGGCTGCGCTCGCCCTCCTTGCGGACCAGCCGGCCCTGACTGTTCCGGGTCTTCCAGGCGGCGAGCTTCTTGCTGAAACGCTCGGGCGGTCGGGGAGTGCCATCCGACCAGGCGACGATGGAACCAACAGGGGCGAGGTCATAGATCAGAGACGCGGACATTTGCGCATCCTCCTTTGAGTTTTGATGGTGGTGGAAACGAAACCGCCGCCGGGGCGGCCGGCGGCGGAGGATCATGCGGAGAAGAGGGTCTGCTATTCCGCCGCGATCGCGTAGGCGGTTTCCTCGTCGCTGGAGGGGTCATCATTTGTCGTCACCGCATCAGCGTCAGGATCCCCGTGATCCAGATCCTGTGCGTCTGAAGCGTCGGCGTCGTTGCGAGCGTCCGGCTGCGCATCGCCGCCGATATCGCCCATCGCCTCTTCGACCGGGGCATTCTCCTCGTCGAAGCAATCGCGATGTTTCAGGAGATCGGCGATGTCCTTCGGGTCAGGCGCAAACAGCGCCGCCGGATGGACGAAGGTTGCCTCAGTCGATGTGAAGTGGTCGACGAGGGCTGCGCGGGTTTCGCGGACCCGCGCCCGGGGCTGGAGGTTGGCCTCCTTTGCCGCAGTCTCCAGGGCCTGGCGCGACAGGCACAGAAGGAAGTCCTCTGTTCCCATATTCGGTAGGAAGCCTTCGGCGCCGATCGCCTCGCCGGCGATCCTCGAGACGACGCCGCTGTTCGACATACCACGGCGGCAAGAAAGCACGTCGATGAGGACCGAACGGGCGGCGACACGCACGCTGTCCATATCGACCGACAGCCTGCCATCGGCGGAATAGATGCGCGCGGCATGACGTTGGAACCGCCTCAGTCCGAACATGGTGTCGTTGGCGCCGGAATCGACCCGGACATTGGTGCCGGCAAAGGCCATGACCAGGAGAGCCATCAACATGTCGTCCTCGATCGGCGCGCGGGCCAGCGCCTCATGCAGCGCATCGGTCCGGAAATCACCGATCATGTCAAAGCCCTTCTGCGTGACGTCGGGCCTTGTCTTTCCGGCGACCGCCGCCTCGTCGCTGGCCTCCTCCGTCCCATCGGCCGCGGTGCCGGTCTGGCCGGCGGACTTCCTGACCTCCGGCATCCGGTAGTGAACGCTCTGCACCTTGCCCTCGCGATCGAGGTACATTGCGGTGCAATCGCCTTTGCCTGGCTTGCCGTAGACGCGTTCAGCCTTCTTCGGCAGGTCCGGCTGGCCCCAATTGTTGACCTCGACGATCGCACCCTTCTTCGGCAGGTTGCTTGCCATCCACTCCTGCTGGGCGCCGAGGAACGCCTCGACATTTGTGGTGTAGCGATTGTCCTGATCGGCCGGGCCGAACAGGTCCTCGGACCACTCGATACCGTAGGCCAGGCGAAGATCATCGCCGAAGCTTGCATCGCGAGCGTACATGCGGGTTTTCGACAGCCCGTTGGCGATCTGCCACCAGGCTGCCGTATCGCCCTTCTTCGGCTTGTGGGCTTTCCAGACCTCTTTCTGCTCCTCGGACGAGGCAGCGGCGATCGTCCTCAGCTGCTGCTCGTTCGGCATGTCTCCCTTCGCCATCTGGTCGAGCATCGAAGGCAGAACGTTGGCGAGCAGACGGAGCTTGCGGATCTGGCGGACGGGGAGGGCAAGCGCTACGGCGATCGCCTCCTCGGTCCAACCAAGCGCGACCAGCCGCTCGATGCCGCGCCATTGGTCGACGGGGTTCAACGGCTCACGCGCGATGTTCTCGATCATCGAGCGCATGGCGCCATTGTCGTTGGCCGCCTCGACGACGATCACGTCGATTTCCTCGAGACCGGCGGCGACCGCCATGCGTGTGCGCCGGTGACCCGCTTCAATGACGTAGCCGTTGCCACCGGCTTCCGGGAAAATGACGGGCGGCTGGATAACGCCTACAGCCTTGATGGTCGCCAGAAGCAAGGCGTCGGCCTGCGGCGTCGACTTCGACTGACGCGTGTTGTCGGGGTTGTCCTTCAGCGCACGCGGATCGACCTTCATGAGTTGCATGGGATGCTCCTTCTCGGGGATTTGGACACGGCCCTTCTGCCTGTCCTTCTCGCGTCTTCATTTTTCCGAAGACATCTCCCGGACCGCGGAGCGGGCGGCCGGGTGCAACTGCGGCCGAGCATTGCTGCCGCGAAGGACGAGCGGGGCTGACAGCCCTGCGAAGGCGAGTGGCCGGGATGCGGAGGCGGCGGTTGAGCGGAAGCGGCGACCGGCGAACTGCTCTGCGACGGTTCCTCTTCCTTCCTTCCTTCCTTCCTTCCTTCCTTCCTTCCTTTCTCCCTTGCTTCCTTCTCGTGTCGGCGGCAGAAGCGGCGGCTTGCACGCGACTGGACGTCGATTTTGATAAGATGGAAAATAAAAAAATGGGCCAGCGGAAACCGCGGCCCTTGAAGTGTGAAGGTCAATAAACCTCCAGAGGGGAACAGCTGCTGCGGCGGCACTGGGAGGAGAGGCCGCCATGTGCATCAGCTGCGTGCAGTATGAACATTATTTGAGCAGACGGAAGTCATTTATTGTGCAATGCAGTTATGCACATGCTGCACCGCATCCAAAAGACCGCAATCGGCCGATGGTCAAGCTGCCTCTGGCCTGACGGCCGCTTCCTCGCGCGCCGTAGTCGCCAATTCCTCCTCAACGTCTCGAAGCTGCCGGCGCTTGTCGGTAAGCTCATCTGCAAATGCGAATACGCCGCCTTCGCGCGAGCGATAGGCGCCAAGACGCCGCTCGGCTTCATGCAGTCGATGCCGATACCGCGCCTGTTCATCATCAAAGCCTGCAAGCGCGTGCTCCAGCCGCGAGATCGCGCCGATCGGCGTCACGGTGACGGCAAGATCGACCTCCTGGGTGGCGCCGGTACGCTGGAGGAGGGTGGCGTAGTGATAGCCGTCACCCTTACCGAACCGCTCGCCGGAATAGATCACATCGAAGCCGCCGATCGAAGCAATGGCGACATCACCCTCCTGTTGAAGCTGGACGAGGGTCAGGATTTCCTTCATCAGCGCCCGGCCGGCAAGCTTACGCTCCTCATAGGTCTCGCCCTTGACCACCATCACGAAGGCATCGCCAGCAGTCGGAATGAGCTGTTCGATGTCCCTGGCAATCTCGCCGATACGCCGGATCGAAACCTCGATGTCGCGCTCGGCATCACGGATCTGCCGGCGCACGGCATACTGATCGTCATCATGAGCGGCGCGCAACCGTTCGAGCCGGGCAATGTCGGCCTCGAGCCCCGCCTTCTGCATTAGCCGTTCGTCACCGCTCGCGATCGCCTTGGCCATGGCGAACTGGTTGGCGGCTCCTTCGCCGAGGTCTTCCAAGCGGCGAATCGAAGTATCGCCTGAAAGTGCCGCGGCAATGAAGCGGGCCTTGCGCTCGTTGTTCTGCCACATAGCAGCGTCGAGCGAGCCCTGGGTGGCATAGGCGAAGATATCGACCTCGTCATGCTGATTGCCCTGGCGGACGATCCGGCCCTCGCGCTGTTCGATCTGCGAGGGCAGCCAGGGAACGTCCAGATGATGCAGCGCCTTGAGGCGAAGCTGGGCGTTGACGCCGGTCCCCATGGTTTCGGAAGAGCCGATGAGGAAGCGGACCTTGCCAGCGCGCACGTCGGCGAACAGACGCTGTTTCGCCTCGCTCTTCTTGTAATCCTGCATGAAGGCGATTTCGGAGGGCGGAACGCCCATCCGGACGAGTTCGTCGCGGATCCATCGATAGGCGGAAAAGCCTCTCGTCTTCTCGACATTGATGGTGCCGAGATCGGAAAAGATCATCTGCGCCGCCCCGGGCAGATCGAACTGCTTGCCGTCCGGCCGCAAATAGGTCCGTTGTGACGTCTCCTGCCAAATACGGAAGGCGTTCTGGACCAGCAGGTTGAGCTTGTTTTCCGGCTCGTTCTCGCTGTCGGGATCGACCAGGCGGAGGTCAATGGCGGCATGGCGCCCATCGGTGATGACGGAGAGCAGAATGTCATCGCCGGGCTGCGCCGGCCCTTCGCGCATCTCGATCGCCTTGATACGGGCGTCGAGGATGGTCTGGTAGTTCTTGAAAGCCTGCGTCGGCTTGGCGGTGAGAATTTGCCGCCGGCCGGTGGAGATAATAGGCACCTTGACGTAATCGCGCAGATCCTCGGGCATCACCACGTCAGCGAAAGACCGGAACATGGCGATCAGTTCCGGCACGTTGACGAAGGAGGCAAAGCGGCTGACGGGCTTGTATTTGCCGGACGGCTGGATTTCCAATTCCGTCGTGGTGTCACCGAAGGTCGAGGCCCAGGCGTCGAATTCGTGCAGGCCGCGTTCGGCCAGTGCGGCGTGACCGAGCAGCCGTTGCACCGAGAACATTTCGCCAAGCGTATTGGTGATCGGCGTGCCGGAGGCGAGAACCAAGGCCCGGCCGGGGTTCTTCGTCTCGATGAAACGGGACTTGACGTAGAGGTCCCAGGCACGCTGCGAGCCGTTCGGATCGATGCCTTTCAACGTCGACATGTTGGTGGCGAAGGAAAGCTTGCGGAATTCCTGCGCCTCATCGACGATGATCTGGTCCACGCCGATTTCAGAGATCGTCAGCAGATCGTCCTTGCGGGTCGACAACGCCTCCAGCCGTTCCTTCAGACCTTCCTTGAGCCGCTCCAGCCGCTTGCGCGAAACCCGATCCTCGCTGTCGACCTTGGTCAGCAGATCCTCATAGAGCTCCAGCTCGTCCTGAATCATCTGTTGCTCGAAGGCCGATGGCACGGCGATGAACCGAAATGCCGAGTGCGTGATGATGATAGCATCCCAGGTCGCGGTTGCGGCGCGGGAGAGGAAGCGAACGCGCTTGTCCTTGGTGAAGTTGGTCTCATCAGCGACGAGAATGCGGGCGTTGGGATAGAGCGCCAGGAATTCGCGCGCCGCCTGCGCCAGGCAATGGCCGGGCACCACCAGCATCGCCTTGGCGATCAGTCCGAGGCGGCGCTGTTCCATGATAGCAGCCGCCATGGTCATCGTCTTACCGGCGCCGACGGCGTGCGCGAGATAGGTCGTTCCCGACGAGATGATGCGCCAGATGCCACGCTTCTGGTGCCCATAAAGAATAAAGGCGCCAGAGGCGCCGGGGAGTTGGAGGTGGGAGCCGTCGAAGCGCCTGGGCGCGATGTTGTTGAAGCGGTCGTTATAGACCCGCGCCAGCCGGTCGGTACGATCGGGATCGGTCCAGACCCAGTTCTGGAAGGCTTGCTTGATTTTCTGCAGCTTGTCGCGGGCGGCTTCGGTATCGACGACGTTCAGCACCCGGCGCTCACCATCCGCATCCTTGAAGATGTCGAAGATCTGCGGCACCCGGCTGTTCAGCGCATCGGCAAGCAGCTCGCCGGCGTGGCGGCGATCGGTGCCCCATTCCGATGTGCCGGCCGCTGTCCATCCGAGCTGCCGCGCCTCAACCGTCCAAGAGCCGAGCTCCGGCATGTGGTGGATCCTGATCTCGGCGCCCATAGTCTGCTGCACGAAGTCGACGATATCGGCCGCCGGAATCCAGGGAGCACCCAGTCGAGCGGTGATGTCCGAGGGGCGTAGATCGGCGGGCTGTACTGCCTCAAGCCCCCGGACATTGCGCTCATAGGCGGGGTCCAACTCGGCCGCGGCTTTTGCGACGGCGAGTTTCGTGCGCACGGCGCCGGAGAGATAGGCGTCCGCGGTCTGCCAGGAGCCGTCGGCGGGGTCGCGAAAGATCGTATCGCCGAGCTCGTCGCGAACGGCGTCGATGTCGCGATGCAGGAGTTCGGCGATGTGGTCGAGGTCGACACGACCGCGCTCGTTGAGGACGACGGCCAAGGCATCGGCGGCCGAGGTGATGACCGGTGGGGCAGGGGGCGCAATGACGCGTTCGGAAAAAATCGCTCCAGGCCTCGCCGTGTCGGTTTCGAGATCGTAGTCCTCGATGGAGGCAACCAGCCAGCAGTCAGGATCGTCGCGGAACGGCTGCAGGTTGGGCTGGCGATGGGTTTCACGAGCCTCGCCCGTCGTCTCATCCTCGACGATCGTAACCGTGGTGTGGTTGATCGGGCCGAAATCACGCACGAAGCTCGACCAGGCGATGCGCAGCCGCACCTGCAGATCGCGCCACGGACGGTCCAGTTCCTGGGCTTTCAGAACCTCGCGCACGGCATCGCGGATCGGGATCAGTTTGCGAATGATCCGGACGTGCTTTTCCGAGATTCCCTCGCCGCTGCGGGCCTTGCGCACGTGAACCGGAACCGGCTCGCCGTCGACGACCTGCATGAGGCCATGTCTGATGTCGACAAAATAGCTGCCTTCGCGCACCTTGGCATTGTCCGGACGCAGATCGACGATCTCGGCAAGCTCATCCTCCAGATCGATGTCGATGGCGGTCGGCTCGCCGTTATAAAGGCCTTCGGGAAGAAGCGCGACGGCTGCCGTCAGCGCCGCGTCGAGCTCCTCAACGGCGCGTGGCCGGCACGTATAGGTCTCCCCGCACGGGCCGGAAGTCAGGGCATGATCGCCGAGCACGAACTCCTGATGTTGGGCGAACCATCGGTTCACGCGGATCACCCCCTCGTCCTCGACAGCCGGCCGGACGTCCTCCAGGTCGAGCCACGAAACGTCGCCTTCCGGCTCGCCTGCTTTGCGCTTGCGGAAGAAAAGAATGTCGACCACGACGTCGGTACCGGCGTCGCGCCGAAAACTGCCTTCGGGCAATCGGATCGCGGCGATCAGGTCTGCGGACTTGGCAATGTGTTCGCGGGCAGTACGATCGGCCTTGTCCATGGTGCCGGCGCTGGTGACGAAAGCGGCCAGGGCGCCCGGTTTCAGGAGATCGATCGATCGGGCGATGAAGTAATCGTGCAGCCGAAGGCCTAGCGAACGATATTGCCGGTCGGAACGAACCGTGCGATCGGAGAAGGGCGGGTTGCCGATGGCAAGATCGTAGATCGCATTAAGGTCCGTGCGCGCGAAATCGCCGTTGATGATACGCGCCTTCGGCTGCAGCAGTTTCGCGATGCGGGCCGTGACGGGATCGAGCTCGATGCCGGTGACGTAGCTCAGTTCGCGATACTGTTTCGGCATCAGCGCCGGAAACAGGCCTGTTCCGATCCCGGGCTCCAACACTCGGCCGCCGCGCCAGCCGAGACGATGAATGCCCATCCAGATTGCCCGAATGACGAATTCAGGGGTGAAGTGTGCATATTGGGTGCAACGGGCGAGCGACGCGTATTCGCCCTCGCTGACCACTGTTTCCAGCGAGTTGCCGAGATCATCCCAACCTGTGCGGAAGTCGGTTTCCCCAGGCCGCCGGAACATGCCGTTTGCCAGCTCGCCGGCGCCGAAACCGGTGAAGCGGATCAGCCTCGCCTGGGCGGCCGGAGTCGCCGGCAGATTTTGCCTCTCGATTTCGTTTGCGGTGAGGATGGCCGCGACATTGATGCGTGCTCGCTCCTTCCAGGTCGCGGCGAGATCGCGGTCGCCATCGTCGAGATAGAAGTTGGCGCGCTGCCCCTGCTTTCGCTGGACCGGCCGGTTGGTCGCCGGCAGAGCCCGCGCAGGAGAGGGTGGGGTCGGGTCGGGCTCGTCGTCGTTGGCGGCAAAACCGCCGAACGCCGTGACGCCAAGACCAAGTCCTGATGACAAAGCGCTGCTACCAAACATATCAAGGGTGAATGGATCGGTGCTCATCGAAAGCTCCTTGTGAGCGAGCGTCATCGATCCGCCGCAAGCGACAGTCGAGGAACGCCGAAGGGGTGGAAGGGGCCGCCTGCATGGGCTGCGCGGCTATCGTGGGCCGGGCGCGATTGCTTCGCGCACGGATGCAATCAGAAACTCTCAAGCCGCGATCGGCGAGGGGAGGTGGCGCAGTTGTACCGGCAGCTTGGCGGCGATCTCGTCGTCGCTGAGGCCTTCCAGCAGCTTCAGAACAGTGCCGTCTTTACCGCCGTAGATCATCACAGTGCGCTTGCCGCGCGAGGCCTCCGGCCAGCGCTCGCCCGCATAGCCGCTCGTCCGCCGTGCTGCTCCAGATGTGCTCAAGGCGTTCCGCGCGCGTTAAAACCCGGACCGGGCGGCTCTCGCGCTCGATAATCGCAAGGCGCATGGTCTCGACGGACGCTTTGTCGGAAAGGTCGCAATAGCCGTGAAAATAGCGGATCGCCTCATCGATCCGGAGTGCGAAGAACACTGATGTCACCGAACCGGTCAGGAACTCGCGCATCGCAAACATCGAACCGCAGATCCAGAGCGGCGGCAGGATTTCGAACCGTTCGCCGTTATAGAGCGGTGTTGCGTCGTCTCCCCAACGGTTGGGCCGCTGGAGATGACGGTCGAACATGCGGAACATCTGCGGTCGGCTTGCGACGCCCGGGAAGACTTTTCGGATTGCGGGGTAGGGGTTCATCTGCACTCCTTCGGAGGTTTCGGGCCGAAGCGCGGCACTGTCCTATCGACCTTGCCTTCCTCTTCAGTCCTTCATGACCCCTTGGCTGCCGCCGCCATCGCGGCCGTCAGGGTCAAGGGCCGGCTCCGCCGGGCGAAGCCTCCCTTGACGCGGACGGCGCGCATGCGGCACGCCTCCTCCTTCAATCCTTTCCCTCTTTTCCCTTCCCCTGATCTTCAGGTTTCGTTCCAATCCTCCTCGGACGGCCGAAGTCGAAGCCAGTCGCAGCCTGCATCGTCGGCAAGCGTCCGCAGCCGTTCGGCAAACATCTCGCCCTGCGAATTGGCGTCCGTCGCCGCTACCATCTGGACGGCGGGCTTCGCCGCTAACTTCCGCAACGCTGCCTCCGTGGTCGGCGACCATCCGCCGCCAGTGCTGAGATAAAGCGTCCCCTCCCGCAAATCTTCGATCGCCGCGAGGCTCATGGCATCGATCGCCGCTTCCGTGACGGCCAGGCGCGAAGCGCTGTCCGAACCGAGACGGAAGAGAACCTTGGTTCCTCCGGATGCAAAACCCCGGTATTGCGGACCCCGCGCTTCCCAGCCGGTCAAGACCCCGGCCTGGTCCCGGTGCGCCGCCCACATGCTGCCTTGCGGGCCTTCGCGCAGAAGGTCGCCTTTGACGGTCGCTCGCAGCACGGTCGCTGGCAGATAGCGCTCGCCGTTGAGGTACCGCCACGACGAGGAACCAGGCCAGGGTCGCCTGCGGGACTGCCAACGATCGGGAAGAGAGAGGTCGGATCTCTGACCATCTTTCGCGGGCTGCCACTCCGGCCCCGTGATCTGAAACCCGACCAGAGCCGCGACCCGTTCTGCACCTTCGGGAAAACCGACCCGATCGAGATGCTCGACGAGCCGGAACACATCGCCTTTCGCGTCGGACAGGGGATCGAACCACCCACGCCCTTCATAGGTGACGATAATGATCTCGCCGCCGCGGCGGAACTTGACTGCCCGTCGCGTGCTTTCCTTCGCGTCTATTGCAAAACCGGCATGCTCAAGCACTGCCGCACAACTGACCTGATCGCGCAGCGCTTCAATCTCTCTTCTCTTCATTTTTCATTCCGATCGCCCAGCGATCGGCCTCCATAATCCTTCCTTGCCCGTCGGTTCACCGACGCCTTTCGGCAGGCCCCGAAGAGCAAAGACCGCAAGGGCGCGGCTGGCAATTGTCGGATCATGCAAGCTGACGTCGGACGCGGCGAAGCCCCCCTTGCGGCCTGCCGCTCGCAAGGGGCACCCACGCGGCGCCGGCTCAATGAGCCGGCTATGGCGTATACTCGTGCACGATCGCCAGATCGTCGTCGGCGTCGATCTCGTCAGAAGGAAGGACGCCGTATTCTCCGTCGACCTCGAAGAGGGTGACCGGGACCATCAGGTCACGGGAAAGCTGGAGGGCGTGGGACTGTGCGAGAGAGAGATCGTGCGACATTTGAGAGGCTCCTACGGGAGCGGGCCAATTCCCGCTCGATGGCTCCTCAAAAGGCACGGGGTCCGGGCGCGATCACCGCGAGGCGAAGCCGACGCGGCCGCAGCTTGCTAGCGGACCCTTTATGGGTTGATCGTGGAAGATCCGGAACCGGGCCAGGACGCCATCGCTAAAGAGCGGGATTGACCTGCTTCCGTTTTGGGCCACCGTTTAGCGCACGATTTTCGAGCTTGGTGCCAGGTCGTCGCTGCCCGCAGGCGGATTACTCGTGTCTTCGATTTAGCGGGTCATTGGCTGAGCGAAGGACGTCGCCGCGTGACCGAATGTCGCGTCAGCTTCAGTCGTGGCACGGCCTAAGTTGCGATGAGTCGTGCCTTTCGCGGTTTGCGGAACCCGACCCTGCAAGCGAGCGCGATGGTGCCCGGACACTGAATGCATAGTTCGCCGCCGACCCAAGCTGTCCGCTAAATTTGATTCCCGGATGGCCGCGAAAGCGGGTGTCCACCCTCGGGCGGCACACGGAGGACTGTTGCCGGATTTCTATCGCGGCGCGTTTCACATCAATAACCGAGCGGCACTCTGGATTGGCTTCCCCTTAAGCTCGGCATCACTTCGGTTCTCACTATGATCACGCTCAAGAAGCGATGACACTATTGAAGCCTATTACGGGTTCCCTCAGACAACTCCTTGAGGATCAGCGCGCAAGACGTCGCACCAGCATCCAGCACGCCGAGCGATCGTTCGCCCAGCCTGCTGGCTCGGCCGATCCGCGCGATCAAGTTCACCGTCGAATCGCGGCCACTTTCGGCTGCCGCAACGAGGAGTTCCAATGCCTCGTCGAAGGATTTTCCTTCTGATGTCGCATTGTCAAAAGCTTCAACAGCAGGCACCAACGTGTCAAGCAATGTCTTGTCGCCGACTTTGGCCGAACCAATTTGTTGAATACCCGTCAAGCCAGCATGCAGCATTCGGCTGAACGTCTTGTTGTCGATCTGGTCGACCTGATCGATCTGCTGGGCAAACTCGGTGAACATCACACCGTAAAGCGGACCCATAGATCCGCCGATCTCGGTCATCAGGACTGTTCCGAGGGTCTCAAGCGCTTTTGCGAGCGATAGCTCCTTGCCGCGTATCCGGTCGGCCACTAAACCGAAACCTTTCGCCATATTTATTCCGTGATCGCCGTCGCCAATCTTGCCGTCGATCTCGCTGAGGTAGGCGCGGTTATCGATGATCGCTCTTGCCATGGAGACTACGATTTCTCCGGCTGCCGCGTTATTCATTTTTTGCATTGTTCCCTCCTTAAAGCGTCGCCGCGCAGCGAACCTCGACCTCCAGTAGCGACTTTAGCTCTTCATCGAGCGCCATGACCGTCAAAGTCGCTCCAACCATCTCAAGAGACGTGAAGTAGTTACCAACATACGCTTTGTGGATCCTGAGGCCGCGGCCGGAGATTTCCTCCTCGACGGTGTCGAAGAGAATGTAAAGTTCGTTCAGCGGTGTCGCGCCAAGGCCAGATACCAGTACGGCCACTTCTGTCCCCGAGCCGAGATCATGATCATCCAGCACGATCTGGCACATATCCTTGGCGACCTCTGATGCGCTCTTGAGCGCTTCTACTCGCACGCCCGGCTCGCCATGATGGCCGATACCGACTTCAATGGTGCCAAGCTCGATCTGGAAGTTCGGATGTCCGACCGCTGGAAGAGTGCACGGCCCCAATCCGACACCGACCGAGCGGCAATTGTCGATGGCCTTCTGTGCTGCGTCACGAACCTCGGATAGGCTGGCGCCCATCGACGCTTTCGCTCCGCCGACCTTCCACATGAAGATCTCTCCGGCAACGCCTCGGCGCTTCTCCCGCTCCTCGGCGGAGGCGGAGCACACGTCATCGTTCGCAACCACCGTGGCAACCTCGATGCCGTCCTTCGCGGCGAGTTTCATCGCCATTTTCACGTTCATGTTGTCTCCGGCATAATTTCCGTAGAGGACAACGACGCCGTTTCCACCATTCGCTTCGCGTATGGCATCATGAAAGCTCTTTGCCGTTGGCGACGAAAACAGCTCGCCGACCGCGACCGCGTCGAGCATGTTGCGGCCTATATAGCCAATGAAGGCAGGCTCGTGTCCGGAGCCACCTCCAGTTACGACACCCACTTTTCCTTGCGCGGGCCGGTCAATCGCCGTCACCACGCGTTGGTTTTCGGCGAGGCGCACGATGTCTCGGTGTGCCTTCACAAAGCCCCTGATGGTATCTTCCACGACCTCATCGCGGTTGTTTACAAAACGTTGCACTGCGTCCTCCTCCAGACACGGTCATTGATTGTGGTTGAGCGCTCGCCGGACGACCTTGAGCGACCGAGCCAGCGAGTCCTCGATCGATGACAGCGGCACGGGATCTTGGCGGCGAACGGGCTGCGCCTGCCGATTGCGATGCAGTCTCAAGGGAAGTTCAATACTGACCGGGAGGCTGTCGAGCTTTGCGATTGCAGCCAGGAGGCGCTCGCACCCGACCTTGCCGTCGCCGATATCGCAGAAAAACCAACCTTCGTCGGTTTCACGGACATCCTTGATATGGGCGTGCGCCGATTCCGGCAGCGCCAGGATTCCATCACCTGCGAGATCGTCCATGTCCGGTCGATGTGACGCCGTGTTTGCAGCGTCGTAATTTAGCTTTAGAAAGGGCGATCCGAATTCCTCAACAAGGGAAATACCGTCCCGCGCGGTGTTGATCAGGCTATCGCTGCCGTCTCCTGGGTTTTCCAGGCCAACGATGATATCAAAGGCTTCCGCTCTTCTCAGTATGGTTTCGACGTTGCGACGGAATGTTGCCTCTCTTTGTCGGGCGGCCGCGTTGGTGGCAATAACCTTGGCTCCAATCGCCGCGGCGAATGCCATGCGGCCCGTGAACACTTCGACCGAATCTTCGAAACCGAGGTCGATGTGCGACGACATTGCATGACACGAGAGCCCCGAAGACCTAAGCGCGCTGCGCCAACTGTTCATCTCGGAAGGTGTGAAGGCGGTCTCATCGAAGGGTTCTGTATATCCAACGATAAAGGCCGGCTCGAAATGGGTGAACCCGAGGGTTGCCGCGCTCTCCAGTGCGGCCTCTCTGCTATGCCCGTCGTACGGCGCGCCGGACACGGAGATCACCCGTTCAGCCATGCATTCCTCCCTTAGCAAAGAACGGCGCAAAGGCCGTTCCGAAGGGCAAAGTGTTAAAAACGCTTCATCCGGACAAGCGAATTCCATCGGTCAATGCATGAATGCATCTCAACAAATGCATCATTTGCGTTAAATTTCCTCATGGAATATAGAGGAAGGGCGTCCTCCAGCGTGCTGAATGTCTCAAGTAGGAAAGGTGGCGAGGCACGCATAAACGGGGAGGAGGGGTGATGAGCGCGTTGGAGTTTCCTTCGCTGCGATCGCTACAGGTGTTGGAAGCTGTCGCACGTCTTGGATCTTTTGGAAAAGCCGCCGAGGAACTAAGCATCAGCCCCTCGGCCGTGAGCCATCAAATGGCCGCGCTGGATTCGGAGCTCGGAATTGCTTTATTTCATCGCTCCGGGCGTTCAATCATGCTGACTGACGCGGGAAGGGCTTACGCTGAAGAGATCAGCGCCTCCTTTCGAAGGATCGAGAGCGCCACTCGCAATTTCACGAAGAAGGGCAAAAGTGACATTCTGAATATCCATTCGGTTGTCAGTCTCGCTTCGCAGTGGCTCATGCCTCGCCTCGCCCGGTTTAGCGCCCGCTATCCGGAGATCGATCTTCGACTGCACGCTTCTGGTGACCCGGCCGAGCTCAGGACCGGCAACGTCGATATAGACATCCGCTACGGAACGCAGCCCGTGGAGGTTGGCATCGCCGTCGAGCCCTTCCCGCCCGAGCCAATAGTGGTCCTGTGCGCCCCATCGTTGGTCGAGGGCGCAAACGGAATACGCTCACCGCAGGATCTCGCCAGATTTCCGCTCATCCACTCCGAAGTGAACCTCTATCGCTGGCAGGATTGGGCCGACGACCACGGTGTGAGGCTCAACATGGATCGGGGGCTGCGTTTCGATAGATCTTTCATGTCCATCAATGCGGCCGCGGATGGACTTGGCGTTTGCCTGGAAAGCCTCATACTCGTCCGGCAAGATCTGAAAAGCGGGAGGCTCGTTGCGCCGTTTGGCCTGGAAGGCCCCAGCATCAATTGCCATAGTCTCGTGTACTTACGGTCCAGGGCAAGAACGCCAAAGATCGCTCTGTTCAAACGTTGGATCGAAGAGACCCTGGCTGGCGACGCGGTTTCTGCGAGTGAGATCGACGTCGGCGGGAGGTGAGTTATGCGCAATCAGGGTCGGTGATGCGCGACTGGCGGATCAGACGCGCATCCCCGACGTCAGGCAGTGGTTTAGCCGAAGAATTTCCCGAGTTCGTTCGCTATGAATTCGGGAGCTTCTTCCGCAACCCAGTGACCCGAGCCCGGGATCAATCCGCCTCGAACGTCACTTGCCACCCGCTGCAGTGATTCCATCGTCTCCATGCCGCGGCCAAAACCACTGTCTCCGCCCAGGGCGAGGACCGGCATTTCGAGCTTGCCATCCCTCTCGAGGAATAACTCGTTGTCTTTGACGTCGGTTGGAAAGCCCCGATAATAGGCGAGAAGTGTGCGCAGGCCACCCGGTTTCAGGTAGGTACGGAAATACTCATTCTTGTCTTCCTGAGATAGCACGTTTGCCCGGCTGCCGTAATTGTCAAACAACCATTCCAGATAGATATGCTCGCGACCGCCGAACATCGCTTCCGGCAAATCCGGCGTCCTGAAGAAAGGGTGGTGCCAACGGCGGCCGCCTTGCGACATGTCCGCTCCATCGCCAGGAATGGTAACGTCCAGGATCGCGAGCTTGCTAACAGCCCCCCGGTGCTGCGCGGCCAGGGCAAACGCCACCGGGCCGCCCCAGTCGTGTCCCACAAGATTGAAGCGATCGATCTTCAGATGTTCAGAAAGAAGCTCCCACACGTCCTCGGCAATCGTTTTCTTGTCGTACCCATCGGCGGGCCGGGAAGTGTCGCCGAGGCCCCGCAGGTCCGGCGCGATGATCGCGTACGTGTCCGCGAGGAAGGGGATCACGTGCCGCCATTCGTGCGAACTCTGCGGCACCCCGTGAAGGAGAACCAGCGGCTCACCGGATCCTGCGGTCAGGTAGTGCATGGTGATGCCGGACAGTCGCGCGTAATTGCTTTTGATCTCGGCACTCACTTCTTTGCCTCCTTCTGGCCCGCGGTCATTCCCCGATACGCACGAATGACCTGACTGTCATCTGCCGAGCCTGACCCCTGCCCAGACGCGGCAAGGAAGAACTGATGCGCAACGGAGGCGAGCGGCAGGGCGGCCCTGGCAGAGGAGCCGGCGGCAAGCACGATACCGAGATCTTTCACAAAAATGTCTACCGCGCTCGTTACCTCAGGGTCTTCCAGAAGCATCCGCTGGCCACGATCGTTGAGCATCCAGCTGGCGGCCGCCGAGCCGGACACGATCTCGAGTACCGTTGAGGTGTCGAGGCCAGCCCTTTCGGCGAGCGACAGCGCCTCAGCCGCTGCCGCCAAGTGTACGCCGCACAGCAACTGGTTGACTGCTTTGGCAACCGATGCCTGGCCAGGCCGCTCTCCGAGATAATAGATCTTGGAGCCGAGCACGTCGAAAAGATTGCGGCTCATCTCATAGGTTTGCCTGTCGCCAGCCACCATGATGGAGAGCGACGCGTCGCGCGCTCCGGCGACGCCGCCGGAAACAGGCGCATCCAGAAACCGGTGACCGCGAGCAATAACGGCCTCGGCGAGCTGTTCAACCTCGCCGGGAGGGCATGTTGACATCAGGACGACGACGCTGGCCCTGGTTGAATTTGCCAGGGCGCCCCGTTCGAAGAGGGCTTGGTGCGCCTGGTCGATGTTGACTACCATCAACATCAAGACGTCGGTCTCGCTGGCCGCTTCCGTAGCGTCTGGATAGGCAGTCCCGCCACTGTCAGCGAAGCTTCTTAGAGCATTCTCCGAGATGTCAAACCCCTTGACCCTGAAGCCGCTTTTTAGGAGATGCGACGCCATCGGCAATCCCATCGAGCCGAGACCGATAAAACCGATTGTTTGTTTTCCCGGTCCTCGTGCCGGGCTCGGCTTTGTTTCTAAAGCTTGGTGCAATTCCGGTCTCCTCCGCGATACTGGCACGTCATAGGCCGGCACATCCCACCGGAGTGCCATGCTCGCATGCAAAGCGGTTAGCATGGCGGCTTCCTCCACATCAAAAGAGTTTGCGCAAAAAACATGTGACCTGGATTCATGTTGCCTGGCGCGTTCTCCTAGAAAAACTTTGCCTCCATCGCGGGTCACGCCGAACTCGCCTGAGTTCAACTCACCATTGGCCGGAGGCAATTCATTTGCGGACGTTTGGCGCAAGCGCCTAATTTACGTCCAGCCGCACAGCGGGAGGCTTCCGGCTTCAGCGACATCAGTCCAAGGTCTAAGCAACCTGCACGAAACTGAGGACGCTTACGAGGAGAGCGCCTGCGCTGGAGGCTCCTAAAAACATCGACATAGATCAACACGGTTAGAGGAGGAACCAATGATCAGAATGAATCGCCGTACCCTTATTATGAGTTCCGTGGCGATGACCGCCGCGCTTGCGGCACCGCGCATCATGCGTGCGAGTTCGCCTGAATTCTCGTTTAAATTCGCCAACATCATGCCGGTTGATCATCCGCTCAACACGCGGATGACCGAGGCTTCCGACAAGATCAGCCAGCAGACAGACGGCCGCGTGAGCATTCAAGTGTTCCCCGCGAGCCAGCTCGGCACCGATGCTGATATGCTCAGCCAGCTTCGATCAGGTGGCCTGGACCTTCTTGCGCAGACAGGCCTCATCGCAGCGACACTCGTCCCGCCGGCGGCCATCACCGGTGTAGGATTTGCCTACCCCGACTACGCGCAGGTGTGGAAGTCGGTGGATGGTGAGCTCGGCCGGAGCATCCGGACGGCTTTTGAGAAGGTCAACCTGATCGCCTTCGAGAAGATGTGGGACAACGGCTTTCGGCAGACGACCTCGATCGGGAAACCGATCAAGTCGCCCGAGGACCTCAAGGGCTTCAAGATCCGCGTCCCTCCTGCGCCGCTCTGGACATCGCTTTTCAAGTCTCTCGGCGCCTCGCCGACGTCGATTCCATGGGGCGAAACTTATTCCGCACTCCAGACCCACGTCGCCGACGGTCTCGAAAACCCGCTCGCTGGCATTTACTTTGCCAAGATGTACGAGGTTCAAAAGTATCTCTCCCGGACCAACCATATGTGGGACGGCTTCTGGATTCTCGCCAATCGGGACAACTTCGAGATGCTGCCTGAGGACTTGCGTGACATTGTCGTCACCGAGATCAATCGCTCGGCTATCGTGCAACGCGCTGATGTCGAAAAGCTGAATTCCGAACTCCAGGCAGAGCTGACGAGCAAGGGTCTTGAATTTATCGACGTCGATGTTTCCAAGTTCCGCGCGACGCTGCAAGCTTCGTCGTTCTACTCCGATTGGAAGGGGCGTTTTGGCGAGGAAGCATGGGCGTTGCTGGAGTCTACCTCGGGCAAATTGATCTGAGGCGTTGACATGGCTACTTCTGAAAATGTCAGCCCCCCGGTGATCGGCGCGTGGCCAGTCCTGGCGAAAGCTGAAACGCGCCTGGTGCGCCTGATTGAATTGATCGCCGCAGCACTTGTTGTTGTCGAGGTACTCGTGCTGTCGGCGGGCGTCTTCGCCCGCTATGCATGGGGCGAGCCGCTCATCTGGTCGGATGAGCTCGCCTCCATGTTGTTCCTCTGGCTTTCGATCGTGGGCGCGGTCCTCGCTTTTCACCGCGGACAGCACATGAGGATGGGCGTTATCGCGGACGCGATGCCGCCCGTCGTAAGGGCAAGACTGGAGGTGGCTGCACTTGTCTTTTGCCTTTCGGTCTGCGTGCTTCTTCTGCCCAAGGCCACGGCCTACGCTCTTCATGAAGTTCCGGTCGTCACTCCCGCGATGGAAGTGTCGGTCGCATGGCGTTCTTTTGGTCTTCCGATCGGACTTGGCCTGATGCTTATCCTTGGCGTGACCAATGCCCTTCAGCGCATCACGCTGAGCGATTTCCTGATCGGGGTCCTTGTAGCCGCATGCTTGATAGGGTTGGCGATTGCGGCGAAACCGTTGATCATGGCGATGGGCAACTGGAACCTCGTGCTTTTCTTCGTAGTCTTCATCGCACTAGGTGTGCTGAGCGGCGTACCAATCGCGTTCGTGTTCGCTCTCGCTGCCATCAGTTATGTGGCTCTGGGTACGAGCCGTCCGATAAGCGTGATCGCGGGTCGGCTTGATGAGGGAATGTCGCATCTTCTCCTCCTAGCGGTCCCGCTGTTCGTGTTGCTGGGTATGCTGATGGAGGTTACGGGCATGGCAAAAGCGATGCTGAACTTCCTGGCGTCCTTGCTCGGACATGTCAGAGGCGGCCTGTGTTACGTCCTCGTCGCGGCAATGTATCTGGTGTCTGGGATATCGGGTTCGAAGACCGCCGACATGGCTGCTGTCGCCCCGGCACTGTTCCCGGAGATGAAAGCGAGAGGATCAAAGCCCGGCGATCTCGTGGCCCTGCTTGCGGCTACGGGTGCGCAGACGGAGACGATCCCGCCGAGCCTCGTATTGATCACCATCGGATCGGTTACGAGCGTATCGATTTCTGCCCTGTTCATAGGCGGTCTTTTGCCGGCGTTCGTCTGCGGATTGATGCTTTGCGTTGTCGTCTGGTGGCGCTATCGCAACGAGGACATGTCGGGTTTTCGCAAGCCGCCAGCCAGGGAGATCTTTCGCACATTCCTGATTGCGCTTCCGGCTTTGGCCCTACCTTTTATCATCCGTACAGCGGTTGTCGAAGGCGTTGCTACCGCCACGGAAGTCTCGACAATCGGCATTGCCTACTCGCTGCTGGCAGGCCTCCTCATTTACCGCCGGTTCGACTGGAAGCGGGTGGGTCCGATGCTGGTGGAAACGGCGGTCTTGTCCGGAGCCATCCTTTTCATCATCGCGGCGGCAACGGCTGTGGCCTGGTGCCTGACTCAATCGGGTTTTTCGCGGGGGCTGGTTCAGACGATGGCGGGTCTACCCGGAGGAGCGCCGATCTTTATGATCGTGTCGATCGTCGCGTTCATTGTGCTCGGTAGCGTGCTGGAAGGCATTCCCGCGGTGGTTCTGTTCGCACCCCTGGTATTTCCGATCGCCAAGGGATTAGGGATCCACGACGTGCACTATTCGATCGTGGTCATTCTCGCCATGGGAGTGGGCTTGTTCCTCCCGCCGTTCGGCGTCGGTTATTATGCCGCCTGTGCAATCGGCCGTGTGAACCCAGTGGAAGGCATAAAGCCGCTGTGGGGGTACATGATCGCCCTGCTTCTCGGGCTTGCGATCGTCGCAGCGGTGCCCTGGATCTCGATCGGCTTCCTATGACGTGCGACCGTAGGCGGCCGGTAGAGAAGTCGGCCATTCTACGGTCGTAACCATGTCGGATAAGGCGGAATGCCGGGCTGGCAACGCGCTTCAGAAGCATGCTGCTGGCTCCGCAATATGCCCGGGAAGAAATGTAGCGCCCACCCGAAGATCGTTACGTCCTCGCGGTTTTCCGTGGCTTCTTCCTCAGGAGCGGTGCGCTCTTCGAGGGAAGAGGTAACATCTATCCTCCGACCGCTTAATGAACACCGTTGGCGACCTGACGCAGAGCCACTCACATAACAATGAGGCAGCCAAGGCGATCCACGATAATCTTGCCGATATTCGGATGCGAGCCGCGTCCCGCAGTCAGGGAGCCAAGAGTTCTTTCGAACTCACCGAAAGCCAACGAGATCTGATGGCCGGACCAACGCGGTACCCCGAAACCGGTTGTTTCGATTGATGAATCGCAGGTCCGAGCGAGATCATTTGTTGAGCGATGCTCATTGAAATGGACTCGCAATTCAATTGTCCTAGACCTGCCACTTGATACCTTTCCGATGCAGACAAAGCCGAAATCCGTCGCAAGACAAGCGCGGTCTGCAGACGCATTTTTACAGATGGGGAGGAGTGAAATGGGAAATGAACGTTTCGAGATCGACCGCCGCAACTTACTATTGGCAGGGGGAGCTGCTTTGAGTGGAGCCGTTTTGGGTGCGAACAGTGTAGCGGCTCACGCTGGGGCGAGCCCCGTTTCCGGGGCACAAGCTCCGGACTTTTATCGATTTGCCATTGGGGACGCCCAGGTAACCATCGTATCAGATGGCCCACTTCCGCTCGGCGACCCGACACAAAGCTTTCTCGGCGTCCCAGCCGACGAGATAAGATCCATGCTAAACCACAGCTTCCTGCCCACGGATGAGGTCGTTCTCGCTCAGAACGCACCTGTCGTAAACATCGGTGGCAAGCTGATTTTGTTCGACACGGGGATGGGATCGCTTAAGCAATTTGGCCCGACGACTGGCCGTCTCAAGTCTTGCTTGGCCGCCGCGAATATTGCGCTGGAAGATATTGACGCTGTCGTCTGTTCGCATGCTCATTGGGACCACGTCGGCGGAATCTGGGGCGACGACGGGAAACCAACGTTTCCAAATGCCCAGGTGTACATCAGCCAAACCGACTACGATTTCTGGACCGACGAGAAAAAACTTGGAGGCGATCTCAACGGTCTAGTTAAAGCCGCGATCCACAACCTCAAACCCGTGCGGGACCGCATGGTTTTTTTCCAGGACGAACAAGAGTTTCTTCCTGGTATTCATGCCATTAGCGCTCCAGGACACACACTCGGCCATAGCTGCTTTATGATTGAGTCAGCAGGAAAGACAATGTGCTATGGCGGCGACCTCACTCATCATCCTGTGCTTCTGTTCGAAAAGCCTTTGATGGAATTTGCGTTCGATACCGATCCCAAACTGTCAGCTCAATCGCGTGTGCGCATTCTGAAAATGCTGGCCTCCAATAGAATACCCTTCATGTCCTACCACTTCCCATGGCCGGGCTACGGGCACGTTGGCATAGCGGGAGAGGGCTTCGCGTATTTTCCTGAGCCACTACATCTTAGCCTGTTGGACTGAGTGGTAGAGAAGGGCGCGAGGGCAATGCCTTCGCGTCAATCCTATCCGGAGGGCAGTCGAACGAAATCATCACATGGCGGAAGTTACGCAACAAGCAATGTGCGCCTTCATCGCGTTGCTAGACATCAAGTCACGCGGGAACGCCAACTGAAATCAAGAGCGATCGGCGGACCGCACCTAAAGGCCATTCCTGATCGGAAACATATCCTCGCCGTAGTGGTGAAGCCTTGTGTGATGCCGTCGGCATAACCAGCGCACCTTTAAAGGGTCGTCGTATTGATCATGATGGGCGTCGACCGTTTCAATCCCGCAGACCTCACATGTTTGCTTTTCCAGCTCGCCTGCCTTTACGGCTCGCTGTACAGCAAGATGAGCATCATATTTCGCTGGATTAGCACGGCGCCAATTTGCTTGGCGGGTGTCGGTTTTCAGCATCGCCGCATCCTGTGCCTGTAATTTTGCGCTCTCGACCGATAGATACCTGGAGAGGGCTGCAGGCTCAAGTTTCCGCACAGAGCGACGGCGTCTGTCCGTGGCTCCGCGTCCGAAAACAAGATTTCGCATTGCCAGGAATGATCAGGGTTGGGCCATCGAGATCCAAGTTTGCTGTCCGCAATCTTCGCACGGTGGATACGATATCGCTCGTGTCGATCGGTGCTCCCGATCGTAGCGCGCTGGATGACTAAGCTTGAAATTTCTGCTCGATACATATGTCCTGAAGGAGATCGGTCGAGCCGAACTGCACGAGAATGTGGCAGCCCTCGATACGATTGACGATTCCGATCTCGCGACAAGCGTGAGCTCAGTTCGAGAGACTGCGAAAGGCATCAAAAAAATTGTAGGACCGACGCTGTCGCGAACGTGTCCGCCAACGCTTCCGACGCCATCTTCGCCGCCTATGAAGGTCGGTATCCTTCCTGTCGATGACAATATCGCCCGTCTTGAGCCATTCTTTCACTCATTCACCGAGCTTCACCGCACTGCGCTCATTTTAGGACTCAACCACCACCAAACGTAGTCTTTGATTCTCTGCACGATTAGAGCGCTAAGACAGCGCCCTTTTGCGTGACAGTTCCACTCAAACGGATGTCGGTGGCCGAGAACCCAGCCATAACTGCAAATCCCCCCGTCTCTATCCGCCAGCACCGCTCGGTCGTGTCGAAGAAGGCAAATGTTCGGGCGTCAAGAATGAAACTGAGCCTTCGTTTCTCACCGGGTTCCAGGGCGATTTTCGAGAAGGCTTTCAGTTCTTTGACCGGTCTGGGTACAGATGCTTCAACATCGCCGACATAGATTTGCACCACTGCCGAACCTGGCCGCTCGCTGACGTTGGTCAATCCCAGTGTCACTGTCACCGCGCCGGCAGCATCCGGCAGCCCTACCGTCAGGTCTGACATCGCAAAGCTTGAATAACCAAGACCATGACCGAAGGGGAACAGTGGCTTAATGTCCTGGCGATCGTAGTGCCGATATCCAACGAACACACCTTCGTCATATCGCACATGGCCATTCTTGCCTGGATAGACCGCGTCATCCTCGGTATGTGTGGGATTGTCAGCCCAGCGCACGGGGAAGGTCTGTGCCAGTCGGCCCGAGGGCTCGGCCTTGCCGAGGAGGACATCGGCGATCGCGTTGCCAGCTTCCTGGCCGGGATACCAGCATTGCAGTACTGCACGAGCACTGGAAAGCCAGGGCATTTCCACCGGTCCACCAGTTTGCAGGACGACAATCGTGTTCGGATTGGCCGCAATTACCGCCTCAACAAGCCGGTCCTGCAGACCAGGAAGCGCAATGCCGCGGAGATCGGAGCCCTCGGTATCCCAGTCGCCCGTTCTGCCCACGAAGACTACCGCATGATCAGCCTTCGCGGCGACGGCTGCTGCCTCGGCAATCTCCGCTTCGGCCGAAAACCTGCCTATTCCTACCCGAATTGCGGCGATATAGAGGTTGACGTGATCGTGCCGGGCGTACTCGGCGACGACCTCGTATTTACGGCCGGCTTCGAGCGTGATTTCACCCACGACCTCCTCGCAGCCTTCTTCAAAGAATGTGGTACCACGTGTCCAGGAAGCCCAGGCGTCCACCACAAGCCTGCCGTCCACATAGACACGGCCAAGCCCCGCCGAGGTCAGGCCGACGCGATAGCCGCCGGCTTCTGAGGCTGTGAAGACGGTGCGCATTCGGGCGGAAAAGCGATGCGGATCGACGGTGCCCCCGGCCACGGGGGGCAACCATACACCGAGGCTCGACGGTTCCTCGATAACCTTCACGGGCTCGCCAGCAAGCTCCCTCCCTTGGAAAAATTCGAAGGTTGTCGGGTTTTCGATCAGCGGCTGAAACCGATAGTTGCTGCAACCTTGAGCGTAGAACACGTTCTCCTCACCCAGGGCGTCCGCCAGCCCCTGCCACGGACTGACGACATAGTGGGGGCTCAACTGCGCCGAGCCGCCTCCCATAATCTGCGCGATCTTGGCATTGGGTCCAATGATGGCGACCGTACCTTGCTGAGCCAATGGCAGGATGCCGTCATTCTGTAGCAGAACTGCGCTTTCCGCTCCCGCGCGCCTGATGAGTGCCCTATGTTCCGGCCGATCAATGGCGTACTCCTTAAACTCGCGATGATCGTTGATTGCGCCGGTGCGTTCCATCAGGGTCAGGATATTGTGCACACAGGCGCGGACGGTCTCGACACTTACCTCGCCCGCGTCGATCGCCGCCAGAAGCTTGGAGCCGCGGTCGCGGGTCGGGCCCGGCATCTCCAAATCCAGCCCAGCATTCACGGTGGGTGCGGTCGAACGCGAGCCGAACCAGTCCGACATCACCACGCCGTTAAAACCCCAGCCACCGCGCAGTACCTCGTTCAACAGCCAATGGCTTTCCGCCGTGTAAGTACCGTTTAGTTTGTTATATGAAGACATCACGGCCCAGACCTTTGCCCGCTTCACCGCCGCCTCAAAGGGTATTAGGTAGACTTCGCGCAGAGTGCGTTCATCGATATCTGAAGAGATGGTTGTACGTTCGATCTCGGACTCGTTGCCAGCGAAATGTTTTATCGTGGCACCCACTTTCTTGGACTGCAGACCTTCGATATAGCCGACGGCAAGTTCCGCCGTCAGTATCGGATCCTCAGAGAAACACTCAAAGTTTCGGCCGTTTGTGACGCTGCGCTGGATGTTAACGGTCGGCGCCAGCGAGACATGGGCCCCTTTGGAAAGAACCTCGTCACCTAGCGCACTGCCGATTTCCCTGGCTAGGTCCGGGTTCCAACTCGCTCCGATGGCAATGCCTACCGGGAAAGCCGCTGCAGTCACACCCCCGACAAAAGACCCCGCCCCGCGGGCGCCGTTGGGGCCGTCCGTCAAGCGCAATCTCCCTATCCCTAGGCGGTCGATGGGCGGTAAAGACCAGAACGTATCGCCGGAAAGTAGCGAGACCTGCTCGGCCAAGGTCATATTATCGAGCAATGCTCTCGTATCAGTCATCTTCTCTGCTTCCTCAATCTCAACACTTACCGTTCCCAGATCGGGCATCTCGATATGCATATTGGGAAAGCTGGTGAGGTCGGCGTCATCCGTGGAGCCGTCCATCCATGAGAAGGACCCGTTTGTTCCCCAAGGCGCCGTCACCACGACGACGACATGTTCGCAGTCTTCACATGGCCGAGATGCCGTCACCGCTTTCCACTGAAAACAAGGACATCGCGGTTTGATCGATGTAAGCGGTGAAAGTTGTGCCGGCTGCGGCATCGCCGGTTCTGGAGTTATTCCTGCGCAAGTTCGCGAGACAATTTGATAACCTAAACATGCTTTATCAGACAATCTGTTGACAGACAATCCTCAGTCGCGCAGCCTCGTGTCGTCATTGATGATTCGATGCTTCCATCGGAGGCGGATCCCGATTGATGAAGCTTCTTCACCGCCTATGGACAAGGATGGACCACAATGGACAGGCTGTTGTCCCGTTTCCGGCTACAGACAAAAGTAATCATTTTCGTACTGCCTTTCATAATCAGTATTTGCGCGGTGGGGTTTTTGGGGCACTACGCCGCGGGTCTCCTACAAAGCCGCCTGGAAACCTCAAGCCAGGTGATGCAGGTGCTCTCGGGTTTCCGTGACGTCTCCGCCTCGATGAGAGAGTTTCTCGACGAGGCGTCGGAAGAAAGGCGCGATCGCGTGAAGGCTGACCTGCTCGCGCAGCAATCGCATCTGCAGGCTTTGGTGACGAATGCCGGAGCTACGGCGGAAAGCGAAGGCCTCCAGTCGGCAAACGCGATTATGCTGGACGTGGTGAACAATTTTGGTTCTCTCTGGAGCATCCATGAAAGCGAAGAGAAACTGATAAGCTCGATCGCCAATCATTCTGAATCGCTGGTTTGGTCGCAGAATGAAATGCTCAGGCTAGCAGACGAGTTAAGGAAGTCCGGCGAGCAGTCCGAGGGCGCCGCCAAATCGATGTTGCGCGATGCCGACAGGGTGACAGGCTATGCAACCTTCTTCCTTGATCTTGCCGCGGGCTACCAATCCGCCGGAACGACCGAGCTGAAACTCAAATATTTGGGCGGCAAAGTGGGCGAGTTGCGTCGGAGCGCCCGAAATCTGCGGGCTTCCTTGCCATCGGACGCCACAAAACTGTCGAGCTCGGTCGATGGCGCGGTGAAAAGCGTAACACAACTTCTGTCGCAGGGCGCTTCATCGGACAACACCGTAGGCCTCGACACCGCAATGTCCGCGTTCAAGGAAATCTCCGTCGCGATTAACGCGGTAGCGAACCAGCAAACAAAGAAAGCAATCGTCGAGTTCGCAGGTCTCGACCAACATTTGGCGAAGATCAGCAGCGCCTTGGACGGCAGCCGAAGACTTTCAGACTCCAGCTATCTCATCAGGATAAACCTAGCGCGCTTCATAGCCGACCCTACCGAACAAAACCGTGCGCAGCTCGTCCAGAACTTTGACAGAACGAAGAAGGAGATATTGGACATCTGGAGTGCCGCTTCCGACCTCGACCTTTTCAAGGCAGTCCAGAATACGGTGCCGCCGGCGGTAGAGGGTATGACGCAAGACAGTGCGAAGCTCGTCGAGATCTCGGAAGTGAGGCGTGCGCAATATAGGCAAACGACAGACCAGTTGAACACCATATGGGGCCACCTCACGACGTTTGCCGACGCCCAGCGCGCAAGAGCCATTGAAGAGACGGCTTACGCGAATGGCATTGGCCTCATCACGACATTTGCCGGCGTCCTCGTCGCACTTCTCGCTGGCTTCGGGATGATTGCGACTTTCAAAAAACCTGTTGTCCAGTTGACCGACGACATGCGGCGTTTGGCGGAAGGGGACCTTGACATTGAGATCGGCGGTTCTGAGCGCGCTGATGAGCTCGGAGAAATGGCCCGGGCGCTCTGTGTCTTCAGGGAGAATGCCGCGAGGAAGATCGAGATCGAGAACGACGCGGATCGTCAACGATCGGCTTCCGAAGCTGAACGTCGGCACAACGAGGCGGAGAAAGCCGAGATCGACAAACAGATCGGCGACGCCGTCGACAGTCTTGCCGCTGGGCTGGAGAGGTTATCCAACGGTGATGTTTCGAGCACGATCGATCAACCGTTCTCCGGGCGGCTGGAACAATTGCGACGGGACTTCAACAATTCGTTGCTGCGTTTGCAGGCGACGATGTCGGAACTTCGCGGCAACATCGTGCTCATTCGGCAAAATGCAGACAACCTCAGCAGTGGCGCCGATGATCTCTCCCGCCGCAGCGAGCGTCAAGCCGCGTCGTTGGAGGAGACCGCGGCCGCTGTTCATCAACTCACCGCGACGGTGCGTTCCTCGACAGAGCAGGCACAAGCCGCAGCCCAGCTGGTAAAAGAAACCAAGCAGGCCGCGGATGCGTCTGCTTCAGTGGTCACGAACGCGGTTGACGCTATGGGACGAATAGAAGCGGCTTCCGGGCGCATTTCGCAAATCATCGGCGTCATCGACGAGATTGCCTTCCAGACCAATCTCCTGGCACTCAATGCCGGTGTCGAGGCCGCGAGAGCTGGAGAAGCGGGGCAGGGCTTCGCTGTCGTGGCCCAGGAAGTCAGGGAACTTGCCCAGCGGTCGGCTCTAGCCGCCCAGGAAATCAAGGAACTCATAGCAAGATCAAGCGAGGAAGTCGCCTCGGGATCGCGATTGGTGAACGAGGCGGGCAAGGTGCTGATTGCGATATCGTCGAATGTTGCCGGAATTTCCGAAAGGGTTGAGCTTATCGCTGCGGCGAGCAGGGACCAGGCGGCTTCGCTTATCGAAGTGAACCAGGCCGTTGGCGAGATCGATGACAGCACCCAGCGAAACGCTGCCATCGCCGAGCAAGCCCACGCCGCCACCCAGGAACTCACAAAAGAGACCCAGCGGCTGATGCAGCAGATCGAACAGTTCAACATCGGCAGGCCAAGGGGTCACGTGCTTTCGATCGTTTCCTGACTTCGTAGACAATCACCACTATTGTGTTGACAGATTTTCATACAATCTGTCAAATGGTGCAGCCAATCTGGGAGGATAAGCGGCGTGCTCAATGACCAAGCGCATCAGACTAAGTTGCCCTATTTCTATCCGTTCAAGTTCGGAAGCGGCGAAATAACGGTACTTTCGGACGGACCGTTGGAATTGGGCGACCCACGGGAGAATTTCCTCGGGGTCGACGCAGCCACGGTGACGGAAATGCTCGACAGGAACTTCCTGTCCAGTTCGTCGGTGACCCTCGAGCAGAACATCCCGCTGGTCAAAATCAACGGAAAGACCATCCTGTTCGACACCGGGATGGGGACGTCGAAGATTTTCGGGCCGACGACCGGTCGCCTGCTGAAGAGCATGCAGGAGGCAGGGATCGACACTTTGGAAGTCGATGCCGTGGTGTTGTCCCACGCACACATCGACCACACCGGCGGACTTTGCGATCAGGACGGCAAGCTTAATTTTCCCAACGCGGAGATCTTCATAAGCGAAAGCGACTTCGATGACTGGACCGACGGAGGCAAGCTTGATGACGGTTTCAAGGCCCAGGTGGAAAATGCCCGGAGGAACCTTCTTCCACACCGTGATCGGATAACGCATTTCGTGGACGGTCAGGAGTTTCTGCCGGGCGTGCAGGCAGTGCACGCTCCAGGCCACACCTTGGGCCACTTCTGCTTCCTCATGCAGTCGGGCAACGATCGGCTCTGCTTCCTCGGCGATCTGACCCATCATCATATCCTGCTGATGGAACGCCCGTGGATGGAGTTCAAGTACGATACCGATCCCAAGCTCTCGGCGCGGTCGCGCACACGGGTGCTGGATATGCTCGCGACAGACCGCATACCAGTGATGTCCTATCACTTTGCGTGGCCCGGGCTCGGCAACGTCGCCCGGGAGGGGGAAGGCTTCCGCTACGTACCCGCCGCCATGCAGATGCTCTCGAGATAGGAATACGCGACAATGCAGATGAAATCAGTCATTCTCCGAGAGTCAGGGCTTCCCAAGCCGTATGCAAGTTCGCGGCCTCTCAGTGTCGAGACCGTCGACCTGGCGCCTCCGGGCAATCTTGAGGTCCTGGTCAAAATCAAGGCCGCTGGTGTGTGCCACTCCGACCTGTCGGCGATAAATGGCGACCGCCCCCGTCCATTGCCTGTCGCGTTGGGGCATGAAGCGTCCGGCATTGTCGAAGAAATCGGACCCGGTGTGGATACAGTGAAGGTTGGCGATCACGTCGTGATGTCGTTCCTGCCCATCTGCGGACACTGCGATTACTGCGCGGGAGGACGCGCAAGCCTCTGTGAGCCGGGCTATCGCGCAAACGCCGCCGGGACATTGTTGAACGGTAGCAAGCATATCCGTC
Organism: Rhizobium aureum; assembly: GCF_030182495.1. Lineage (NCBI taxonomy): Bacteria > Pseudomonadati > Pseudomonadota > Alphaproteobacteria > Hyphomicrobiales > Rhizobiaceae > Rhizobium > Rhizobium aureum. The sequence continues at coordinate 90,115 of NZ_JAQJCI010000010.1, read as the reverse complement.
TTCGGGGCTACGATATCAACCATCACAGCGGCGTATCGGCGTTTTCGGAATACGCGGTCGTGTCGGCGCACTCGGTCGTCAAGATCACCAAAGACGTGGACGTCACCATGGCGGCCTTGTTCGGATGCGCCGTGATGACAGGCGTCGGTGCCGTCGTAAATACATGTGGCGTGAAGCCGGGGCAGTCGGTCGCCGTCATCGGCCTGGGAGGCGTGGGGTTGTCGGCCGTCCTCGGAGCGGTGGCTAGCGGGGCAAGCGAGATCGTCGCCATCGATTTGATGCCGGAGAAGCTTGAGTTGGCTAAGGCGCTGGGCGCGACGCGTACCTTCCTGGCAACCACGCCGGATGTCATCGGCGAGGTCAAGGAAGCGACCCGCGGGGGAGTGGACTACGCCATCGAGATGGCAGGGTCGAGCAAAGCGTTCGAAACCGCGTATGGCATTACGCGGCGCGGCGGCACGACGGCCACAGCGGGTCTGGCGAACGTGAACACCAAATTCGAGATCTCGCCGCTTCCTCTTGTCGGGGAAGAACGCGTCATCAAAGGCAGCTACATGGGGTCCTGCGTACCTTCGCGCGATGTTCCCCGCTATATCGACCTGTTCCTCAAGGGTAGGTTGCCCGTGGAGAGACTGTTGTCCAGCACTGGCCCGCTTGAGGAAATCAACGAGGCCTTCGACCGGTTAGACCGTGGCGAGGTGATCCGGCATCTGCTGGTTCCTTAAGCCTGCGGAAGGAGCGAGAATTTGACCGACTGGAAAGTCCTGGCGATACATTACGGCACTGCGGTTCGGCCCGTTGGCGAACTCGGCCTGGAAGCAGGAGATCCCCACGACGCCCCGGGCAGGATCGAGTATTTCGTTTGGTTGATCCGCCATGGTGAACGTCTGATCCTGGTTGACACCGGGTTTAGCCCGCAGGAGGCTGAAAGGCGCGGGAGGACCATGTTGATCCATCCGGTCGAGGCGCTTCGCCAGCTCGGGATTTCCGCATCGTCCATTACCGACGTCGTCATCACGCATCTTCACTATGATCACGCGGGAAACCTTGCGGACTTCCCCGAAGCCCTGTTCCACTTGCAGGATCGGGAGATGGCCTACGGTACAGGACGATGCATGTGCCATGATCGTCTTCGGCGTCCCTTTGCGGTGGACGCCGTAGTCGATGCGGTCCGCCTGACGTTTTCCGGCAGGGTGTGCTTCCACGACGGGAACGGCGAGATTATGGAGGGGCTCACTATCCATCTCGTCGGCGGTCATTCTAGGGGCCTTCAGGTCGTGAGGCTGGACGATGGCAATGACGTCGTCGTTATCGCATCGGACGCACTCCATTTTCAACGCTATCTAGCGCATGACGACGTCTTTCCGCTTTTCGCCGATTACGCCGACGTACTGGAGGGATACCGAACTCTCCGTGAGCTTTCAGGACCGTCCGGAGTACTCGTTCCAGGCCACGATCCCGCAGTCCTGACGAGTTTCCCATCGCTGTCACCGGATCTCGCATTTGCAAAGGTTCTACGGTAATGGGGACGCATGGAATGTCCGGTAAGAGGCCAGGCGTGGGTGTTCTTCGTTTTCGTCAGACAATCGGGTTGTCTCATCGGGATAACCCACCATATAGTACCATGACTTGCGCGGCCGGTTCCGGCCTTGGTAAAACGGACTTTTGGATCCTATGGGTGATATGGATTTACAGATTGCACGGCAGAGTGCCACTTTGCGCACTCAGGTAGAGGATAAACTGCGGCAGGCGATATCCAGCGGCCGTTTCAAGCCGGGTCAGCGCCTCGTTGAGCGAGAACTCTGCGAGTCGATCGGTGTCGGACGAACATCAATCCGCGAGGCGCTTCGACAACTCGAGGCCGAGGGCCTCATTACCAGCTATCCGCACCGCGGCCCCGTCGTCAGCACTATCACTTACGAAGAAGCCGCTCAGCTTTACAGCGTCAGGGCTTTGCTCGAGAGCTATGCTGGAAAGGAATTCGCTGAAAACGGAACCGCCCAGGATATCCACACACTCAATGAGGCGGTTGCTGAGTTTGCGGAAGCCGCGGCAAACGGCGCCGGTAGCAGGCTCATCAAGGCGAAAACCGCGTTTTACGACTGCCTGATGCAAGGGAGCGGAAACGTCTTCGTCAAGCAAATGCTGACATCGCTCCACAATCGGGTGACGCTGCTGCGCATGACGTCGATGACGCAGCCGGGGCGCTTGAACCACAGTGTGGAAGAGATAAAGGAGATCGCTGCGGCCATTACCGACCGAAACGGACCGAAAGCCGCCGCAGCCTGCAAGTACCACATCGATATGGCGGCTAAGGTCGCGTTGGACTACCTGCGTAAAACCTCTGAAAACCACGGCGATTGAAGAAGCGGCATTAGCCGGTATTGACAGATTGTCTGATAATCTGCTTATTCGAAGTCATGGCGCTGCCGACGCGTGCGGCCTGGCGCTCGCTCGAACAGGGAGGTTGCTTTGGGCATTTTTAATGAATTGCGGTCCCGCATGTCGGAGGCTCTTGGGGATCAGGAATTGCCCCGGCTCACTCCGGACCTGACGATAAAGATCGCCTTCTACGTCGGCGATCAGGTGATCGCCCTCGATTTCGCTGAAGGCGGCGCGGAGATCTCGGGGGAAAGCAGTGCCCCCCAGGTGACAGTGAGGGCCACCACGGACGCCTGGGATCAGGTTCTGATGACGCCGCCGCCGGCGACCTTTCACTCCTTCACGGCGTTGCAGCTTGCAAATCCTCTCTTCGAGATCGCCGGCTCACCGCTCGACCTCGCGAAAGCACGCCCGGCTCTCGAACGGGTGTTCGAGCTCGTCGTCACGTCCCCCGAGATGACAGCGGAGCGTGCGCAACGCGACCTGCGTCAAATTCGGGGGCAGTATGCCGTCGTCAATATCGATGACGTCCCCCATGAAATATATTACGAAGAAGCAGGTGAGGGGGTGCCGGTCCTGTTTCTTCACACCGCCGGAGCAGATAGCCGCCAATTCATGCCTCAGCTGGCGGACACCGAGCTTGCGAAAAGCTACAGGCTGATCGCGGTTGACCTACCATTCCACGGTCGGTCCATGCCGCCGCTGACGTGGGACGGAGCACCCTACAAGCTCACGGCATCGCTCTACCTGAAATGGTGCACGGCCATTCTCGAACAGGTGGTTCGCGAAAAGGCGATTGTCGCGGGTGGGTCCATGGGCGCGGCAATGTCGCTGGTTCTCGCGGCGGAACGGCCGGAGCATATCCTCGGGATCGTAGCGATCGAGCCACCTTTCCGCTCCAAGGGACGACGGAACCCATACCAGCACAACGTAAACGTACACGGCTCACTTCATAACTCGGCATATGTCAGAGGGATCATGAGCCCACTGAGCCCCGCAGGGGAGCGCAGGAGGTCAAGCTGGATCTATTCGCAGGGAGCACCCGGAGTTTACCCAGGCGATCTTTCCTTCTACAGCGACGAGTTCGACGGAGCAGTGACAGCTCCCCGTATTGACCCATCACGCACCCCGGTGGCGCTGCTCTCGGGCGACTATGACTACTCAGCCACGCCGGCCGACGGTGCCAAGCTCGCCGAACTTATTCCAGGATGCCTCCACCTCGTTATGGGCGGACTAGGTCACTTTCCAATGTGCGAACACCCGAACTTCTTCCGGAGCTATCTTGTCAAAGGGCTCGATTTCGTACGGCACGCCGCTCGCTGAGCGGTTGGATTGACTCTCGTCGCCCGGTGCAGCCGCCGGGCGATCGCATGCGAAAGCGGGCGGGCGCATACCGAGGCTTTGCAATTGGCGTCCCGGCGATGACACGGCCGGCATCGCAGGCGGCATCCCTCACGCGCTCCCGAGAAGTTCCGGTGTGGATTGGGAAAATTCCCGCGATATCTGGGGGAAGGATCAGGCGCGGCGATGCGACTATAAAGCGCCGTAGCGACGTCTCATCGCAGGGTCTTGATCACGCAGCTTTGCGCGTGATCTCTATCTTTTCCCACTGCGGGTCTCTGTGTTTCCGACACGTAGTACCACAGTAAAAATGCCTCCCGTGGTCAAGAAGGAGGCACCTGCTAGCACCTATGTGCTTCAGCGCACCAAGTGGTTACCGATCGACGATCCTCCGTCGACTGTGAGAATGCTTCCGGTCGCAAACCGCGAGCGGTCCGAAGCGAGAAAGAGCATCGCCTCGGCGATCTCTTCCGGGTTGCCCATCCGGTGCAAGGCTGCACGGGCGTTGAAGTCTTCCCGCAAGGCTTGTGGGTCCGCCGCTTCCGCAAAAATCTTGGTGAAATAGGGCGAGTCGATCGTCCCGGGGGCGACAGCGTTGACGCGGATCCCGTCTTTTGCGTGGTCCAGTGCCATGGCTCTCGTGAGTGCCGAGATCGCGCCTTTCGACGCCACGTAGGCCGTGCGGTTGGCGATGGCTGACACGGCGGTGTATGAGGTCGTGTTAATAATCGATCCGTTGCCCTGTTCCGCCATAATCGGAACCACGTATTTCGAGCAGAGGAAGATCCCCTTCACGTTCACCGCCATGATCCGGTCCCAGTCGGATTCGGCGATGGTGGTGACGTTTCCCGTCATTCCGAACCCCGCGTTGTTGACGAGAACGTCAATACGCCCCCATTTTTCCTTAACTGACCTGACCAACGCCTCGACTTCGGCGGAGGAAGACACATCGGCTTTTAACGCGATCGCATCCGTCCCAATTTCTCGGGCGACGTCTCGTGCTGCATCGATGTTGACGTCGACGACGCCAACCTTAGCGCCCTGGCGCGCAAACAGTTCAGCTGTTGCGCGCCCGATCCCGCTGCCAGCCCCGGTCACCACACAGACTTTCGATTCCAGATCCATAATCGTCTCCTCTTTCACTGCCCAAGAAAACATTTTCGCAGACAATCTGTCAATGACTAACAAAACGTGTTGACAGATTGTCTGCCAATCTGCTTATCTTAGGTCAGGAATGACTTGGGGGAGGTAACGATGGCTGGTGCTGAAATAGCAGCGCAAGCGGCGTTCAAGACTGCTTTACGCCGGTTCACATCAACAATTTGCCTGATCACGACGGAATGGGAAGGTGCCCGTTACGGCATGGCTGCAACCGCCGTCCAGTCAGTGACGGCTGACCCTCCGACCCTCCTGGTTTGCATCAACCAATCGGCTTCGATCAGCGGCCCGCTCAAGCTGGCGGGGAAATTCGCAGTGAACATGCTGCATCTTAGCCATGCGCCTTTGGTTCCGCTGTTCAGTGGAAAACTGAAGGGAGAGGAGAGGTTCGCTCACGGTGAGTGGATCGGGGCTGGCGGAGTTCCCGTCCTCGGCGACGCCCAGGCCGCATTCGTTTGCAGCCTCAACTCCGCAGTCTCCGTTGGCACCCATGACGTCGTTCTCGGGGAAGTCATCGAGGCCCGGTTTATCGAGAATATTGCCCCGCTCCTCTACGAGGACGGGAAATTGGTTAGATCGGCAGCGCTGATCGATGCTGCCGCCTGAAACGTTTGGCCGAGCATTCGGCTTATGACATCCACCAAATGCCTTTCGGCCGATAATGAGGAGTTTGATCCGTGACTATTGCCACCGATATGAAATCGCAAGTGAATGGGCGTCCCGTCAGTGAACGGTTCGAAAAGGGTCTGCAGACCCGTCGGGAGGTTCTCGGCGGTGCATATGTGGACGCTTCGGTAAACAAGGCGACCGAGTTCAACTGGCCGATGCAGGAGCTTGTCACCGAGTATTGCTGGAACGAGATCTGGAACAGGCCCGGCCTCGACCGCCGTTCGCGCAGCCTTCTCAATCTTGGCATGATTTCCGCCCTTAACCGCCCCCACGAGTTGAAGCTGCACGTTCGCGGCGCGATCAATAACGGCCTCAGCAAGGACGAGCTTCGCGAAGTTTTCCTTCAGGTCGCGATCTATTGCGGCGTGCCCGCGGCGATCGACAGCTTCCGCGTCGCGCAGGAAGTCTTCGAGGACATGGGTATCTAATCGGTGCCCGGCTTTCGGGCCGGGAACAGACTAACTCTGTGGAGGACACTTCAATATGACGACCAGCGATGATTTCCGCGCCGCCGGAAACCCGATGTTTAACGGCAACAAGCTGAAGCTTGGCGTATTCGGAACGAATTGTTCCAGCGCTTGCGCCATCACCACCGCGGAATCAACGTTCGAACCGACCTTCGAACACAATGTCGAAATTGCCAAAAAGCTCGAAGCGGCCGGCTGGGAATGCATGGTGCCGATCGCCCGGTGGCGCGGTTTCGGCGGGCCGACGAACTTCAACGGCGTGAACATGGACACGTTCACGTGGGCCGCGGCCCTGGCTGCCGTGACCACGAAGCTGCAGTTTTTCTCGACGACACATATCCCGACCCTGAACCCGATCGTCGCGACGAAGATGGCGACGACGATCGACAACATTTCGAAGGGCCGATACGGCCTGAACCTGGTGACGGGTTGGTTTACCCCGGAAATGGAGATGTTCGGCGTTCCGATGATGGAACACGACACCCGCTACGAATATGCCACGGAATGGATGGAAATCGTCGAATCTCTGTGGACGAAGAACGGCGTCACCTTTGACGGCCAGTTCCTCAAGGTGAAAGACGCGTTCAGCGAGCCGAAGCCCTATAACAAAGAGACGGGTCGCCCGGTCCTCATCTGCGCCGGTTCGTCGGGCAAGGGCCTGCACTTCACGGCCAAGTTCTGCGACTTCAACTTCGGCTTCATGCAGGACATGGAATCGGGCGCAGCGTGGGTGAAGAAGGTGAAGGAGCTGGCTCGCGAGGAATACAAGCGCGAACTCGGAACCTTCACCGCGTGCCCGGTCGTCGTTCGCGAGACCGAAAAGGAAGCCCGGGATTACTACGACTACTACGTGAACCAGAAGGGCGATTGGGAAGCCTGCGAAAACATCTGCGAGGTTCTTCAGGTTCAGTCACAGAACCACTCGGCAGAGATGTACCAGAAGTTCAAGGAGCGCTTCATCGCTGGCTGGGGCGGCTACCCGATCGTCGGAACGCCGGAACAGGTCGCCGACAAGCTCGTCGCATTGAGCAACACGGGCGTCGACGGCGCGCTTCTCACAATGGTCGACTACAACGAAGAGCTGCCGTTCTTCAACGACCGCGTCATGCCTCTGCTGAAACAGGCTGGCCTCAGGAACTGACCGTTCCGCGGGCGGCGCAAGTCGCCCGCCACCAATCCGAAATCGAAACACTTTTAACCAATTCCGTGGCTCGACGCCAACGGCGTCAACTGCTGTAGCGGATGTACAGAGGGGAGGAGACCCTACACATGCTAAAGAAGGTTTACACCGCATTGAGCGTGTTCACCGGGCTAGGCCTGATGACCACCGCCGCATTCGCGGACGGCTTAGACTCGCTACCACCGGACCAGAAGCAGCTTTACGAGCTCGTGGACCCGGCAATTCCCCTCGGTGGTACGCGGCTCAAGGATTTTGTGGCGAAGCGGCCGCCGCCATGGAAAATCGGCTACGCATCCACTTATGCAGGCAACACGTGGCGTGCCCAGATCCTCACTGAATTGAACGAGGTTCTGCTTCCGAAATACAAGGAGGCTGGACTGGTATCTGAGCTTGTCGTCACGCAGTCCGACCTGAAGGACGCGACGCAAATCCAGCAGATGCGCCAGATGGTCGACGACGGCGTCGATGCTATCATCATCTGCTGCTCGAACGTAACGGCCATCAACCAGACCATCGAATACGCGCACTCCAAGGGCGTTCCGGTGTTCTCGTTCTCGGGTTACGTGACATCGCCCTACGCGATCAATGCGACCGAAAACAACACCCAGGGCGGTTATACGGCCGCGAAATGGCTGGCCGAGGAAATCGGCGGCAAGGGCAACGTACTGACGGTTTCGGGCATCCCGGGCTTCGCATCATCCGACAGCTTCAATGTCGGTGCCAAGAAGGCGTTCGACGAGTATAAGGACATCACCGTCGTGGGCGATGTCGCCGGCAAGTGGACCGATCAGGTCGCCCAGGTCGAAGTCCAGAAATTCCTCGCGACCAACCCTACCGAAATCGCTGGTATCCTCGTCCAGTCGGCCTCGGAAAACGGTGTCGTCAACGCGGTCCAGCAGTCCGGGCGCGACATGATGCCAATCGTCCTCGGCGGCGAGGCGTCGGCGGCGTGCTACTGGCGCAATAATCCCGACTTCATCAGCCAGAGCTTCCATTTCTGGCCGCCGCGGGCTGACGCCCGCCTGGTGTGGGACGTGATGATGAGGACGCTCCAAGGCCAGGGGCCGAAGATCCAGTCGATCCTGCGACCGGCTCTTCCCTACACGATCGACGATGTGAAGGAAGCAATTCCGGAAGATTGCGATCCGAACTCCACGGCGTGGATCGAGCCCAAGGGCGATGCATGGTGGCCCGCGGACGTAGCAGCACAGTACTTCGAGCGCCCGGAAGATCCGCTGGCCTGGCGGCCGAAGAAGTAATCGACGACCTCCCAAGTTGTCCCGCGACCTCCGCGCCGGCTTCATCCGTCGGCGCGGAGGACCCACGATAAGGAACCAGAAGTTGGAATTCCACAAGATACAGCGTTTGCCCCCTTACGTCTTCGAGCAGGTGAACCGTCTCAAGTCCAGCGCGCGCGCGGCCGGAGTCGACATCATCGATCTTGGAATGGGCAATCCCGATCTTCCCACGCCAAGCTGGGTTGTGGACAAGCTATGCGAAGCGGTGCAGCATCCGCGCACGCACCGCTATTCGGCTTCCAAGGGCATTATCGGGCTTCGCCGCGCCAAGGCTGCGTATTACGCCCGCCGGTTTAATGTGAAGCTTGATCCGGATACCCAGGTTGTTGCGACGCTCGGGTCCAAGGAGGGGTTTGCGAACATGGCACAGGCCATAACCGCCCCCGGGGATGTCATTCTCTGTCCGAACCCTTCCTATCCGATTCATACGTTCGGATTTCTCATGGCAGGGGGCGTGATAAGGTCGGTACCGGTCGAGCCGGATGAGACCTTCTTCCAAGCTCTCGAAATGGCGGTGCGGCATTCGGTACCGAAGCCTCTGGCGCTCATCATAAGCTACCCGTCAAACCCCACCGCTCGCGTCGCGACGCTCGATTTCTATAAGGACGTCATCGCCTTCGCGAAGAAGCACGATCTCATCGTTCTGTCGGATATCGCCTACGCTGAAATCTACTTCGACGGTCCCCCGCCGCCGTCTGTTCTCGAAGTCCCCGGCGCGATCGACGTGGCCGTCGAATTCTCCTCGATGTCGAAGACATTCTCGATGCCCGGTTGGCGCGTTGGGTTTGCGGTGGGTAACGAACGGCTCATCCGAGCGTTGACGCGCGTGAAATCGTACCTGGACTACGGAGCATTTACGCCGATACAGGTCGCCGCCGCTCATGCCCTAAACTCGGACGGGGAGGACGCCGCGCGGGCAAGAGACATCTACAGGACGCGCAGAGATACACTGGTGAAGACCTTTGCCGATGCCGGCTTCGACGTTCCAGCTCCTGCGGCGACGATGTTCGCATGGGCGAAGATACCCCCGCATTTCCGACACCTTGGCTCGCTGGAGTTTTCGAAACTCGTGCTCGAGAAGGCACAGGTCGCGATTTCGCCGGGTATCGGTTTCGGTGAGATGGGTGACGAATACGTACGGCTGGCTTTCGTGGAGAATGAAGACAGGATCCGGCAGGCCGCACGGAACTTGAAGCGGTGGCTTTCTGCAAGCGCGCGACAGCCACAACTCGATAAAGCGATGAAAGGATTTTGAAGATGCCGATCCTCGGATCTTGCCAATGTAAAGCGGTACAGTATGAAGTGTCGGAACTGGACGGCCCGATGTGGAACTGCTTCTGCCAGACGTGCAGAAAGTCCCATGCGGCCGATCATAACACTGCCGCCAAGGTGAAGAGTGAGAACTTCAAGCTGATTTCCGGCGAGGACGTCCTTCACAGCTTTGAGTCGACCCCTGGAAAACTGAGGTGGTTCTGCTCACGGTGTGGTTCGCACGTTTATGCCGAACGGCCTGCCAACCCTGAGATGAAGGTGCTGCGGGCAGGCACTTTTGACACTGATCCTGGTTCGGTTCCTATGTCCAACGTCTGGCTGTCCCACGCCAGGCCGTGGCTTGCTCACGACCCCGCGAAGGAAAACTTCGAAGAGTTCCCGTGATCTCCACGGTTGCGCGCGCCAAGGGCCGATCGACGATGAGTTCGATCTGCCCGCTTCCCCAGCGGGGAAGGCTGGATGATCGAATGGCACTTGCCGCGTTCGACGCGCGGAGGTTGGGATGTTCCGTATGCCCCAATCAAAACGGTTGCCTCTTCGGATTACCGGACACCCTCAATAGTGCTTTGGTCCTGTCCTGATCGCGATGGCTGCCACATCGCTTCAGATCGGGCGGAACTCCGCTCGAGAACCTCCGACCGACGTCAGTTGCGTGACAACATGCTTTTGGAACTTTGAGGGCGTCGAGCGACCAACCGGTTTCATCGAAATCAACCCGACATCCCGATATGGGCATGGCGGCACTATTGACAGATTATCAGACAATCTGTCATTCTGTAGTTCACTGAGCGAGTTCTCGGAGCGTTCAAAGACGGCAGTCACAATCGGCAAGAGGCCCGGGCATCGGATGTCCTGGCGCGATCTGCTGCTGCCTAAAGGGAGGATGGGCATGACGAAAGACGTCGCCGTAAGCATGACGGCCGTTGCCAAATCGTTTGGCGAAACGAAGGCATTGAAGAAATGCGATTTTGCCGCCAAGGCAGGGGAGGTGCACGCGATCGTTGGCGAGAATGGCAGCGGCAAGAGCACCATGGCGAAGATCATGTCCGGCGTTATCGCTGCCGATGCAGGATCTGTCCTGATCCTTGGCAAGTCCATCACCTCGCCAGTCGATGCCAAAGGGGTTGGTCTCGCTACGATCTTCCAGGAAGTCCTTGTCGCCGATGAAGCGAGTGTCCTCGACAACCTTTTCGTAGGAAGCGAGGACCTGTTCTCGCTTCGGAAAGCCTCCAGGGAATGTGAAAGCGCTGCGCAAAGCCTCCTCGACCGCCTGGTGGGAAAGCCTGTCGATCTCCGGCAGAACGTCGGTGATCTTCCGCTCAGCATCAAGCAATGGATCGTTATCGCCCGGGCCGTTCTGAGGAACCCCAAGATCTTGATCCTAGACGAGTCCTCGGCGGCACTCGATCTCGACGCGACCGTCCGCCTCCACGAAGAGATCGATCGACTCCGGTCCGAGGGGTGCGCGGTAATCATCGTTACGCACCGCATCGCCGAGCTCGTCCGGATCGCCGATCGGGCGACAATACTGAGAGACGGTTTCACTGTCGGTGTCCTTGAGAAATCCGAGATCACCGAGGCCAATCTCCTGCGCATGATGACCCCTCAAGACCGCCAGATTTCCGCCGCTGCTTCAACGTCTGCACCGGGCCTGCCGGGTGATCGCAAGGAAGCTCTTTCCGTCCATGGCGCGCGCGCCCAGGAGGCATCGCAACCGTTCGACTTCGTCCTTCCGCAGGGTTCTATCGTGGGCGTCGCGGGACTGGACGGCCAGGGCCAGGACGCCTTCGTGCGACTGGTCGCAAGGATTATCTCGCCCTTCGGAGGGGAGGTCCGGATCCTGAACAGGGAAAGCACCGGTCTCGTCAAAGTCAGCACGCTCGACGACGCCGCGAACAAGGGCATTGTGTACGTATCCGGAGACCGGAAGCGGGAAGGAATTTTCCCGCAGCAGAGCATTTTCGAGAACCTCGCCATCGGTATCTATCAGAAGAACCTGGGGCCGTTCGGTGTCATCAGGCGGAAAAAGCTGAAGCAGACGTTTGCCCGGGAGGTCGAGCGGCTCCGCGTCAAGATCGGCCACCCGGACAACCGGATTACGTCCCTTTCCGGTGGTAACCAGCAGAAGGTCCTGATCGGCCGCGCCTTCGCCAATGATCCCAGAGTGATCGTTCTTAACGACCCTGCTCGGGGCGTGGACCTCAACACCAAACGCGACCTGTATCGCGAGCTTCGGCTGTTTGCCGAAGGTGGCGGCTCGGTAATCTACCTTTCGAGCGAGATCGAGGAGTTTCTTGGTTTCGCCGATCGCGTCGATGTCTTTCACAAAGGGAGCATCCATCGCTCCCTCGACGGCCCCGACATCAACGAAGAAACCATTCTCGCTGCAATGTTCGGCCGCTCGGTTGCCGACACCATGGAATTCTCCAAAGAGAGAAAGGCACACTGATGTCGCAACGTTTTGGATTTCCTGCGCTCGACAGGTCGCTGACCGTACCGTTCGTTCTTTTCGGAGTGTTGCTCGTCGCTGCAGCCTTGCTGTCGCCGCGGCTGTTCACCGCAACCGGAATAGGCGGAGCAATCATCGTCGCAGCACCTTTGATCCTCACAACGCTCGCCCTGACACCGATCGTGATGGCAGGACGCGGTTCGGTTGATCTTTCCGTTGGCCCCTTGATGGGTTTCGTGAACGTCACCCTGATCGGCTGGCTCTCGGCAAGTGGTTACACGTCGCCACTCGCGGTGGTTTGCTGGGTGGTAGCAGTCGGCGCGCTGTACCAGTTGCTGCAGGCGCTCATCATCATCTATGTCCGGGTCGCCCCCATCATCGTCACGCTTTCCAGCTTCCTCGTCCTTTCAGGCGTGAACCTCATGGTCATGTCAAGGCCCGGCGGCGTCGCGCCGGACTGGATGATGACGTGGGGAGCAGGAACCACGATCTTATCTCCGGTGCTGATTATCGTCCTGGCGGCGTTCGCTCTTTGGGCCGTTATGCGCCGGACCACCTTTTACTCCCACCTCCGCATGACAGGCGCCGACGAACGGATGGCCTACACGAGCGGAGTGAAAGTCGACACCGTACGCATCTGCGCCCATCTCCTCGGCGGCGTCTTCGTTGGCCTTGCCGCGCTCAGCTATACGGCATTGATCTCTTCGGGCGATCCTACCCAGGGAAGCAGCTACACGCTCCAGGCAGTTACCGCCCTGGTGCTCGGTGGCGCAAACCTGGCTGGCGGGAGAGGGGGGGCTTTGGGGTCGACGCTTGGTGCGCTGAACATGTTCCTCATCTCGTACCTGCTTTCCGCCTTCAGTTTCGGAAGCGTGACAGGGTTCGTGACGCAAATGGCTTTCGGCCTGATCCTCGTGGCATCGCTCCTCGTCAACGTATTCATGACGGCCCGGCGCCCGGCTTTCTAGGGAGGACTTGTAATGACTTTACTCGCAACGGAACAGACGATGAGCCAAACAGGACGATCGGTAAAACTGCAGCGCAGCATCGTGATTGGCTTTGGTCTGCTTGCCGCACTTCTCGTGCTGGGTACGATCCTTGTTCCGGGGTTCATCTCCCCCCGTAACGCGCGTTCGATATTGCTGCTTGCCGCTTTCCTGGGGCTTGCATCGTTGGGACAGACGCTATGTGCCATGGTCGGCGCGCTTGATCTCTCCATTCCCTATGTCATCGGGGGAGCGAACATTCTCTTCCCAAGCCTGTTGGTCACCGGCATGCCTGCCTGGCTGGCCGCAATAGTGGTCGTTATCCTGGGAGCAGCAATCGGGGTCGCGAACGGCTTTTTGAGCTTCAGGCTGCAGGGCCAGGCTCTCATCATGTCCCTGGGGGTCGGCTTCGCATTTGTCGGTGCGGTACAGCTGTACACCTCCATCGGTTCCGACTACGGCGGCACGGTTTTCGCGCCCGTACCGAACTGGCTCCGGAATTTCGCCGCGTTCAACGGGAAGACCTTCGGGCTTTCCCTGCCGCCGGTGGTGCTGGTTTGGCTGCTCATAACGCTTGCGACCATCTGGGCTCTGTACAACACCTGGTTTGGCCGCTCCATCTACGCGGTGGGGGGCAGCAGGACTGCAGCGGCACGGCTTGGCATTTCCGAAACCAAGGTCTGGACCAGCATTCACGGTATCAGTGGAGCGATGTCGGCACTGACGGGCGTATTGCTGCTCGGGTTTTCCGGCGGCGGATTCGTTGGCGTCGGAGATCCATATCTCTTCACCACCGTTGCGGCCGTTGTGATCGGCGGCACCTCGTTGCTTGGAGGCGCAGGCGGATACGGGGCAACCGTTCTCGGCGTACTCGTATTGACGGTAATGACGTCCCTGCTGGTTGGGCTGGGCCTGAGTTTTGCCGCGCAACAGGCGATCGTGGGTCTGCTGATCGTGCCGATGGTGGCCGTCTACGCTCGTACCCCGCATATCCGCAACCAGATCTGATCGAAAGGCCGGCAAATTGAAGATTGTCGCGATAACTGGCAATGTCTCGCGCCCCTCGAAGACGCGGGCGCTCGGGGAATACGCACTCTCGAGCGTCTCGCCCGGTCACACACGGTATCTGTTTGACCTGGTCGATGTTCTCCCGGTGTTGGGAACCACCCTGTGGCGTTCGGAGGCTCCTGTTGGACTCGCGAACGTTCTTGACGCAATCCAGTCTTCAGATGTCCTCATCGTGGGCACGCCGGTCTTCAAGTCCTCGATGACCGGCCTTCTCAAGCATCTTTTCGACCTCTTCGAAATGACAGCCCTGCAGGGGAAACCCGTGTTGATATTCGCAACGGGTAAAGCCGAAGCCCATGGTCAGCACGTCGAGGCTCACCTGCGCTCATTGATGGGCTTCTTCAAAGCCGAGGTTCGCGGTGACTTCATCTATGCGATGGACGGCGACTTTCCAGATTCGGCACCGTCTGCGGAACTCCGGGAGCGGGTCGACCGCCAACTCGCTCGCACTCTGGGCCATGTTTAGTTCAAGGAGAAGACCATGAAGTTTGCTCCCATCGAGAGCGCAGTTAAAGCAATCGCCGCCGGAGAGATGATCATCGTCGTGGACGACGAAGACCGGGAAAACGAAGGCGACATCCTGGTTGCCGCGGACAAGGTGACGAACGATCATGTTGCCTTCATGATGCGTTATGCGCGCGGCCTGATCTGCGTTCCGATGACCGGGGACCGGCTGGACGAACTGGATATCCCGCTCATGGTGGAGCGTAACTCGGATTCCATGCAGACAGCGTTCACTGTCTCAGTGGACCTGATACAAGGCGTATCGACCGGCATTTCCGCAGAAGACCGCGCCAAGACCATCAGGGCGCTCGCTGACGCATCAACGGTGCCGGAGGACCTGTCCCGGCCGGGCCACATATTCCCCCTGCGGGCAAACCCGTCCGGTGTCCTCGGCCGCCCCGGCCACACGGAAGCCGCGGTGGATTTCGCGCGGCTGGCCGGGCTCGAGCCAGCGGGTGTCATCTGCGAAATCGCCAACGACGACGGCACTATGGCGCGTCTTCCCGAGCTCAGCGAATTCGCTGAGCGGCATGGCCTCCTCATGGTGACCATCGAAGCCCTGATCGAATATTGCCGCGAGATCGATAAAAGCGGCCTTTGTGCAGATCACGCAGCCAGGGAGGCGGCGATGGCCAATGTTTCGTATCTGACAAGCAGACTTTCCCCGTGCCCTCAGACGGAGAGCGAACTCCTGCGTTGGTGGCCTCCGATACACGCGAAGGAAAGCGCGTTTGAAGGTGCCCACGGGGAGCCTCGTGACGCTAACTGACCATGGTTAGCTGCGCGATGATCGGGCATAACAAACCGTGAGCCACTTTATCGTCGCCACTGCTTTCCTGCTGAATTATCGGCCCACGCGATGTCGCTTTAGTTCCGTTTCCCTTTTCAGTCTCCGGATGGTCGAGGATATGCTGGCCGCTCTTGGGATCATTGTGTCGCACCCTACGATCCGCCGGGCAGAGAATTTGGTCGTTCGCCAACGACAAGCTTCAATCCTACAACACCGAACGAGACATCACGCCGGCTGTCGCGCATCGGCATCACAAGGGCTTGAACAATCGAGCGGAGAATTCGCACCAGCCAATCCGACGGCAACAGCGGATCAAGTAGCCTTTCAGGTCACAACGACTCTTGCGGCGCTTCGTCTCCATCCATGACCCGATTGCTAACATGTTCCACAATCCCCCCATCACCTCACCGCGAGCCATGTCGCGAACTGGGGGCAGCAGCGATGAACCTATGGGCGCAAATCGTTTGCGCATGGCTGACAAAATAGCCCCGCGTCACGGGCTCGACCCTTTACCGTTGAGTTCACGATGCCCCGTCGAAACCACGGCGAGGGCTGGCCTCGCCAGTCAATTGCCCCGTCCATGCGTCACGGAATATGATGTTCCACCGAGAGGGACTCGCCAGGACGTTCAGTTCTCTATGCGGATTTATTCTTTTAAATCAATCTCGTAACAAAAATCAGATAATATCTATTATGGAACTCAACGCCCCCGGGCAATTCCAAATAGTGTCAATTGCATGCTAAAATCCCTTTAAGTTCTGTCACAGCGAGCTATTTCGATTTTTCGAAAAGCATCGTCGAGAGTCTCCACTTCGAGCAGTAGCAAGGCATCGTTCAAGCAGCGCTCGATATCGTCCACTCTCCTGCCCTCTATTTGGGCAATCATAGGAATCGTCTTCCCTCGTGCCAGCCATCGCAAGGATGCCATCTGGAGAGGACAAAGGTTCGATATTGTCATTCTAGAACTACCATCTCGTACTCGATCGAGGCGTTAGGAATTTAGTTGATGCTCATAGACGAAGGCCAAAATTCCCTGCTTGAACTCAACTGACCACCGGCCGATCGGCTCTGGGTTGCGCTTCAGGGCGGTAGTGATGGGCAGCCGTCGCCTTGGACCGCCGGCTGTACAAGCCGGGTTCAAAGCTGAAGAATATCGTTTGCAGCCTCAACGAAGCTCTCCATCGAAGTCTTGTGCTCCGGCAGCAGTCGCTTGACCAAACGTAGTTCCAAGAGCAGCTTGGTCTTGTTGTTTTCGTAGTAGAGTGCAAATTTTTTGATGTTGAGGTCTTTGATGTCGTAGGACAGGTCTGGTAGGCATTATAGCTCACTGCCGTAAAATGCTGGTTGGCGCGCGCTATGTGAATCGCATCGGCCCCATCCTCTGCGATGAAATTCACGTAGCTTTGGGAGGCGCCCCGGTGCTTGAGTGAATCAAACGTCAGTCCGGCGATCCCGATCACACAAATGGGAACGACCAAAAGCAGCATTTTCGTTTTGATACTGATATGTGCCATGAACGAGATAATTGCCCACCCTTCTTCAATATGTGGTTCAGCGCTTTGCCCATGCTGCTAGACCTCCTCCTTCAGCGTCTCCTTCTGGGTAATAAGGCGCGCAGAGTGGTGGCCGGAGGCAAATGCCCAAAGCCAGCTCAGCGCAACCGCCATGCGGCTCCTTGTTCCGATCAAGAAGTAGATGTGAGCAAGGCCCCAGATCCACCAGGCGATGGAGCCCTTGAGCCGCAGCCTGCCGAAATCGATCACCGCGGAGCTTGGTCCAATGGTCGCAAGATTACCAAGATGCCTGTACTTGAAAGGAGGCGGCGCTGAGCGCTGCTTGAGGCGGGCCTTGATCACTTGGGCGACGTATTTTCCCTGCTGCTTTGCTGCGGGCGCGATACCAGGAACCAGCATTCCCTCGCCGGTCTTAACGCTAGCAGTATCGCCGACAACGAAGATGTCCGGGTGTTCGAAGACCGTAAGGTCGGGCTGCACGATAGCACGCCCCGCTCGATCCGTCTCCGCCCCCACCCACACGGCGGCCTTGGATGCCTGCACGCCCGCCGCCCATATGACCGTGCGGCTCGGGACAAACTCGTCCCCAATCGATATGCCTTCCTCGGTGCAGTCGGTCACGGGCCTTCCCGTGCGAACCTCGACGCCCATCGACGCAAGGGATCGCTCGGCGTAATGCGATAACGCCTCATGAAAAACAGGCAGAATACGCGGCCCTGCCTCTACAAGAAGAATGCGCGCCGAAGTCGTATCGATGTTTCTGAATTCCTCGACAAGCGTCCTTCGAGCCAGTTCGGCGATGATCCCGGCCATTTCGACGCCTGTCGGCCCGGCGCCGATTATCGAGAAGGTCAGCAGGCCCGCCCGCGCTTGGGGATCGGTTTCCAGCTCCGCTTTTTCGAACGCCAGGAGAAGGCGACGGCGGATCGTGGTGGCGTCTTCCAACGCCTTCAGTCCGGGCGCGAAGGGCTCCCATTCATCCCGGCCGAAATACGCGTGACGGGCCCCCGTTGCGAGAACAAGGGTATCGTAGGGAATGGCATGGCCGCCCTTGAGCGAGACGAGCCGCTTCTCGACATCGACGCCCACGACCTCGCCAAGAAGCGTCGTGACATCTTTCCTTCCACGAAATACTGCGCGAATGGGCCAGGCAATCTCGGAGGTCGCCAGGACGGTCGTGGCGACCTGATAGAGCAGCGGCTGGAACAGGTGATGATTGCGTCTGTCGATGATCGTGATCGAGAGGTTTGGACATTTGAGATCCTTGGCCAATTGGAGGCCGGCGAAACCACCTCCCACGATGACAACTCGATGCTCCATTTCGTCCTCCCGCGAGCCTTTGGAAAAAACCCGCCTCGGATCAAGCGCGTCTTTCGGTGTTGCACAATCGCAAGCTCAGTCGCTGATGCGACTGCTCACAATGATGGAAGGGGGGCTTACCAGCAACGGAAGCAACGGTTCGAGAACACGCTTGACGTTCGGAGATTCTCCGTGACGCGCGGCTGCCTCCTCGTTTGCCCAACCATCGAGAATGAAGAACGTATTCGGCTCGTCGGAGCGCTGGTAGAGATTGTAGTAGAGGCAGCCCTCTTCCTCGCGGGCAGGGCCGACAAACTCCTGGAGCAGTGTGTTGACACGGTCCCGGTTACGCGTCGATGTTTTAAACTCAACAATGAGATGCTGTTCGTCGGACTTGCTCGATGGCATGTGGGAAGCTCCTAATTGAAGACGATGACGGGCTTGATCACGCGGCCAGCTTCGGCATCGGCGATGGCCTCGTTGATTTTCTCGAACGGATACTTTGTGATCAGCTTCTGGAACGGGAATAGGCCGGCCTGGTTCAGCTCGACCAGTTGGGGAATGAAGAGCTGGGGGATCTGGTCTCCGAGAATGGCACCCTGAATTTTCCGGTTGAAGACCATGAGGTCCAGCGGGATTGGAATATCCTTGCCGAGCGCGTCGAGCCCGAGGAGGACGACATGGCCCCCTGCCCGCGTGCATTTGATCGTATTCAGGATGACGGGAATGATACCCACCGCATCGATCGCAAAATCGGCACCGCCGCCCGTCAAGGCGTGGATCTGCTCCACGACGTCTGGGTCCCTGCCGTTGATAGCATGGGTCGCGCCCAACGTCTTGGCCATCGCCAAACGCTGCTCGTTCAGGTCGATGATGATGATCTTGCTGCACCGCCGGACCTTGGCGGCCATCACCGCAGCCATGCCCACTGCTCCGGCGCCGAACACGGCAATGGTTTGTCCGATCTCCGGCTTCATGGCGTTGATGACGGTACCTGCCCCCGTTGCCATGCCGCAACCGAGCGGGGCCGCATTCGTCAGGTCGAAATCCTTGGGAAGCTGCGCGGCGTTGTTCTCAGTCGCCAGGATGTGGGTCGCGAAGGATGACTGGCCGACAAAGTTGCTGCCGATGCCGACTTCATCACAAAGCAAGGCCTTTTTGCCGTTCGGACGAAGCCCCGTCAGATTGTACTGGGTGTAGTTCTGGCAGTTCATCGGGTGAGAGCGCCGGCAATCGCCGCAGAAGCCACATGAACTCTGGCTGAGCGCAACGTGGTCGCCCACCCTTAAACCCTGGACGTCCGCCCCGATGGCTTCGACGATGCCAACACCTTCATGTCCCGGTATGACCGGGGCGGGAGGCCCAAAAATCCCATCACGGAGCAACAGGTCCGTATGGCAGATGCCCGTCGCGACCGTTCGCACAAGAATTTCATTGCCTTCGGGATCCGCCAGCTCAAGTTCACGAAACTCCAGCGGAGCTTTCGGTTTTACGGCCACAGCCGCCGTTATCTTCACCATGCTTTTCTCCTGCATTCTCCCGCGTTGACACCGGGAATGACCTGTCTGGCATCCCGTGCGGGCTAGACGCGACCGACGCGTGCGCCGTAAATGATCGCCGCAAGAGCGATGATCCCGCCCTGGACGATAAGCTTGCCGGGCTCCTGGATGCCGAACACGGTCAACATCGCAAATAGGAAACTGAAGGCGACGACCGCCACGAAAGGCCCCGCGACGCCGCCGCGGTCGACGCCGAACGTCACCCCACCGAGAATCGTCGCGGCGAGAGCGTTCATGAAGGTGTCGAAGCCGGGCTTGATCGTTCCAACGGCCAGCGCCGACACCTGAACCAGGGCGGCGATGCCCGTCAGCGTGCCCGCCAGCGTATGCGAGACAAAAATCGTTCGAGCCAGAGGTATGCCTGTTATCTCCGCCGCCCTCGGATTGTCGCCGACAGCGCGGAAGTAGCGCCCGAGGATCAGGAAGCGGAACGCTAGTGCGACGACCACGGAAATCCCGATCCAGACGATAACGGAGTAAGACAGGCCGTAGATGTTCCCGCTCGTCAGGACGCGAAGCCAGCTTGGTGTCGAACCCGGTGCACGGCCGGAACTCATGAACTGGACGATCCCGATGAGGATCGCCGATACGCTCAGCGTCGCGATGACCGCGGAGGCGCGGACATAGGCCACGAGGGCGCCGTTGATCAGACCGACGGCAAGGCCGATGACGATCGTCATCAGGACCGTGACGAAGGACGGGTAACTGTTGAGGAGCCCGGAGCTGGCGAGATAGATCGAAAAAGCAAACACGCCACTGACCGAGAGATCAATCGAACGCACCCGCATGACAAGAGATTGCGCCAGCACCGCGATCCCGAGCGGCGCTGACTGTTTCAGGATCACGAACCAATAGTTCGGATTGATCAGCGTCGCACTTACCGCGGGGGCCAAAGCGATCAGGATTGCGAGCACGTAATATGCCGGGGGCAAGCCGAGCACCCAGGAAAGTGTGCGCTTGGCGGTGAGAGTGCGGGATGGCGTCTCAATTTTCGCATCTGCTGTGGTCATCGAGAGGTCCATCTCTTTCAAAGTCCGATCGTTTTGCGACGCTGCGAAACGACGAGTGCCAGCAGCAGAAGGCCCTTCACGACCGACTGGAGGAATGCCGAGACGTTGGCGAGGTTCATCACGTTGTTGACGATGCCGAGGATAGCCGCGCCGGCGACAGTGCCGAGGATGCTACCGATACCGCCAGCTAGGTGAACACCCCCGAGCGCTGCTGCGGTAACGGATTCAATTCCGAAGGTGGCACCCCCCTTGGGATCGCCTGAGGCAAGGCGGCCCGCGAGGAACATCCCGGCAGCACAAGCAAATAGCGCCGACAGGATGTAGGCTTTGATGACTGTGCGCTCGACCGGGACGCCATTCATGCGGGCATTGAAATCGTTACCCCCCGAAGCGAACAGGTAAAGGCCAAACGGCCTGCGATAAAGCATCCAGGCAGCAACGACGGTGGCGGCGATCAGCCAGAGCAGCGAGTTCGGCACGGGCCCGACCGAACCCGCGACTGACGCCGACAGCCAATCAGGCACCTTCCCGCCGGGGATCGGGAGAATGATAAGCGCCAGTCCCTGGCCGATCCCCATGGTTGCCAGGGTCATGATGATCGGGTGGACGTTAAGCCTGGCTACGCCGTATCCGTTGGCCAGTCCGAATGCGATCGCAACCGCAATGCAAAGCACGACACGGACAACCTCTGGCATGTCGAGTGTCATGATCGTGGTCGTCACGCTGATGATCGAACCAACGGAAACGTCCAGGCCGCCCGTCAGGATCACAAAGGTCTGGCCGAGCGCAGAAATGACAAGAACAGTAGATTGGGCCAGCAGGTTCGACAGATTCTCCGGCGCCAGAAATTCTGGAAGCAGGATGACCGAGGCGACCACCAGCACGAATAGCGTCCCGATCGACAGCCGGATCGCACCCGCCCGGTAAGGAGTCTTCAGGAAGTTTGCGATGGTATTCATGTATCCTCCTCAATGAACAGCGGCGCGCGGATCGTGCGCGAAGTTCGAACCTAGTGCGGTTCCCAGGATGGTTTCCTCTGTGGCATCGAGCGCGGGCATCTGCCCGACGATCTTTTTGTCGTGAACGACCAGGATGTTGTCACACAGCCCGATCAGTTCGGCGTGCTCGCGCGACGAGACGATCACTGCACCGCCACGATCGGCAAAATCGCGAAGCAGCTTGTAGATTTCCGCTTTCGCGCCGACATCGACGCCCCGTGTCGGCTCCTCGATGACAAGGATATCGACCCCCGAAAGCAGCCAGCGGCACAGAAGCACCTTTTGCTGGTTTCCGCCCGAAAGTTTGCCGACGGGCGAGGCGGGGTCGGCAGCCGCAACACGGAGCGACTTTATGACATCGTGAACCCTGGAGATGGAACGCCATGCAACGCTCGCCATGTTCCGGTTCAATTGCTTGCCAAGTGCGATGTTGTCGTAGATCGGAAGCCGAAGAAACAGGCCTTCCTGCTTGCGGTCTTCAGGAATGAAACCAATGCCCGCTGAGATGGCACTCGAAAAGCCTGAGGATACGTTCACATCGATCATGCTGTCGTCGCGGCGACGCTGGACGCTCGCAGCTGCGGCGGGTTCGACCCCGACGACCGCACGCATGATTTCACGCTGCCCCTGGCCCTCCAGCCCGGCGAGCCCCATGATCTCGCCCGTGCGTACGGAAAAACCGACTGGCGGGCCATGGTCATTGAGACGAAGCCCTGCCACGACGAGCATCGGCGATCCAATGGCCTGTGCCCTCGGCGGAAAGAAACTCTGAAGTTCGCGTCCAACCATGGTTGCCACGAGCGTTTGGAGATTAAAGTCTTCTGCCCTGGCTGTCTTTACCCAAGCCCCGTCCTTCATGACGGTGATGGTGTCGCACAGTTCGAACACCTCGTTCATCCGATGCGAGATGTAGACGACAGCCTTGTTTTGCGCCTTCAGATCGCGGATGACCTTGAAGAGATGAGCGACGTCCGTTGAGTTTAGTGCCGCGGTCGGTTCATCGAAAATGAAGACATCGGCATTGGATGTCAGGCCTTTGGCGATTTCCACTGCCTGCTGCTGGGCAACCGTCAGCGTTTCCACAATCGCCGTCGCGTCCAGTTGAGGGAAAACGTCGGCAAGCAGCTTGCGGGATCGCTCGACGACCTCGGCGGTGTCTATCGACCCATCGGCACGCCGCGGTTCGTGTCCAAGAAACATGTTTTCGGCGACCGTGAGATTGGGGATCAGGGTGAACTCCTGAAACACTGTCGACACCCCGGCGAGACGCGCTTCCTTGGGGGACCGGAAGGTCACCTCTTCTCCTCGCAGACGGATGCGTCCAGCGGTCTGTTGATAGACGCCGGCCAGAATTCGCATCAGCGTGGATTTTCCCGCCCCGTTCTCGCCCATCAACGCGTGGACGGAGCCGCGTTCAAGCGAAAATTGAACATTCGACAGGACTTTGGTCGCACCAAAGGACTTGTTGATGCTGACCATCTCGACAAGCATACTCATGAACACTTCCATCTGCGAGGGTGAAGAGGGCGCGCTTGTCCGCGCCCTCAATGCGTCAGGCCTTGAAGTACTCGAGGAGCTTCTCATTCGGCATTTCTGTCGGGGCCCAGTAAGCGTCCGTGAGATCGGAGCGGTAAAACTGTGCAAGATTTTCGTCGACGATCGGCTTGGGCCGGTTGGTCCAGTTGCGCTGGATCGGCTTGCCTTCGAGAAGCGCGAAGGACGCACGCAGGGCTGCCGTCGAAAGAGCCGGAGGGCAAATGGGCCCGATCGAAGAGAGCTTTTCATCATTCCAACGACGCATCCATCCGTTCAGGGCTTCTCCCGTGATCGGTGGAATGGTGGAAGCCCCGGCTTCCTGCAGCGCGTCCAGGACCCCGAGCGACATATTTGCGCCGTCAGTCCAAACCCCGGCGACATCGGGATCAGAGAGATAGAGGCTTTCGGCGATCTTCTTTGAGTCCTCGTAGGACCAGCTGCCGTGCTGGGTTGAGGTGATTTGGAGACCGGACTTGCTGAAGACTTCCATCGCCCCGGCGTAACGATCAGCATCGATCGGATGCCCGGCGACGCCGCGCAGCACCCACACTTTTCCCTTGTTGCCTAGTTTGTCGACCAGGAACTGAGCCATCACCCGACCGAAGTAGAAGTCGTCGCCCTGGACCTGCACCGTGAAATCCTCGGTGTCGACGCGACCGAGATAGACGACCGTCGGAATGCCGGCGGCCTTTGCCTTCCTGATGCCTTCCACGGCCGAGCCTGTTGTAAGCGGCGCAATGATGATTGCATCGACTTTTTGTGCGATCAGATCTTCGATGTCGGCGACCTGTTTTGAGGCGTTGAGGTCGGCGCTTCGGAATTGATAGTCTGCGACACGGGCCTTGTTCCTGCTAATCTCGTATTCGGCTTCGAACGCGGTCTGATAGGTGTGCGTTGAACCGGCCAGGCCATAGTGGCTGTGACCGATCTTCCAGGGACCTGCCTTGGCGAACTTACCAGCTTCGACGACGGGGTTTTCCCCTTCGGACGGCCAAGTGTCGGGCAGCAGGGCGATAGTATCGTCTGCCCGCAGGATGCCCGGTATTCCGAACGCGCCCGCTGCAATCAAGGCACTGCCCGTCTGCAGGAATGTACGTCTTTTCATCAGAATTCTCCTCCTCTTGCCACCCAACGCGGCCATTTTGTCTGCGACCTGGAGCGCCGTTATCTTCCAGCCATCGCCGAATTCTCCCCAAACGGCAGATCGCATCATTATGAATAAGCAGACAATCTGTCAATAAAGTATCTTGAATTTCGGATTTTCGACGTGTCGTCTGTGTTATCACGCTGATTTAGTTATTCTTTTATTGCGGCTCGGTTCGATATAGCAATAAGACAAAGCAACCGTCCGTCACCTCACCCCACGAGCGCGCAACAGGAAACAGAGGAGACCGCGCCTCGCCGGCGAGGTTCATGAAAAGGAAGTTTGGCGCCATTATCGCTACCATTGCCCGGAAAATGAGGCTGCGAGGCGCAGGAAATACGGGCACTACCGTCAGCCGGAGCGTTCGATGAACGTCACGTCAGACTCAGTCAATCTGTCAAGCAAATTCCAGTTTTAAGACAGCCAACAATTCGGGCCAAGATCTAGATCGGCCGCATACCCCGAGGAAGCAATTGATATTACATCGCTTTGTTTCTTTACATGTCCGTGTAGCGCGTTGGCATTGGCCTCAGCGAGCATTTTCGTTCACTGAAGATAATTGACTGATTGTCTGCTAACGCCTACAAGTGTCACCCACCGGCCGAGCGCGCACTTAAGGAGTCATTTTATGAAAGAAGCATACGCTGCAATTTCGCGCGAAAAGGCAAAGCCTCTTGTTCTGGAGTGCATCGGGATCGATCAACCTCGCCCCGACGAAATCCTCGTCCGGATCGTGGCGAGCGGTGTCTGCCACACCGACATGGTTGTTCGCGACCAAGGATATGACGTACCGCAGCCCGTGGTTCTCGGCCATGAAGGCTCCGGCGTCGTGGAAGTGGTCGGGGCCGATGTAAAAGGGCTTTCGCCCGGTGACCACGTGGCTCTAAGCTACGCATATTGCGGGAAATGCGAAAAGTGCCAGGGAGGCACGCCTTATTATTGTGAAGACTTTTTCGGCAGAAATTTCCGTGGCACCCGGCCGGATGGCAGTTGCCCGCTACATGATTCACACGGTACCCAGATCAGCGGGTGCTTCTTCGAGCAGTCTTCTTTCGCCACCTACGCCATCGCCAGCGAGCGCAATGCGGTCAAGGTTTCCAAAGATGTTCCGCTCGAACTCATGGGACCGCTGGGCTGCGGGCTGCAAACGGGCGCCGGAGCGGTTCTCAACTGCCTCAAGCCCCAACCGGGATCTTCCATTGCAGTGTTCGGCGCGGGTGCGGTCGGCATGGCAGCCGTAATGGCGGCGAAGATCGCCGGATGCTCGACCATCATCGTGATCGACCTTAACGATGAACGTCTCGAACTGGCGATTGAACTGGGTGCAACCCACATCATAAACGCCCGCAATGGGGATAGCGTCAAGGCAATCAGGGAAATCATTCCCGAAGGCGCAGACTTCAGTCTCGAATGCACGAGCTCGCCGAAGGTGTTTCGCCAAGCGGTCGATTGCCTCGGCACCCCAGGAACCTGTGGACTGGTCGGATCGTCCGCGCTCGGAACGGAAGGGATCGTCGATATCGGCAACTTTCTGTTCGGCCGTACGCTCGTCGGTGTGGTCGAAGGCCAGAGCATTCCCTCCAAATTCATACCCGAGCTCATCGAATACTGGCAGCAGGGACGGTTCCCGTTCGACAAGCTCGTCCAGTTCTACGATCTCAACAAGATCAACGAGGCAATGGCCGATTCCGAGAGCGGCAAG
Organism: Rhizobium aureum; assembly: GCF_030182495.1. Taxonomy (NCBI): domain Bacteria; kingdom Pseudomonadati; phylum Pseudomonadota; class Alphaproteobacteria; order Hyphomicrobiales; family Rhizobiaceae; genus Rhizobium; species Rhizobium aureum. Next base: position 63,789 of record NZ_JAQJCI010000010.1, on the reverse strand, counting down.
GTCATCAAGCCAATCCTGCGCATGAAGCACTAAGCTCTCGTCACGAACATTGTCCAGAAGTCAGCCTCCCAAGGCAACGTCCGGCGGGGCCGTGGTCGTCACGGTCTCGCCCGGACACTCTGGAACGCAGGTGTGAGGCGCAACACCGTTTCATCATTGCAACGCGACCAAGTCGCGGTAACGATAGTGGGCTCTTCCAGGTCAAAATATTAGTCTGCGACCGCGCAATCTCTCGGCGATCTGTGACCGCCGCATCAGGGCCTTGCGGCAGTTGACGGCCGCAAGCCATTGCAGAATCTGCAAATGTGAAGTGAGGTTCAACTGATGCTGCCCTTGAGTCATAAGAGCACTGGGGCCGGCAGGCACGAGCGTCCCGACACGTGCGCCTTGCGTCAAGGTGCCACCAGGAAAATGCCAGACAACCGGTGATGATCTTGCCAGCGAGTGGCCGGTGGCGCGCTGTCCTCGTCCCGTCGAAAAATACCTACGAAACTATCGAGATGGGTCATCAGACGTTGCGTCAACGCGAGCCTTAAGCACACAGACCCAGCACAAAGGTGAGTCTAGCGCCTGCCTCTCTCCGCACGTTCCGACGTTCCATTGCCGTTCTGCCCTCCACGTTCGCCTGGGCAGCGTGATCGGCCGGGTCCTGCTCGCGGTCGACCGCCTCTTTTTGAAGGCTGTCGGCGCGGTCTTGACCAAGAGTTTCCCCGCCTACTGCAGAATGTGTCATCGGGCCTCCGTGACCAGCTCAAATTGCGGGTGGCGAGCCTTAAGACGCGCCACCAACCGTTGGACTACGACTGTATGCCGCCCATGCAGACGTATTTCATCGAAAGGAAGTCATCCATGCCGTATTTTGAGCCCTCGCGGCCGAACCCCGACTGCTTGACGCCGCCGAACGGTGCGACCTCCGTCGAGATCAGGCCGGTGTTGACGCCGACCATCCCGTACTCCAGGGCCTCCGTAACCTTCCAGACATTTCGAAGGTCGTTGGCGTAGAAGTAGGCAGCGAGACCGAACTCGGTGTCGTTGGCCAGTTCAATGACCTCGTCTGTCGTTTCGAACCTGAAGACCGGGGCGAGCGGCGCAAAGGTCTCCTCTCGTGCGACCTTCATTTCCTTTGTGGCTTCCGAGAGAAGCGTCGGCTGGACGAAGGTGCCACCACGCTCGTCCCTTGCTCCGCCGACAACGACCTTCGCACCCTTACCGACAGCGTCATCGATGTGGCTGTAGAGCTTCGCTACTGCATCCTCGTTGATCAGCGGACCGATGGTGGCTCCATCCTCGAACCCGTCAAGGACCTTGAGCGCGGAAACCCGCGCCGCCAGTTTTTCAATGAAGCGGTCGTAAACCCCGCTCTGGACGTAGAGACGGTTGGCGCAAACGCAGGTCTGGCCGGCATTGCGGAACTTGGACAGCATCGCTCCTTCCACGGCCTCGTCGAGGTCGGCATCGTCGAAGACGATGAAGGGAGCGTTGCCGCCGAGTTCGAGGCTGAGCTTCATGATCTTTTGTGCGCCCTGCGCCATCAGGATGCGCCCGACCTCGGTAGACCCTGTGAAGGTCAGCTTCTTGACGACGGGGTTCGAGCAGACTTCTTCACCGAACATCCGGGCGTTGTCTGTCGGCAGGACGCTGAACAGGCCGCCGGGTATTCCCGCACGCTCAGCGAGGATGGCAAGAGCAAGGGCCGACAATGGGGTTTCGGCGGCCGGCTTGAAGATGATGGCGCAGCCGGATGCCAGCGCCGGGGCGATCTTGCGGCAGACCATGGCGGAAGGAAAGTTCCAGGGCGCGATGGCCGCCACCACGCCGACGGGCTGTTTGATGACTATTAGGCGCTTGTCGGCCTGATGCCCCGGAATGGTGTCCCCGTAAACACGCTTGGCTTCTTCCCCGAACCATTCAATGTAGGAAGCGCCGTAGGCGATCTCGCCGCGTGCCTCGGCCAGAGGCTTGCCCATCTCGGACGTCAGGATGATCGCGAGGTCCTCGGTGTTGGCCGTGACGAGGTCGAAGAACTTCCGCATGACGCCGGCACGTTCCTTGCCCGATCGTGCGGCCCACTTTTTCTGGGCGAGTTTGGCGACGTCGATGGCTTCGCGGACGTCCTGGAGTCCTGCGCTCGGCAGGCTCGCAATCACGTCCCCAGTCGAGGGATTGTGGACCTGGATCGTCTTGCCGCTCGCGCCCTCTTTTCGCCAGTCGCCTCCTACCAGCATTTCCTCGCGTACCAGGGAGGGGTCTTTCAGGCGATCCAGTAGAGCGGTGGAGATAGCCATTGATATTCCTTTCGATGCAACGTTCAAATTTGATTACGGATGTGTGGTGAGCGGGCGTAGATCGCGACCATGGGGACGATCAGCAGCCCTACGACGGCCTGTTGTGCCGGGAAACTGAGCCCCAGGCCGACGAGAAGCGAGGTCAGGACAGTAAGCACGAGGACGCCGAGGACCGTCGCTCCATACCCGCCGGCACCACCTAGAAGAGATGTTCCGCCGATAACGACCGCCGCCACGGTGGTGAACAGATAGGGATCACCGACCCCGACGAAACCGCCGCCGGAGAAACCGAGGAGCAGCATTCCGGTGAGTGCCGACATCGCCCCGCTGACGCTGTGGATCACTGTCCAGATCTTGAATTCCGAGATTCCGAGGCGGGCGGCGGCCGTGCGGCTCCCGCCAACAGCATAGAGGCTCCGGCCAAACCAGGTGTTGTGCATTATCCAGCCCAGGGCGACGGCGATGAAAGCCCATATGACGATAACCGGTGGAAACGGCAGACCGAAGAACTTGCCGTTGAACGCCGAAAGGTTGCGAAGCCATCCGGGGACGGGCGCAAAGACGGTACCGCCGAACTGCGATCCGAGCGAGGTGTAGATCTGGACCGCCCCGACGGCCGCGAAACCCAGGCCGAGCGACATGATCAGCGCCTGACCCTGCAGCCGGAAGCTGAGGGCGCCGTTGCAAGCCCCGACCAAAGTGCCAAGGACGAGCACGACGATCATGGCGACGGGCGCCGGAAGACCCGCCACCATGAGGCTTGGAAGCAGGATATTGGCGCCACCGATGATGTATGGGATGGAAAGATCCAGCGCTCCAACGAGCGCGCAGAGCGTCTGCCCGACAGACGCCAGCCCCAGGAAGGCGGCGAGCAGGAGGATCGATCGCGCGTTCTGCGGCGACACGAAGCCCGGCACGAGCAGCGCTCCAAGAATGAGCAGACATGCAAGGAGACAAAAGCCGATCGAAATACTCTTGTGCTTGCGCAAAGGGCTGGCGCCACGGGCCGCGCCGATTTCTGTGTTCAAGACAGTGGAGATCATTTCCTTACTCCCTCACGCGACAGTGCGGCGGCTGATGACGAAGACGTTCACGAGAAGTGATCCAACGAGGATCAGGCCAAAGGCCATTTGCGTAACGAAGCCCGAAACCGTACCGAAGTTGAAAGTGGACAGAAGATACGAGATGAGGAACATGTTGATCGCGCCGAGCGTCGAGCCGAGCGCACCGCCGCGCCCCCCGGAGAGACTGGCGCCGCCAAGGACCAGCGCCGTGACCGCTTGCAGCGTGTAGGTGCTGCCCTGGGTCGGGTCGCCGGATGAGATCAGCGCGGTGTAGCTCAATGCGGCGAGCCCAGCAAAAACGCCGCCGACCATATGGGCGATGATGCGCACGACGTCGACCTGCACACCGCTGGTATAGGCCATCCGCTCGTCAGCGCCTGTCATCCGCAGGTTGCGGTAAAACATCGTGCCCCTCAGGACGCCCCAGATTGCGAAAGCGCCGAGCAGAAGCAACAGGACAGGCGAAAATACGCTCGTTCCCGCGCCCCAGCTTAGCATCCAGTCTGGAGCGACACCGCCGGGACGCGACATGACCATCAGGTTGACGCCCGACAGAACGAGGAAACCGGAGAGCGTGACGATGATGGGCGCGACGCGCACGTAGATGATCACGAGCGCTTGCACCAACTGGAACGCCGCTCCCAATCCCACCGCCCAGGCAATGATGGCCACAGGGTGCGTGATGCCGTTGCCGACCAGCCACGTAATGAGCGTGACGTTGACGAAGCCCATCAGCGGTCCGACGGAAAGGTCCACGGCTCCGCGGCCCGCCATGACGATCGGTGTTATCGCGAGCGCGGTGAGGATCAGCGGCGTTGCAACCAGAATGGCTCCGGCCAGACCATTGTTCGTGAACAGACCTTGGCCACGGAAGGCGACGGCGCAAAGGAGGACAAGGAAAAGCCCGGCCGGAACGTACAGCGAGCGGTCCTGCGTGACTTGACGGAAAGCGGTTGCAGACATCATGCGGTCCTTTCCAGATCGAAATCAACGGAAGCGTCCCGGGCTTTCCCGAACATAGCGGCGAGGATTGGTGCCTCGGCGATTTCCTCGCCGGTCAGGGATCGAAACAACGTTCCCCCGAAGAACACGTCGACGCGATCGGCAAACCCGATGAACTCCTCGATCTCAGTCGACAGGTAGATGACACTGCCGCCTTTTTCAGCAAACAGGCGGAGTTCGCGGTAGAGGTCGCGCTTGGTGCCGAGATCGACGCCGCGGGCGGGGTCATTCAGGAGGATGACTTGGGGATCGTTTGCGAAGGCGCGCCCGATGAGCACCTTCTGTTGGTTGCCACCCGACAGTGAGGTGATCCTGTTCGACGGGCTGCCGATCTTGATGCGCAGACGATCCACTTCGCGCTTGAACATCGGTTTCAGCGTGGGCTTGCGGATCACACCCAGGGGGCCGAGCTTCTTCCTGTAGACACCGATGGCGAGGTTTTCGAAGATGCTTTGTTGCGGGAAAATACCCTCGCGCTTGCGGTCCCCGGAGACGTAGGAAACACCGAGGTTTGCAGCATCGTCGAGCGATCGCAGCGGGACCATCTTGTCCGTATCCACCGAGCGGACCTTCACCTCGCCACCGAACGGCTGGATGATGCCGGCCAAGGCGCGGATAAAAGCGTCCTGCCCCTGCCCATCAAGCCCGGCCACGCCGACGATGCTCCCCTTGGGAAGGTCGAAATCGAACAGGCGCGCCGACCGGTGTGCGGCGAGACCAGTCGCAGTTAGTATTAGAGGTGCCGAGAGCGCCTTCTTTCGGGAGGCGTATTCTGTCGCATCGCTGGCGCGCCGATCTGCCGGCGTCATCATGGACAGCAGGTTTTCCTCGGTGATCTCGTCCTTTCCGAGCGTACCGACAGTTATCCCATCACGCAGGATCGTCGCACGGTCGGCGATACGCACGAGTTCCGCGATCCGGTGGGTGACGATGAGGATCGTCGCGCCCTCGGCACGAAGGCGGTCGATTTCCGCATGGAGCCGGAGGGTCGAGTCGAGGTCGAGCGCGGCCGAAGATTCGTCGAGAATCAGCACCTGCGGCTTGCGAAGGATAGCCCGGGCGATGACGATCCACTGTTTGATGCTGAGTGGGAGGCTGCCTGCCAGTTGATCGAGGTCTACGGATTTTCCGACGAGCCGCGCCACGATTTCAGCCGCTTCTGTCCGCCGATCGCCGGTCGACTGCGAACGAAAGACACCGTCACGACCGACATAGAGGTTCTCGAACACGCTGGCCTCGTCGGCAACCAGTACTTCCTGGAAGATGGTGGTCAGGCCGACCCGCTTGGCGTCGACGGGCGAGGCAACCTTTTCACCCAGGATCGTGACTTTGCCAGCGTCCGGGTGCAAAACGCCCGACATGATCTTGGCCATCGTGCTCTTGCCGCTGCCGTTCTCGCCGACGATGGCGTGCACCTCTCCGGCGCGGGCCTCGAAGTCGCACTTCTTGAGTGCCCTCGTCTCCCCGAACGCCTTGGCGACATCTATCATTCTGACTGTTATCTCGCTGCCCATCGCAGACCTCCCACCCGCAACGTCCGCCAAGGCGGCTTTTACGATCATCCAAGGTCCCGCCCGGCGGTTAAGCCACCGGGCGGATCCGGCTTACTGGGCTACCGGCTTCCAGGGATCGGCAGGACGCTCGAAGTACTGGTCGGCAATCGCACTTGGGAACCATCCGTCCGCCTTAGGTTCGACGAAATCAGTCGAGTTCAAATCGCAATCCTCGGGGATCGCAGCGCGAACGTCATCGATTGTGAACGGCAGGACTGGGCGCAGGAAGGACTGCACCTTTGGCCCCTGCCCTTCGAGCGTGCGAAGCATGATCTCCCACATCTGCTGCATCTCGCGGCGCGGCGGCCAGATATGGAAGCCGGCATCGATCCATTCCGGATTCTTGCGCCAGTAACATGCCGCCGAAGCCTCGCCGCCTAGCGTAATAGGCACCATGTCGCGGCCCGACTGGAGCATGGCGTTCAACACGCCGTTCTCCTGCGCGCCCTGTGTCAGAATACCGTCAATCTGGATGGGGTTCGTCGCCAAAAATTTCTGCACCTCGACCTGTGCTACCTGGTCGGTCCACTTGCCAGCCACTTCGCCGACAATCTTGATGTCGGGATACTTTGCCAGCGCGTCTTTGGCGGCCTTGTCGAAGCTGTCGGATGAGGCGAAGCCAGGGATGCCCGACACGAGAAGCACGTTGCCTTTCTTGCCGATCTTGTCTGCGAGCCAGATCGCCATCTCGCCGCCGCCCTGCGCGTGATTGGCAGCGCCGTTGATCGCGTAAGGCGACGTCACGTATCCCGAAAACGAGAAGACAGGAACGCCTGCCTTATAGGCGTACTCGATCGTCTGATTGAGAGCGGTGACGTTCGAGCAGCAGATGATGATGGCATCAACACCATCATCAACCATCTGGCGCATCTGCTGAATCTGGACGGCGTCCTTGAGGTCGGACTGAGTGACCACGACTTCAGATACGAGCCCCGCTTTTTTGGAGCGCGGCAAGAGGTCATTCATGACGGCATCGAGGGCCGCTGCGCGCCACGTATTGCCGGCATAGCTACTGGCGTAGCCGATCTTCCAGGGCGGTCCCTTCTTCGGTTTGAAGTCCTTGTAGGCACTCGCTCCGAGCGGAACCTGCGGGTCGACGACCTCGTAGATTTTCTTCTCGTTGGCGGGGAGCTGGTCGACGCCGTCAGCCCAGGCCGTGGTCGTCAGGGCGCTGACCGCGATCAGCGCCCCCATGGTTCCGGTTAAACTCCGTCTCATTGGATGCTCCTCCCAAGAGATTGTTTCAGGCGACTTTCGCCCTGGTTGCGGATGCCTGCCGGATTTCCTCGAGGATCGGCAGCAGGTATTTTCTGAACTCGGTGTAGTCTTCGGTGACCGGGAAATGACCGAGCTTCTCCATCGTCCAGAACTTGCTGCCCTTGACGAGATCGGCGGCGATCTTGGTGTCGGCCGGGGAGGTATTCGGATCGTATTCGCCCGTCAGGAAGTACAGCATGCACTTCGACGTATCGATCTTGCTCGCCTCTTCGGGTGAGACATTGTGGTCGTAGTAGTAGTAATAGAGGTCACCTGCGAAGACGCCCGGACCGCCGCAGCTATATTCCCACTGGATTTCGCGGACATTGGCTTCTGGTGAGTAGGGCGAGATATTGAGCATCATGGCCGCGCCGATGGAGGTGCGGTTCACGTTTGGGTTGTCGAATTCTTTCCTAATGCCTGCCATGCCGACATCGACATATTCGGCAGCCGAGCGCAGTGCCCCTTCGACGGAGATAGTAGCGCGGAAGTTGTCGGGGTAATTCGACGCCAGATCGATAGCAAGATGTCCGCCCATCGAGCTACCCATATAAACGGGGCGGTCCAGACCAAGAGCTTTAGAGAGTTCCAGTTGGAAATCCATCATGAACTTCTTGGTCATGTTGTACTCTTTCTCCCACCAGCGAACGCCGTGTGGAGGAAGAGACTTCCCGTGATAGGGCAAGTCGAACGCGATAACGCGGAAGTTCTTGGTCACGTCTTCGTCGCAGAGCGTGTGGCGGTACTGCCGGCCGTCGGAGCCCGCCGTGTGACCGACAAGCAAGGGAATGCCCTCTCCGGCTTCCTCGTAATAGACGCGATATTCGATGCCTTCGATCGTCAGGTAGACGTAACGGCCCGTGATTGGATCATGCCTGGTCATGCTGCTACTCCTTCCGGGCGGGCTTCGCGCATCAGGTTCGTCATGCGATTGAGCGCAGGGAGATACGCGAAGGTTTCGTTATTGTTGCTAAGGAACAGACCGTGTTTGATGTTTGACGACTGCAGGCACTGATAAAACGGCCGCGGCTTCTTCTGGAGAAGCGCGTCCCACTGTTCACCCGTGCCCCGGATGACGATCTTGCACTTCTCGTCGTCGTAGGCGGCTTCTTCGACCTTCACCATCTTGCCGTCTTCGAAGTGGAGTGCGACGCTGCGGCTCGGAAAATCGCATTTGATAATGCCGTTGAGATAACGGGTTTCGCGCTTGAACTCGAAGTCCTCCAGCGCCAGTTTTTTGAACTTCTCGAGATCGATGGCCAAGTTCGGCTCCTCCCTGGTTAAAACGGCGCGGCCGATCCACGCCTTTCAAAATTTTCCGCCACGCCCAGCGGCGGCGGCTTCAGATGCCCATTTCGTTGAAGACCTCCTGGGCGTTTCGGAAGCTGTCGATGCCCGCCGGTACGCCGGCGTAGATCGCGACCTGCAGGAAAATCTCCTGGATTTCCTCCTTGGTGAGGCCGTTGTTGATCGCGCCGCGCACGTGGCCCTTGAGCTCATGCGGACGATTGAGGACAGAGATCATGCCAAGGTTCAGAATGGACCGCGCGCGCCTGTCGAGGCCTGGTCGATTCCAGATCTCGTTCCAGCAATACTCAGTGACGAGCTGCTGCATAGGCCAGGTGAAGTCGGTCGCCTTACCGAGTGCTGCGTCGACATAGGCATCGCCCATGACTTCACGACGCGTCGCCAGCCCTTGAGCGAACTGTTTCGAAGGGACAGGCCGCTCCTTGCCGTGTGTTTTCACTTTCGTTTCTTTCGTGGCGGTCATTCGACAACGCTCCTAGCTTTACTGTCTACGACAAGATCAACTGATTATCAGACAATCTGTCTGTTTAGCCCGAATTCGCGAGTTTCCGAGGCTAATTGTGATCTTCGATGTATCGGATGATGCGGGTGTGGTCCTCGGATGGGCCTAGCGCCTTCTGTGCAGCATCCCAGGCGTCTGCCGTGCTGGCGAGAGCATCGAGGCGAAGACCAAGCGTCTTGGCGAGATCGGCGGCGATGCGGATATCCTTGGCCATCAGGCCAATGGCAAATCCCGACCCGAACGTCTCAGAGAGGATGAACTGCTTCATCTTCACTTCGGTGGCGTTGTTCTTTCCAGACGACGAGTTGAGAATATCGACGATCGTCGCCGGCTCCAGGCCGAAGGCGCGTCCAAGAAGGACACCCTCGATCGCCGCCAGCACACCTGCACCGGATACGAAGTTGTTAATCGCTTTCATCGCGTGACCCGAGCCAACTGGCCCCGTCCGGAACACCTGTTGTCCCACTGCCTTCAGCAGCGGCTCGGCCTCCTCGATATCAGCATCCTCCCCACCGGCCATGATTGTCAAGGTGCCAGAAACGGCGCGCTTGACGCCTCCGGAGACCGGGGCGTCAACCAGCCGAAGGCCACGAGAAGCAAGTTCGAGACCGAGTTCCCTTGTGTCGTTTGGAGCAGACGAACTCATGTCTATGACGACGGCATTCTGCTTCAGGCCGCCACAGGCGTTTTCGCCCAGCAGCGCCTCGCGCACGATCTTGCCGTTCGGAAGCATGGTGATCACGAAACTGGCCCCGACCATGGCGTCAGAAATCGTTTCGGCGGCTCGCCCGCCCGCATCAGCGAGCTTTATCTTGGCGTCTTTCGAGAGGTCGAAACCGACGACATCGAAGCCCGCCGAAATGAGATGTTGAGCCATAGGCTGGCCCATCGCGCCCAGCCCTATAAAGGCCACGCGCGTTGCGTTGAGTGTCGATGACATTTTTTCCTCCGGACGCGTGCGAGCAATGAAACCCGCCTTCCTTCAGAGAGGATTAAAAAGATTATCAGACAATCTGTCAATCGAAATTTTAAGTTTCTGGCGCTGCGTTCTTCCGGAGGTATTCAAGTGCGACCTTGGCAGCCTGGTCGATATGGAATTTGCAGGCCGCCGCCGCCAACGGCCCGTTGCGATTCTGGATTGCGTTCGCAATATCCCTAATTTCGGCAATGCTATGCGCAAGCCGTCCCGGTTGCGTCATGGTTGTCATTCGAAGGAGATTTATCCGATTATGCAGAGCTGTCAGCATTTGCCTTACGAACACGTTTTTGCTGCCGTCCATCAAACAGTTGTAAAACGCGTTTTTCGCATCTATGAGGCGCGCACCGACGCCACTTTCGGCAGCGGCTTCGAATTCGACCACCGCGGCTAGAAGTGTCGCTATGTCGGCGGCAGTGCCATGCTCAGCGAACTGCTGGCCCGCGAATCCTTCAAGAAGAGCCCGAACGGTATAGAGTTGCTGCGCTTCCTCGTAGGTGATCGTACTGACGACCGGTCCCTTATGGGGATAGCTTGTGATAATGCCTTCAGCTTCGAGCTGTCGCATTGCCTCGCGAACCGAGGTCCTGCCGACGCCCAGCATTTCGCAAAGTTCTCGCTCTACCAATCGCTGGCCGGGCTTAAATCGCCCACTGGCTATCGCCTGACGTAGAGACTCCTCAACTTTTACGCGCAACGTCGCACTTTGTCTGGATATCTGTAGGTCCGTCTGCATCGCCCGCCAACACCTGTAATCGGCTCACGCCGCGCTAAATCATTCTCTACATATGGAGGCATTCGCTCTTAATATCAATCCAGATTGTCTGAGAGCTGCCAGCCTCAATTGATCTCTTCGCGACAGCTTTGCCTGCTCGTCGTGTCTGACAGCCATAGACTTGCGGGCTCTTAAGTCGCGGATAGCGCCGCCCGGAGCGCGATCTGACACGGTCCTACAGCTATGGCCTTGAAGTCGTCAGCGCATAGACTGGTGAGAAGGACAGAAGACGGCGCATATCGTGCTCGGTGGCCGCTCGCCTCGCAATCGCAAAAACTTCAAAAAATCTCGAGGCATGGCTAAGAGAAGGTTGGGCATCACGCATATTGCTGTCTCGGCGTTTTAAAGAACGCCGGACGATCTTGCTGCCCGTCAGAGGTTCGATCAGCCTCGCGCCCGCATTTCAGCCGAGGCAGTGTCTTCAAGCCATACGTTTTCCAGCCATTGCTTGAACGCGTTGACCTTTTCTGATCTGAGCCGCGAGCGGACATATGTGAGCGTGTGGCAACGAAGGTTGGGGCCTGTCATCCCGAACGGAAGGACGAGGTTACCTCTTTCCACATCCCGTTCAAGAAGCCGGTAGCTCTCCAGGCACACGCCGCGTCCTTCGACAGCGGTCGCGATCGCCATAAACGCATCGCGAAATCGAGCGCCGCGATTGACGTCAATCGCCAAGCCGTGGTCCTTCGCCCATTGTTGCCAGCTGTAAAGCGTCTGCTCCGACTTGATCAAGGTGTGGCCCACCAGATCCGATGGCTTGCGTATGGGCCGCTCGCCATTCGCCACCTCGGGAGAGCAGGCTACGACGATTGTCTCAAGGGGGAACTCCTCCGCCGCGATAGAGCCCAGTCGAGGAGCGCTGCCGTAGCAGATATCGACATCGACCGAGCCATCGGACAATTTTGCAGGATCCGATGTAGACAGAAGCCTGATTTCGATCGAGGGATACAATTCTTCGAACCGAGGCAATCTTGGCATAAGCCATAGCGAAGCCAGACTTGAAGCACAGCCGACGCTCAGGACGTCGACGCTGTTGCGCCGGCACACCTCATCGGTCGCCTGCTCAATCATCGAAAGCGCTTCTGAAAGATCACGGTGGTATCGCTCGCCAATCTCGGTGAGCGACACGTTCCTTCCAATGCGGTGAAAGAGTTTTTCCCCAAGGTCGTCTTCCATCAGCCTGATTTGGTGGCTGATCGCCGAGGGAGTAAGCTGCAGCTGGGCAGCAGCCTCGAGAAATGAACCCTTTCTGCCGGCTGCGACGAACGACTGTATTGCACGAATGGATGGAAGTGACGCCATCACGTTCTCGATCCATAGACATCTGATCTAAGAGCACAGCGGGTCATAGCAATGCTACCTTGCGCGCGGCACGGTGGCCAAACTCGGACCGAATACTCTCACCTGCAGCAATCCGCTTGATGTCTCCGAGAACTTGCGAGAAGTCTGCGAGGCTCGAGGTGCCAAAGCCCATATAGACCTGCTTGAACAGCTGATAGAGGGTCTCATAACGTCCGCGCGTGCTCGGATCAGGCTCAAACTTTCTGTAGCCCACGCACATGGCTGCCTGAGCGCTCTCGATTGATCCATGATCTTTGGATGCAAGAGCGGCGAATATTCCCGAACCGAGACCGGTCGGAATACCGTCGGGGACCAATATGGGCTTGCCTATAACATTGGCGTAGATCTGGTTGAGGATGTCGTTCCTTTGCGGGATACCTCCCCCATTAATGACGCGGTTGACTGGAACGCCGTGCTGCTCCATCCGCTCCAGGACAACCCGTGTATGGAAAGCCGTACCTTCAATCGCGGCATACAGTTCGTCCTGCGCTGTATGGCCGAGATGCCAGCCAAGCGTCATTCCACCAAGGTCGGAGCGGACGAGAACCGTCCGGTCCCCGTTGTCCCAGGGGAGACGCATCAGACCGGTCTTTCCGCCTTCGATGCTTTCCAGGCCTTCAGCGAGCCTGGACACCGTCGTGCCGGCACGTCGTGCTATTGCGTCGAACAGGTCGCCTGTCGCAGACAGGCCTGCCTCAACTCCCACAAGGTCTGGATGTGCACTCCCTGGGACGACGCCGCAAACACCGGGGATTAGCTTCACACGTTCACTAACGGCAATGATACAGGTCGACGTACCGATCACATTGACGACGTCCCCCAGACGGCAGCCAGCGCCAATTGCATCCCAATGGGCATCAAACGCACCCGTGGGAACTGGTATCCCGGCGGTCAGGCCGAGTCGTTCGCCCCAGTATGTGCTGAGCCCACCTGCGATCGAAGCAGAGGTCTGATATGTTCCGCCAATCTTCTCGCGCACGCCGTCGAAAAGCGGATCGACGCGGGACAAGAAAGCCTGCGAGGGCAAGCCACCCCATTTCGGGTTCCACATCCACTTGTGTCCCATGGCGCAGACGCTGCGCACCATGCGAGCCGTGTCGGTCACTCCGGTGAGGACGGCGGCTGCCATGTCGCAATGTTCCACGGCGGTCCCAAAGCGCTCGCGCTGGTCGGGGTTGTGGCGCATCCAGTGGAGAAGCTTGGCAAAGCCCCACTCGTGGGAATAGGTTCCGCCGCACCATTCAATTGCTTCAATGTGCATGTCGTGCGCCATCGCCGTTATCTCTTCGGCTTCCGCTTTGGCGCGGTGGTCACACCAGAGGTAGTAGTCCCCCAAAGGCTGCATATTTTTGTCGACAGGCAACACCGAGGACCCGGTCGTGTCGACCGCAATCGCACGGATCTCCTTGGAATCTACGCCGCATTCGTCGATCACTCGATGCATCGCCAGCACAAGCGCTTCCATATGATCTACGTGGGACTGCGTTGCCAGGTCGGGATCGGAACGACGCCGCTCGAGAGGATATTCCGCGACGCAGGTTCCAAGGGAACCCTTCTCGGAATCAGCTAGCGTTACCCGCACGCTCAAGGTTCCGAAATCAACTCCTGCTACAATCGACATGATAATCCTACTTGGAACTGTCTGGCTGGCCGTAGGTCGCCGACTGGCCGTGCTTGCGTTGATAGTGGAGGTCCAGCAAAGCGTCGGAAATTTCTGGATCGTCCTGGTTCAGTTGCCGGGCGTGGAAGGCAATCTTGGCGACAGCCTCGAGCATCTCCGCGTTATGAACGGCGGCGGCTGCGTCCTTGCCCCAGGAGAAGGGGCCGTGATCGTTAACCAGGGCTGCGGGGACGGAGAGCGGCGCATTGTTTCCGAGTGCCTCGACGATGACCTTGCCCGTGTTGCGGACGTAACCGTCTATGATTTCGTCGTCGCGCAGCTTGCGAGTAACGGGGATCGTTCCGTTGAAATAGTCGGCATGGGTCGTTCCCATGGCAGGGATACCCCGGCCGGATTGGGCCCACACCGTCGCGAAGAACGAGTGCGTGTGGACCACGGCACCGATAGACTTGAAGCTTTTGTAGAGTTCCAGGTGCGTATCGAGATCAGACGATGGTCGCAGCGTGCCCTCTAGGATATTGCCATCGAGGTCGGTTACAACGATATCTGCGACCTGCATTGCCTTATAGGAAACGCCACTCGGTTTGATGGCGACAACACCCTTTGCGCGGTCGATAGCGCTGACGTTACCGAACGTCGAGATGACGAGACCGCGGTCGTAGAGCGCGGCATTTGCATCAAGAACGGACTTGCGGAGCTCGATATATTTCATTATCGCCTCCTCAGGCCTTTTGACGGCGACTGAAACGATCGGCTGCCACGGCGATCAGTATGATCGTGCCGATGACGACTTGGTGCCAGAAGGTGTTCACGTTGAGCAGGTTGAGCGCGTTGCGGACGACCGCCATCAAAACGGCACCCACGGCAGTTCCAAACAGAGTGGCGCGTCCGCCAGACAAACCCGTTCCGCCGATTACGACGGCAGCTATGACATCCAGCTCGTACCCCTGGCCGGCTTCAGGCATGGCGGCTTCAAGGCGCGAGGTGAGCAGAATGCCCGCGAAGGCCGAGAGGACCCCGACCAGCACGTAAACGGCGATCTTGACCTTGTCCGTGGGGATGCCGACCAGCCGGGCAGCGTCCGGATTGCTGCCGATCGAGAGAACGAAACGGCCGAAACGCGTGTAATAGAGAAGGTAGAAGGCGATCGCGAAGACGATGGCGGTCAGAATGACCGGAACAGGAACACCGCCGGCATAGCTCTGGCCGATCATTCGGAAGGCGGGGTCGGAGGCTCCGACGATCGGAATACCCTGAGTGTAGACCATCACGATACCGCGGCTGATGACCATGATGGCCATTGTGGCGATAAAGTCCGTGATCCCGACCTTGGTGATCAGGATTCCGTTCACCAGTCCGATCACCGCACCGACCGCAATCCCGCCTGCGCATGCCAGAGGAACGGGATAGCCAAGCACAATCAGGTTTGCGGTCACAAGACCGCTCAGCGCGAGTGTCGAACCGACGGAGAGGTCGATGCCCCGCATCCCGATCACAAAGGTCGCTCCAAACGCGATCACGGCAATGGGGACCGCCTGACGAAGAACGTCAGTCAAGTTGCCAAAGGTGAAAAACCGCGGAGCGGCAAAGCCGAGCGCCACCAGAAGAACGACGAAGGCCAGATAAACGCCGGCATTGCCGCCGTTGAGTGCGAGCGTAAGGGGCGAGCGCGGGCGTGTAGCTGCAATATCAGCCATGGGTACCTCCCTGAAGATGATGGCCTTGCGGCGGCCTTACCGAATGAAGAGCGAGTGTTTCTTCCTTGGAGGTCGCAGCATCGACGACCGCCGAGATTCGTCCTTCGAACATGACCGCGACCCGGTGACACAATCCAAGCAGTTCCGCGTTGTCGGCGGACACCACGATGACAGCACAGCCGTCTTTCGCGGCAGCCTGGATGAGGGTGTAGACCTCGGCCTTGGCACGCACGTCGACGCCACGCGTTGGCTCCTCAAGCATGAGCACCTTTGGCTGGGTGAGCAGCCAGCGAGCAAGCATGACTTTTTGCTGATTACCGCCGCTCAGCGATGTGATGTCGGCACCGGGGCCGTCGCATTTCACGCCGAGCTTGGCGATGTAGCCGGAGGCAATCTCGCGCTCCTTTTTCGGCATCAACGTGATTTTGCCGAGCGTTCGAAGGTTGGCGATAGAGAGGTTCCAGCCGACATTGTGTTGTGGAAAAATCCCCTCGGTTTTACGTTCGGCGGGCAAGAAGGCGACGTGTTGACGAATAGCGTCCGTCGGGTCCGAAATCGCCGCTTGCTTTCCGTCGATCAGAATCGAGCCGGTCTCATGCGGGATCTGCCCGAAGATCGCCCGCAGGAGCGCGCTCTTGCCTGATCCTTCGAGACCCGTGACGCCGAGGATTTCACCCTGGGCTACCGAGAAGGTGATGTCTTCGAAGACACCCCTTTTCGTCAAACCGCGAACGTCCAACGAGGGTTCGGACCTTGCCGGGACGCGGGGAGGAAACTGTTTTGCGAGAGAGCCGCCGATCATCGCACTGACGACCTTGTCTACGTCGAGCTCCGATACGGGCAGGTCTGCGACCGCGCTGCCATCGCGCAAGACCAACACGCGGCTGACGATGCCGAGGAGTTCCTGGATCCGGTGAGATACATATATGAGAGCTTTACCGGCCTGCTGAAGCTTCTTGATGATGGCGAACAGCTGTTTGCGTTCGACCTCCTCGAGCGCTTCGGTCGGCTCGTCCATGATGATGATGTCGGCGTTGCTGCTAATGGCTTTGGCGATCTCGATCATCTGCCGATGCGAGAGGCTAAGCTCTCGAACTGGCCTGTCGAGAGGTACGTCCACGCCTAACTCGCCCTTCAGGATACGCGAGGCGGCTGCCCGCATGGCCGAATGGTCAAGCGGTGATGCACTTGCACGCCCGTGGCGCAGCTCCCTGCCCGCGAATATGTTTTCGGCGGCGTCAAAGTCCGGAAACAGGCTCAGCTCCTGGTAGATGATCGCGATGCCGGCCCTGGACCCGTCTTTGGGATTGTTCAGATCGACCACCTTACCTCTGACAGAAATGGTGCCTTCGTCGCGTGCATATGCACCAGAGAGGATTTTCATGAGCGTCGACTTGCCTGCGCCGTTCTCGCCGACCAGGCCGAGAACCTCGCCGGGATTGAGTACGAGCTCGATGCCATTAAGCGCCTTCGTGTTGCCGAAGCGTTTGGCAATGCCTTTCATCTCGAGCAGCGGAGCGTTTGTCATTCAGGTCGCCCTTTTTGAGTGGGCGGCCCCGCGCGAGGCGGGGCCGCGTACTGTCACATCTACTTCTGCTGGACGTAGACGTAGTCGTTCTGATCGAAGGTCTTGATGTTCTTCGCATCGTAGGTTTTGGGCGCCACGAAGATCTTCTTCGGCAGGGCGGTGCCCTTCATCACGAACTCATCCACCGCTCGAATGATGTTGCGACCTTCTTCCTTGGCCCCGGTGTCGACCGTTGCTGCAAAGTCGCCGGTGAGGATCGCGTCGTTGGCTTCCTTCATATTTTCGTAGCCGACGATTGCCACCTTGCCGTTCAGCCCCTTAGCCTTGAGAGCCTGCAGACCGCCAAGGGCCATCTCGTCGTAGAGCGCGACGAGGACTTCGATATCGGGGTTGGCGGTGAACATGTTTTCAGTCACCGACAAGCCTTGGGCACGCACCCAGCCAGCCGGCTGCTGAGCGACGATTTTGAAGTTGGGGTGCTTCGAGATGACCTCGTTGAAACCCTTCATGCGCTGGCTCGTATGCGGACCGGGCAGGCCCTCCAGGATCCCGAGCTTGACTTCCTTGTCGCCATAGGTGTCAACCAGCCATTGCGCCTGCGCACGACCACCGTCACTCTGGTCGTAGCCGATATCGCTGACATAATATGGGTTATCCGCGACGGGTGAATTGAAGAGGAAGATCGGAATGCCCGCATCGGTGGCGCGCCGGATGGAGGGCAGCAACGCGCCTTCGTTGTATAAGGCAACGGCGATCGCATCCACACCGTCGTTAATCCAGGCTTCCATGGTCCTGATCTGGTCGTCCGTGGCAGACTGGCTGCTCGGAGCTTGCACGAGAAGCTGGATAGTGCCGTCGCCACCGCGCTTGTCGATTTCTTCTTTCACGCCAGCCAGAACACGCTGATAGTAGGTGTCCATCGCCGTCGGCAGGAAGCCGACCTTGAGCGGGCGGTTATCCTTCTTAGCGGGTTTGACTTCCTGGCCTGTGGGCTTGATGTCCTTGTCCATCAAGATGCCAGGAAACACTTTCGAATAATCCAACTGCTGTGCAAGCGCTGGGCTGAAGGAAAGCGAAGCGGTGAGCCCGAGAGCAGTACCGAAGATTAACGTCCGTCTGAAAATTGTCACATGATCCTCCCTGGTGGTGACAAGACAAAGTTTTCCCAACCGCGGAACGGGTCCGCGGCGAAGCTTGGCAATCTGAGATTCAATCTTCGGCTTACAGTCCCGGTGCGATCGTGAAGACCATCCGGATTGGGTTGGAGCCGTAGTTTAGGCACTGGTAGCTGATGCCGCCGGGCAGGAAGAAAGACTCGCCGTCACGGATGTGAAAGGTTTCGTCGGTATCCGCCAAATAGAAGGTCGCGGGGCCTTGCAGGACGTAGAAGACTGCGTCCCCTTCATGGCTGTCGGGCTCGCTCGCGCGCGGTCCAACGCCACCCACAGGGATAGTCAGTTCTCCGACGTGCATGTAATCGTTGCTGACGCAGAACTGTATAAGAACGGGATGATCGCGGCCGGAGACCATGTTCAGACGATCGCTTTTAGCGACCTTCACCAGGTCGCCCCTCTTGCGCGCCTGTGCGCCGTCTACCGGATAGGTTCCGAGTTTCTCAAGGCTCATCACGCTCTCCCTTCGTGCTTATAGAGGCGCGTCGGCCCGTCATAACAGGTCGGAGGGCCATTCTCGTCCCAGATACGCGGTGCGATGCAAAACAGGATAACTGCAGCCTTGTCGCTAAAGTTATAGCCGCGATGCGGAGCGCCCTTGGGGATAAGCACCGCGTCACCGGGTCCGAGCTCTTCGGTCTGCCCGGTTCCGGGGTTTAGGAGATGTACAACACCTTCGAGGACATAGTACACCTCGTCACCCGCGTGAATGTCGGCCGGGTCGAAGTTGCTTCCCGGCGCGAGCTGATAGATGCCAGTGGTCTGCTGGTCCGTGCTGGCGAGCAGGTAGTTGAGGTCGCTCGAGTACGGCTTCGTCCCCGTATAGATGAACATCTTGTAGCTATCGCGCGTCAGATGGACCGGCTTCTTTTCGCTGGGCGGATGTGGGAAATTGCCGAAGTAGCTTGGCAGTTTTGGCATTTTAGTACCTTAGGTCCGGAGTTCGCGGAGCAGCGACTTGAGAAGCCGCCAGGTCGGATCGACTGTCGTGTGGTTGAGGCGCTCGCGCGTGGTGTGGACGTCGAACGCTTCCGGTCCGATCGACAGCATGTCAATGTCAGGAACCTTCTTTCGAAAAAGGCCGAGCTCGAGACTGGAGTGAGAGACTTCCACATGTGGCTGCTCGCCGAACTCGCGCTCGTAAGCGGCTTTGGCGGCGTTGAGCATTCGCGAATGAGGATTGTATGGCCATTCCGGGCAATCCGCGAATGTCTCCACGCTCGCGCCGTTGCCGATGAGTTCTGACAGCTGCCGGATTTTGTCGACGATGTTGTAGCGACGGGAGCTGACGGCGCTTGGGACCGTATTGACGATTTCGATGGCCTCTTTATCGCTTGAAAGCAACGCCACGGTGTTGGAGCTCTCGACGAGGCCCTCGACTTGAAGGCTTTTGCTCTGGACGCCGTTGGGAAGCAGGTTCAGGGCATCGACCAGCGCCCGGGCGGACTGAGCCGAGAAGACTTCAGTAATCTGCCTCCCTGACTCGCTGACTGTGACCTTGAGGTTGGGATCGCTTGCTTTGTACTCAAGCGCAATCGAAGCCGCTTCCGCTTCAATTCTCTGTCTGAGATCGACAATCCGCGAGGCATCGATCGAAATGATCGCCTCCGCCTCACCCGGGATAACGTAACGGTTCACGCCACCCTTGACTTCGGCTACGCTGGCCCCAGCATCCCGGATGGCAATCCGGAGCAGCCGTCCGAGCTGGACGATGGCGTTAGCGCGTTCAAGATGGATGTCGAATTCGGAATGACCGCTGCTCAGGCCGGAGATCCGCAGCGAAAGGGCGGCCTGCCCCGAAACGCGCGGTTCGCACTGAACCGGAATCTTGAAGCGCACTGAAATATCGCCAGCGCAGCCTGCGAAAAGCGACTTGGGATCGTGCCAGTTCATGTCGAGAAGGCGCTTACCGCTAAGCTTTGTGCCGTCGAAGTGTTGTGCGCCGCCCTTGCCGACTTCTTCTTGAACCGTCAGGACGACTTCAAGCGGCGGATGCGGGATATCGTCGGATGCCAGCAACGACATTGCGAAAGCCACACCAACGGTGTTGTCCGCCCCAAGGGTTGTCCCCGTCCCATGGATGAAATCGCCGATAACCTGAAGTTTGATGCCTTCGTTCTCAAAGTCGTGGTCAACACCCTCGTCGCTCTCGCAGACGATGTCGGTATGCCCATGAAGAATGACGGTCGGCGAGTTTTCGTAGCCGGGCGTTCCCGGCTTCTTAATGAGGAGATTGTAAATCTCGTCCTGGTAAACCTCGAAGCCGCGCGCCCGGGCAAAATCGGCGATGTGATCGCTAACCTGCTTCTCGTTGTAAGAACCGCGCGGGATCGCACTTAGCTCTTCGAAAAAACCAAAGAAGGTCGCCGGCTCGAGACCAGCAAGAATAGAATTATCGCGTTTATCTACAGTTTTTCCAGCGGGGAAACTCATTCGGCCCTCCTCCCAATACAGCATCTGAGCAATACTTCTTTGCTCGCCGAACATAGTCCGGCGACCTCGTAAACCGTATCGCGATCATCTTACGCGCTAAGGCGATCCAGGTTCAGATGCCCTCCACGCATCGAACCATCTCCGCTTTCAGCTCCTAATTCAAACGCAATATTTCATAAAATAGATGAGCTTTTTTCATCTGAATCTGTTATGGTATAAGCTAACGTATCCATTGACGCGGGCCCGGCAAGAATGGACTCTCACCTGCAGCGATTTGGGGCTGGCTTTGAGCCGTCACTTCAATCGTCCGAAAGCGGCGCCTTAAGGTGGTCGAGAAACGTCCGGAGCGCTGACGGCACCTGTCGGTGCGAAACATAGTATGCATGAAAACCCGGCCCAGTAGACGACCAGTCCGGCAGCACCACTTCGAGCAGACCAGCCGCGAGTTTGTCCTCGACGCGTGCGCGCAGGCAGTAAAAGAGACCGCCCCCCTCCTGCGCCATGCGGATGGATAGTTCTGAATCCCCGAGCGTGAGCAGTCCGGGAACGTCAAGCGCAACCATGCGATCGCCGTCGCCAAGTTCCCATTTGCAGACGTGGTCCGTACCGGTTCGGATCCGGATGCACTCGTGCGTCAAGAGATCTTCCGGCCGCTCGGGCCGCCCTCGTTCGTTGAGATAGGTTGGAGAACCGACCACGACCCATTCAAGTTCGGACGTCAGACGCGACGCGATCATCCCCTCGGGAACTGTTCCCCCATAACGGATGCCCGCGTCAAAACCTTCGGCGACCATATCGATAAAGCGATCCTCGACGCTGACTTCGATCTCGACATCGGGGTAGTTGCGGCGAAAACTGTGCAGTCGAGGTGCGATCAACAGCTCGGCGGCGTCACGCAGCGTGGTCACTCTCACCCTGCCCGTAGGCCCGCTCCTGAAACTATCCAGGAGATCCATCGCAGCTTGGATGCCGAGGAAATGCGGCTCCAGTTCGGCAAGCAGTACTTCGCCGGCGGCGGTGAGACTGATGCTCCTGCTTGTCCGATGAAACAGACGGACGCCGAGACGGGCCTCCAAACCCCTAATCGAGTGGCTGAGAGCGGAGCCGGAAACGCCGCGAAGCGCGGCGGCCTTTCGGAACCCCCCCGCCCGCGCGATCGCGACGAAAGTTTCAAGGTCGGCCAGATCGGCCCGCGTCGATACCATGAGTGATGGATACTCGCACTTGTACTGAATAAGATCGTCCTTGCCGACGCCGACCTTGCTTCAGGCGGCTGGCGTCTTCAATCCTAATTCAACTAACCCTGTCTTTGGTATGTGATGAGCACGGAAGCAGTCAAAAATTTGATCTTAGTTGATGATCCTGGGAGCGACGACGGGAGATGGGCCGGGTCGCTGAATAATGCGAACCTCCGGGATTAGATGGTCATGCAATGAAGATCCTCTTGTCCACAGCCACGAGAAACGGCACCGGTCGGAACGAATACCACCTCCGCGCGGGCGGCCTGGCAGTCCCGGAGGTTCAAGTTCTGAGCTTTCGAAAACGCCGGCTACCAGTCCTGCCGGGTTGGATGGACGACAATGTCGTTGATCGTGATCTCCGGGGGCTGATCTAGGGCATAGACCACGGCTTCACCCACCGACGACGGCGGAATACCCTGCTTGTTGAGCTCTCCGGCGATCTTTCTGCCCGTCTCGTCATGAACCTTATCGGCCCAGCCGGTATCGATCACGCCAGGGCTGATCATCGACACCTGGATCCCACTTCCCACGCCCACCTCCTTTCTGAGGCTTTCGGTGATACCGCGTATGAAGAACTTCGTGGCTCCGTAAACGCCTGCCGCCTCGCCGACATGAACGCCGGCGATAGAGCTCATATTCAGGATGCGGCCGGACCGGCGCTCCAACATCGACGGCAGAACGGCGGCAATCGCATGCAGATAGCCACGTAGGTTGGTATCGATCATCTTGTTCCAATCGCCGACCGCGGCATCCTTCCAATAGGAAAAGAGCATGAGGCCCGCATTGTTGACTAATATATCGACCGGGCCGTACGTCGTCGTGGCGAATGCGACCAGGGCCTTGGTACTCTCAAAATCCGTGACATCGGCAACCTTGTAGCTGGCAATACCTCCCGAACCGGCGATGTCTTCGACAATCTGACTGAGGCGTTCCTCATTGCGGCCGGCAAGGACAACGCGCGCACCTTTTTCCGCCAATCCTCTGGCGGTCGCTGCTCCAATGCCCGAGGAAGCTCCCGTGACGATTGCGACCTTGTCTTTCAGATGTGCCATGATGTGCTCCTTCACTGCGGTTGGGTCAGTTCGGCTTGCCGGGCGGCTTTAACAGGCTCTGGGGTTGTCCGGTTTTCCAACACCTGCCGCTTGGTTTTCTGGTCTCCGCCGACGACATGGTCGATGTCGTTCATGAGGGCCTCGAAGCCCTGCTTGGCGACGAGCGTCTTGTCGTTTTTCTGCTGGCCACCGAGCTTCGTATCGCCCATCCCAGCGTTCGCGTGGAAGTCGCTGTTGGTGGCGCCCGGAAGGAGTGCCGTCACCGTGACCCCGGTCGAGCGCAACTCCTCGCGCAGAGATTCCGCGAACATGTAACCGAATGCCTTCGACGGGCCGTAGACGGTTTCGTATGGCGTGGGCAGGGTCGCCGAAACCGAGGATGTGATGAGGATCCTGCCGCGGCCGTTCTTGACCATATGTTGGACGACGCGTTTGGCCATATGGACGGTCCCAGTGACATTGATTGCAAGCAGGCGAAACTCATCCTCGAGATCGTTATCGACGAAGGCGCCGCCGATACCGATACCAACGTTCAGAGCCGCGGCTTCCAGTGGGCGCCCCAGCCCCTGCGTGAAAGTCCAGAACCCCTCAACGCCATCGTATGTCGAGGCATCCGCTTTGAACGGATACGCTTCGGCGTAAAGGCTTCGTAGCGCATCGGCGGCCTCGTTTACCTTGTCGCTTGAGCCTGAAATAGCAACGTCAAATCCATTCTTGGCGAATTGTTTGGCAAGCTCGAAGCCTATTCCAGATGAACCGCCCGTGACCATTGCGAGTGGTTTATTACCAGTCATGATTTCACTCCTTTGGTTTTATCAGCACCACGATCGCCTCGAGGCGCTGGTGACCTAATGCCCGTGGAGCCGGTTGGTTACATGAGCAAAATCGATCGGGGCGGTGAGCAAAAATCAACCACCGATCTGGCAGATACCAGGAGTGAGGGACCTTTTGGTCGCGTCCGCAGCCAAATTGACGAGGCATTCCCGACGTCACGAAGGCACCCAAGAGTGAACACCCCTCATCGGTGCGTGCGATCCAGCTCACTTCAAGTGGTCGGCGGAGTGGCCTATGTTGTTAGGAGGATGAGCTGTCGTTCGCAGCCAGCAGATATGGTCCGACCACACAAGCGCCCGCGTAGCGCTGGTGCGCTTCTTGCGCTGGTGCCTTCGGCCGAGAAAATCCACCGCGACGGCGTGTCCGGCACACCTTCCAGCGGTGACGTCCAATGACGGGAAAGACAAAGATGAGCGAGAGAATGAACAGTATCGTTGCTCCTGGCCGCGTTGCGGTCATCACGGGAGCCGCGAAGGGCATCGGCTTGGCAATCGCGAGGGCTCTCGCGGCCCGCGGCATGAAGCTCGCATTGTTGGATCTCGACACCCACGCACTTGATGATGTTACCTCGACACTCGATACGGACACTCTGGTTGTGAGCGGCGACGTCTCGGATCTATCGACACTGACGAGGTTGCAGGACGAAACGCTCTCTCGGTTTGGCGACGTGGCCATCCTTGTAAACAACGCGGGCATTACGCAAGGAGCCGGCCCCTGGGATGATCCTGTAAAGTGGCGACGCCAGATCGATGTAAACTTCGGAGGTGTTCTAGCCGCACAACACGTCTTCGTGCCCTACCTGATCAAGGCAGCCCGACCATCGGCGGTCGTCAACCTCGGCTCCAAGGAAGGAATTACAACTCCTCCAGGCAATGCCGCCTATTCGGTGGCAAAGGCAGCTGTCAAGGTGCTGACCGAACAGCTGTCGCACGAGCTTTTGAAGGAGACGGGAGGTCGTGTATCGGCTCATCTCCTCGTCCCTGGCTACACGTGGACACCCATGAACATCGCACTCAAGCCGAAGGGCGCTGCCAGGCCCGATGAGGCATGGACCGCAGAGCAGCTGGTGGAATACTTCCTGGCCCGTCTGCTCGACGAGGACTTTTACATCATTTGTCCTGATAACGCGGTCACGTCTGCGATCGATGCCAGACGGATCCGCTGGGCGGCCGACGACATGATCCTGAACCGGCCGGCGCTTTCACGCTGGCACCCCGACTGGATGGATAAATTTGCAGCCTGGTTGAAGGTAGGCCACTGACGGTGGAATGTTTGTAGAGGAGCGTAGTCCAATGCCTAGACCCTATGTAATCTGTCACATGATGTCGCCGCTGGATGGCCGATTGATCGTCAATGATTGGGCCGAGGCAACCGGCCATTCGGTCGATGAGCTCGTGAAGATCTATGACGACCTGCATGAGAAGATCGGCGCCGACGCCTGGCTTTCGGGAAGAGCGACGGGAGAAGAGTTCGCGGACGCCGTCGACCATCCCTATCAAACAACCGGCACGGCCGCGCGACCGATCCATATCGCCAACCCGGATGCCGACGAGTTCGCTGTTATCGTTGATAAGGACGGTCGGCTACGCTGGGACAAGAACGACATTGAGGGGGCTCACCTTGTCGTCCTGACAGGATCTGACGTGGATGATGCTTACCTGGCGGGCCTCACCCAGGCTGGCGTTTCCTATATCGTATCGGAGAAAGATGGCGTCGATCTGAAAAACGCGCTCGACGTTCTCGGAACCGAGTTCGGTGTGAAGCGCTTGATGCTGGAAGGCGGGGCGCAAACTAATGGCAATTTCTTGGATGCGGGTCTTGTTGACGAGGTCAGCCTAGTCATCTTCCCTGCGATCGGAGGCAAGTCGAATACACCGGCCATATTCGAGGGCGGTGAGGATGGGCTTGCCGGCGGGGCGAGGCTCACGTTTATCAGCGCCGAAGCCGCTGGCCTCGGCTCCGTCCATCTGAGATATCGCGTTGGACGTCCGTAGGAGACGTCCATAGGAGAAGACTGTAGAAGGGATCCCCCCAATCGGAGGGCCCAGCTTGAGATGGACAGGTGCCGCCTTGCGCGGCATCTATCCGAAGGATTGTTGGCGATATTCACTTGCTCTCCTGCGATGCCACTCGAAGTGGCACATTGGCTCCTTCCAAAGCCGCGCGGACGTCGACTGACGGTTCCTGGTCGGTGATGATAACTTCGAACTCGTCAATGGTGGCCAGGACATGAAGAGCGGTATGATTGAAGCGCTTATGGTTTAAGAGCAGGCAGCGACGCGCGGCGCTTGCAATCATCGCTCGCTTCGAGCGGACAACGTCATCATCCATATGGTAGACGCGCAATCCAGAAACTGCCGGCGTTGAGATAAAGGCGATGTCGGCGCTGAGACGCGACAGTGCCTGTTCGGCGACGACGCCGAAAAAACCATTGAACTTCATCGAATAGCGTCCACCGACCGCAATCAGGTTGATCCCTGATTCCGTCTTGAGCCGATCGATGACCGCCGCATTGTTGGTGATCACCGTCAGCGGCCTCCTCTGTGGCAGCAATTCCCCGAGCACCGACGCCATAGATCCGTCGTTGACCATCACCGTCATGCCGGGCTCGACGAGTTCAAGGGCGGCCTCGGCCATCCGGCGCTTGGCCTCGCCCTCCTGCTGCTGGCGAAACCGGAAATCGCTTTCGAAATGGCCTCCTGTCTCGATCGTTGCCCCGCCACGGACCTTGCGAAGCATCCCTGCCCGCTCAAGATCATCTAGATCCCGGTGGATGGTCATCTTGGATACAGCGAACCGATCGGATAGGTCGTCGAGATCCACCACCCTCTGCGCGACCAACAGGTCCATAATGGCCTGCCTCCGATCATCTCTCTTCATATTTTAGTCCTCCGGCGCACTAATCCGATCCTTTAACATCAAGATCCGCCGCTACAAATCACATGCAAACATCATTTTTCGTTAGTTTGTCTTGCTCTATTCGACAACGCCACTGACGCTGCTGGCATACTGGGACACGTGAAGACGCATGATGGCGCGATTGCACCGCTCCATGCATGGCCGAAGGCGCTCATTTTGTAACGAAACAGGATGGTTTGGGGGTTCAAGCGCAAATGTCATCGCCATGGAGATGGTCCCGCGCGTCAGCCGCGCACGGAAGATGGAGGCCTTGTCCTCCATGGTCAACATCGCGGGCTACCGGGCCGTCATCAAAGCGGGCGCGAATATAGGGCTTCTTCACCGGGCAGATCACCGCAGCGGGCAAGGTGTTTGGTAAAGGCCTGTGTCACTGACACCCGGCCTTTTCTCTGCTTATCGCCTTGGGAGGACGATTGTGAACGATGCAGCTTGGTGTTCGCGCTGCTTCAAATCGATCAAACTCTTGATACGTCTCCGTCGGCCACACAAATCTCGACGAGCATGAGCTGGCGATCCGTCAGGCGCGACGGATAGATTTTTGACAGCTGCTCCTCGTGCATGGGAACGATTCGTCGTTCGTCCATACCAACGATTTTGAGCATCTCCTCGGCGGACTCGATCAGACGTGTCTGGCTGCCATTGGCAAGGCCCGGCGGCACAAAGCAGGGATCGGTGGCGTCCTCACCCGTGAGGTTGCTGTAGGTGTAGATGACGTCGCCGGACAGGACAAACTTGCCGTCTCCACCGCCCGTCTCCACCACCACATATTGCGACCCTGCGGTATGGGTGTCGAATGCCGGATAGACATGAACGCCTGGCACTAGGTTTTCCCGCTCTCCCTCCACCAGTTCCAGGCGGCCTTCGATATTTGCCTGGGTCAGATAGAGGATATCCGCCGGATTCAGTCCGGCCTGCAATGAACGGAAGCGCCGACCCTTTGCCAGAATCCACATCCAGGATTCCAATTCTTTCTTCTGAATGAAAATCTTAGCATTTGGGAAGAACTTTAGGCCGCCAATGTGATCGAAGTGCGCGTGCGTGAGGATGACATACGTGACGTCTTGGGGCCTGATCCCGCATTCCCCGAGAACGATTTCCGGAGGCGTCCAACCGGTAACGCCGATTGAGTTGGCGATCTGGCCTCCGAAATCGGCGGCGTCGTGACCGGCATCGACCAGAACGACTGCATCTCCTGACTTGATGAGTATGTATGCGAACGGCAGGTTCATCGTGCCCTGATTATGGGCGCCGTAAAAAACCCCGCTGACCGGGTGCACCGGGCTTCGAGAGTATTCAAGCACCCAGATCGAATGCGTTCCCATGGTCTTCCTCCCCATGTCCAAGTAGGGACCCTCCACAGCATGCTGTCGTGTCGAAGGTCGACGTGCCTAAGATGGCGGCCGATCGTTTCAGCTCGATCGCCGCATTTGAAAGCAGCCCCAGCAGGGGTGCATCTGAAACCAGGACACCGCGCTGCAGGTGCTCCTCCGCCTCGACAAGCAGGCCATCTGCCCGTCCAAGATGGGAGAGTGCGTGGCCCTGCCCCGCGAGACCGCGCAAGCCCGCAAGCGAGGAACGGACGGATCGCTTTATCTCTGTGGCGCGATTGGCGAGTTCTCCAATCAAGAGGCGCATGCTCTTCTCCCTCAATGCCATATGCATGAAGGAGTAGATCGCGAGGAGCTCGCCATATGTCCTGACGAGCGCCTCGAGGCATGCGCGCGCCTCCGGCGATGGAACCGAACCCACGAGCGCTTCACAGCGGAAGCCGCCGAAAACGGTGCCTCCGCTGGCCATCATCGTACAGCCGTCGGCAGCGGAGCGTTTGACGGAAGAAGGCTCGCCTCAGTCAAAGCGTCCCAAAATGCAGCGGGTATTGTCTCGTTGATCGCCTTGACGTTCTGCTCGACTTCCAATGCGCTCTTTGCACCCATGACCAGCGTGGCCACTGCCGGATGCGCATAGACGAATTGCATCGCCGCTGCAGGCAAGCTCACCGCATATCTTAAGCAAATGCTCTCGATGGCCTTGACCTTTTCGACGACGTCCGCCGGAACCTTGCCGTAATCGTAAGTGGCCGCGGGACCGCTTACGCCGGTCGCGAGGATCCCGGAATTGAAGATCCCGCCGGCGATCACGGAGACGTTCCGCTGGAGCAACTCGTCGAACGCGGCCTCAAGCGGGGCATGATTCAAAAGGGTGTAGCGGCCGGCGATCAACGAGCAGTCGATCGGAAATTCACGGGCGACACCCACGACAGACTCGGTCTCGTTGACACCCAGACCAATGGCCGATACGGCTCCGCTGGAGCGAAGTTCGTCCAGTGCCTTGTAACCGGAGGCCCGCAACTGGTTCCAATAGAATTCGCTCTGGTCGCCGTGCCATGCCCGACCAACGTCATGCACGAGAAGAACGTCAATATAGTCTAGGCCGAGGCGCTGTTGGCTGTCTTCGAATGCACGCATCACGCCGTCATAGGTGTAATCGTAGGTATCGAGAAACGGAAGCGGGTCGATCCACTCGATGCCGTAGACGGTCTCTAACTTCTTCGTCCTGCTTGCGGGCTTCAATACGCGTCCGACTTTGGTGCTTACCACCACGTTTTCGCGCAGCTTGTTCGCCCTGAGGGCATGGCCAAGATAATGCTCCGACTTGCCGAATCCATACATCGGCGCGCAATCGAAATAGCGGATGCCGGCCGCATACCCGGCGAGGATCGTCGCTTCGAATTCGTCGTAGGAGACATCGGCGTTGAAGCCAGAGAGCGGCACTGTGCCTAGCCCAAGCGAAGTTACCTGCACTTTGCTTTTTCCGAGCGGCCTAGTTTCAAGTTCGGTCATGTGATCATCCCTAGATGTCGATAGGAGGCGTCGAAGCGATGTAGCTTCCGCCATGCCGTCATTGTTCGGGTAAAGCCCGTGTCCCAAATGCGCGTCATGTCGCCGGCGTCTGCCGCCAACCACACCAGAAATGCTTGATGGACCTCCGTGGCCTGACTCCTCAATCGGCAAGTAAGGTATAAGGTCATACCTATAGAGGCAAGCGTTTTTTGCATGCCGCCATCCGCATTTTGCGAATTGCTTAAAAATGCCGCCTACGCGCAACGGGGCGCGGCAGCTCGTCTCAGCCGATCGTTGATTGCCCTGCCAAGGCCAATCAGAGGCACAGGGGCGAATGCAATCACGTCACTCGCGCCGGCCAAGGCGTCGGCTTCACTCATGGCTGTGTAGAGGTTGCGGGCAGCTTCCTGAAGGTCACCGGAAGAAGACAGCGTCAATTGACAGCCCTCGCACTCCGGTCCGAAACCGACCCAGACCATATTGGCGGCAGGACGGTCGACATTCATCTGAACGGCGGCTTCCGGAGCATAATGGCTCTTTAGCTGGCCTGGTGCCGAGACTTTTTGGGGCCCAGTGTCCTCGTCAATCGGGCCGAGTAAAGCTTCCAGTGCCTCCCGCGGAACTGACCCGTGGCGTAGAATGATCGGAGATCCGACCAAAGACAGAATAGTCGATTCCAGGCCGTGATCGCATATGTCTTCTTCCACGATTCCCGAAATCCGTCCGTCCAACTGGCGGACAACTTCCACGAAGCGGGTCGAGGTGACCTTCCCGGAACGATTGGCTGAAGGCGCTGCCACCGGAAATCCGACGGCCCGGATCAGCCGTTGGGCGACACTCGACGAGGGAAATCGGATTGCGACATTTTTCATGCCCGCGGTAACTGCGGTTGCGAGCCCCGCGTCTTCCCGCTTTGGCAGGAGCAATGTCAGAGGTCCCGGCCAAAAGCTGGCAGCAGCCAACTCTGCCTCCGGATTGAAATGTGCCATCCTGCGCGCCATTTCCACGTCCGAAACGTGGATAATCAGGGGATTATGCCGCGGGCGTCCTTTGGCTTCATAGATGCGCTCGATCCCGGCGGGGCTGCTGGCGTCCGCGCCGAGCCCGTAAACCGTCTCCGTCGGAAACGCGACAACTTCGCCATTTCGCATGAGCCGGGCGGCAGCTTCAATCGCGCTGTCGCTGACGTCAAAATGACGGGTGGTGGCCATCTTTTTTCCTCGCGCTGGTTCTGGAAGGGAGCAGAGATCGATACGACCAAAGCCATTGGCTCAGGAGGCCCGGTTCGGCGTGCCTCCTGACAGCCTCAACGTCGTCCCCGCTGAGCCAAACTCAGTTCAAGCCGACTACGCTATGCGGCACGTATGGCTCCTCGAGTTCGCGGACCTCGTCGTCGCTTAGCTTGACGGCCAAGGAAGCGACGGCATCCTTCAGATGCTGTAGCTTCGTTGCGCCGATTATAGGAGCCGTCACGCCCGCCTTTGTGTTAAGCCACGCCATCGCAACGAGGGATCGCGGGACGTTCTTGTCCTCTGCAATCTTTGCGACGACGTCTACGACGCGGCGATCCGCCTCGTCCGCGTGACCGTAGAACCGAGCGGTGACATTGTCGGTCTCGGACCTCAAACTGCTTTCCTCCCAAGGCCGGCTGAGGCGCCCGCGAGCCAGCGGACTGAACGCGATGATCCCCACCCCTTCAGCTTTACAGAGCGGCAACATCTCCCGCTCTTCCTCGCGATAAAGGAGGTTCATCTGAGCTTGCATCGAAACGAAACGCGACCATCCGGCAGCGTCCGACTTGTAGAGCGCGCGCGCAAACTGCCATGCGTAACAATTGCTGGCTCCGATGTAGCGAACCTTGCCGCTTCGAACGAGATCGGTCAGCGCTTCCAGCGTCTCTTCAATCGGGGTCGAATTGTCCCAGAAATGAATTTGGTAGAGGTCGATGTACTCGGTCGCCAGCCGCTTGAGGCTGGCCTCAGCCTCCGCGATGATTGCTTTGCGGGAAAGTCCGACCGCATTCGCTCCGTTGCGCATCTTGCCGTAGACCTTGGTGGCAATGACAACCTCATCACGCTGCACCATCTCCCTGAGCAGCTTGCCGATGATCTCCTCGCTGGTGCCGTCCGAGTAGGCATTGGCCGTGTCGAAGCAGTTTATGCCCTGTTCGAGTGCCTCTTTGATAAATGGCCTACTGTCGTCTTCGGACAAGGTCCAAGCATGGTTGCCGCGATCGGCGACGCCGAAACTCATGCAACCAAGAACCAGTTGCGAAATTTTGAGACCTGACCGGCCAAGCTGACGATATTCCATCTGTCATCTTCCTTCTGATACGGTTTTAGAGCCGAACTTGGCGAGCGACTGCGCCAGCTCTGGATGAGATTTGGCATATTCATGGAGATCGATTCCGGCGACCGCGGCATCCCAGGCCGCACGAACCGCTCTGACACCCGCCGACGGCCCGCCGGGATGGCTGACGACGCCACCACCACAAAGGTAAAGGTGGTCAAGCGTCTGCTCCGTCCTTCGATAGGTCTCAGGCGCCTGTCCACCCCATTGACCCGAACAAACGACCGGTAACGGGCGGTCGGCATCACTGAAGATCGGTTTCTGGAGATCATGGAACGACTGAACGAAAGACGCGTCCGGCTCCCAGTATTTGGCGGCAATGCCGTTGATCTGGAATTGGTCGACGCCGAGAAGTCGCCAAAGCTGTTGGTAGACCGAGAAATCGAACCCAAGACCAGGATGTCGGGTGAGAAGATCCCAGCCGTTGCGATGGGCGTGCAAGACAAGGGACGACCGCCGACGCAGGAACAGAAAAGCGCCCATGCCGATCGAATTGATGTTGATGACAGCGGCGTTTCCACCCTCGCGCACGACCAAGTCGTGCTTGCGAACCATCTCGTCGGGATCGACGTCGGAAATGCCGAAGGCATACATCACCTTCTTGCCGGTGCGCTGCTCCTGATCCCGGATGATCGGCATGATCGCTTTCACCCGCGCCTCCAACGAGGAGTACGGTGGCGACATCAGTTTCTCGTCGTCCTTGATGAAGTCGACACCGGACGCGACGAGTTCAGCAACCACCTGCGCCGTTTCGTCCGGGGTGAGGCCGAGCGCGGGCTTGATGATCGTGCCGATGATTGGCCTATTGTAGACGCCGGTCAGACGCCGGGAGCCTTCGATCCCAAATTGA
The DNA here is from genome assembly GCF_030182495.1 of Rhizobium aureum. Classification (NCBI taxonomy): domain Bacteria; kingdom Pseudomonadati; phylum Pseudomonadota; class Alphaproteobacteria; order Hyphomicrobiales; family Rhizobiaceae; genus Rhizobium; species Rhizobium aureum. The sequence continues at coordinate 31,190 of NZ_JAQJCI010000010.1, read as the reverse complement.
GGCCCCGGGTAGACGCCTTCAAACTCTGGAGGCAGCTGCAGGCCGATGACCCTCAGCCCGGTGAATTCCTTGATCGACCAGACCCCGCCCAATGCAACCGTGGTGACTGCCGCGAGGTCAGTTCCGACGGCCTCCAGGGGATAGGCGATTGTTGTCTCCGCTCGGTTGAAGACTTCGCCCGCTGCAGGGAGCGAGGGAACCTCGACAGAGTCCAGTTTCTCGAAAGCGACCACGCGCGCGGCCGCGCGCGCCTTCAGTTGCGGCGTCTCTCCGGGCAGGTCAACAAATGTACCCGTCGACTGGTCGCTTCCGATCTTGACCGCCAAGGCCTCAGCGCTCCCGGCGGTCTCAATCCGATAGGTGACCAGAATGTCCGAGGGCCTGCGCTGAGCCAGATCCATCGCTATCATGCCTCCGGAACTGGCGCGGCTTCAGGGATGAGGCCGGACGACTTCAGGTCGGCCCAGAACGCAGCCGGAACCGGCGTCGAGATCGCGGCGACGTTTGCGGCGACGTGTTCGGGCGCCAGCGCTCCCTGTACCACTGCGGTCACTGCAGGATGTGCGTAGACAAATTGTGTCGCTGCAGTCGCAAGCGAGACGCCATGGCGCTCGCAGACGGCTTCGAGCGCCTCGACCTTGCGGACGATCGCTTCAGGCGCGGGCTGGCAATCGTAGGTGCGGGTGGTTGTCATCGACTTGCTACCCTCGGCGAGGATGCCGGAGTTGTAGATGCCAGCCGCAATGATACCGATGCCGCGACGCTGCATTTCTGGATAGAAATGGTCGAGAGCGCCGTGGTTGAGCAGGGTGTAGCGCCCGGCGACCATGGAGCAGTCGAGATCAAATTCCTCTGCCACCTGCAGGACCGACGCGGTTTCATTGACGCCGAGGCCGATGGCCTTCACGGAGCCTGTGCTGCGCAGCTCGTCACACGCCTTGTAACCGCTCGATCTCAGCGCCGAAAGGTGGGTGCTATACGCCTCGCGGTGCCATTCGCCGCTCACGTCGTGGAGATAGAGGATGTCAATGTGGTCCATACCCAGGCGCTGCTGGCTATCTTCGAAAGCGCGCATGATGCCGTCATAGGAATAGTCGTAGTCATCGACGAATGGCAGCGCCTTCACCCAGTCGATGCCGTAAAGGCTCTCGGCGCGCTTTGCGCGGCTTTCCGGCTTGAGTATCCGCCCCGCCTTGGTGCTGACCACGACCTTGCCGATGAGATCGTTGTTGCGAAGGACATGGCCGAGGGAATGCTCGGACTTTCCAAGGCCGTAAAGGGGCGCGGTGTCGAAATAGCGGACACCCAAGTCGTATGCCTTGAGGACGACCGCCTCGAAAGTCTGGAAGCTCACATCGACATTGCACCCACCGAGCGGCGAGGTACCCAGCCCTAGCGAGGTCAGCGTCACATCGGTCTTTCCAACTTTTCTCTTCAACATGATGGTCGATCCTATTTCCCTGGTGTAAGGCGGACGGCCGTATGGGCCGTCCGCCGTTGTCCGATTACATGTACTTCTCGACATTGGTGGAATCGAGCACGAGCCACGGCACGACGTAGTCCTTCTCGGTGCCGCCCTTCCATTCCATCAGCGAGCCCCAGATTTCGGACTGCGGCTTGTAGCTCTCGCCCTTGATCGCCCGCAGTGCGAGGTCGACCGCGCCCTGGCCTTCGGCGCGGGCGTACTTGTAGAGGCTGACCGCCATCTCGCCCTTCTTCACGGCGCGCTTTGCGTCCGGAATGCCGTCGATCGCAAGAACGGGAACGGTCTTGAGATCGATGCCGGCGCTCTTCATGGCTTCGATCGCGCCAAGCGCCATCTCGTCGTTTTCCGCAAGGACGCCGTTGATCTCACCCGGGTGTGCGAGCAACCAGTTCTCCATGAGCGCCTGACCCTCGGCGCGGCTCCAGTTGCCTGTCTTGTCTTCGATGAGCTTGAGGTTCGGGAACTTGGCGAGACCAGCGTCGATGCCTGCGCGGCGCTCGATCTGGGCCGACTGGCCGATCGGACCCTCCATGAGGACGACGTTGCCGCCGTTCGGAAGGCGCTTGGCGAGTTCCTCAGCGATGATCTGGCCGCCTTCGGTATCGTTAACGATGATGGACGCGGTGTATTTCGTCGACTTGGTCTTGAGCGCCGACACGATAAGCGGGATTTTCGCTTCGGCGGCCTTTTCGATCGGCGGCGCCGAGGCCTCGAGGTCGAACGGTGACATGATGATCGCGTTGAATTGTTGGGTGATCGCTGTGTCGATCTGGTTCGCCTGTGTCAGTGGATCATACTTGCCGTCGAAAACGGTGATCTCGACCTCGCCCGATTTGACGGCGGGATGGTTCTGGATTTCCGTCGACCAAGCCTTCATGTACTCGCCGGACTCACCGAACGAGAGAGCCGCGATCCGAATTTTGTCCTGCGCGAAGGCGAAGTTCCCGCCAGCCAACGTCGCTACGGCGATTGCCATACCCACACCCGCATTGAGCAGGTTCCTCCTAGACATCTGCATTTCATATTCTCCTCTGGTTTAAGATACGTCCGGACGCGACACGCTGGGCCGGACATTGTCGCCGGCCTTCCCCGGCGGCAATTTCGGGATTGGTCTTATTTGCGGATTTGGTCGGCGATGACCGCGACCACGATGATCGTGCCCTTGAGGACTTGCTGGTAGTATGAAGACACGCCCATGAGGTCCATGCCGTTGTTGATCGTGCCGATGATGAGCGCGCCGATCAGTGTGCCGAGCAGCGATCCGCGGCCGCCCGCAAGGCTCGTCCCGCCGATCACGACGGCGGCGATCGCGTCAAGCTCATAACCGATGCCCGCTTGCGGCAGCGCAGCGGTGGTGCGAGCCGTCAGGACAAGCCCCGCAAGACCAGCCAGGAGGCCCGAGATCACATAGGTCGCACCGACGATCACCTTGGTGGAAATGCCGCTCGTGCGAGCCGCCTTCTCGTTGCCGCCAACTGCGTACACATAACGGCCGAAAGTCGTATAGTTTAAAACGGTCCATCCAATCAGGAACACGACGAACAGGATGACGATCGGTACCGGGATATACATGATCTGCCCGGAGCCGATCCACTTGAAGGGATCCGACAGATTCGGGATGGGGCGTCCTTCCGAAAAGATCAAGGTGAGACCGCGGGCCACGCTCAACATGCCAAGCGTCACTACGAACGGCGGGACCTTGACCGCGGCAACAAGCACGCCGTTCACCAAGCCGAGGCCGGCTCCCGCCGCGAGACCCGCAAAGATACCGAAAAGCACGAACTGCTCGTTGGTCTCCGTTACGAGGCTGGCGGCGATCATGCCCGCGAGCGCCATTACGGAGCCGACCGATAGGTCGATGCCCTTAGTAAGGATGACGAAGGTCACTCCGATCGCCAGAATGCCGTTGATCGACGACTGGCGAACGAGATTCAGCCAATTCAACCATGTCATGAAGTACTGGTTCGCGAACGCGAAGAACGCGACGATCAGGAAAAACACGAGAACGATGCTGAACTGCCTGATCATTTCCCCGGCGCGGAAGTTTCCGGGCTTCGCCGCAGCGATGGTATTCATTACTCAAGTCCTCCCGTGAATGGGGCTATGACCGCTCATCAGCTCGCCATGTCCATAAGCGTCTGTTGCGTTGCTTCGGCACCGTCGATGATGCTGAGGAGCTGCCCCTGTTTGAAAATCGCGATCCTGTCGCTGAGCTGCATGATCTCCGGTGCCTCCGAGGAGACCACGAGGACGCCGTTGCCCTTTGCCGCGAAGTCTCGCAGGAACGCGTAGATCTCCTGCTTGGAACCTTCGTCGATGCCACGCGTCGGTTCGTCGCAAATGAGAAGCTTTGGATTTGTCAGAAGGCACCGGGCCAGCACGACTTTTTGTTGGTTGCCCCCTGACAGAGTTTCGACGGCAACATCTGGCGACGCCGACTTGATCCTCTGTGAGACGATCATGTCTTGAACTGCGCTGCGCTCTTTGTCCCCGCGGATGAAACCGCTGATGGCCATCAAGGCCAGCGATGAAAGCGTGATGTTGTGGGCGATCGATGCCGAGAGCACGAGACCACTGTCCTTGCGATCCTCGGTCACCATCGCCATTCCACGTTGAATTGCGTCCTTAGGACTGCCTGGCTTGACCTTACCGCCGTTGAAGACAACTTCGCCTCCCGTTGGTGAGTGCAGCCCGAATATTGTCTCGAGGAACTCGGTTCGTCCGGACCCAAGCAGCCCGTAGATTCCGACCACTTCGCCGGACGCCACGTCTAGCGAGATGTCTCGGAAATGAGGCCCGCGCGCCAAGTTCGAGACCGAAAGCAGGATTGGCGCGTCTTCGAGAGGCTTGCCCTTCTCGACCAGCTTGACTTCACGGCCGACGATCTGTGTCACAAGATGACGGCGGTCGATGTCTTTGATGTTTCCAGTCTCGATGAAACGGCCGTCGCGGAAGACTGTGTACTCATCCGCGATCTCGAAGATTTCGGTGAGTTTGTGAGACACGTAGATAATTGCGGAACCGCGCGCGGTGATCTTGCGGAGCGCGTTGAACAAGACATGGACTTCGTGTTCGCCGATAGCAGATGTCGGCTCGTCCATGATGACGATATGTGCCCGATAGCTGAGAGCCTTCGCAATTTCGACGAGCTGAATCTGGGCGAGGCTCAGCTCCCCCATCTTCTTGGCAGCGTCGACTTCAAAGCCGAGTTCATCGAGGAATGCCTGGGCGTCCCTGCGCATCTGGCTAAAATCGACGAGCACGCCAAGTCGCTTCGGCTCGCGGCCAAGGTAAAGGTTCTCGGCGACGGTCATCTCGGGGACGGGGGAAAGCTCCTGCGTGATGATCGCGATGCCGTGACGCAAGGCGTCAGCGGCGCTTTTGAAGTCGACCTGCTCGCCATCGATCTCCACTATCCCTCCATCGCGGCGGAGCAGTCCCATCGTGATGTTGAGGAATGTCGACTTGCCGGCGCCATTACCGCCGCACAAGGCATGGACGGTCCCGGCCTTTAGAGTTAGTCGGCCATCAACGAGCGCTGGGACGCCGTTGAACGACTTTTCCACGCCCTCGGCCCGCAGAACCACGCGTGCCGAAGACGACTGCGCGGTTCTCTGAACTGTTATCTTCTCAGTTGCGTTGACCATGATATGACGTCATACCTCGTAAAATCGAAATCTATGCCGCGTGTGTGCGGATCGCATGCCGTATTGGTTCTACGCGGCGTCCAGTTCGAGGATCGCGCGTGCCTCCTGAGGTGTAGCCGGCTCACGTCCGACCTTTTGGGCAATCTCAACAGCGCGCGATATGACTTCCGCGTTCGTGGGTGTGCCGAACTCGCGATAGGGATAGTCGCCTATTCCAATAGCCATGTGGCCGCCCAGACGGCAGATCGCAGGAGCAATGTTCAAAAGATTGCCCCCAAGGCAATTGACCGTCCATTCGATCGGCCGGTCGTCGGGCAGAAATGCAAGATGCGCCATGAGACCCGCCTCGGTCGGCGGATGCCCGGTAATGTATCGCCCTCCCGTCAGGTGGAGGAGAAAGTAGGCCGGCCCCCTCACAAGGCCCGCGTCCATCAGAGCGATCGCGCGGCGCGTGAACCCAACAGACCAGGAAACCAGCTTCGGCTTTACGCCCTTTTCGGCCAAGGTACGCGCGTAGTGCGCGAGACTTTCGGTCGTGTTGAGATACAAACGTTCTGGATTTTCGAACCTGCGCGTCTCGGCATCCCAAAGCTCGAGATTGGCCGAGCCGGTATCGATGGGCGCAATATCGGGCTTCGTAGCAGGGTCCAATGCCAGGGTTGCGACCGTGTCGATGCGCTTCATGGCGTCGGCATCATTCGAGATAAAGCCGATCGTGGGAAGGATGAGTAGATCGGTCGCCTGCCTGACTTCGCGGATGATTTCGGCGTTTGCCTCAACGGTGTTTGTCGCACCGCCGTCGGCTGTCCTGGCATGATAGTGGAGAATCGCCGCTCCCGCCTTGCGGGCTGCAACGGCGGCCTCAACGATCTCGTCGGCGGTGTATGGGATATTAGGGTTGGATGTGCGCGGCGCGTACTCGTTGACCCTGGCTTCGAGGATGATTTTCTTTTGCATCTTTTGCTCCTTACGCCGCCAGATAACCCGAGGTGCCCGCCTTTGCCCGCAGGAAGAAGTCATCGGCACCAATCTGCCCGCCCTTCAGCATGACTTCGAGGCCATCGACTTCGGCGTCGCCCGGCGCATCCAGGCGGCAGACATGGCAATTTTGAACTTCGTCAAAAACGGCGATCTCGAGCGCTTCGGCGCCGATTGTCCGCACCGCATAGCTCGAACTGTCACCGCCCGAAAACACGATCCGCGGCAAGGAAACCGCGCGGCGCACGGCACGCGCAACGTCACAGTAGATGGCGCCCAAGCGTTCCGCGGGAACATCGCTGCCGGCCAGACGGCCGGTTTCCCCGCGAGCCGTGTAGATGATTGTAGATCGACCGCGCACAAGGCTCTCGATCGCCTTCAAAGCAGCCTCCCGCGCAACTGCCTCAGCATCATCATCGGACCGGACTGTCGAGACATCCAAGTGGACAAGGTTCCACCCGGAAGCTTCGGCCACCGCAATCTGGCGCCCGGTTTGCAGGGCGCAACTACCTGATAAGACGAGTAGATTTTCGACGCCGGCAATCTCCGTCTTGACGGGCTCCGCCGACGATAGCAGGCCCAAGCGGGCCCAAAGAGCGCCGAGTTGTTGCGCCAAGCCTTGAGCTGCAAGCGCGAACATCGGACGTGTCGGATACCGCGCCCAGAGCAGATCGGCGACAGCCGCAAGATCCGCATTTTCGAGCCCATCGAAAATGACCCCTGCCCCCTCTTGGAAGGCCTTGAAGACACGCTCCTCCATTGCCGAGCGGTTCCGGATTGCGGGAAGCGTGACGTTGACGAATTCCTTATCTGTCTGCCCAGCCAGATGCATGCGCAGATCCGCCTCGTGCATCGGCGTCCTGGGGTGGCGCGACATGCTCGGGTGCCGGTCGAGCCGCTCAATCCTGTCGGCAAAGCGCGCGAAATGATTTCCGAAACAGGTGTAGCGCCCGAAGTCCGGGGTCGCGGCGAGGACTGGAACGTCCCTCTTGCCGAAGTGAGCCGCAGCGCGCGCCAGAACAGCACCATAGCTTCCAACGGTGGGCGACGAGTCGAACGTCGAACAGATCTTATATTGGATAAGCGGACTGTTGAGGGTGCGCATGATCGAAAACGCGCTGTCAAGCTCCTCGTCGAGCTCGACGCCGGACAACGCCCTAGCGGTACCGGCGAAGCCAAGCACATCATAAGACAGAGCATCTGTTGACGCCGTCTGTGCTGAAGGGCGTGCGAGATAGAGTTTTCCCTTCACACCACTGCGATGGAACTGCGCCAGGTTTTCGGAAGAACCCGTGAAGTCGTCGCCGTAAAACACGGCCTTGAGCTTGCCAGCTGATGTCATCGGATCCTCCCAATATCCCGGCCGAGGATATCTTCCTCCATACATCAGCCGGGCTTCACTCTTGACAATACTCATAGAAGCAGCTCATAACTCTGTCAAGGTCATACCTTATACCTTATACCTCATATCGAGAAAATTGGAGGACGACGAGATGAGACTTTCTGGACGCACTGCCGTGGTGACGGGCGCTGGCCGGGGCATCGGACTGGCAATCGCTGAAGCCTATGTTCGCGAAGGCGCGAATGTCGTTATCGTCGACCGCGATCTGGAAGTGGCGAACGAAGCCGCCGAGCGGCTTGGGGAGCGGGCTTTGGCCGTCCGCGCCGATATTTCGGTCAACGAAGACGTTGAGACGATCGTTAAGGAAACGATTGGCCGGTTCGGCACGGTCGACATACTCGTGAACAACGCGGGCGTGGGCGCAACCACTCTGTTTCTCGAAAGCTCAAGGGAGGAATTCGAACGCGTCGTCCGGATCAATCTGACCGGAACATTCCTCGTGGCGCAAGCCTTTGCTCGGATCATGGCCGCCAAAGGCTATGGGCGGATCATCAATATCGCTTCGCTGTCCGGTCAGAAGGGCGGTGTCGGACGTTCGGCCTATGGAGCCTCAAAGGCCGGCGTCGAACTCCTCACGAAGGTTATGGCGGTCGAACTCGCGGAATCGGGAATCAACGTGAATAACATCGCACCGGGCCCGATATTGACCGAGGTCTCGAAAGTCATGCACACGGTCGAAACGCGTGACGCCTATCATCGGCTAGTTCCGCAACGCCGTTATGGCGAACCATCGGAAATCGCTGATGCCGCGGTGTTCCTGGCGAGCGACGATGCTGCCTATATTACGGGGCACACCCTGAACGTCGACGGCGGCTTCCTGGCCGCTGGCCTCATGTTCCCATTCGATCCAAAAGCCTCGAAGCGGCTGGGACAAATCAGCGAATAACCTGGAGAAGTGGCCAGTTCGACGTTCGGCATTTGTCGCAAGCGGTAAAACGCGGTATGACCTCGTACCTTTTCGATTTCTGATTGGAGCGTGACCAGGAATGCTGTCTGTTGACCCAAAGAAAATCCCAAGCCGGCTGGACATAGCGCTCGACTACATTACGGGCGAAATTGCCAAAGGCAACCTCGGGCCTGGTGACAAACTTCCCAATGAAAAAGAGCTGGCCCAGCTTCTCGGGATCAGTCGCACTCCAATCAGAGAGGCGATCAAAACGCTCGCGGTCTCGGGTCTTGTCGAGACGCGTCATGGCTTTGGAAATTACATCCGTAAGGACGAAGGCCTTCCGGCGATGCCGCTCGCGATGTTTCAGCTCTATCTTCAGAGCTCGACGCCTGAGATGCTGATGGAACTGCGATACATTTTCGACCGCAACTGTTCAGAACTCGCGTCGCTGCGGCGTACGGACGAAGACCTCGCCACGATGAGAGAGTGCATCGACCGACTAAAAAGGCTGTCGGAGGATGCGAACTCCGCGATCGAAGATCTCCTCAAGGCCGATCTCGATTTCCACCGAGCAATATACAAAGCTGCCGGAAACCCGTTGATCGTCGTGATCGCCGACTTCGTGCTGACGATGGTCGCGCCTTGGGTGCAAAAATCGCTAGAGGTCAGTGGCAAATGGCGCGCAGTCGATCTCCACGAACACATGTTTCAGATGATCCGGGACAGAAAGACCGGTGACCTCAGCCGCGAAAGCGTCGAGGAAAACATGGAACACTTCCGCACATCCCTGCTGAAATGACAGCCAGGGCATCACGTCAAGGCGTGGCGCATCTTGCATTTCCCGCAGGTCGCACTGCGATCATCACCGGCGGCATCTGAAGGCGGACGCGAAGCCCGGATACCGTATGCCGCCCGGCCTATTCGCCGGGTTCTGAAAATTGCCAGAAAACGATAATGCGCCAGGCTGATTGCGCCTGGCGCGTCGACCGCGAGCAATGCTTGCCCAGCCTTCCAACTAGCGGGTGTGGTATTTCGTATCGACCTCGTCGATGGCGGCAACATTGCTGGCCGAGCGACCGTTCTCGTCGAACCTCTGGGCGAGGAAGGAGTCGACGATCGTCTTCGCAAGTTCCGATCCAATGACGCGGGCGCCCATGGTAATGATCTGGGCGTTGTTCGACAACGCCGCCCGCTCGGCGGAATAAGTATCGTGTGTGAGGGCTGCCCTAATACCCGGCACCTTGTTTGCCGAAATGCAGACGCCGATCCCGGTGCCGCACACCAGGATGGCCTTGTCATAGGTGCCGTCGAGCACGCCGTTGGCGACCCTGTCGGAGAGGTTCGCATAGAAATCGTCGAGACCGGCGTCCGTCCGGGAGACCTCGAACACCTCGAAACGGTCCTTGAGATAATCGGCGAGGACCTTGGCGAGGCCTTCGCCCGCGCTGTCGCCTGCTACTGCAATTTTCATCTTCATCACTCCTCAGATTTTGGCCGCGCACTTTTCGAGGATGTCGAGGTAGCCCTCGATCTTCCAGGCCGAGCGGCCGATGAACAGCCCATCGACATGGGGGCAGGATATGAGCTCTTCGCAGTTGTCCGCGTTGACCGAACCGCCGTAGAGGCAGGGAATGCGCCGGCCGAGCACGGCTTCCGCGAACGCGATGATTTCGGCCTGGCGGGCGTCGGCGTAGTCCGCTGTCGCGGGGATCCCATCGACGCCAATGGCCCAAACAGGCTCGTAGGCAAGCAGTATCGGTTTGTGCTTCTGGTCGGTAGAAAGGCTTCCCAACGCGCCGCGAACCTGGCGCTCGAGGACGTCGCGGGCTCGCCCGGCCTCGCGTTCGGAAAGTGTCTCCCCTATGCAGATGAGCGGGATCAAGCCGTGGCGAACCGCCGCCCCGACTTTCAGTCCTACCGTCACGTCCGTCTCACCGAAATGTTCACGCCTCTCGGAGTGACCAAGCTCGACGATGTCGAGGTTGCAGTCCTTGAGCATCAAGGGTGAAATCTCGCCCGTCCAGGCGCCCTCCTCGTCCCAATGCATGTTCTGCGCGCCGACCTTCACCGACGTGCCCGCCAACGTGGTCTTCACTTCCCGGACAACAGTGAAAGGAGGGATGACAAAGCGCTGGATGCGCGGATGGGACGTGATGTCTGCGGCCCTGAGACCGTGCGCAAACTGCGCGGCATCGGCAAGCGTCTTGTTCATCTTCCAGCTGGTGCCAATCCAGAGGGTTTTCTTCTCGGTCATCGCCGCTTCACCACGTTTGCGTTCAAATGGATGTTGGCCGACCTAGAGCGAGCCGGCTCGATACCGCTTCGCCATTTCCGCGAGCGGCACAACATGAATGGAGCTTGCGCGTCCTGCCGTTCCGAAAGCTTCGAATCTCTCGCGGCACAGCTTTGAAAGCGCCGTCATTGCAGGCTTCAAATATTTGCGAGGGTCGAATTCTGTCGGATCTTCGGACAGCACTCGGCGCACCTGCCCGGTCATTGCCATGCGGCAATCAGTGTCGATGTTGACCTTTCGCACACCATGCCGAATTCCGCGCAGGATTTCCTCGAGCGGCACGCCCCAGGTGGGCTTCATCCGCCCGCCGAAGCGATTGAAAATTTCTTGCAACTCCTCCGGCACGCTTGACGAACCGTGCATGACGAGATGGGTATTCGGAAGTTTCCGGTGGATCGCCTCGATAACATCCATTGCCAGCACGTCACCGTCCGGCCGGCGTGAGAACTTGTAGGCGCCATGGCTGGTGCCCATTGCGACGGCAAGCGCATCCACCTTGGTCTCCGCGACAAATTTCGCCGCCTCCTCCGGATCGGTCAAAAGCTGATGCGGATCGAGCTTGCCTTCGACGCCGTGACCGTCTTCCGCCTCGCCCGTACCGGTCTCAAGCGAGCCCAGAACGCCAAGCTCCCCTTCCACCGAAACCCCTGCCCAATGGGCCGTGTCGCTGACGCTTCTCGTGACCTTGACGTTGTAGTCCCAATCCGCCGCGGTTTTCCCGTCAGCAAGGATCGATCCGTCCATCATGACGGACGTAAAACCATGCTGGATCGCGGTGACGCAGGTGCTCGGTTCGTTTCCGTGGTCAAGATGGACGCAAACGGGGATATGCGGATAGATTTCCGTCACAGCCTCCATCATGTGCTTGAGCATGATGTCGTTGACATAGGCTCGGGCCCCACGGCTCGCCTGGAGAATCACAGGCGAATCCGTTCCGTCGGCCGCTTCCATGATGGCAAGCGCCTGTTCCATGTTGTTAATGTTGAACGCCGGGACGCCGTAGCCGTGTTCGGCGGCATCATCCAGCAGCTGGCGGAGAGTAATCCTGGCCATGACGTGTTACTCGCTGGTTGGATTGGAATTGAGATAGCTTGCGATCACGTCGACCTCCGTCGCCGAACCGAAAACCAGCGGCGTGCGGCAATGGTGAGAGGTCGGGATCTTGTCCAGGATGGCGGTCGTGCCGTCGGTGGCCCGCCCCCCGGCCTGCTCCATCAGGAACGCGATCGGATTCGCTTCATACACCAGGCGAAGGCGCCCATTTTCAAAGCCGGGTCGCTTGTCGCCGGCGTAGAAGAACACACCGCCCCTGATCAGGATCCGGTGGAGCTCTCCGACTGCCGATCCGAGCCAACGCATGTTGAAATCGCGGCCGCGCGTTCCCTCCTTGCCGGTCAGACAATCCTGAAGATACAGGCTCATGGCAGGGTGAAGGTGACGGTGGTTGGAAGCGTTATATGCAAGCTCGGACGTGTCGCGAGGTATCTGAACCTGCCTTTTGACGATCAGGAACTCGCCGGTTTGGGGATGCATCGTCGCCAGCAGCACACCCTCACCGACCGAAAAGCCCAAATCGACCGTGTTGCCGAATGAGACATAACCGGCCGCGGCCTGGCGCTTTCCAGGGGTTAAAAAGGGATCTTCAGCTTCGCAGAAAGGCATGATCGAGAAGATCGTGCCGACGGGCGTGCCCAGCCCGACATTGCCTGAACCGTCGATCGGATCGATTGCGACCGCAAAATGCTGGCCATTGAGCATAACTGGCGCGTCGGCCTCCTCGGACAGGACCCTGGCAGCGCCTGCGCGTGCGAGTATTTCGACGAACAACTCGTGCGACGCGATGTCGATTGCCTTTTGCGCATCACCGTCGGTATTTGATCCGACAAGGTGGGCCAGATCGCCCTCCAGGGAACCGGCTGCGATGCGTGCGGATAAAAGACAGGCGGCATCCAACACACCGTTGATTAGAGCCGCCACCCCCTGACGGGACAAATCCTCAGCAGCCCAGGTCGAGAGGTACTCATCGACAGAACCATACTGGACGCCCGCTTCGTCATTTCCGGGTGTCGCCGGCGCGCTCATTGCTTGCCCCTTATCCTTGCTAGGGCGCGCGTGACGATTGCGTCACGCGTGATCCCAAATTGCTCGTACAGCGTCTCGGCCGGCGCAGACGCTCCGAAGCCGGACATCCCAATCACGTCGTCTTCGCTGTCGACATACCTAGTCCAGCCGAACTTCGAGAGCGCTTCCACGGCAATGCGCGGCGCGTTGCCGAGGACCGAGCTGCGGTAATCCTTGGGCTGCTGTTCGAAGAGATCCCAGCTCGGCATCGAGACGACAGCGGCGGGAACGTTTCTCGCCTCAAGCTCGTCGGCAGCCTGGATCGCAAGCGCGACTTCCGTTCCAGTGGCGATGATTGTGACGGCACGTTCGCTGCTCGCTTCCCGCAGCACATAGGCTCCCCGTGCGCAGCGATTGATGCCGTCACGCTGGGCGCGCAGTTGCGGGACATTCTGCCGCGAGAGCGCCAAAACCGACGGCGTGTTCTTGCTGGTTATTGCAAGATCCCAGCATTCCAGCGTCTCGATGGTGTCGGCCGGCCGGAATACATGCAAGTTCGGCATTGCCCTGAGGCTGGCAAGATGCTCGACCGGCTGGTGCGTCGGACCGTCTTCGCCAAGACCGATCGAGTCATGCGTCATCACGAAGATAGAGCGGACGCCCATCAGAGCCGCCACACGAATGGCATTGCGGCAATAATCCGAGAAGACGAGGAACGTGCCACCATAGGGTATGACGCCGCCGTGAGCCGCCATACCGTTCATCGCGGCGGCCATGGCAAACTCTCTAACGCCATAGCTGACATACCGCCCGCTTGCAGCGGCGGTGAAATCGCTGTCGACGGCCGGAACCCGGGTCAAGTTTGAGTGGGTGAGGTCAGCGGACCCGCCGATCATTTCCGGAAGCAGCTCCGTCAGCGCTTCCAGTGCGATCTGGCTTGCCTTACGCGTTGCCACTGATTGCGGCTTGTCGAGCAGCTTTGCCTTGGCGGCGTTGACCGCTTCCTCATATCGCGCTGGCAATGAGCCGGCGGTGCGGCGTTCAAACTCACTTCTGACATCTGCGCCCGCTGCTTCAAGCCGCGCTTGCCAGTCCTTGCGCGCCTTGGCGCCCTTCGCGCCGACTTCGCGCCAAGTTTTGAGGATTGGAGCAGGAATCTCGAAAGTGTCCGCCGTCCAGCCATAGACTGCCTTCGTCGCGGCGGCTTCGCTGGCGCCGAGCGGTGCACCATGTACGGAGCTTGTTCCTGCCCTTGACGGAGAGCCGTATCCAATGATGGTTTTCAGGGCTATGAGGGATGGTCTGGATCCTTCCGCCTTCGCCTGCGAGATCGCCGCGTCGATCGCATCCGGATCATGACCGTCAACGCGCTGCGTGTGCCATCCGTAGGCGTCGAACCTCGCGAGCACATCTTCCGAAAACGCAATTGCGGTCGAGCCGTCGATGGTGATGGAGTTGTCGTCGTAAAGGACGATCAACTTGCCGAGCTGCAGGTGGCCGGCCAGCGAAGCAGCTTCCTGACCAACACCTTCCATGAGACACCCATCTCCACAGAAAACGTAGGTCCGGTGATCGACAAGCGCTGCGCCAAATTCGGTTGATAGGCGCCGCTCCGCGATAGCCATTCCGACAGCCGACGCGATCCCCTGTCCGAGCGGCCCGGTGGTCGTCTCGACGCCAGCGGTGTGCCCGTATTCGGGATGACCTGGCGTTTTGGAGCCCCATTGGCGGAAGTTGCGAACCTGCTCAATCGTCATGTCTTCGTACCCGGTGAGGTGCAGAAGGCTGTAGAGCAGCATCGAGCCATGGCCGTTCGACAGGACGAAACGATCGCGGTCCGGCCAGCCAGGTTCGCTTGAATCGAACTTGAGGTGCCGGCCGAACAGCACCGCCGCCGCATCAGCCATGCCCATGGGCATTCCGGGGTGCCCGGACTTTGCGGCCTCAACCGCGTCGATCGACAGGACACGGATAGCGTTCGCGAGATCGCGGATCGAAACTGCTGCTGTCAATTCTTCCTCCCTCATAAACCGCGACTAATGTGGCGCACTTTTCTGGATATCACAATATCGAAACACAAAATAACGCATTATATACGACAAACATAACAATATCACATTCCGCTGCAAAAAGTCTGCCCATCGACATCATACCTCATACCTTATACCTCTCTATTTGCGCAATAGCTTTTATTTGACTACCGCGTCGATCGGGAGCCGTAAGGATCGTTCCGGGTCGATTTCATGGGGGCGGTCTGCCTCGATCCGTTTGGTGGCAAACGGACAAGACGACCACCGTGATGACTACCGCGTTGGGCACTCACGGTGGTTGAAACCATCCCAAATGCGGGATGCTCAATTCGGCTCGCCGATGCTTCCCGACATTCTTCAGTTGACAGCTTTTATAAATGCATTAACGTATACGTTCTTGAATTCGAGGAACTCAATAGGCCTTAAAGGGAGGAACCGAAATGCCTATGACGATGCGCAAGTCCCTACAGATGATCGCCCTTGCCACTGCCCTCGGCGGCAGCGCTGCCTATGCGCCGAGCGCCTTCGCGATCGATGTCGATAAACAGATCAAGGATATTGAAAGTCACCCGGCAAGCGGGCCCAACGGCGAAAAAGCGACCCTCGCGAGCGACCTGAAGCTATCCGCCGAAGAGATCGAAAAGATCAAGGCGAAGCATGCCAAAGCGGCCATTGTGATGCACTACACGGCGTCTGACTGGGCCAAGGCCCAGATGGCCGGGCAAAAGAAGGCCCTGGAAGAGCTCGGCGTCGAAATCGTTGCGACGACTGATGCTGGATATCGCGCGGAGCAGCAAGTTTCAGACATCGAAAGCGTCATGGCGCTCAAACCTGACGTCATGATCACCGTTCCCGCCGAGCAGTCAGCCACGGCCGCAGCATACAAGAAAGCTGCTGCCGCTGGCATTAAGATCATCTTCCTTGACCAGACCGGCGCCGGGATGAAGGCTGGCAAAGACTATGTGAGCCTCGTCTCTTCCGACAACCGCGGGATGGGAAAGGTCGCCGCACTGCTCATGGCCAAGGCGCTCGACGGCAAGGGCGAAATCGGTCTCATCCCGCATGCGTCCGACCTTTTTGCCACCAAAGAACGCGTGGTCGGCTTCAAGGAAGCGATCAAGGATTATCCGGATATCAAGATCGTCCAGGAGACCGGGGTCGGAGGCCCTGATTTCTCAAGCGAATCCGAGCGCGTCGCCTCCGCAATGCTGACGGCCCACCCCAACCTCAATGGCATCTGGGCCGTGTGGGACGTTCCAACAGAAGGCGTCCTGTCAGCGGCGCGCGCAGCGGGCGCGTCCAAGAGCCTCGTCATCACCACTTGCGACCTTGGCGTCAACATCTCGATCGACATGGCTAAGAAGGGTTACGTCAAGGGAACCGGATCCCAGCGTCCGTACGGCGCCGGTTATGCCGAGGGCATCCTTGCCGGATACGCCCTACTCGGAAAGGACGCACCTCCCTACGTCGTGCTCCCGGCCCTTGCGGTGACCCGCGATAACCTGATCGAGGCGTGGCCGCAGTCGAACGGCGACCAGGCACCGAAGATTCTCACCGACGCAATGAACTAACGGTGCGCGGGAGCGGCTCCGGCCGCTCCCCGTCCCCAGCGGCGGACAACGACCATGAACACTCAAGCAGTCACCGAAACCCTCGCCGCCGTCAGGATGCGCGACGTGAGGAAATCGTTTGGCGGCGTGCACGCATTGCGCGGTGTCAGCCTGACGATCCAACCCGGGACAATCCATGCGCTGGTCGGCGAAAATGGCGCCGGCAAGTCTACGCTGTTGAAGATCCTGCAGGGCGTGGTCACACCCACGGAGGGATCCATCGAGGTTTTTGGCGAACACATGTCGTCAAGCTCTCCGGAGAATTCCCGCAGGCTCGGCATTGAGATGATCTTCCAGGACCTCAGCCTGATCCCCACCCTCACGGTCGCCCAGAACATTTTCCTCAACCGGGAGCCCCGCCGCCTGTCGATCTTGGTCGACGAACGCAGGGAAATCGCACAGGCAGCCGAGATCATCGGCCAACTCAACCTCAGGGTTGATCCGAGGACGCCTGTTTTTGAACTCAGCCCCGGCCAGGCCCAGCTGACCGAGATCGCCAAGGCCATCCACCAGGACGCCAGGATCCTTATCCTTGACGAACCAACCTCGTCGCTGAGCGCACAGGAAGCCGACACTCTGTTCGGCATGTTGAAGAAGCTCACTGCGGCGGGAACAGCCGTGATCTACGTTTCCCATCGCATGACCGAGATCATGACGATCGCCGACGAGATTACAATTCTGCGTGACGGTCAGAACGTGACCTCCGGGAAGACATCCGAATTCACGCTCGACTCGATCGTGCAGCACATGGTCGGCAAGCGTGTCACCGGTTTCCAATACCAGGCGCGCGCCATTGATCGCAGCGGCAAACCCGCGCTGAGCGTACGTGGCCTTTCGGGCCCTTCGGGAAAACCCAGCGATGTCAGCTTCGACGTTCACAGGGGCGAGATTGTGGGAATAGCAGGCCTCATGGGCGCTGGCCGGAGCGAGCTTGCCCGCCTTCTTTTCGGCGTCGATAAGAAAACTGCGGGAACCGTAGAACTCGGCGACACTGCCGTTGAGTTCAAGTCACCTTCGGATGCGATCAAGGCTGGCATTGTGCTTGTTCCGGAGAGCCGCCACGAGGAAGGTCTGGTTGTCGAGCACAGCGTCGGCGACAATCTTGGACTGCCGCAGATCGGTCAGCTCGTCCGCGGTCCCTTCATCGACCGTCGACGCGAGGGAACACTGACCTCCGATCTCATCAAGCAACTGAGGATCAAGACGCCGTCCGCTGACAACAAGGTCAGGAGCCTTTCCGGCGGCAACCAGCAGAAGATCGTTATTGCCAAATGGCTAGCGATTGATCCTTCGGTTGTCATTCTCGACGAACCAACAGCAGGCGTAGACATCGGTTCAAAGGCCGAGATCGTTGAACTCATTCGGAGCGTCGCCTCCTCCGGAAAGTCCGTCATCGTCATCTCGTCGGAACCAGCCGAGCTTCTGGCAACAAGCGACCGCATCCTGGTCATGAACAACGGACGTCTCGCGCGCGAAATCGAGCGCGACGAAATCGAAAGCTGGGCCACGATTGCCGGCGACGAAACTCAATCTCCGCTGATCCGCACCGAACTCGGTCTGCAGGTCGCGATTCAGAAGGCAACCCAAAATGTCCACTGAAGCCAAGACATTGAACACAGAGACGGATGCAACCCACATGCGGCCGTGGCACAGCAACTGGCGCGACTACGTCGTCTACATCGGCTTCGTCGTCATCTTCATCGTCTTCGCGATCCTGCTGCAGGATCGCGGATTCCTATCTTCAAACAACCTGCTCAACATCCTGCGGCAGACTGCGATCGTCGCCATCGTTTCCATGGCAATGTCGTTCGTACTCTCGGCGGGCGAGATCGACCTCTCGGTCGGAGCCATAGCCGGACTGTCGTCGGTGGTCGCTGGCCTGGTGCTGAGCAAGTACGGTCTATTCCCCGGCATTCTCGCGGGCTTGACCCTCGGGCTGCTGGTAGGCGCCGTAAACGGCGGCCTGACTGCCTATCTCAACATCCCGTCGTTCTTGGTGACACTCGGCATGATGGGGATCGCGCGAGGGGTCGGAATGTGGGTAAGCGGCACTTCGCCTGTTCCAATTATCAACGATACGTTCATTTTCGTCTTTGGTTCCGGTAACATCGGCCCTGTTCCTGTCCTCGTTGTCTGGGTCGCCGTTCTGGGCACGATCGCCCATATCGCGCTCCGAAAGACACCGTTCGGCCGCAAGGTCATGTCGGCAGGCGGAAACTCGGTCGCAGCTCGCTACAGCGGCGTCGATGTCCGGAAAATCAAGTTCCAGGTGCTGCTACTGACGGGGATGGCCGCTGCGATCGCTGGCATGCTCTATGCTGGACGCCTGCAGTCTGGACGCTTTCAGCTTGGCGAAGGCGATGAGCTGTCTGTCATTGCAGCCGTGGTTCTCGGCGGTACCAGCCTATTCGGCGGACGCGGCACCGTGATCGGTTCCATCGTCGGTGCCCTGCTCATCGGTGTCATCAACAACGGCCTTATTCTTGGCGGCCTCGACTACAGCCAGCAGCTCATCGCGCGCGGAATGCTCATCATCCTGGCTGTGGCGGTCGGCCGAAGCCGCTAACCTGGAAGGTTCTACGGAGGTATTACGATATGAGAGTTTTAGTCACAGGCGGCAGCGGCAAACTGGGTAGAGCCACGATCAAGCATCTGGTTGAGAGCGGCCACGACGTCATCAACGCGGATACGATCGCTCCGCCAGAAAACCTCTGCCCCTTCGTCAGGGTCGATTTCGAGGATATGCGCGCCACGATCGAGGCGATCAGTGGCTTTGATTGGGACCACAATCGCAACACTGAAGCCGTCGTCCATCTGGCCGCTGTGCCGATGCCGGGGCGCGTTGCTCCTGCGGATGTTTTCCGGGTCAACACCATTTCGACGTTCAATGTTTTCGAGTCATGCCGCTTGCTCGGCATCAAGAACATCGTGTGGGCGTCGAGCGAGACCCTGCTCGGCATTCCTTACGAGATCAAGCCTGACTATCTGCCGGCGGACGAGAATTATCAGTCGCGCCCGGAAACCTCCTATTCCCTCTCGAAGCATCTCGGCGAGGAGATGGCAAAGCAGTATTGCCGCTGGGACAGCGAGCTCAAGATCGTTTGCCTACGCTTCTCCAACGTTATGGACGAGAGCGAGTATGCGGACTTCCCGGCCTTCGAGCAGAACCCGGGCAGCAGACGCTTCAACCTTTGGACCTATATCGACGCCCGCGACGGGGCACAGGCGATCCGTCGCTCGCTCGAGTGGAGCGGCAAAGGTGCCGAGGTGTTCATCATCGCAAACGACGATGGGGTCATGACCACCTCCAACGAGGAACTCGTCAGGAGGTGGTATCCGGGGGTCCCGTTCAAGAAGCAGATCGGAAACAACGAAACCTTGCTGTCGATCGACAAAGCAAAGAGCGTTCTCGGATACCAGCCTGAACATAGCTGGCGAAAATATGTAGGCTCCTGAGAAATCAGCCAGCTTGAAGGGAAAGAAAATGCCGACCAGGAAACAGACAGCACCGGTCTCAGAGATCAAAGAGGACGCCTTCGCGAAAACAATGACCGCGACAGCGCACCTTCGGTTGCGCCAGCTCATCCTGGATAACAAGTGGGCGCCCGGTTACCAGGCGACCGAACAGGAAGTCGCGTCCCAGTTGGGGATGAGCCGGACGCCCGTAAGGGAGGCGCTCATGCGCCTCCAGCAGGACGGACTTGTCTCGGTGATCCCGAGGCACGGAATGCGGGTTCTGCCGATTTCTATTTCTGACATGAAGGAAATTTACGAAATCCTGACGTCGCTGGAGAGTACGGCTGCAGAGCTTGCCGCCAGCCGCCAGCTTTCCGAGGATCAACTCCGGGGTCTCGAAAAGGCGACGGCCGACATGGACCATGCGCTTTCACAAGATAATTTGGAGCGCTGGGCGCAGGCGGACGCAAGATTTCATGAGCAACTGCTCGACCTTGGCGGCAACCAGATGCTCAAGTCGGTCGTCCTCAATTTCATCGACCGCGCACATCGCGTCAGGATGGTGACGCTGAAGATGCGTCCCAAGCCGGTTAACTCAACCCGCGAACATGCAGAACTCGTGCAAGCAATCCGCGAAGGCGACCGCGAAAAAGCAAGAAACATTCACAAGGCGCACCGCGAGCGGGCAGGCAAGGAACTGCTCGACCTTCTCGAGCGCCTCGGCCTCAACCACCTCTAGGACAGGTTTCAAATGTCATCGTTGTACAACACTCTCAAGATCGCAGTCCTTCCCGGCGACGGGATCGGCAGGGAAGTCATGCCTGCCTGCCTGGAATTGATCGACGCCGCCGTCAGCCAGGCGGGCGCGCCACCGCTCATGTTCGAGACGCATCAGGCCGGTGCCCAGCACTACGCGGAGACCGGCGAGGCCCTGCCCGCCGCCGCGCTCGAGGCCTGCCGGACATCCGACGCAATCCTCTTCGGCGCGATGGGCTGGCCCGACATCCGCTTCCCGGACGGGACGGAAATCATTCCGCAGCTCGACTTGCGCATGGAGTTCGGCCTGTTTGCAGGTGTCCGTCCGATCCGGTGGTTTCCCGGCCTTCCGAAAGTGCTGTCCGATCCTCGCGCCGAAGGAATCGACTTCGTGTTGGTCCGCGAGCAGACAGAAGGACTGTTTTATGCGCGTGGCCGTGGCGAAGTGCTAAACGACCAAGAGGCCTACGACACGATGCAGATCACGCGGGCCGGCACCGAGCGCGTTACCGAATTCGCTTTCCAGCTGGCCGCCCAGCGCAAACGTCGCGGCAAGGCCGGCACGGTGACCTGCGTCGACAAGGCGAATGTCTTCAGTTCGATGGCTTTCTTCCGGAAGGTTTTCGATGAGATCGCCGCCAAGCACCCCGAGTTGCAGAAGGACTATGCCTATGTCGACGCGCTGGCGCTCAACATGGTGAAGAAGCCTTGGACGCTTGACGTGCTGGTGACCGAGAACATGTTTGGCGACATCCTTTCCGACCTTGCGGCCGGTCTGATCGGCGGCATGGGTATGGCCCCTTCGGCGGACATCGGCGATACGCACGGCCTCTTCCAGCCGGCACACGGGACCGCTCCCGATATCGCGGGCAAGGGCGTCGCCAATCCGGGCGCAATGTTCCTGTCGGGAGCGATGATGCTCGACTGGCTGGCGGTGAAGCACGGGGATCAGCGGCTTGCTGACGCCGCCGGGCTGATCGAGGCCGCGGTCGAGCACACCTTGTCGACCAAGATCGCGGTTCCAATGGAGTATGGCGGAAGCGCCAATTGCGCGGAGATGACGCGCAGCGTGATCGGCGCTCTGGGTGCCGTCCGCAAGGAGGTCGCATGAGTTCGGCATCCACAGGCTTTGTCGTGGTCGTAGAGTTCGTCGTTCGAAACCAGTTCGCCGATAATTTCGATGCGGCGATAATCGAGAATGCGGCGACGTCGCTGCGCGACGAACCGAACTGCGAAGTGTTCGATGTCTGCCGCGATCCTGAGCGGCCCGAGCGAATCTACCTCTATGAAGTCTATGGCTCAAGAGCCGATTTCGACTTCCACCTGAAGACGCCGCACTTCACGAGCTTTGATGCGATGGTTCGAGATTGGGTGGCCGAAAAGCGAGTGGAAACGTTCGAGCGCATTTCGTCCGACAAGAAGGAGGGCGCGAGATGACCAGCAGCGTCAAGGCGATTGTCTTCGACACGTTCGGCACTGTCGTCGACTGGCGGGGTTCGATCATCCGCGATCTCACCGCCTGGGGCGCGGCGGAGGGCCTGCAGATCGACTGGACCGGTCTCGTCGACCGCTGGCGAGACCATTACGATCCCCAGAAAGCGCGGGTGCGCAGCGGCGAGTTGCCGTGGACGAACCTGGACGAACTTCACTTCGATGCCTTGAAGGCAGTGTTCGCAGAGATGGGGCTGGCCGAACTAGACCACGACCGGATGATGCACGTCAACAAGGTCTGGCATCGCCTGGACGGCTGGCCCGACACATCGCGCGGGCTACACCGGCTGAAGTCGAAGTTTATCATCGGCCCTCTGTCCAACGCCAATGTCGCGATTCTCGTCAATATGGCAAAGCATGCCGACTTGCCGTGGGACAACGTGTTCTCCTGCGAGCTTTTCCAGCACTACAAGCCCGATCCTGAGACCTACCTCGGGGTCTGCAAACTCCTTTATCTGGAGCCCGGGGCCGTCATGATGTGCGCTGCCCACAACTACGATCTTGCCGCCGCGCGCAGCCTTGGCCTTAAAACCGCATTCATCGCACGACCCACCGAATACGGCGAGGGCCAGACGACCGACCTCACAGCCGAGCAGCGCTGGGATTACGTCGCCGACGATCTCGAAGACCTCGCCCGACAACTCGGATGCTAGAAGAGAGAAAGACAATGCAGACATACAAGATGTTCATCGACGGCAAGTGGGAAGACGCTGCCAACGGAGATACGTTCGAGACGAAGAACCCTTTCAACGGGCAGACCTGGGCCGCTATTCCGAAGGGCGGCAGGGAAGATGCGGAACGAGCAGTCGAGGCTGCGCACCGCGCCTTCACGAGCGGTCCGTGGCCGAAGCTCACCGCGAGCGCCCGCGGACACCTTCTTCGGCGTCTTGGCGACCTGATCGCCGAGAATGCGGAGCATCTCGCGACGATCGAGGTTACGGACAACGGCAAGCTCATCAACGAGATGCTGTTTCAGCTCAAATACATCCCGCAGTGGTACTACTACTTCGGCGGGCTGGCGGACAAGATCGAAGGAGCGGTCATCCCGATCGATAAGGCGGACACCTTCAACTTCACTCGTAATGAGCCGCTCGGCGTCTGCGTCGGGATTGCGCCGTGGAACTCCCCTCTCCTGCTGCTCGCCTACAAGCTGGCACCGGCACTCGCCGCAGGGAACACATTCGTGGCAAAGCCCTCGGAGTTCACGTCTGCTTCGACCCTTGAGTTCGCAAAGCTCGTCGAGCAGGCTGGCTTTCCCGCGGGCGTCTTCAACGTCGTCACAGGGTTCGGCGCAGATGTCGGCGAGACGCTGACGACCCACAAGTACGTCGCCAAGATCGCTTTCACGGGAAGTGAAGGCACCGGGCGCAAGATCGGCGAGCTTGCAGCGCGCAACTTCAAGAAGGTTACGCTTGAACTCGGCGGCAAGAGCCCGCACATCGTCTTCGACGATGCGGAGATCGACAATGCCGTCAACGGGGTGATCTCCGGCATCTTCGCTGCCACCGGACAGACATGTATTGCGGGCTCACGATTGCTCGTGCAGCGAAAGATCCACGACCAGTTTCTCGAGAAGATCGTCACCCTCGCAAAAACGGCGAGAATGGGCGATCCGCTCTTGACGTCGACGCAGGTTGGCCCCGTGACGACGCCGCCGCAACTCGAGAAGATCCTCGGCTATATCAACATCGCAAAAGGCGAAGGCGCCGAATGCGTTCTCGGTGGGGGGCGGCCGGACAATGCCGAGCTCTCCAGGGGCTGGTTCGTCGAACCTACGATTTTCTCCGGGGTCCGAAACGACATGCGCATCGCGCAGGAGGAGGTCTTCGGCCCGGTTCTGGCGGTCATCCCCTTCGACAGCGATGAGGAAGCCGTGCATATTGCCAATGACACCAATTACGGGCTGGCCGCGGGCTTCTGGACCCAGGACATGCGTCGTATCCTGAAGGTTTCGGCCGCTATCCAGGCTGGCACCATCTGGGTCAACACTTACCGCGTCATCAGCTATATGTCGCCGCTGGGAGGCTACAAGCACTCCGGCATCGGTCGCGAGAATGGCATCGCCTCGATCCAGAACTACATGCAGACGAAGAGTGTGATGATCTCGACCGCTGAAGACGTCGCCAACCCCTTCATCATGAGGTGATTCATGGTGGCCGCCGGAAAGTTGCTGGTCGGCTGCGTCGCCGACGATTTCACGGGAGCGACCGACGTCGCGAACATCTTCGCGCGCGCCGGCCTCAAAACGACGGTGCTGATCGGCGTTCCTGAAGACGACAGGGACATTGACGCCGACGTAATCGTTGTCGCCCTCAAGACTCGAACGACACCTCCGCAAATGGCGGTCGAGGAGTCCTTGGCCGCGCTGCGATGGCTGCGTGGCTGTGGCGCGCAGAAGTACTACTTCAAGTACTGCTCGACGTTCGATTCCACGGCGAAGGGCAA
Organism: Rhizobium aureum; assembly: GCF_030182495.1. Taxonomy (NCBI): domain Bacteria; kingdom Pseudomonadati; phylum Pseudomonadota; class Alphaproteobacteria; order Hyphomicrobiales; family Rhizobiaceae; genus Rhizobium; species Rhizobium aureum. The sequence goes on along the minus strand of NZ_JAQJCI010000010.1, from coordinate 6,646 downwards.
CATCGGCCCGGTCGCCGACGCGATGCTTGCGGAGCTTGGCCAATCCATAACGATCGCCTGCCCCGCCTTCCCTGCCAACGGCCGGACGGTTTACAAGGGCAACCTGTTCGTCGGCGACGTGCCGCTGGACGAGTCCGGCATGCGCAATCATCCGTTGACGCCGATGACAGACGCGAACCTGCTGCGGGTGCTCGGGCCGCAGTCGCGGGCCGAAATCACCGGATGCTATTACGAGACGGTGAAGCAAGGGGCGTCCGCCATCGCCGAATGGGCCGCCCCCATTCACGGCGACGGCACGCGTATTGTCGTCATCGACGCCCTGGCTGACGAGGACCTTGTCGAGATTGCCCAGGCATTCAAGGATCTCGTGCTGTTCACCGGTGCGTCGGGCCTGGCATATGGGCTGGCTCGTGTTCTTCTTGCCGGCGGGAACAGCCGCGACGCTGCCGTTACGACTGACTTGGAAGAAGGCTACAGAGCCGTCGTCTCCGGTAGCTGCTCGGTCGCAACCAACGGACAGGTAGAGGCGATGCTCGCAGACCACGAGGGTTTCCGCGTCGACCTCTCAAAGCTGGCGGACGGCGGCGATGTCGTCGGCGAGGCCGTCGAGTGGGCCTCGTCCCGTCTGGGCCGCAAGCCTGTTCTCATCTATGCGACGGCTCTGCCCGACGAGGTGAAGGAAAACCAACGCAAGTTGGGCGCCGCGCAGTCCGGCGAGATGGTCGAGGCCGCCCTCTCCTCAATCGCGCGAAGGCTCGTCGAGAAGGGTGTGAGCGATCTCATCGTCGCCGGCGGCGAGACGTCGGGAGCGGTGGTGAAGTCGCTCGGCGTCGACCAGCTCTCGATTGGCAACGAAATCGCCCCCGGAGTGCCGTGGGTACACGCAAAGAGCCAGGGGCGATCTCTGTCGCTCGCGTTGAAGTCCGGCAACTTCGGCGATCGGGACTTCTTCATGAACGCTTGGGACCGGCTACGATGATAGGCTCCATATCTGAAGAGACGAAGGTCCGCGACGAGATAGTCGAGGTCGGTCGCTCGCTCTTCGACCGCGGGCTGACCGCAGGATCGACCGGCAACATCAGCGTGCGTCTGTCGGACGGTCGAATTTTGATGACGCCCACCAACGCTTCGCTGGGCGTGCTCGATCCAGCACGGCTGTCCTGCTTTTCGGCGGAAGGCGTGCATGTCGGAGGTGACAAGCCCACCAAGGAGGCGTTCCTCCACAAGTGCATGTATTGCGGTAAGGACAATCGCCGAGCCGTCGTCCACCTGCATTCAACCTATTCGGTTGCCGTCAGCTTGTTGAAGCAGGTCAACGAGCGCGACGTTCTGCCGCCCCTGACCGCCTACTATGTCATGCGTATCGGTTTCCTGCCGCTCGTGCCGTATTTTCCTCCCGGAGACGAAGCGCTGGCGGCGGCGGTGGGAGCCGCCGCCGCGAACCATCATGCGGTGTTGATGGCAAACCATGGACCTGTCGTCGCGGGCAAGTCCCTAAAGGACGCCCAGTACGCGACAGAGGAGTTGGAGGAAACGGCGAAGCTCTTCTTGCTCTTGCAGAACCACGAGGTCCGGCCGCTCACCGCCGAGGAAAGGGCCACCTTGATCAATCTCTCGAGGTGACAAGAGCGCGTTACGAACCAGGAGGAACCCAGCGGGTCTGGGTGCCGTAACCTGCACTCTCGTTCGTGCCATTGTGCGGCCCGTAAAGGGGAAATGCCATGAAACTTCTGGTCACTGGAAGCAGCGGACGAATCGGGCGCGCGGCGATTGAACGCCTTCTCGAAGAGGGGCACGAGGTCATCGGAATCGACGAGGTGCCGTCATCCGACATGAGGTGCCCGTTCGCCCGCGTCGATATGCGGGACTATGGCCAGGTCCTTGATGCGGTCGCCGATATCGAATCCGGGATTGATGGCATCGTCCATCTTGCTGCGATAGTAGGCGCGAAAGTCGCTGCGAGCACGCACATATTTCACACCAATACCGCCATCAGCTACAATGTTTTCCAATCTGCAAGGATCGCGGGCATAAAGAACATTGTTTCTGCGAGCAGTGAGACCTTGCTGGGCGTCCCGTTTGACGATCCACCTGCCTATTTTCCGGTCGATGACAAGCTGACCTCGAAGCCTGAGAGTAGCTACGCGCTTTCCAAACTTGTAGACGAATCCGTCGCAGCCGAATTCTGCCGCTGGGATCCCGCGCTCAAAATGATCGGCCCGCGGTTTTCTTGGGTAAAAGAGCCCCACCAATATGATGCAAGGAAAGCTTGCGAAGATAATCCCGGCGTTCAGAAATGGAACCTGTGGTCCTATGTTGACAGACGGGACTGTGCCCAGGCCATTTCGCTTGCGCTCAACGCAAGCCTCAATGGTTTCCATCACTTCGTGATAGCAGCAGATGATACCGTGTTGGCGCGGCCCACACGTGCCCTTAGGGCTGCTTATTATCCCAATGTACCGCTACAAGGACAACGTGCTGAACATGGCAGTCTTGTCTCAAGCCTAGTGGCCCCGAGACGTTCTATGATATCGCCCGAAGTACAGCTGGCGTGACATACCAGCGGGGGTCTCCTAGCTTCTTAGGCTGCTGTGACCTTTCAAAAGAAGGTCGAACGCGGATCAGCAGATTTATCATATCCGGGCGGGCTTCCAAGTTGCTTGCATTCGCTTCATAAGGTTCGCCGGTGTTTGCACTTCTGAAAATGGGGAACACAGACGTGATTTCGAAGGGTGCGGAAGAAGCAGCGTCGGCAACGACGTCTCCTTGTGTACAGATCTCTCGTCCAACTGCTTTCAAACAGCAGACGGCAGACTTCAACTCCGAGCTTCACGCTCGACCGTCGATCTATTTCACCGGTCCGGCAATTGTTGAGCACGTTGCTTTCATGCCCATAGACGGTGTTATCAAGGAGTTCCACGACAGTCTCGAAGCTGATGGCACGATTTCGGTTAGAGTCGAAAGGCACACTGAATTCGTGACGGTTACGCGCGTCCGGAAACTTGACAGCGAGCCAGGGGGCTGGCCGGAATCTGACCTCCTTGAAAGTGATTTTGCCGAGCTCGCAGGATTGAACTCACCGCTGCTCGTTTGTCACGTCAGCATCCTTGTCCTCGGGAACCCTCCTGACAAGCTGGGACCGGTGCTGGAAACCTTCGGCTTCGGTGATACCGCCGCCTCATTGATCGGTGGGGGCGCGGCGCAGGTTTGCTCCGATTTTCGTGTTCGAGGGGACAATTCAAGTAGAATTATCCTGTTCAACAAGGACCTGAACGCACACCGCCTGGGGCGCATGGTACGCCGCATCTTCGAGATCGAAACCTACAGATCCATGGCGCTTCTCGGATTGCCGGAAGCGCGTCGTCTCGCCCCGCTTCTCGGCGGATATGACACGGAGTTGGTTCAACTGACCAATCGCAATCTTCGTACGCCCGCACATCAGCACAAGCAATTGCTCGAGGAGATTACCGCTCTCTCATCCCATGTCATTTCGGCCACCGCCGAGACCAGAAACAGGTTCGGCGCAACCGCAGCCTACGCCAAGATCGTTGAGGAGAGGATCGCGCTTTTACGGGAAACGCACGTCGTCGGCTTTCAACGCTTCGGTACCTTCGTGGAGCGGCGGTTCAAGCCAGCGGTGCGTACCTGTGAAGCGACCGCCTTGAGGCTTGAGCAACTATCGAGGGCCGCGATGCACTTGCTCGACTTGTTGCAAACCCGAATTCAGGTCGAGATCGAATTCCAGAACGCGACACAGATCCAGGCCATGGCTGATCGCGCCGCGACGCAGGTCAAGATCCAGCGCGCGGTCGAAGGCTTTTCGATCATTGCAATAAGCTACTATTTGTTGAGCTTGCTGAAGTTCGTGTATGAAACGGCAGACCACGCTGGGTTCCATTTCGATCCAATGATCATGCTCGTCGCTGTTCCGGTCGTTGTGGGTTCTGTTGTGATCACTATTCTGCGCGTCAAGCATGCGCTGAAAGCAGAGAGCTAGCGGCGCGCAACCTCGCCTCAACAAGCTCGATCAATCAAGCAGCTCTTGAGTATCTCCACGAGGCGGTTCAGCGGAGGCGGTCATCTCTTCTTCAGGTAATGGCTCGCTCGGGGACTGCGTTTTGAATCTAAGATTTGGCAGGCATTCTCGCCACCACGACGTCGGCGACAACCAATAATGCCAGAGACGACGCACTTTTAGCTTTGCCGAAAATTCCGATGGGAGCTTTGATCCGGTTGATCGGCCTACGCAATAGCCGTCGTCGGCCAGAGCCTTGATCCGCTCGCCAGCCGGCTGAGGGTTCTTTCGATCGTATCCTGCATTGGCCTTTGCGCCCTTCAATTTCGGTTAAGGTATTACGTATAAGGTTATACCTCATACGGAGTTGAAAAGGTTTGCTCGGGCGGAGGGGAAATGATGTGGAGGATTCGGAAATTTGGCGTGGCGATACGTTTGTCTATCGCATTCGGGTTGCTGTTGTGCGCAATGGGAGTTCTGTCTCTTTCGTCAATCAGCCAGGTCGACGAGATCAACGGGAAGCTCAGCCTCATAAATGGCAGTAATAGCCAAAAATTTCGGAATGGCATCGATATGCTGGGCTCGGTCCGCGATCGAGCGGTAGCATTGCGCGACATCGTTTTGACTGACTCGAATACGGATCAAGCCACGACAATCGTGATGATGAGAAAGCTACAGGCATCCTACGCTTCCAACTTCGCGGAGTTGCAAAAGGCCGTTAATTCCGACGTCGCCAGCACCCCCGCAGAGCGTCGCCTCGCTGAGGGTCTGACGGCTTTTCAGAATGACGCCGAGCCTTTGATTGCCGACGTCACCAAGTTGACGCTCGACGGAAAAAGAGACGAGGCAAAGCCGCTGCTCTTAAATGAACTGAGACCCAAGTTGACGGCATGGATTGGTGCTCTGAACAAGTTGATCGATTACGAGCAAGCTCTAAACCAAGGCGTTGGTGGCAAAGTTAAAGCAGCTTCTGATGAATTTAAATTTCTGACGCTAGCTGCGCTCGGCATAGCTGCCTTGTTCGGAGTAACCGCGGCATCGCTCACTATCCGCTCCATCATCGTGCCTCTGGCGAAACTACAGCAGTCAGTCCTGCAAATGATCGCCGGCGACATGGAAATTGACCAAATACTCGAGCGACGGAAGGATGAAATCGGTCAGCTCGCGCGGCAGATATCCGGCCTTAAGAATCATCTTTCAGAAAAAGCGGAGCGCGATGCGGTCGCCGAGCATCATCGACAGGATGCCGAGCGGCGGCGTTTGGAGAACGAAGGAGAGGAGCGCCAGCGGGCTGCCGAACAGACCAGTTCCGCCGTCGAACAAGTTGCCGATGCACTGAGGCAGTTATCGAAAGGCAACCTTCACATTCAGCTTGATCGGCCTTTCACGGGAGCTCTTGAGCCGCTCAGATTGGACTTCAATTCAGCGATTAGCCAGCTTCGCGATGCAATGTCCGAAGTAAACGACAATGCGCAGGCGATTGCTGCGGGGGCTGAAGAAATCCGTACTTCCTCGAACGAACTCGCGGTGAGAACGGAGCAGCAAGCTATAGTCGTCGAGCAAACGGCTTCTGTCCTCGCAGACATGACAAGGCAGGTGGTGGACGCAAGCCATAAAGCTCACGCAGCAGGGATCCTCGTCGGCGAGACCAAGGAACATGCCGAGAGGTCAGGCACCATAATGCGCGAGACTATTGAGGCCATGACAAACATTCGGTCTTCTTCGGTCGAAATAGGCAATATTATCGGTGTCATCGATGAAATCGCATCTCAGACAAACCTTTTGGCTTTGAACGCGGGCATTGAGGCGGCTCGGGCCGGGGAGACTGGCCGAGGGTTCGCGGTAGTAGCGCAGGAGGTCAGAGACCTGGCGCAAAGGTCTGCGGCGGCGGCGAAAGAAATCAAGTCTCTGATCAAAATATCCAACCTGCATATCAATGATGGGGTCCAGCGTGTGCAACAGGCCGGCAACGCTTTGGGCCAAATCGTTGTTCAGGTGCAGAGCGTCAATCAGAACGTCGACGCCATTGCTCAGGTTTCTCGCGTTCAAGCCGACGGGCTCAAGGAAATCAATTTCTCAGTCGGTAAGATCGAATCAGCGACACAGCAGAACACAGCTATGGTGGAAGAGTCGACTGCTGCCGTGAACAATCTCGCGAAGGAGACCGCATCGCTTTTCGAGATGCTATCCAGGTTCCAAATTGCCGATGGGCCGGCAAAGACGAACCGCGCAGAGGAGCCAACGCTTTATCTAGTCGTGGCATAGCAGAGCCGATGCAAAGCAGGACTTTCATTTTATGCCCGGTGTGATCTCCCTCCCCCAGAGGGACTAGCTGTTTAGTCCCGGCATTTGATGGTGCAATATTTTCCTTGGCATGGAGGGAAGCACTATGGGCCAGGTTTTACACGGGAGCGCCACGACGACAGAGGCAATCCGTCGAGCAATACAAAATAGTGAAGAGAGCCTGAGAACGCTTTCGAAGCGATACGGGATCAACCAGAAAACCGTGGCGAAATGGAAGAAGCGGACATCGTTGGTCGACCTTGCTACAGGCCCAAAGGACCCGCACTCGACGACCCTTTCCCTCGAAGAAGAGGCCGTTATCGTCGCCTTCCGCCGGCACACGTTGCT
>NZ_JAQJCI010000009.1:0-244486 GCF_030182495.1 Rhizobium aureum | reverse complement strand
CCCGCATCGCGTGGGCGGTTTTGCGGAAAAAGACATCATTTGAACGTGGCTACCTGGCGGCTGCGGCATAGTCGAGACGGCTATGCTATCGCACATGTAGCTCAACGAGGTTTGCAGGAAGGATCGTGAAGATGGCCTGACAGTTTACCGGCTTCGGAAAGCCCGTTTAAAAAAATGGCACTAGGTGCCGACGGTCTTATTGGGCTCTGAACGCGCGGATGTCCATCTTGGCCATGGGGACTTCCCATGAGACCGTATACGTTGACGCAAACTGATCAGAACACCGTAAAATCCTCTTACAGACGGGCGGGCCATACGTTTTTTAAGATTGCTCTAACTTGCCAATTTATTCGGGGAAGCGATGCGCCGCTGCGGCAGCTGCAGCGGTTCTGCGCGAAGGACACGCTCCCTGCGGCCGAACTGATGCCTGACGACCTGATAGAGGAAAAGCGGAATGCCCAGAATATAGCGCCGCCACAGCCTGCCCGGTTCGAGAGCCAAGCGGAACAACCACTCGCTGCGTAGCGCGCGCACGAGCCTGGGGGCCCGCGGCACGGTTCCGGAAATGAAATCGAACAGGGCGCCGACGGTCAACACCAACCGCGCATGCTGCGGCCCGACATGCTCGGCGACCCATTTTTCCTGCAAAGGCGTTCCCATGCCGACGATCAGCACATCGATCTTCTGCCGGCCTATTTCCGCGGCAACGGCGCTGCTTCTCGCTGGATCGAAGAAACCGTCGGAAACGACGATGTACTCGTGCCACGGCGCGTGGCGGCGAAATTTTTCAGCCGCGTTTTCGACGACCGAGCGCTTGCCGCCCAGCAGGCCGATCCGCTTCGTCCGCTCCATGAAGGTCAAAAGCGCAGGCACGAAATCCGTGCCGTTCAAGTTCGCCGGGAATGGCTCGCCATGGGCGACGCGCGAGGCGATATCGAGGCCGACACCATCGGGAAGCACCAGATTTTGCTCGAGAACATTGCGATAGCTGTCATCGCGCAGCATGACGAGCATATTATGGGCGTTGACGAAGGAGATCGAGGTCTGGCCGACCGGCAGGGAAGCGAGCTCATTGACGAAGGTCAGGGCATTATCCCAATCGAGATCGCAGACCGGCAGATCGAAAATCATGCGGCGGGATGCTACGACGGCAAAATCGGCAACCTGGTTCAATCCAACAACCTCCTGCCCGAGACCGCACATGCGCATGATGCCGAGAATAACAAGGCTCATGCGCCCAACCGTTCATCGGTGCTGCGATTGCGAGGCGTCACTGGGAGGTGTTTATAGCCAGATAAATCCAATGTTCCGTTAGGATGGAACGTGGGATTTATCGGAAACCATCAAGGATTCGTTAATGTATCGTCGGCCGGAGCCCGGCTTTGCAGCCCTGGAATGGAGCGGTGCCCCGCCGAGCCAGGACACCTTTACTCTACCGGCACCTTATCCTTCGCCGCATCCTGCACGATCTTGACGGGCTTGACCGTTTTCTTGCCGATGCTCTCCCCGCCATGGGTTTCTTCCTTGGAAAGATAATCGAGCTGTTCGATCAGCACGTCGGCGACATAATCGCCGCCGAGCCGCTCGTTCATCCGCTTCTTCAGGTCGCTGCGGAAGGCGGCGACGTCGAAATTCTGCGTGTGCGCGATATCGATCACCTTGTTGCCGATCAGCAGCGTGAAGAGCTCATCCGTCGTCAGCTCCGGCAGGGGTATCTGCAGCGCGTTTGCCTTGCCCTTCTCCATCATGAAGGAGATGCGCGTCAGAAAATAGCCGGTCACCTGGCCATTGGCGATGACAGGGACATTGATCGATTCGCCCTTGATCAGTTCCTGCTGCGCCTTCTTGGCGTCGTCAGGACTGATTGCGGGCGCTGTCGCCACCTGCACCGAAAAATAGACCGAGGCCAATGTCACGGCGCAGACCCACAGGCCGGTGAGAGCGAGCTTGATCATCCGGCCTCACGGACGCGGAATTGCTCCTGCGAATAGGTGCCGTCCGCATCGGCGTTCTGCACGGCATTCTTCAGAATGTCGGCGACGGCGCGCACGGCCTCGAGATGAGCCTCGACCCGGCGGGCGTTCAGAACCAGCTTCTTCTTCAGATCGTGCAGCTGCCCGATATGCGCGGCGGCAAGATCGGCCGGATCGGTATCGCGAAACAGCATCGACAATTCGTAGAGGCAACGGCTCTTGTGAGCGTTCGATACCTTGAGATCGAATTCCGGGTCGGTGCCGATCCGGTTGTTCTCATTGTCGATAATCATCTCCAGGCGGCCAAGGACAGACTTGATCCGATAGTCCTGCGACATCATTTCCATGTTTGTTACCTCGCTCATGCTTTCTGGGACGTCAAATTATTCTGATTGGTGATGCTGGCATTGCCGTCATTATCGGCATCCGCGGCGGCGAGCGTCTTGCGCTGAAAATCGGCAACCGCGCTCAGAGCCATTTTCTTGTCGTTTTCATCGGTCGCGGCATGGATGGCGCCGGTGTTGCGCATCTTGTCGACCTGTTCCTGATACATCTTTTCTGCAATACCAACGCCGCCGTTCTTGGCGAGCGTATTGCCCAGCTGCTCGGCCATCATGCCTTTCCAGATCTCGCCGGCCGAACCCTTGCCATAGAGCGTCTCGCTGCTCGGCAGCATGTTCTTCACGAAATTCTGCAGCACCATGGCTTCGAACTTGCGATAGGGCTGCGGCACCTTCGTCCCGGCCACATGCGTGTTGGCATTGGCGAGACCTGCCTGGGTGGCCGCGCTGTTCATCGCATCCACCGTCGCACCGAAGCCGTTGCCGTTCTCGGCGAGGCTGGTGGCGGCGAAGGCGGCCCGGTTGGCGGCAAGCTTTGCCTGCGCAGCCTCGACATCGGCCGGATTGGCGGCCTTGACGACATCGAGGACCAAATCACTCGGAGGCGAAATAGCCACGTCACGTCTCCTTCTGCTATCGCGCACCCGGAAGCCGCGCAGTGCGGCAATCGAATCAGGGCAACGAATCAAAACTTCAGAACAGGCCGGCAACCGAACGATGCACATCCTGTTCCATGATCGCGGCGATTATGGTTTTTGAACCTTGCTGGAGGCTGGCGTTACGTCGGCGAAGCGTTGATCGATGATGTCGTAGACCGCATTGTCGTCGGCCTCCCGCACTTCGAGCTCGCGGGCATCCTTCATGTGCTCTTCGAGCCGGTCGGCCTTGGTGCGCTCCTGCTGGACCTTCATCTGAATGAGGGTTTGAATGCTTTCCAGCTGCTGATCCCGGATCATCAGGCGGCCGTAGCGCTCGGCATAATGGATTGAGAACGCCATGTGCACGGGATCGACGGAGCCAATCGCCACCATGACCCGCTCCATCGATTCGGTGACCTCCGCGCGCTGGCGGGTCGTATCAGCCAGCTCGTTTTCCGCTATCCGCTCCAGATGGCGCTGCACTGCGACCAGGCGCTTCAGTTTTTCAGACCGGTTTTTCTCCGCCATCGTCTACCTATCCGCCGGCTAATGCCCATTGAAGACCGTGAGAAATGCACCAGAAAACTGACTGATCAATGCCGCGATGCTGAGGTAGAGCATGAACAGCCCTCCCATCAGCAGATACGGCGTGGAGATGAAATAGATCGGGATCTGCGGTGCCAGCTTGTTGATGAAGCCGATCGAAATCTGGAACATCAGGCCATAGAGAAGGAAGGGGCTCACCAGCCGCAGCATGATGAAGAAGGTGGTTTCCAGCGTATCCGTAATCGAGATCAAAGCGGCACGCGGCTCGATATGACCTCCCAGAGGAACGACGGAATAGGAATCGACCAGCGCCTGCAGGATATAGTGATGAAAATCGAGGATGAAGAGCATCATCAGCCCGCAAAAGCTGATGAGGCTCGTGAGCGACGTCTCGCTTGACTCCTCGACGATATCGGCGCCGCCCGGTGCGTTGAAGCCGATCAGCATCGATATGCTCACGCCGGCGAATTGCAGGCCCAGCGTATAGATCCGGGCCATCATGCCGTACATCAATCCGATGACCGTTTCGGTGAAGATGAGGCCGATGAAGCTCGCGTCGCCCTTCGACACCTGAGGATAGATCGTGTTCCAGAGCAAGGGCAAAATCGCCATCGACAGGGCCGCGGAAAGGAGCAGCCTGATCTGCGGAGGGATACGGCCCGATGAAAATCCCGGGAGGACCATCATGCAGCCGCCGATGCGGCAGAAGGCGACGAACAGCGCCAGAATGGTCCCCTGCGGGTCTGTTATCATGAAATCGAACCTAGAATCTTGATCTCGATCCCCTTGGCCAGTTCCACATGCGACAGGACCGGAAGGGTCGCGAACAGGCGTTCGATGATCATGCGCACATAGGAGCGCGTTTCGGGCGACGTGACAAGAACGAAGGGCATGCCGCGATCCATGTATTCACGGATAACTTTGCCCGCCTGCTCGCTGAATTCCTCCAGGCTGCGCGGATCGATGTCGAATTCGACGATTTCGCCCTTCTGATCGCGCTTCAGCGCCTGATGGAAGATCAGGTCCCATTTGCTGCCGAGACGCAGCACGCGCAGCACGCCGTTGTCGGCAAGGTCGCCGCAAAGCTGCTGCGCCATGCGGACACGCACATGTTCGACGATCTGTTCCGTCTTGCGCACATGCGGGGCGAGTTCGGCAACCGCTTCAAGGATGAGATGCAGGTTGCGGATCGAGACACGCTCGGCGAGCAGCAGCTTCAACACCGCCTGCAGGCCGGAATAGGACATGTGCGACGAGCAGATCTCGTCGGCGAGCTTCTTATATTCGGGATCGAGACGCTCGATCAGGATCTTGACGTCCTTATAGGACAGCAATGCCGGCAGGTTGTTGCGGATGACCTCGCTCATATGGGTGAGCACGACGGAGACATTGTCGATCGGCTGGAAGCCCTCGCGCTTCAGATCATCGGTGAAGGCTTCGAGAACGGAAACGGCGGGCATGCCGAAGGCGGGTTCGCGAATCTCATCCCCCGGCACGGTCGGCTTGCGGCCCGAGCCGGTGACGACGAGCACTTCGCCGACACGCAGCATGTTGGAGGCGATGGTCGTGCCGTGGATGCGGATCTGATACGATTTGTCGGCGATCGCCATGTCGTCGATCACCTTGATTTCAGGCACGACGAAGCCGTATTGCGTCGCGAACTTCTTGCGCATCTTGCCGACACGGAAGGCAAGCTCCTGATGGGCGCCGAGCAGGCGGGTGGAAACGATCTTGCCGAGGGCGAGCTCGATCTCGGCGGTCTTCAGAACCGACTTGACCGAATCCTTTTCCATTTCCTTCGTCTGCATCACCTTCTGCTCTTCGGCATCGCGGCGAAGCTTGTTTTCGGCCTCGATCTGGCGCGGGATGAACCAGGCGCCGGCGGCCATCAGGCCGCCAAGGAAAACGAAGGGAAGGAAGGGCATGCCGGGCATGATGGCCAGGATGCCCATGAGAACCGCCGAGACGGCGAGCGCGCGCGGATAGCCGCTCAGCTGATTGACCACGGCCTGGTCGGTCGAACCGGCCGTACCGCCGCGCGAAACAAGTAGGCCGGCGGCGAGAGAGACGATGAGCGCCGGCATCTGGGACACCAGACCGTCACCGACGGAGAGCTTGACGAAAACGTCCGCAGCCTGGCCGATCGGCATGCTGTGGCGGAAATAGCCGATGATGATGCCGCCGAAGACGTTAATGCAGGTGATCAGAAGACCAGCAACCGCGTCGCCGCGCACGAATTTGGAGGCACCGTCCATCGCGCCGAAGAAGGAGCTTTCCTCTTCCAGCTCGCGACGGCGGCGCTGCGCTTCCTTTTCATCGATCAGGCCGGCCGAAAGATCCGCGTCGATCGCCATCTGCTTGCCTGGGATGGCATCGAGCGTGAAGCGGGCGCCGACTTCCGCGATACGCGTCGCGCCCTTGGTGATGACGATGAAATTGATGGTGATGAGGATCAGGAAGACGATCAGACCGATGACGAAATCGCCCGACATCACCAGGCTGGAAAAGCCCGCGATGACGCCGCCGGCGGCATTATGCCCTTCATAGCCATGCGAAAGGATGACGCGCGTGGTCGCGATGTTCAGCGACAGGCGCGTCATGGTGGCGATCAGCAGGATCGTCGGAAACGAAGAGAATTCCAGCGGCTTCTTGATCCACAGCGCCACCATGAGGATCAGCACCGAAAAAGCGATCGAGAAAGCCAGGCCGAGGTCGATCAGAAAAGGCGGGATCGGCAGGAACAGCACGCACAGGATCACCATGATGCCGAGCGCGAAGCCGATATCGCGAATGCTGGGATTGGCTTTGGGGAGTGCTATTGCGGGTGGTTGTGCCATCGACCGGTTCCGTCTCTTCATGAGAGGAGGCAAACGGCTGAACCGCCTGCCCTATTGGAACCGAGCTTTAGAAGCCGAAGCTTGCGCGAGCATGGCCTATGGCCATCGATGCCCGTATCCGAAGGCCGCTGCGGCCTTCGGACCTTCTCTCGCTAGAAGCCCGACTGGATGCGCGAGAAGACGAGATTGGTGAAGATCGAAATCTGTGCGCCGACGAACGGCGCCGAGATGCCGATCGTGACCATGACGGCGACGATCTTCGGCACGAAGGTCAAGGTCGCTTCCTGCACCTGGGTGAGTGCCTGGATCAGCGCGATGACCAGACCGACGACCATGGCGGCGACGACAGCCGGACCGGAAGCCACCAGCACCGTCCAGATCGCCGCCTGGAAGATATCCAATGCATCGGCTTCATTCATGACATTTCACTCCCGGTTCAGCGGCTCCTCATGAGCCGCTGGTCGAATCCGTGCCAGACGAATCGCTGCTGCTAGTATCGCTTGACGAGGCCGGCACATCAATGGTCGTGCCTGCCGGAGCGATCGTCACGCCGGCCTGGATCAGGATCTTGTCACCGGCGTTGGTCTGCGCGATGATACCGTCCGAATAGACGGTTACTTCCTTGATCGTGCCCGTGGTCTTGCCATCGGCGCTCATGATCTGCTTGCCGATGTAATCGGACGCCTGCGAGATCCATTGGTTCTGCAACACGGTTTCCAGATGCGAGTTCGTCTGGATCTGCTGCTCGACCTGGGAGAAGCTCGCCAGCTGCGAAATCTGCTGGCTGGCATCCATTGGACTAGTCGGGTCCTGGTTCTTCATCTGCGCGATGAGAAGCTGCAGGAAATCGTTGTAGTTCAGGTTGGCGCTCGCCGATGCGGCAGCAGCATTTTTCGTGGCTGTGGAAGAGCTGTCCGTGCTGCTGTTGACGGCGTCTACCGCTGCCATGGAGCGATCTCCCGACGGATATGCTCGATCGTCGCCGCCGGCATTTCCTGATTGTTCAGAATATTGTCCTCGATCGGGTAGAGGCCGCGGATCGCCTTCAACGCGTCGAAAGCGCGGCCGGTGGCGACGAGGCCATCGATACGCTTCAGCTCGGCCAGCACCTCCTCGTTGTGGAAGCACGAAAGCAGCATGACGATCGACTTGCGGAACATCGTCGTCGACTGATCCTTGCCCTCCGGATTGATGAGGATCATCTGCGCGATGAAATAGAGCTGACGCAAGGGCGTCGTCGCGTCTTCAGGCTGGAGGACGTGGTTCTCAAGCAGGAATGTCACATCATTCAGGAATTCCAGCGCGACCTTGCGATCGACGCGCAGGACGGCCCCGTTGATAAAGATCTTTTCCCCGGCTTTGAGCGATATGCGAAGCGTACTTTTCATTTAAGTCCATCCCTGATGATGGTGGTGACATCGATGATGCCTTGATAATTTTTCGACTGGCGCCGCTGGATTCGATCGCACTCCTTCAAAATCCAGATGGCGATCGAGATGAGGTTGGCACGCAGTTCGACATTGAGCTGGTTCTCCGGACTTTTGAGGTCCTCCACGAAGCTCACCCATACGCGCCGCGTATAGAAGAGCGCCTCGATCGCCTCGCGGCCGTATTTCTCCGCATCACGGGCCGCGGAGAGGAGAGCTATCGACCGGTCCAGAACTTGTCGTTCTCTTTCCTTGGCGTCGGCCACCGCATCCTGCATGACTTCCGCATATGAGAACTGATACATTCACGCATCCTTCCTGGTCATTCCTTCCCTTTGATCATCAAAGGTAATTTACAAGACTGAGCTGCTGGATCTTTGAAACAATGGTGTAAGCGGTCTCGAGCTGGGTCTCGAGGCTGTTGACCTTGGTCGAAGCCTCATAGGGATCGACCCCCGTCAGATCGCCCAGGCTGGTATTGAGAATGGTCTTCTGGGCATTCAGCGTCGTGTTCGCATCCGACAGGCGCGACTGCGACAGACCGAGCTGGCTTGCCTGGCTGTTCAATCCGTCGACCGCCTGGCGCGAGTAGCTGATGGCCTGATCGGTCACCGCATTCAGCGCATCCGAACTCAGGGCCGGCGTCGTGCTCATCAGTGCATTGGTGACGCTGGTTGCAAGCGCCAGGTAGCGAATGCCGGAGGAATTCGAATTCGTCGACGTTTCCACCACTTCCGAATTGCTGATGCGGCTCGTCATATTCTGGTCGGACGCGCTCGACCAGCTTGCCCAGCTGGCGTCGGAGGTGAACATCGGCTCGACCTTGGTGGTGATGAAGTCCTTCATCTGGGCGCCGGTCAGATTGCTTGTCGATGTTACGGGCGGGGTCTGAGCGGCCATATAGGCCGTCAGCGCGGTCTGGATTGCGGTATTCGTCGCGGCCGACTTATCCGTCATCGGTTGAACATCGGTATTGGTGCCGGCGAAAAGATATTCGCCGTTGACCATGGTATTGGCGGAAGCGATAACGCTCGAAAGGGCGGAAGTCGCAGTCGACTGCGTCAGCGCCACGCTGCTTCCATCCGTATTGCCGCGCAGGGCCACCAGCTGATCCATCAGCTTCTGCGCCTGGCTGCCCATATCGCTCAACGCGGTCTGGGACGAGGTCATACGCTGATTTGCAATGGAATTGCTGCTGAGAATGGAATCGATACGCGACACTTCCCGTGTCAGGTTCACGCTGAGCGATGTGCTGCTGCCCAGCGAAACCCCGATGTCGGCATAAACCCCGGTGGTTGCTTCCGTGGAAGCACTCGTCATCTCATTTTGCGTCTGACGGATTGTCTGACGCATGGCATTTTGAATGGCCGTGCTCGAAATGAAAGAAAGTTTCATGGCTTAGCTCGCAATATCCAGTACCGATTGAAGCATCTCATTGACGGCGTTCAATATCTTCGTTCCAGCCTTGTAGGACTGCTCGATATCCATCATCAGCGTCAGTTCTTCGTCGAGATTGACGCCGGTCGCATTCGAATAAGCGCCAGAAGAGCGCGATAGTGCCGCGGATGTGTTTTCAGCCGCGGTCGTTGCCGTGCTGCGCTGTCCTTCGAGCCAGCCGATGGAACTCGATGCATAATCCATGAGGCTGGCCCGGGTATCGGAGCCGGCCGTGGCATCGAAATCCATCTTCGTATTCATCGCAGTGATAAAGGCATCCAGCTGGGTGGAATAACCGCTGCCACCGCTGGTATTCTTCGTATAACCCGTCTCGCCGGTCGCGGCATTGTTGTTAATACCACCATCACGCAGCAATGTCGGATCGCCACCTTGAGACGTGATTAACTTCGGATTAACGGCTATCGAGCCGGCCAGGCCTGTGACCGCGGTAGTACCCGTCGGAACGGTGCCGCCGCTCCAGGTGAAAAGGCCGGGCAGGGTCGGCTTTGCGGGATTGCTATTCGTTTCGGCGAACGTCGTCACCAGACCGCGCGCAATCTCATCGAGCTGCTTTTGATAGGTCGGCGCAACATCGTCCCGGACCTGCAGCGCCGCCTGGAGGCTGCCCTGCGCGGTGGTGCTCGCACTCTGGCCTGGAGTCAGCGCAACGCCATCGATATAGACATTGTTGCCGACCGTGCCGGCCGTATAGGTATTTGTCGGCTGAAACGTCACCGTGCGCGGAATGGTTTCGAACAGGGTCGTTCCGCTCGTGGTGTAGAGCGCCATATCGTTGTTGCCGCGCGTCACCGTCGTCACGCCGACAATCTTCGAGATCTGGTTCAGGATCGAATCGCGCTGGTCGAGAGCGTCGGCAAGGGCGTTGGACGTCGGTCCGGCGGTCGTCGTCGCCGATTTCACCGCCTCGTTTGCTTCCTGGAACTGCTTCAGCAGGCTGTTCAGTGAATTGACGTCGGAGCTGATCTGCTTGTCCGCATCGGTTCGTGCGGCCTGCACCGCAGTCGTCGCATTGTTCAGCGACGTGACAAGGCTCTGGGCCGCGTTGATCGCCGATTGCGCCGCCGTGGTGCTGGACGGAGAACCGGAATAGGTCTGCATCGCCTTCTGGAACGCCGAAAGAAGGGTCGCCGGAGCGATTTCATTGTCATTTCCGCCGAGCGTAGCCGACTGAAGATTGCTGTAGGCGTTCAAAAGCAGCTGCTGGGCCGAATCCGATGACGACGAGCTGAGATAGGCCTTCTGCAGCGCCGGCTCGCTGCTGCGGTCGATCTTCACAACCTGGGCGCCAGCCATGTCCGTGGTCACCACCGCTTGGCGACGCGAATAATTCGTGTTGCTGTCGTTGGCGATATTGTTCGATACGACACTGCTCTGCGTGCCGGTATTGTTGAATATTGCCTGCGCGTTATTGAGAGCTGTTGTGAGCGACATGACTGACTCGATACCCTGTTCGTTTTAGCGCCGCAGAATGGCCGATGGCGCGCCGGAAGTGTCGGAATAGCCTGTCAGAGCAAGGCCGGCGAAGTTCACTCGATTGTCGTTGGCACGGTATGGATGGCCGCCTGAGCCAACCGCGAACGGCCATCTGCGGGAAGATTGGGACACGCGAACACCGTTGCTGCGGAGATCGGGACCGGCGGCGGGAATATGCAGCACGCCCATCCCTTCCACGGCCGTAGGATGAGACGACATCGCACCGGCTGCGCGGTCAAAAGCAGCGCCCAGGCGAATTGCCCGTGCGTCCACTTCCGCAAATGCGGTCTTCATGCTGCCGAAATTCCTCATCTGGAATCCTCGTTATCCTTCATACGACTGAGAGTAGGTGGCGGGCCTTGCGTGAAGCTGTCTGAGAGGACGAAAAGCCGATCATGGCGAAAAGCATATCCACTAGCGCCGCATTGCAGCTTCATCGCCGGTAGATGCGGGCGAAAATCGTAAGGAACGACGAACCTATCGCGGTCATGACGATCCGGCGCGATGCAAAAGGATAGGCCCGAGAATCGGATGATTCCCGGGCCTATTCGCGAGTTTAGCATCCTGGATGCCGATCGGAGATCGTCAGCTCCAGTCGATGCAGTAGCCTAGGAAGCGCTTGGAATCGACAGGGTCGAAGCCGAGTTTCTTGCGCAGTTTCTTGCGCAGCTTCGAAATGTGGCTTTCAACCACGTTTTCCTCGACCTCTTCGTCGAAGATACCGTAGATGGCGTTGAAGATCTGCGTCTTCGTCACCCGGCGACCGCGATTGGCGATCAGGTATTCGAGAATGCGGCGCTCGCGGCGCGGCAAAGCGAACACGGAACCGTTGATTTCCGGATCACGGCCGTCCGCGAAGACACGAATCGGACCGATATCGGTATAGTTGTTGATCGCCTTCAGCCTACGGCGGATCGCCGCGGCACGGGCTAGGATCTCGCGGGGATGTACCGGCTTGCGCACGACATCGTCGACGCCGCAATCGAAGAGTGCAAGGGTGGCCTCCAGCGAGGGCTGGTCGCTGACTGCGATCACAGGCGCCGCTGTCCGATCACGGATCGCCCTGGGCAGCTCCAGCACGTGCTGGCCTTGCCCGATCAGAAAAGCCTCAACAGCAGCAATATCGCCTTCTGCCGCCGTCGTTACCCATTCGCCGAATTCGCGTGGATCAAACCCTGTGGAAGGGATGCCCTCGCGTCCAAACAGTGATGTATATCCGTCCTTAACGAGCTCTCGCTCATCAACCACTACGATCATTCGTCCGCCTCCGAATCAGTGTGGTGTTTCGATGAACTATGGGTACGAATCGGGCGAATCACGAACAACTGTCGGAAATGAGTGACGGAAATTAATAATTGATTAACTTTGGAGGTGCGATTTGCACTAGATGTAGTAGGTGCATTGCATTTTACACCGAGAAAAAACTTGTTAGTTAGCGTATTATCAACAAGCCCATTTTGGGCAAATCGACGGCAGTCAACCACCTCGGTTGGGTTAGCGCCGACTAACCGGAAGGTCGACACAACCTATAGGTTGTCTAGTTCTGACAGAAGGTCGCTGCGTTCGGTGTCCATTTGCCGTAGCCGGTGGCGACCAGATTGGCGATCACACGGCATACATAGACCTTTTGGGCGGGGTCATTGTTCGGGCCGGCATGGTATCTCGCTACCGCCATCGTCCAGGTCTCATGCCTGTCATGCAGATTGCGGAGAAACTTCGCGGCATACTCGACGTTACTGCGCGGATCGAACATTGCGTCGACCGAGGCAAAGTTTTCGCCGTGAAAATACTGGTTGATCTGCATGCAGCCGACGTCGATAAGCTTTGCACCGCTCTGCCTTGCCGCGGCGAAGACCTGCAAGGCAGCCCCCTCCGACGGCGGGAAGATCGGCCGCCCCTCGACATTGAGGGCGTAGGGGTAGAGCGATCCCTTGCGCCCCGTCTCCGTCAAGCCGACCGAATAGAGGATCCCTTCGGGTATTCCGTATTTCGCGGCAGCAGACTGGATTTCGCGCTCGCAGAGGCCAGCCGCACCATTATCCGGCGGCGCCGGATTTCCCGACGCATAGGCTTCAGAGGTAAACGGCGCCGGAACGAGAGCGCTGAACGCCACCAGCAGCGCCGTCTTCAACACCGCGCTCACCCGAACTGCGATTGCCATTGTTTCCATCTGCCTGCTGTCCCGAATAGTTCTGGCCCCGGGGACGCGCGTCGCCCCCTTGTCCCTGGTTCAACAGGGACTGTTGCTGGTTCGACCCGGAATTGCGGCCGCTGTCTGGCTGCTGATCCGCATTGGAGGCCAGGGTTACGGTAATGTTGTCCACCTGGTAGCCCTGGGCGCGCAGCGCATCGACCATGCGGCTCTGATCGGCATGGAGCTGCCTGTAGGCCTCGCCCGTCTGCACTTTCAGGTCGACGCTCAGCTGATCTCCGGAAAGCCGCATAGTGGCCGTGACGTCGCCGAGGTTGTCGGGACGCAGCTGGATCTTGAGCGTGTTGACGACCTTGCCCGTGCTCGACTGATTTGCGGCGTTGGAAAGCGCCGAACCCGGCTGCATCGCGGCCGACCATTCACGATCGCCCGCCAACGCCCCTGCGACGAGCGACGAGTTGGTATTGGTGGCAAGCCCCAGATAGCGGCGGGAATCCAGGACTGTGATCGTCGGGGTATCGCCGCCCGAGGAAGCCGCCACCTTGACGTCTGCCGCCTCATCTCCGCTCTTGCTGATCGACAGGTCGAGCGCGCTGCCGCGACCGTCCGACCGCGACAGGCGGAAGGTCTGTGCGGCATCCGACCCCTGGCCGTCATCCGGCAGCGTCACCGCCGCATCCGATGCATCATCCGCGACAGCCGCCTTGGCGAGCGGGATTCCCTGGACCTTCGCATCGTCGGTCGTCTTGGTCGCCTGCGCTGTGCCGGCCTGTGCAGCGACGACGGGCTGCGGGACATTCAGCAGTGACAAGGCATCCGAAATCGTAGTGGCGGGTTGGCTCGCCTGCGTCGGCGTAGACTTACCATCATCCGTCGACTGCGCATCCTTCCCGTCTTTCACGGCGGGTGCTTTGCCATCGCCCTTCACTGGCGTGGCTTGACCGTTGGTCGTCGTGAGATCGGCCAATTGCTGTGCGAGCTCGGCAAGCTGATCGAGCGTGGTCGGTTGCGCCGGCACATCGCTCGTGCCGACAGCCGGCGTCGCCGGGTCCGGGACTGCCGCCGTCTGATCGCCTTCCACGGGAACCGTGTCGTCTTCCGTCGCCGGTACCGCGTTCTGCAGTTCGATCAGCGATTTCGAGAGCGCAGCTGCGCCGGCACCCTGGGATGGCTTTGCCCCCTTGGTGAGGCCGGCGAGGTTGGCGAGATTGGCTCCGGAGGTATCGATCATTCCAGCTCCGGCACTGGCGCCTTCATCGATGGAAAGGGCCAGCGAGCCGGGATCGCTTGCTGCCTTTACGGCGTCCGCATCGTTGGCGGCTGTCGTGTCTGCGTTTGCCGCCGCATCCGCTCCAGCATTCGGGCCGGAAGATTTGCGTCCGTTGCCGAGCGAACTGGTCAGCGCATCGATAAAGCCCTTGCCGTCATCCTGCTTCGTGGAGCGGTTGCCTTTGGCGGCAGCAAGAATATCCGCCCCCGATGAGGCGCTGGAGACACCGATGTCGTTCATGATCAATGACTTTCCTGCTTCAACAGGCCGTCGATGGCATTCAGCTTCGAACGGCTCGTCGTGACGAATGCGTCGAACGAAGAACCGGCCTCCTGCCGCCCTCCTTCCGGGGCGGGAGCCGCGTTCGCCGAGGCTCCCTGCTCAACACCCGCCGTGCCGGGAGATTGACCTCCCGATTGCTTCGTCACAGCAGCATCGTGTTCAGTATTCTGTTGATTGGGCAGATTAGAAACATTGGCTTGCCCGAGGCTTGCTGGATCGGGAGCGCGCAATATCTCCTGCGCAACCGCCTTTGCGGCGTCGCGCAGAGCACGATCGCGCGCGTTCAGCTCGCCCGCCGGCATCTGATTGAGATCGTTGATCGCCGACTTCAGCTCCGGCGTGGATATGCCCGCCACACCGCCATAGAAGTTGGCCAGCGCGCCGAAGGCGTCACCGCCGTCGGTGGCGGAGATCGCCTGGGCGCGGCTGGCCGCCAGTGCGGCAAGATCGGCCTTGCCTGCGATCGCCGCCCGGCGCGCCATGCGCAGATAGATCTCCCTTTGCCTGGGAGGGTCCATGAAGGACAGGATGTCGATGATGTCCTGCTGCTTGACGTCGGAATCGTGATCCACCACCAGCTGCACGAAAAGGTCGGCAAACTGGCTGGCATAGGGCGAATGCAGAAAGCGCCTCGTATAGCGCCGCGCATAATCAAGCCCGGCCGGCACCATTCCCGCATCGGCGCACAAGGCAAGAGAGCGCCGCAGCGCCGATTCCTCGACGATCGTACCGGGCGCCATCACGCGCGCCCAATCGTAAAGCTGCAGGGCCGCCTTGCCGTTCTTGCCGGACATGACATTGCCGGCAACGAGCGAGAGATAAGGACCGATCGGCTTGTCGCGATATTCCCTCGCGATGTCGGCAAGCGTATTGACGACCAGCAGCCCCTTGCCGTTCAGATATTTTCTAAGCACGTCCGCGACACGATTGTCGAAATTGCCGTTGAGGTCGCGCGACATCAGATATTCGAGCGTTTCGGGATTGCCGCCGCTCATGGCATAGATCAGCGCCGCATCGACGTTGCGGTTGTCCTCGAACACGGATTTATCGGCATTGCGCAAGCGTTCATCGATGGTGGCAAGCAGGAAGCGCTGCATCTCTCCGGCGGAGCTGTCGCCCGCCGCGACTGAATCCTGGACGAATTCAAGCGAGCGCAGCATCTTGTAGAGCGGCAGGTTGTCCTGCCCCTCGGCGCTCGCGGCCGCTGGCATCAACATGCCGAGGGTGAGCGTAAGCGCAAGGTGATGACGATGCTGTTTGCGCGCCATGAACTAGCCCTGTTTACCTTGACCTGACTTGCCCTTCCCCGAAGCGGGCTTGGCCGGGCTTTGCGCATCGGGGCTCGCCCCTTCCTTCACGGCCTGGTCCGAAGGATTGGCAATCAGGATCTCGATACGGCGATTGGCGTCGTTGAAAGGATCGTTGGGCAGCTTCAGCCGTCGGTCCGCGAAACCGGAGACCTGCGCGACCCGTTTCTCGTCCAGCCCGCCGCTGGTCAGCATATAGTAGGCGCTCTGGGCGCGATCGAGCGACAGGCGCCAGTTGTCGTTGCGGCCCCCGACCATATAGGGACGCCCGTCCGTGTGGCCACGGATCAGAAGCGATCCCTTGCGCGCAGCCAGAATCTTGCCGATCTTCTCCATCGCCAGCACCATCTCCCGGCGCGGAACGGCCGAGCCGATGTTGAACATCGGATCATTGCTCTGATCGGAAATCGTAACCAGCACGCCGCCTTCGGCCGCGCTGACCTGCAGCCCTTCGGCGAGCTGGCCGGCAACACCCTTGATCTCGGCCTGAATCGCCTGCTGCAGATCCTTGGCCTCCTGCTGCTGCGCCTTTGTCGGCGTCGCATCCTTACCCTGAGGCAGGACGGCATTGTCTTCCGGCATCGGCGCGTCGCTTTGCCCCGAGACCTTGGCGATCTGCTGGGCTTGCGTCTGCTTTTCCTGCCGTTTGCCGGTGGCCTGCTGCTCGCTTATCGTCGGCTGCTGTTCAGGCGTCTGCGGCTGATCGGCCGGCTGGCCGGTATCTGCAGCCGTCGCCTTCGACAGGGCGATCACTTCGCCCTTGTCCGTTTGATCCGACTTGGCGGACTGTTCCTCATTCGCCTTCTTCGAGGCGCTGGAAACCCGGACCTGCTTGGTCCAGAAATCAGGATCGAAGGGATCGCGATAGGCCTGGCCGCCATCCGCGCCCGTGGCGGGGCCGGACTGGGCGGCACCGCCCTCGCCCTTGGCGCTGACATTGGCCTGCTGGCCGACTTCCTGTGCGATTTCCGCCAGGACCGAATAGGGGTTCTCGAAGAAATCGGCTTCGGAATAGTTCGTCTGGTCGCCCGAGGTCGACGTCAGATCCTCGCCGGTCTTGGCAGACTTGCCATCGTTCGGCTTGTCCTGCGGCTTATCCGATTTCTGCTGGTTCTTTTCACCCTCAGCCTGGTCGACGGGCTTCTTGAGCCCCTTCTCGGTCGGTTTTTCGTCCGCCAGCTTGATGGGATTGAAATAGGAGGCGACGGAGGCCTTCGTCTCCTCGTTGGCGGCGTTGACCAGCCACATCACCAGGAAGAAGGCCATCATGGCCGTCATGAAGTCCGCATAGGCGATCTTCCATGCACCACCATGGCCGGCCTCATGATCGCCGCCGCCGTGGCGCTTGACGATGATGATCTCGTGCTTGCCGTGATTTTGATCGCCGTCGCTCATTTCAGAATCTCTTTCAGACTAGCGGCCCAGGCTGACATGCGGGTCACGAGGACGCTCTCGCCGATGGTGACGGTGAGATCGACGTCCTCCGTCTCGACGTGGCGCAACAGGGCGTCGTCATCACCGATATGCGCGCGAAGAGCCTCGAAGAGATGATGCGGGCCGCTGACGGAGATCGATCCGGCACTGCCGTCGAGAATGGCACTCCTGACCAGGTCGGCAAGATCGGCAACGGCCTTGGCTGTCAGCGTTTCGGTCATGATCGGCGCAAGGATGGCTGCCGTTTCAGCACTGATCGCCTGCCCGAGCATCGTGGCCATGCCGGTCAGGCCAGCCGCGATCTTCTCGGCCGCCTGCTCTTCATAGCGTATCCGCAAGGCCTCCATTTCGGCCTGATGTGAACCGGCCACGGCATCGAGCTCGGCCTGATGCTTCTGTGACAGTTCCCTCGTCGCGGCCTCGTGTCCTTCCGCATAGGCGGCCCGGCGCTCGGCCTCGATATCGACGGGCGGCTCGATCGGGCTTTCGGGAAACTCCATCATCTCCGCAAACGCAGCGTCCTCCGCAGGCGGCGGGGGGGCCTGTTCGGCGCTGAAATCCTTGAGATATCGGGATAGTGCCAGGCTCAAGCGCGCATCTCCCCACTCGCATCGGAAGGACGCAGCGCGTCGGTGCCTGCTGAGGGCAGCTCCATTCCCATTCTCAAAACGTCGATCATCACGCTTCCGGTTTCCGTCCTCGGGCTGCGCTTTCCGGAAATGACTGACGTCACCGGCACATTGCGCAACCATGCCACTGCGAAGGACCGTAGGCAGTCAAACTTGTGCGAGGATGAATGCGGCGGCCTTGCCGGTCGAGGGCCGACCGAGCCGGGCCGCGCGCCCGTCATTTCGACTGGAGGAGAATCAGTACCTTGCTCGCCATGCTGTTGGCGATCGACAGTGCCTGGATACCCATCTGCTGCGCTGTCTGCAGCGCATTCTGCCGTACCGACGCCTCTTCCATATTCGTGTCGACGAGATCGCCGACGCTGCTCTTGACGGCGTCGCTGAGCTTGGAAATATAGTCGGACTGGTCGTCGATATTCGATTTCATCAGACCCAGCGTCGAATCCGCCGAAGTCGCGGACTTCAAAAGCGAATTGGTGACATTGATCATGTCGGTCAACTCGTCATTCGTCGTGCTGCTCGATATCGCGATCTCCGTTCCGCCCGCCGGCGCCGTGCCGGCGTCGGCAGCCAGGAGATAGTAGTTGCGGGCCGTGGTGCTGCCGCCGGAGGTATCGAACGTGCTCGCGTCGACATTCTTCGTCAGCAATCCCCGGCTCGCATCGGCCGTATCGATCATCAGGGTCTGGGAACTGTCATAGCCGATCGTCGTGAGGCTGATCTGGCCGCCGACGCCGCGCGTGAAATTGCTGATCACGGATTGCTGCGTGTTGGGATGCTGGTCGGTGTTGTAGAGCCAGTTTTCGCCGGAGAAGGATGCCGATTGGGTAACGGATTGCAGCTGATTCTTAAGCTGCTGAATATCGGAATTGATCGCATCCTTATTTGTGCCCTCCTCCTTTGCCGAAACCAGTTTCGACTGGATTTGCGTCAAAAGGCTGACGACCGTATCCATGGCGGTGGACGCGGTGTCGACCTTGGAGGAGCCGAGGCCCAGCGCATCCGTGATCGTGGAGAGGCTGCTCCGATCCGAGCGCATGGTGGTCGCCATCGACCAGTAGGTCGGATCGTCGCTCGCCGTCTCGATGCGATAACCGGACGAGACCTGATGCTGCACGACACCGAGATCCTTGTTGATTCCGCGTAACACGGTCAGCGCCGCGGACGCAGCATGATTCGTCGTCACATTGCTCATCTGAGAATCCGTAATTCCATTGGGACTGGCAAACCGGGCCGATCCGGTAGCAACGATTGGCCTCATGCCCACCAGCGGGGAATATCCCAGCGCGGCCCGTCGCTAAAGCAAAGCCCGGCTCTCGTTCGGAAGGCGATCGAAGGCCGGACCCTGCACAAAGACTGCAAATCAATCAGCGACAACGTTATCAAAAGCTTATGTGCGGCGACAAGAGGGAAATGCCGCCGCGCCATCCTAACGCAAGCTCCAGTCAAGGCTCACTTGAAGAGGGAGAGAACGTTCTGCGCGCTGGTGTTGGCGATCTGGAGCGACTGGATGGCCAGCTGCTGCTGCGTCTGCAGGGCCGACAACCTGCTCGATTCCTCTTCCATATCCGCATCGACGAGCTTGCCGACGCCAGAATCGATCGTGTCGCGCAGCGTGGAAACGAAGCTCGTCTGCAGATCGATGCGCGTCGAAAGCGAACCGAGCTGCGAGGCCGTGCTCGTCATGGCGTTAAGGGCGCCCTGAATAAGGTTCATGGCCTTGCCGATGTCGCCACCCGTCATGTTGGTGATATCGAGACTGAAGACCGAATAGGACGTGCCGTTGATATTCTGCTGAGTACCGAGAATACCAGAGGTGGTATCGATCGTACCGCCGCTTGCGCCGAACAGCACGTTACCTTGCGAACCGGTGTCGAAGCTGTAGCTGGTGCTGTTGACGGAAACGGTGCCATTGTTGTTGCGAACAAAGGACGAGACGACGGAGGCCGATGCGCCGTTGACCGCATACATCCAGTTCTGCCCGGAAAAGGAAGCGGACTGTGCGATACTCTCCAGCTGCTGCTGAAGCTGCGTGATTTCCTCTTGGACATCAGCCTTCGAAACGCTGTTTTCGGTTGCTGCGACGAGCTTGTCCTTGATCTGCTCCACGACGTTGATGGAATTATCCATCGCCGTATAGGCCGTGTCGACCTTGGCAGCACCCAGGCCCAATGCATCCGAGACGGCGGAAAGCGCGCTGTTGTCGGAGCGCATGGTGGTCGCGATCGACCAGTAGGCGGCGTTATCGGCTGCCTTGGCGACGCGATAGCCGGAGGATACGCGGCTCTGCGTGTCCTGCAGGCTCGTGTTGATGCCGCGCAGGGTTTGAAGGGCGGACATTGCCGCGTCGTTGGTGAGAATGCTGGTCATCGAAGGTGCCCCTTTTGGCTGAATTTGGAAGGGACATTCCGGTCTGCGGCCGGGAACGGCAATCAGCCTCATGCTTGTTAACCGCTTTTTAAAAGGGGTTAACCAACCGTTGCGTTAGCTGCAACTGACAGCATTAGAGTTAATAAAAGGTTAACGCCACCAACAAAAGTTAACGAATTCATGCGGCTGGTAGCCTAGAGGCTCGCAAGTCAGCCTCGCGCCATCTTGGGCGTCGTAGCATGGAAGCGATCCGTCGGATGTCGGGCGGAAAGCGGCCGCCCTTCTTTACAAGGGCATTCCGACGGCAGCGTCGATAAGACCGGCCATAGACGAGGTTGAGATGTTCAGTTTGCAGGACGCCGGACAAGCGGCGGATGATCGCCGCGTGCGGACAAGCCTCGACCCGGACGACTGGCAGGCTCTGCGCAAACAGGGCCATCAGATGCTTGACGACATGTTCGATCATCTCCAGACGCTCGGCCCGAAGCCGGTTTGGCAACATGCTCCCGCCTCTGCCCGCGCCCTGTTCGATGCGCCGCTGCCCGTGGAGGCCGGTGATCTGGCCGAAGTCCACGCGATCTTCCGGGAAAACATCCTGCCCTACGGCAGCGGCAATATCCATCCCGGCTTCATGGGCTGGGTCCAGGGCGGCGGCACGGTCGCGGGCATGCTGGCCGAGATGCTGGCGGGCGGGCTGAACGCCAATCTCGGCGGACGAGACCATATGCCGATCGAGGTCGAGCGCCAGATCATCCGCTGGACGCGCCAGATCTTCTCCTTTCCGGAAACGACCGGCGGCATATTCCTGACCGGAGCATCGCAGGCCAATTTCGTTGCGGTGCAGATCGCCAGATGCCGCAAGCTCGGACGCAATGTGCGCGCAACCGGCCTGTCCGCCGAATCCCGGCTGGTTGCCTATGCGTCGAGCGAAGTGCATGGCTGCGTTCCGCGTGCCTTCGAAATGTCCGGCATCGGCAGCGATCAGCTGCGGCGCATTCCTGTCGATACCCTCGGCCGGATCGATCTCGATGCGCTGGAGCAGGCGATCCTGCGCGACAGACAGGAAGGCTTCACGCCCTTCCTCCTCATCGGCAGCGCGGGAACGGTCAACACTGGCGCCGTCGATGACCTCGCCGCCCTGCGCGGCATCGCCGACACCCATGATCTTCATTTTCACGTCGACGGCGCGCTCGGCGCTCTTGGCGTTCTCAGCGAGGAGCTTGCGCCTTTGTTCGCGGGAATAGAAACCTGCGATTCGCTTGCCTTCGATTTTCATAAGTGGGGTCAGGTACCCTATGATGCCGGCTTCCTCCTGGTGCGAGACAGCGAGTGGCAGCGGCAAGCCTTTGCTTCGGATGCCGCCTATCTCAGTCGCGCAGCGACCGGACTTGCCGCTGGCGACTGGTGGCCCTGCGACTACGGTCCGGATCTCTCCCGTGGCTTCAGGGCGCTGAAGACCTGGTTCACCCTGAAAACCTATGGCGTCAAGGCACTGGGGCAGGCAATGAACGCCAATTGCCTGCTGGCACGCGAGCTTGCATGGCGGATCGAGCAGGAGCCGGCGCTGAAACTGCTCGCGCCCGTCGCCCTCAACATCGTCTGCTTCGCCTATGTCGGAGCCGAAGGAACCGTGCCGGCATCGGTCAATTCCCACATCGTCGAGCGTCTCCACGCCGAAGGCCGCGTCGCTCCGTCCCTGACCCATCTGAACGGTCAGCCGGCAATTCGCGCGGCGATCGTAAACCACCGTACCCGACAGACGGATATCGACGCGCTCGTTCGGAGCGTTTTGATAATCGGCTCCCAACAGGATCTTCCGCAATGCTGATGACCAAAGCCCCCATCGCCGATCCGGCCCTACTGAACATGCCGGGCGATGCCCGAATTCTCGGCATGCGGAAAATAGTCTCTCTCGTCTATGCCGGTCACGACGTGACCCCACTCTGGAACGAGCTCATGCAACGTGTGACGGCGGATCCAACCGCTGCTGCCGCGCTGTTGGATATGGCGATCATCCTGCAAACCCTCGGCCGTGGCGACGAAGCCCGCCAGATCCTGAAGAGCGCCGTGCAGATGCGCCGCGACTATTGCGTCGTCCACGGCAACGGGACCGGTCCGCGGCTACTCGCTTTCGTGACCGAAGGCGATTTCATGGCCAATACGCCGCTCGATTTTCTGCTGGCCGGCAGCGACTGCATGCTATGGCTGCGCTATGTCGACCTTGAGACATCTGCTCTCGCCGATCTGCCGGAGCATGACGTCGCCTTCATGGCGATCGGGGAATCGACCGAAAACGCCCCTCTTCTTGCCCATATGCAGACGCTACTTGCCAAATTCGACGGTCCGGTGATGAACCGCAATCCGGAACTGATCGCAAGGCTGACGCGCGACGGCGTCAGCGGCATGCTGGCGAATGAGCCCTCCATTCTTTCGCCCTTTACCTATCGGGTATCGCACGCCGATCTTACGGCCGTCGCCATGGATGCGAAGCGACTGGACGATTGCGCTCCGGGCCTAGCCTACCCGCTCGTCGTGCGTCCGATCAGCACGCATGCCGGCAACGGCATGGAACGCATCACCGACTCCACCGAGCTTGCCGCCTTTCTGAAGGCCCAGCCCGCTCCGGAACTCTACGTCGCGCCCTTCATCGATTTTCGCGGTTCCGACGGCTATTATAACAAGCAGCGCATCGTGTTCATTAACGGCAAGGCGTTCGCGAGCCACATGGCGCTCTCGGACCATTGGATCGTGCATTATCTGAGTGCCGGCATGGAGCAGAGCGCGGCAAAACGCGCCGTCGAACAGGCATGGATGGAAAATTTCGATCAGGATTTCGCCGTGCGCCACAAGGAAAGCTTCGCCGCCCTTTGCCGCCGTATCCAGCTTGATTATTTCGGCATCGATTGCGCCGAACTTCCTGATGGACGCCTGCTGGTGTTCGAGCTCGATGTCGCCATGGTGGTCCACGACATGGATGATCCGATCGTCTACCCCTACAAGCAGGTGGCTATGCGGAGACTGTTCGATGGTTTCGTCGATGCCGTCAGGCAAAAGGCTGCCGTGGCCCTGGGAAAGGCGTCCTGAACCGGTTGGCGTCGATTCGCCTGGCCAAAATGAAAACCGCGCCTTCCGGAGAAGGCGCGGCGAAGGTTTGGCTCTTGCCATCGACCAACGCAGAGCGTTGGTTCTTCCTATTAACGGAAGAGCGACAGGATCGACTGGCTCGAAGAGTTGGCGATCGACAGGGACTGGACGGCGAGCTGCTGCTGCGTCTGCAGAGCGGACAGCTTGCTCGATTCCTGTTCCATGTCGGCATCAACCAGCTTGCCGACGCCGGATTCGATCGAGTCGGAGAGCGAGGAAGCGAAGCTCGTCTGCAGATCGATGCGAGCGGAGACGGAGCCCAGCTTCGAGCCGAGGCTGGTCATGGAGTTCAGAGCGGTCTGAACCATGTTCAGGGCGCTGGAGATCTGGCCGCTCGTCATGCTGGAGATGTCGAGGCTGAAGACCGAAGCGCCAACCGATGCATCCGACGTACCCAGGATGCCCGAGGTCGTGTCGATCGTGCCGCCGCTCGAGCCGAACAGAACGTTGCCGGTTGCGCCGGCGTCGAAGGCGTAGGAGGTCGTGCTGATCGAAACGGTGCCGTTGGTGCCGCGGATGAAGGACGAGACGACCGAAGCGGAGCCACCGCTCGAAGCCACGACCCAGTTTTCGCCGTTGAACGAAGCCGACTGGGCGACGCTCTGCAGCTGCTGCTGCAGCTGGCCGATTTCTTCCTGAACAGACTTCTTGTCAACCGACTCTTCCATGGCGGTAGCAAGCTTGCTCTTGATCTTGCTGACGATGTCGATGGCGCTGGTGACGGCGGTGGTTGCAGTATCAACCTTGGCGGCGCCGAGGCCGAGAGCGTCGGAAACTGCGCCGATGGCGCTGTTGTCAGACTTCATGCTGGTGGCGATCGACCAATAAGCGGCGTTGTCGGAAGCCTTGGAGATGCGCAGGCCGGAAGACACGGCGTTCTGCGTGTCCTGAAGGTTTGAGCCGATGGTGCGCAGCGTCTGGAGAGCAGCCATTGCGGCGTTGTTGGTAAGAATGCTCGTCATGATATTTGCCCCTTTGGCAGTGGTTGAATAAGGGACATTCCGGACCTAAAACCGGTAACGGCATTCAGCATCATGCCTGTTAACCAAAACCGTTAAGGTTAACTCGCCGCTTCGATGGTCCTAAGAAACAGCAATATAGTTAAGAAAAGCTGAACTCACTCGAGCCGGAAAATATAAAAAAAACCGCACCTTAGACAGGTGCGGTTAACTTGTTGTTTAGGATTTTCGACCAACGCGTTGCGTTGGCGCTTCCTATTAACGGAAGAGCGACAGGATCGACTGGTTCGAAGAGTTGGCGATCGACAGGGACTGGATAGCCAGCTGCTGCTGCGTCTGCAGAGCGGACAGCTTGCTCGATTCCTGTTCCATGTCGGCGTCAACCAGCTTGCCGACGCCCGACTGGATCGAGTCGGAGAGCGAGGAAGCGAAGCTCGTCTGCAGATCGATACGGCTGGAGACAGAGCCCAGCTTCGAGCCGAGGCTGGTCATGGAGTTCAGAGCGGTCTGAACCATGTTCAGGGCGCTGGAGATCTGGCCGCTCGTCATGCTGGAAATGTCGAGGCTGAAGACCGAAGCGCCAACCGACGCATCCGACGTACCCAGGATGCCCGAGGTCGTGTCGATCGTGCCGCCGCTCGAGCCGAACAGAACGTTGCCGGTTGCGCCGGCGTTGAAGGCGTAGGAGGTCGTGCTGACCGAAACGGTGCCGTTGGTGCCGCGGATGAAGGACGAGACGACCGAAGCGGAGCCACCGCTCGCAGCCATGACCCAGTTTTCGCCGTTGAACGAAGCCGACTGAGCGACGCTCTGCAGCTGCTGCTGCAGCTGGCCGATTTCTTCCTGAACAGCCTTCTTGTCAACCGAGCCTTCCATGGCGGTGGCAAGCTTGTCCTTGATCTGGCCGACGATGTCGATGGCGCTGGTGACGGCCGTCGAAGCGGTGTCAACCTTGGCGGCGCCGAGGCCGAGAGCGTCGGAAACTGCGCCGATGGCGCCGTTGTCGGACTTCATGCTGGTGGCGATCGACCAATAAGCGGCGTTGTCGGAAGCCTTGGAGATGCGCAGGCCGGAAGACACGGCGTTCTGCGTGTCCTGCAGGTTACCGCTGATGCTCTTCAACGTCTGGAGAGCGGCCATTGCGGAATTGTTGGTGATAATGCTGGTCATTGAGTGTGTCCCCTGGAAACTGGATACGAAAGGAGGACATACCGGACTGGAAATACCGGCGATGACGGAGCAGCTTCATGCCCCTCGATCCATTTTCCTGGAGGACCAAACCCGTCATGTTGCGAGGAAGGTCGCACCCATTGCTTGCCAATTTCTTAAACGCGGGGCCACCGGAAACCGCCTGTCCTGAACGTGGCTAACAATGCGTAAAGGCGCTTTCAACCGTTGCTTCGGTTTCAGGCAAGCTACGTAAGGGATCATCAGGCGAATCCATGATGCCGGGGCCTCGACCTTGACCGAGAGCCGGCCAACATATCGCTTGGAGTTCTCGCTCGTGAATACGAAAAATGCCTTTGTGACAGCGTCGGGCTTCTATCAAAAGGGGCAATATACGCGCGCACTCGAAACGCTGAACGAGTTGCTCAACGTCGACAGATCGCCCAAGACTTATGCGTTGCTGGCAAAAACACTGCTCAAACTCGGGTTCAGATCGGATGCGGCGAGCGCCTATGAGCTGGCGGGCCGGCAGAAGCCGCAGCGCGACGACTATCTTCGCGAGGCGCTACTGCTTCACAGCGATTGCGGTAATGACGATCAGGCTCTCGCGGTCGGCAACCTGATCCTTCCAATGGCGTTCAAGGACCCGGAGCTTGCCTTCATCCTCGCCCGCATTTTCCTGAGCCGAGAGCAGAAAGAACTCGTGAGCGGCTTCAAGACGATACTGGTCGAGGGACCGGAGCTCAAGCATCGGCTCATGGCAGCAAAACTCCTCACCGACGATCTCTACGACGAAAGCAACCGGCACCTTGTTGCGACACTATTCAAAAAACATCCCGACAGCAGCATCGCTCGCATACTCCATCTGATCTTCGCCCGAGAAATATCCGATCTCGCGGTTGTCGACAGATACATGCCGCCGATCACAGCCGCACTGGCAGAGGGCAATCTCTCCTACGTGATCCCGGACAATCCCTTCTTCCACCTGCATTGGTGTGGCGATGAAGCAATTAACAAGCATGCGATCCACGACACAAAACCCTTGCCCCCCGGCCTTGCCGAGGCTCGTCGCAAGTTGCCACACACATGGAGCAACAAGATCCGCGTCGGCTATCTCTCGTCCGATTTCTGGCCTGGCCACGCGACGATGAAGCTGATGCAGCGGACCCTGGAGCTGCACGACAGGGATCGGTTCGAGATCACCCTTTTCGACCATTCCGATCTCGCTTCCCAGAAGGAACAAGGGTTCGATCATCAGAAGTGGGGAACGATGGTCGACGTTCGCGGTCTGTCCGACCAGGGCGCGGCAGCGGAGATCCGATCCCGGAACATCGACATTCTCGTCGATCTCAAGGGACACACCAAAGGAAGCCGCGCGGTTATCCTCAACCATATGGCAGCTCCGATCCATGTTTCCTGGCTCGGTTTTCCGGGCTCTGTGATCAACATCGACCTCGATTACATCGTCGGCGACCATTATGTCCTTCCAGATCATTCGAAGCCGCATTTCCACGAGAAGTTCTGCCGCCTGCCCGAATGCTACCAGCCGAACGATCCGCTCAACCGCCCGAAGCCGCGGCCGACGACCCGCGCGCAGCACAAGCTTCCCGAAGACGCCTTCGTCTTCGCCTCCTTCAACGGCAACCGCAAGATCACCTCACAGATGGTCGACGTGTGGTGCAATATCCTCAAGCGCACCAAGAACAGCGTGCTTTGGCTGCTCTGTAACGGCCCGCGCGCAGAGGCCAATCTCTGGGCACGTCTGGAAGCGCGTGGCATCAGCCGCAAGCGGGTCGTCTTTACCACACGCATTCGCTACGAGGATCACATCGATCGCCAGCAGCTTGCCGATCTCGGCCTGGATACTTTCCCCGTCAACGGCCATACGACCACGTCCGAGCAGCTATGGGGCGGTTTGCCGGTTCTCACCATGAAGGGCACCAACTTTGCCTCGCGCGTCAGCGAAAGCCTGCTGAACGCCATCGGTGTGCCGGAGCTGGTCGCCGAGGACCTTCAAGCCTACGAAGATATGGCGGTGCAGCTCGCCAGCCAGCCGGAACGCATTGCGCAGTTCAAGGAGACGCTGGCCGCCAACCGCTACATCAAACCGCTCTTCGACGCCGAGCGCTTCACACGCCATCTGGAGGCGGCCTTCGAGATGATGGTGGACCGGGCCAAGCAGGGTCTCGCACCCGACCATATGGACGTCCCAGCGCTGCCCATGCGCGCGCAAGCATTTATGGAAGAAGACCAGAGCTCGGCGGCGATCGCGGCCGAATAAAGCCCAGCGATCGGCGGAGCCGCAAACCTCCGGCGATCGCTTCGTTCCTGTCTTTTCAGTGGAAAGAGCGGACCAGGCTGCCGACCAAAAGGTTCCAGCCGTCGATCAGCACGAAGAAGAGAATCTTGAATGGCAGCGAGATCGAGGTCGGCGGCAGCATCATCATGCCCATGGCCATCACGATGGTCGACACGATCAGATCGATGACCAGAAACGGCAGGACCACAAGGAAGCCGATTTCGAAGCCGCGCCGAATCTCCGAGATCATGAAGGCCGGAATCAGGACGCGATAATCGATCTTGTTGTCGACTACGGTCGTCTGGCCGCGCTCCTGCGCCAGGTCGACGAAAAGCTTCAGATCCTTGTCGCGCGTATTGTTCGACATGAAGGTGCGGAACGGCTCGGCGATGCGCTGCACGGCGTCGGCCTCCGAAATCTGATTGGCAAGCAACGGCTGCACGCCATCCTTCCACGCCTGATCGAAGGTCGGCGACATGACATAGAAGGTCATGAACAGGGCGAGACTCAGAAGGATCATGTTCGACGGCGTCGACGATAGGCCCATGCCGGTGCGCAGGATCGAAAACGCGATGATGAAGCGCGGAAAGCTCGTCACCATGATCAGGATGCCCGGCGCGATCGAAAGGATCGTCAGGAGCCCGAACGTGCGGATGATCCAGGCGGCGACAGAGCCGTTGACCGGAGCATTCAGAAGATCGGTGGGAAGCTGTTGCGACAATTGCTGCGCCATCGCCAGTTCAGGCGACAATACAGAAATCACTAATATAGATAGGGCAAGTATTAATCGAATCATTCGATCACGAAAGTTCTGAACATAACTTTCGATACTCGTCCTTCCGAGCGCAGGTCAACACGCTCCTGAATGTCAT
This sequence comes from Rhizobium aureum, assembly GCF_030182495.1. Lineage (NCBI taxonomy): Bacteria > Pseudomonadati > Pseudomonadota > Alphaproteobacteria > Hyphomicrobiales > Rhizobiaceae > Rhizobium > Rhizobium aureum. The sequence continues at coordinate 215,908 of NZ_JAQJCI010000009.1, read as the reverse complement.
CCCGAAGATATTGCAGTCCCCGCGCGCCCTCGATCTGCTGCAGGGAAACCGTGCGGATATAGGCAAGAATATCCTGATGGATCGCCTGGGCGAGCTGAGCATCCGCAGGCCCCTTGAAGACCAGGGCGAGTTCCAGTCTTACCCAGCTCTGCGACGGGTAGGCAAGATTGGTGGTGATCGGGTCGAGCGCTACGATACCGTTCGCTTGTGCTGCGGCGGCCGCCTGCTTGCTGTCACCGGCGGCCAGGATCGTCTTCTGTACGGCAGCGGTAGCGGCCTTGATCCTCGGCGCGACGACGGTTCCAAGCACCCAGCCGCCACCGCCGCCAAGAACGGTCAGCAGCAGAAGTCCGACGATCGTCATGATCAGCGGCGATCCCTTGCCCTTTGCCGATTCGTCTGTGGCTGCCATGTCCCTATCCGTCCGTTGTCTGGCAGAGCACGATGCCGAAAAATGTCGGCAATCCTCGGCATCATGCTCTCGCTATTTTATACTGGCGCGGATTCAGATTGCAGGCCGAGTCGACCTGAGATCATCCGGCACCAGCCGATATCGTCAGCCGTCAGAGCGGCGACAGCAGATCCACGGCCTGCTGGCCTCGCGGCGGCTGCTGTATTTCCGTCAAACGACCGCGTCCGCCATAGGAGATGCGGGCCTCGGCGATCTTGTCGTAGGAAATCGTGTTATCCGCGGTGACGTCCTGAGGCCGCACGATGCCGGCAACGTTCAGAATGCGGATTTCCTGGTTCATGCGGACTTCCTGCGAGCCGCTGATCATCAGGTTGCCGTTTTCGAGAATGCCGGTCACGACGGCGGCGACCAGGAGGTTGATCTGCTCGGAGCGCTGCATCTTGCCCTTGGCGTCGGTGCTGGTGTCGGAGCCCGAGGTCGCGTCAGCGTTGGTGGCGGGTCTCCAGCCGAAGATCTTGGCCGAGATATCCCAGTTCATATCGCTCTTGTTCGTGCGGCTGCGATTGGTCTCATTGTCCCAGTTCGCCTTGTCGTTGATCTGGATCGTGACGGTCAGGATGTCGCCGACATTAAGCGCGCGCGCGTCCTTGAAGAGGGCCGCCTGCGAATCATTCCAGAGCGAATAGCCTTGCGCAACCTGATGCGGCCGCTTCGGATATTGCAGCATCTGCGGCGTCTGCGCATATTGCAGGCCGCTGCCGATCGGACTCATGGCAGGCGCCCTGCCGATTTCCCTGAGGGCCTGCGACTGGCAACCGGCTAGAAAGACGACGATTGCGCAGGCGGCCGTAAGACGCGTGTTCATGAGGGGTCCTTCGACTTCGATGTATTCGGGTCGGATGCGCTGGCGATGATATTGGTGATGACGGCCGCCTTCTTCGCATCCATCTCCGCAAGAATCAGGCTCGATTGGCGCGACGAAAGCTTCATGATGATCGCAGCGGCAATCGTGGTCTTGACGTCGTTGAGGCTCGCCGCCGCCGCATCCGGCTTCATGTTCTTATAGATATCGACCAGGCCGAGATCGGCGGTCTTGAGGAAATCGTCGCGGCGTTTCAGCCAGTCCTCGTATTCGGCCTTGCGCTTGTCCATGGTGGCGATGCGCTGGTCGATGTCGGTCCGAAGCTGTTCCAGCTCCTGCTTTTGCAGCAGATAGCGCTGATCGCGGGCCGGATCGGCAATATTGGTGCAGAACTGCCGGATCTCATCCTGGCTGGAAGCGGGATCGGCGGGTTTCGGCGCTTCCTGCGCCGAAGCCACGTCTAGCGGCACCAGCATCATGGCGCCCATTGCGAGACTGCAGGCTACCAGTATTCTTCTGGCGATGACGGTCAGGATCATTGCAGCACGAGCTCCGCTTGCAGGGCGCCGGCCGACTTGATGCCTTGCAGGATGGCGATGATGCCGTCCGGCTTGACGCCGATGTTGTTGAGGCCGGAGACCAGCGTCTTCAGGTCAGGCCCTTCCAGTACTGCGACACGGCCGCCGCTCTTGGTGGCGGTGATATCGGTCTGATCCTGGATGGCGGTCTGTCCGTCGGAGAAAGGTTCCGGCTGGATCACCTGCGGATTCTCGCTCACCTGCACGGTCAGCGTTCCATAGCTGACGGCGACCGGCGAGACGCGGACATCGGCGCCGATGACGATCGTTCCGGTGCGTTCGTTGATGACAACCTTGGCCGGCGTATCGGTCTGGACATTGAGGTTTTCGATATCGGCCATCAGCCGCGTCAGATCCGCCATCTTCGGCTTGGCGACCGTCACCTCCTGCGAATCCTTGGCCTCCGCGATCGGCGCGCCGAAACGCGAGGTCGCCCAGGTATTGACCGTGTCGGCAATACGGATCGAGGTGGAGAAGTCGGGATTGCGCAGCTGCAGGACCAGGTTGACGGAATCCTTGAAGCGAGACGGCAGCTCCCGCTCGATGATCGCGCCGCCGGGCACGCGGCCGGCCGTCGTGACGCCCTCGGTCACCGTTGCGGCGGCGCCTTGCGCCTGGAAGCCGGAGACGATGACCGAGCCCTGCGCGACGGCATAGATCTGCCCGTCCGCACCGCTCAGCGAGGTCATGATCAGCGTGCCGCCACGCAGCGACGACGCGTCACCGAGCGAGCTCACCGTCACATCGATGCGGCTGCCGGGGCTTGCAAAGGGCGGCAGGTTCGCCGTTACCATGACGGCGGCCGTATTCTTCGCGGCGGATTGACCGCCCTGGGTCGAGATGCCGAGGTTCTGCAGCATCGCGCGCATGGATTGCTCGGTAAATGGCGAGGAACGCAGGCCGTCGCCCGTTCCCTGGAGGCCGACGATCAGACCATAGCCGATCAGCTGGTTGTCGCGGCCGGATTGCAGCGACGCGATATCCTTGATGCGCGATTGCATCGCGAGGGCCGGATCGGCCACGATCAGGCTCGGCAATGCGAAGAGGACTGCGAGAAGTTGACGAAGCCGTTTCATTTCGCGACCACGCGGATCGTGCCGTTTTGAAGGACGGTGCCGTTGACGATGATGCCCGAATCCATGTTGCGGGCGCGCACACTGTCGCCGACGGCGCCATCATCCAGCGGCGTGCCTGCCGCCGTGATCGTCATGCTGCCCATGCTCATCACCAGGCGGACATTGGAACCGCGCGTCACAGCATAGGGCTGGCGCAGGGCGGAAACCGAAATCGTGCGGCCGGGAAGAAGCGTCCGCTTCGATACCAATCCCGTTACGTCGCGAAGCCGCTTGGCGTAATCACCGCTCAGATTGGGATTGGTGACCTCGACCTCTTCGAGCTGACCGCTGCTGATGATATCGCCCGGATAGATCGTCTCGGTCGGCACCACGGCGGTACCGAGCGCGGAACCATCGGCGCTGACAGCCCGGGCGGGCATGGCCGAAGCGAATACGACGGAAAGGCTCGCCGCGGCGAACCATGCCATTGCTAAGCTTTTCATCCGGCGAAACCTCATGTTCGGCCCGTCCCTCTTGCTACTTCAGGTTCTTGCTGACGATCTGCGCCATTTCGTCGGCCGTCGTGATGACCTTGGAATTCATCTCATAGGCGCGCTGCGCCGTGATCAGATCGGTGATTTCCTTGACCGGATCGACGTTCGACGATTCCAGATAGTATTGCTTCATGTAGGCAAAGCCGTTCTCGTTCGGATCGGAAACGACCGGATCGCCGGAAGCCGGCGTCTGAACGAAGAGATTGCTTCCCATCGGCTGCAGGCCGGCTTCATTGACGAAATTGGCGATCTGCAGCTGGCCAAGCACGGTCGGCGTCGTCGCGGTGCCGATGATCGCGGAGATCTCGCCGGACTGGCTGATGGTGAGCTTGCTGGCATTGTTCGGGACAGTGATGCCCGGCTCCAGCACATTGCCATCCGGCGTGACGATCTGACCGGTATCGCTCTTGTTGAAGGAGCCGGCGCGGGTGTAGGCGGTCGTGCCGTCGGGCATCTTGATCTGGAACCAGCCACGGCCGACGAGCGCGACGTCGAGATCGTTCTGCGTCTGCGACAGCTCGCCCTGGATCTGGATGTTGCGCACCGCGGTCGTCTGCACGCCGAGACCGATATTGGCGCCTTCCGGCACCACCGCCTGGTTCGGCCTGTTGGCGATCCCCTTGGCACGCTCCGTCTGATAGAGAAGGTCGGAGAACTCGGCGCGCGAGCGCTTGTAACCCGTCGTATTGATATTCGCGATGTTGTTCGCGATTACTTCGAGATTGGTCTGCTGGGCATCCATGCCCGTCGCGGCGATTGCGAGCGCTCTCATGCTTTCGTCCTTGGATCTAGGGCGGAACCTTCGAAGCCATGGAAGGGCTTGTGAAAGACTCTCGCCAAATCAGGTAATTAGAACGGGGAAGCCCGCTCTATATCTGCATCTTCGTGATATCGAGAAAGGCTGAGACGACCTTGTCGCGCAGAGCGATTGCAGTCTGCAGGGTCTGGTCGGCCTGCATGACCTTGTCGACCACCTCGCGGGTGCTCATCGTGCCCTTGATACCGGCAAAGGAGGCGCCTTCCGCTTCCTTCAGCGAATTGATGGAATCCTTCGCAACGTTCGACATGACCGACGCGAAGCTCATTCCGGCATCCGCTCCCATGGCGACGGCCGGCGAGGCATTCATCGCGCTGGAGGCGGCGGAGGTCAGATCCGTGGCGATGCTGCCGAGGCCGCGGGTCGCCGAGATGGAGGCTACATTCTTAATCGTGTCGATCATTGGTTCTTCAGCAGATCAATAGTGGAGGAGATGAGATCACGGGCCTGCCGGACCGTCTGCAGATTGGCTTCGTAGGAGCGATTGGCTTCGCGCATATCGGCCATTTCGACGAGAATATTGACGTTGGGCATCTTGACGTAGCCCTTCTGATCCGCCGCCGGATTGTCGGGATCGTATTCTTCGACGAACTTGCCCGTGTCTTCACCAAGCTTCTTGACACCGACAGTGGTGAGGCCGTTGGCGCGATCCAGTTCGGCGCCGAAGGTCACCGTCTTGCGCCTGTAGGGATCGGCGCCGGGCGTATCGCCCGTCGATCGGGCGTTGGCGATATTTTCGGAGACGATTCGCAGACGAGTCGATTGAGCCTCCAGGCCGGAGCCTGCAATTTTCAATGCGGCTGATAAGGGGTCCATGGCATCTTCACTTCATCTATTGTTTTACGGTCATCAACATCATGCGATGAAAGGAGCCTATGAGCGCGGTGTTCAAGCTGTATTGGCGCTTGATGTCACCGGCCTTGGCAAGCTCGTCTTCCAGGCCGACGGTGTTACCCGATTCCTGGACGCCGATTTCCTGGGCGAGCGGAGCTTCCTCGACGTTGACGTTGCCGCTCGTGCTGAATTCGTTTCCCGAAAGATGCGCCGGATTGGTCCGGACCATGTTGACGTTCTGATTATCCAGAACGGCCTGGAACGGCGTCACGTCCTTGGCGCGATATTTCGGCGTATTGGCATTGGCGATATTGCCGGCAACAACCTCCTGGCGCACCTGAAGCCACTCGGCTTGCCGCGAGGCCAGGTCAAAGAGCTGTATGGGTTGCATGGCCTTCTCTCCGTTCTTACACTAGAAACCTAGCGGGATAATCTTGCGTGGGACTTGCGGGAAATGCGTTCCTGTAAAGGTCTTCGAAATGCCTGAAACTTCGGCGTTTTCGGCTTTTCAATTGTTGCCGTAGACATCGCCCGCCGACGTGACGATGACCCATTTTCCGTCTCGTTGTTCGATCGAAGCCAGCCGGCTGCTGTCGGGCAGAACCGAACCGACCCGCACGACATACATGCCGGTATCGTCCTCGATGAGCGCTCGGCCATTTGCGACGTGCAGCAGGTGGAACGGGGACTTGCCGGGGAGCGGCTGCTGGTCGGCCGGCTCCCCCCGGTCGTCCTCGCGTCCGGCATTGCTGACCGTCGCCGTCGTCAGCGGATCGGGAATAAGATCCTTCGGCGCGCTCGGGTTCTTGTTGGTTATAGCGAGCGGCGAGACGCTGACGATCTCGCGGCTGGGCCAATTCGGCAGATCGCGGGTGCGCTCGCCTTCGGCGACGTGAATGCCGAACTTGTCCGGATTGAGAAAGACGTACCAGGGAAAGAAGGCCGAGGCGCCGGCAAGCGCCAGCCCCGTAAAGGCCAGCGCCCTATCCGCAACGGTTCGCCTTCTCGCCTGCTTCGGCGGGGCGACCGGATCGTCTGCGTCGGATTCCATCACTTCTGGCACCTCTTTCGGCACGAAATTCGGCGATACCCGGCTGGATGCAGGCAAGGAAAAATCGCGCTAAGCTTGCTGATGATCATCACTTGCCCCTGACCGGAACGCCGCTCGAGGCATTCCTGAGAGCGGTGGCAAGATCGGTGAAGGCATCCGCCGATGGCTCTTCGCCCGGGGTCTGTTTCAGGATGTCGTAGATGATCGGCACCTGACGCACCGCGATATCGAGATCGGGGTCGCTGCCCTGGCGATAGCCGCCGATCAGGCGCAGATCGCGCGTTTCCTCGTAGCGATGCACAAGCGCCTTCAGCCGGGACACCAGTTTTTCCTGATCGGATGACCAGGCCTTGCGGGCGAGACGCGATACGGATGCGAGCGGATCGATCGGCGGGTAGCGGCCTTCCTCGGCAAGGCTACGCTGAAGAACGATATGGCCGTCGAGAATGCCGCGGGTGGAATCGGCGATCGGATCGTTGTGATTGTCGCCATCGACCAGGATCGAAATGATGGCTGTGATCGTGCCGGTGCCCTCCGGTCCCGGGCCGGCGCGCTCGAGAAGGCGCGGCAGCTCGGTGAAGACCGAGGCCGGATAGCCGCGCGCGATCGGCGGCTCGCCGGATGCGGTCGCCACCTCGCGAATGGCATGGGCGAAACGTGTGACGCTATCGACGATCAGCAGCACATTGTCGCCCTGATCGCGGAAATGCTCGGCGATGGTGATCGCCGAAAGCGGCGCCATCTTGCGCAGCATCGGGCTTTCATCGCTCGTCGCGACGACCGCCACCGATTTCTGCATATGCGAACCCAGCGTATCCTCGATGAATTCGCGTACCTCGCGGCCGCGCTCGCCGACGAGCGCGATCACCACCTTGTCGAAGGCTTCCGCTCTCGCCAGCATCGACAGCAGCGTCGATTTGCCGACGCCGGAGCCGGCAAAGATACCCAGGCGCTGGCCAAGGCAGAGCGGCGAGAAGATATCGATGGCGCGCACGCCGGTCTTGAAGCCGGTTTCGACACGCTTGCGCGTCATGGACGGCGGGGCAGTATTGGAGATCGAGCGCGATTCAAGACCCGCCGTCAGCGGCCCGAGCCCGTCGATCGGCTCGCCCAGCGAATTGATCGTGCGGCCGCACCAGCTATTGTCGGGCGCGATGCGGAAGGCACCCTTGCGGATGATGGTATCCTGGATACCGATCGGCTCGCCCGGCTCGATCGGACAGACATAGGTGAGCTCCGGCTCCACACGGACGACTTCGCCGAGATGGATGCCGGTCTGGGAACGGTGCGCGACGAAATCGCCGAGACGCACCTGCCTGGAGAGGCCCGCGACGGTATAGTGCCCGGCAGCGATGGTGCGCACATGGCCGCCATGGGCCACGGCATTCTCCGCCATCGCATATTGGCCCGCCAGAGCGGCCATATGCGAAAGCTTCGGCGACATCGCGCCCTCCGGCAACCGATCCTCGACCATCATCCGCCTCTTTACTGGCTGCCGCCGAGGGTCTTGATGGCGTCGGTAAGCGTGCCTTCACTGCTGCTGGTAAGCGTGCTGATATTGTCGAAGGCGCGGCTGACCTCGATCAGGTTGGTCATTTCCCGCATGCCGTTGACGTTGGAGTTTTCCAGATAACCCTGAGCGATGCCGATATTCGAACGATCGATAACAGGCTGAGGCGTATCGGTCGGCAGGATGCCGCTGTTTTCGTAGCGCAGGAAGCCCTTGCCGACATCGGCGCTGTAGAGGCCGATCTGACCCATGGTCCGGCCATTCTGTGTGATCACGCCGTTCGATGCAACGGCCGGAGCGCCCCCCGCCGGATCGAGCTGGATCGGGGCGCCGCCGGGATCCAGCACGGGGAAGCCGCGCGTGGAGACCAGCGCACCGCTGTCGGTCATGGTGAAACGGCCGTCGCGCGTGATTACCAGGCCCGCCGGCGTGTTGAGGCCGAAATAGGCATCGCCCTTGACCGAAAAATCGAAGAGATTGCCGGTATTCTGAAGTTCGCCATTGTCGGTGGAGAGATAATCATTGCCTTGCGAGACGAAGGCGACCTTGGCGTTGAGCTTGTTTTGGGTATTGCTGAGGACCTGATCGAACTTGACCTCGGTGCCACGAAAGCCCGTCGTGTTCACGTTGGCCAAATTATCGGCGATCGTGGTCAAGCGCCGCTCGAGCGCCATCTGGGACGATAGCGCGACATAGATACCAGACTGCATTTTCAACGCCCTCCGGACATTGGAGAATAACGGGAAAGGAAACGCCACCGGCGCTCCTACATTTCGTTAGCGGGGCATGGATGCCCTTACCCATCATCCTGCAGGGCTTGGCTTGTGCGAAGCTGACAAGGCAAAAAGCGCGTCAACGGTCCCATCGAACAGCCTCACGCAAGGCAGCTCCCCTAGTTCATCATATGAAGCAACGTTCAGGTGTGGACCGACGATGAATATTATTATCGGATTTGTAGTGACCTGCGGCTGCATCATAGGCAGCTTCATGGCTATGGGCGGAGACGTAGGAGCGCTGTTCCAGCCCTTCGAATTTGTCATTATCGCAGGCGCCGGCCTCGGCGGCTTCATCATGGCCAATCCGATGAAAGTGGTGAAGGATTCGGGCAGAGCGCTCGGGGAAGCCTTCCGGCATGCGGTTCCGAAGGAGCGCGATTATCTCGACACGCTCGGCGTGCTCTATGCCCTGATGCGCGACCTGCGCACCAAGTCGCGCAACGAGATCGAAGCCCATATCGACAATCCCGATGAATCGACGATCTTCAAGGCCGCGCCGACGGTCCTGAAGAACAAGGACCTGACAGCCTTCATCTGCGACTATGTCCGTCTCATCATCATCGGCAACGCCCGCTCGCACGAGATCGAGGCGCTGATGGATGAAGAACTCGACACCATGATGCACGACAAGATGAAGCCCTATCACTCGATCACGATCATGGGCGATTCCTTTCCGGCGATCGGTATCGTCGCCGCCGTTCTCGGCGTCATCAAGGCGATGAGCCACATCAACGAATCACCCGAAGTGCTCGGCCATCTCATCGGCTCGGCACTGGTCGGCACCTTCCTCGGCATCATCCTGTCCTATTCGGTCTGCGCGCCGCTGGTTTCGCAGATCAAGGTGGTACGCAACAAACAGCATCGCCTCTACGTGATCGTGAAGCAGACGCTGCTCGCCTACATGAACGGATCGGTGCCGCAGGTTGCGCTCGAATATGGCCGCAAGACCATCTCCTCCTACGAACGTCCCTCGATCGATGCCGTCGAGCAGGAGATGATGAACCCCGGCGGCGAAAGCAAGGCAGCCTGACGATCATGAGCCCGCAATCCGCTTCCAAGGCACAGACGATGGACCTCACCCTCTTTGCCAGACTTACCGGCAATCTCGGCGACCAGGCAACGCTTGCCAAGCTCGGCGCAGCCTTCACCCAGGTCTATGCCGAATTCCTGCCCGACATCATCAAGAGCGAGACCGGCCTGGATATCACCATCGCCTATGCCGGCTGCCAGTCCGGCCCGATGAACGACCTGATCGCCGGGCTGGGCGGCAACCATGCCCTCATCAACGGCTCGCTGCGCAATTGGGCGCCGAAATTCGTCCTCGGCTGCGGTGCCGGCTTCATCATGACGCTGATGGAACACATGCTCGGTGCGCGCCCGGAAGACATGGAAGCAGCGGTGGCCCGGCCGCTTTCCGCCATCGAGCTCGACCTTTCCGTCATGGTGTTCGACAAGATCGCCAATGTGCTGCGCTCGGCCGTCAATGCGCCCGGCGGCTTCGAGCCCTATCTCGACCCGCCCTACAATATCGAGGATCGCCCGAAGTCCGCCGGCGACGAGGGGAATGATTTTGCGGCCGCGATCACCATGACGATCTCGCTCGGCAAATCGATGTCCCAGATCGTCATCATCGTGCCGCAACGCGATCTGCTGCGCACTGTCGTGAGCGCTCCGCGCGCCAAGAACCCGACGGCCGCCTCCCAGGCATGGTCGGATCAGCTCGGCGAGCAGGTGCGCCGCTCGCAGGTGACGCTTGAGGCACGCATCCGGCTGCAATCGCTGACGCTCGACACCATTTCCAAGCTCGCGGTCGGCGATGTCATCCCCTTCATGGATAATACCGGCGACGTCCGGGTCGAAGTCAGCGCCAACAGCAAAGACCTTTACATCTGCGAATTCGGCCGTTCTGGCGAAAATTATACGGTGCGTGTCAAGGATAACGTCAATTCCGACGACGAGCTTCTTCGACACCTGATGAATTGACTAGCTGAAGGTGGTCGGTCGCCCACCCACGGCAGCTTGAGGCAAGTTTCAACTGGAATAGTGATTTCATGGCTACGAAGAAGACAAAGCAAAGCAGCGAGGAATCGCTGGACATTTCAAGCAGCGACGCCGCCCTGGACGAGGCCATCGACGGTCTGCGCGGCGTTCTGAAGAAGGATAGCGACGGCGATCTGCCTGACTTCGGCGCCGATACGTTCGGGGCGGAAACAAGCACCGACCTTTCTACCTTCGGCGATTTCGGCGACGACAATTCCGAGCCCGCCTTCGACGGTGGTGACTTCGCGGACGTTTCCGCGGCGCCTGCTGCTCCCGGCAGCGCACTGGCCGCCAATATGGACCTGATCATGGACATCCCGATCGACGTCCAGATCGTTCTCGGCAGCAGCCGCATGCCCGTATCCGGCCTGATGAGCCTGGCCGAGGGCGCCATCATCGCGCTCGACAAGAAGATCGGCGAGCCGGTCGAGATTACCGTGAACGGCCGCAAAATCGGCCGGGGCGAGATTACCGTTCTGGACCATGACGACACCAGATTCGGCATCAAGCTCACTGAAATTTATAACGCGAAGAAAAGCTGAACCCGGCTCAGGATGAGCCCACTCCCCCTGCGGGATGGAGACGAAGACCATGATGGACTTTGACGATTTCAGCGGCGCAATTGCCGAGAAACCGTTGACTCAGACTGAAAAAGCAGCGGCCGTGCTTCTCGCTATGGGAAAGCAGGTGGCAGGACGGTTGTTGAAATACTTCACGCAGAACGAGCTGCAGATGATCATCGCCTCGGCGCAATCACTGCGGCTCATTCCGCCGGACGAACTGGCGCAGCTCGTGGCGGAATTCGAAGACCTCTTCACCGAGGGCGCCGGCCTCATGGATAACGCCAAGGCCATCGAAAGCATTCTCGAAGAGGGTCTGACGCCGGATGAGGTCGATAGCCTGCTTGGCCGCCGCACCGCGTTCCAGGCCTACGAGACGTCCATCTGGGATCGTCTGGGCGAAGCCGATCCGGTCTTCGTCGCCAAGTTCTTCCTGCGGGAACATCCGCAGACCATCGCCTACGTACTGTCCATGATGCCTTCGGCCTTCGGCGCGAAGATCCTGCTGCAGCTTCCCGAAGCCCAGCGTGCAGACGTCATGAACCGCACCGTCAATATCAAGGACGTCAGTCCCAAGGCGGCCCAGATCATTGACAACCGCGTGCTCGCGCTGATGGCCGAGATCGATGCCGAACGCAACACTTCCGGCTCCACGAAGGTCGCCGACCTGATGAACGAGCTCGACAAGCCGCAGGTCGATACCCTGCTGAGCTCGCTGGAATCGATCAACAAGGAATCGGTCGAGAAGGTCCGTCCGAAGATCTTCCTCTTCGACGATCTCACGCGTATGCCGCAGCCGAGCCGCGTGCTGCTGCTCAACGACATCGCCTCCGACATCCTGACGATGGCGCTGCGGGGATCCGGCAACGAGATTCGCGAGATCGTCCTGTCCTCGATCAGCCCGCGTCAGCGCCGCATGATCGAATCAGACCTGCAGATGGGCAATACGGGCATCAATCCGCGAGAAATCGCCATCGCCCGGCGCGCTATCGCCCAGGAAGCCATCCGGCTTGCCAATTCCGGCCAGATCGAGCTCAAGCCCCGAGAAAATACGCCTGTGGAAGAAGCGGCGTAAACGCGGCGCGGCCAGCGAAAACGTCATAGACTGACAAGCTATGGGCCGCGCATGAAGCGCGGCCTCTTTCCGTTGCGCAAAGGGCGGCTGCTTTGGCTGACGAAGACAAGGACAGTAAAACAGAACGACCGACGGAGAAAAAACTCCGCGATACCATCGAGAAGGGCAATGTGCCCCACTCCAGGGAGGCCACGCTCTTTGCCTCCATGCTGGCAACGGTCATCTACGTCACCTTCTTCCTGCCGACGCGCATGGGCCGCGTGGGCGAGATATTGCGGGATCTCTTCGAAAAGCCGGATCAATGGCGGCTCGATACGGGTCCCGATGCGATCTCGCTATTCATCCGCATAGGCTGGGAAGCCGGAAACATGGTGTTGCCGGCCGTGGTGCTTTTCTTCGTCTTCGGCATCGGCGCCTCGATATTCCAGAATCTGCCAACCCCTGTCCTGGAGCGAATCCGGCCGCAGTTTTCGCGCATATCGCCCACGTCGGGTTTCAAGCGTATCTTCAGCACGACCGGCCTGGTTGAATTCGGCAAATCGCTCGCAAAGATCGTGCTCGTCAGCATCGTCATGTTTTTCGTGCTGCGCGGCCAGTTCTTCCACGCGATCGATTCGATGGTTTCCGATCCGCAGACCATCTTCGTGCGCCTGTCGACGGTGGTTCAGCGAATCCTCGTCATCGTGTTGATGGCAACCGCGATCGTCGGCATCGCCGACCTGCTCTGGAGCCGCTATCACTGGTTCGACCAGCTGAAAATGACCAAGCAGGAGGTCAAGGACGAACACAAGCAGTCCCAGGGCGACCCCATCGTCAAGTCGCGCCAGCGCTCGGTCGCACGCGACCGGGCCCGCCGGCGCATGATGAAGCAGGTGCCCCGCGCCACTCTTGTCATCGCCAACCCGACTCACTTCGCCGTTGCGCTGCGCTATGTGCAAGCGGAAAACGATGCGCCTGTCGTCGTCGCCAAGGGCCAGGACCTGATCGCCTTGAAGATCAGGGAGATAGCCGAGGCAAACAATATTCCCGTTTTCGAAGATCCGCCGCTCGCGCGCTCCATGTTTGCGCAAGTCTCGGTTGATAGCGTCATACCGTCAGTATTTTACAAGGCTGTCGCCGAGCTCATCCATCGGGTCTACGCCGCGCAGCCGAATAGAAAACGGGTACGATAAACCGAATGAAAAAATGCCCCTACTCTGCCCAACGCGAACAAATACTAGCCGAAGCCATCAGCCCCGTCGCCAGCGAGCTGCGCCTCCTCGATGCAGCCGACCTGATTTCCCTGCTGCGCTTCGAACGATACGGCAATCTTGGTGACCTCGTGGCCTCGGCCGCCGAACTCTATTTCCTTCCAGGCATTGTCAATTTCGGTCTTGGCGGGGATTACAAGCTCGATTGGGGCGGGCCGGCGGAGGTCACGCTCGACCTGGAAATCAAGCCGCAGGGCGTCACCATCTATGCCAAGCTGGCGCTGACGGAACACCTTGCCGGCATCGAGATCAATCATATCGCCTTCGACAAGGCATCGTCCGACCCGGACGAAAACACGGCGCTGCTCGCACGCAGCCTCAGAGACGCTCGCTACGTCATTCGCGGCGAAGCCGCGCACGCAGTCTGAAAAGATTCATCATTTCGAAATCTGCAAAGGTGATTCGCTGGAGCCGGATGATTTTAGGTCGTTTCGACCTAAAATCTGAATCCGCTCTGGAATCAAAGAAGCAGAGCATGATGTCGTCCGAAAACCGCTCACATTTCTCGGCATCATGCCTAAGGCGCCGCTGTCTCAGCTTATGTAGCCGAAGCGGATCGCCTTCGCGATCGCCTGGATACGGTTGACGCTGTCGAGCTTGATGGTCGCCGATCCGAGATAGGCGTTGACGGTGTGGACCGACAATCCCAGTTTCTCGGCAATCTCCTCGCTGATGCGCCCGTCGCCGGCAAGCTGCAGGCAGGCAATCTCACGCTCGCTCAACGCCTCGGCGGCCTGCGAGCGCCGTTCATCCAGCGACAGGAGCTCCATCATGATCTGGCAGCTGCGGCCATGCAGCTCGACGATCATCTCGCTCGCGAGATCCATGAACTTGGCCGTAAAGACGATATAGCCGTTGCCGACCGCGCCGAGCCGCACCGGAAACGCCACGCCGGCGAAGGGCAGAAGATGCGGCTTCAGGCGCTGCGTGAAAACGGCAAAGTCCGGCGTTTCAGCCGTGCTGTCGCTATCGCGGCCATTCCACATCAGCGGAAGCAGGGATTTGTCGATATGCTCGATCATTGCTTCGCCATAGGCTTCCACGAAGGATTTGCCGACGACGGAATTGGCCGAGCCCCAATTGTCGAGTTCGCAGACCAGCCGCTGCTTGTGCGGCAGGCCCGAGCCATGAAGGCGATAGACGGCGAAATGCTGCGCATCGATCAGCTTCAGCATCGACACCAGTTTCGGAAAGAGATCGGAGCGGCCGGAAATCCTGCCGGAACGGGTAAGCCGCGATTCGGCGGGCCTATCCGTCATCCTGTCTGGCTGATAGCGCATCCGGTAAGCCCTTAAACGAGATTGTTTCGCACCGCGAAGGCTATAGCCTCCGAGCGGGTCTTGGTGGCGGTCTTGCGCATGACGCTGGTGATATAGTTGTTGATGGTATTGCGTGAGATTCCGAGAATCATGGCAATCTCGTCGCTCGTCTTGCCCTCGGCGATCCAGAACAGGCATTCCAGCTCACGCTCGGTCAGGTCGAAATCGCGCTCCAGCTTGCCTTCGACGCATCGGGTTGAGCTCGCGAGATAGCCGGACAGCAGGCCGACGTCGCGCAGCCGCTCCGATGAAAGCATCATCGATTCACCTGCCAGCAGCAGCAGCGAGAAACGCGTGCGCCCGACATTGAAGCTCAGGACATGATATTGCCGACCAATTCCGTCAGGCAGGGTGACATCATCAGGCAAGAGAGCCACGCTCGGCTGAAACAGCGACATGCATTTTTCCAGCTCGCCGATGCGGCCATAACTGCCGGTCAGTTCCACCGCCAGGCGTCTGACGAGATCGAAGGGCCAATCAGAGGAAATGACGAAATCGAGACCACTTTCCTGGATAAGATCGGAGCGTACGAGGAGATAATGGGAAGCGCCGGCGTAGCTGGTCAATGCCTGCAGGCCGGCTTGCAGATAGCCCTGGCCCGAAACGGCATTCAGCTGCAGAATGAGCTGCTCGCGCGACATGGAACCGGCAGGCACGACTGATCGCGCATCCCTATCGCTTCTGCTCACCTGCGATATCTGCATGTCCATACTTGCATTTCCTGCCGCTGTTGGGCGATGGCCGTCAACGAGAGCATTGTTTCGCCAGAACCCGGCACATCGCCCCAGGAAATCGATGGATTTTCCGCAAGGCATCAAAACTGGGTCTTCTCTACCGCGACACAAACACATCCCGGCGGAAGCGGGTAGATGAGCGTACCCATCCTTGAATTCCACGTCGGCAATCGTGCCGGCCTATACCGTCGCCACCACGATCTACGAACCATGAACTGATTTTCCGCGCTCCGGAATCTGCAGACGCTTTAAACATGCGAAACGCGGAAACGAGGACCGATTGGCTCCGAATACACGGCTATTACGCAAAAGGCATACTATTTGTATGTCGATTCTTTTTACCCAGCAACCGGATATCCCGGGAAATTCCAGCTTACGAGAACGTCAATTTACTTGGCAGCGGCTAATTGATCACAGTTGAAATGACAAATATCGGCAAGCTTGACGTGCCAGCCTTCCCGTAACGAAAAAGGACCGGGAGCGTATCCCGGTCCTTTGCTTAGGCCGCCTGGTCGACAGCCCATTTTCTGAGGATCTTTGCGGCACGCTCCTCGCTGATTTCCACCATGCGGGACAGGCGGCGTTCCGGCCCTTCCTTGACGCGGCGGTTGAAGGTGCCGCCATCGTCGCCCATCGTCAGCAGATCGTCGGTGCTGTCGAAGCCGAAGTCCGAGCCGAAGCCGTCCATCAGCGCGGCACCAGGACCGCCCACGGCAGGTGCGAAGTCCGGCAGCTCCAGCCCGGCCGCTTCCGGAAGTGCCGTGCTGTTTGCGGAGCCGCCGAGCGAGCGGATCAGCGGACGGAAGCCCATCCAGACGATCAGAAAGGCGACGGCGACAAAGGCCAGCGAATTGATGATGCCGGCCATGTTGCGGCTCAGCATGTCCGTGATGCTGAAGCTGGAGGACGCCTCCTCAAGCAGCTGGTTGTCGAGGAAATCCATCGCATTGACGGTGATGATGTCGCCGCGCTTCGTATCGACGCCAGCGGCCGTCGCGACGATCTTCTGCATCTCGGCGATATAGGCATCGATCTTGGCCTGATCCGCGCCTTCGCCGACCATCTGCGCGATGCGGCCCTTGTTGACCACCACTGCGACGGACAGCTTTTCGATCTTGTAGCTGTTACGCGTCGTGGCCGTGGTCTTGCTGTTGATCTCGTAATTGGTCTGCTCTTCGCGCTTGTCCGACTGATCGTTCGACGTCGGCGTGTTGCCGCCGGACTGCGGGGCCGCCTGCGGAATATTCTGTTCCACGGTTGCAGCGCTGTCGGGCTGGCTCTGCTGCGACTTCTGGGCTTCCTTCACCGTGCGGACCGAGCGTTCGACCTTCGAGTCCGGATCGTAGGTGGTTTCCTGCACCTGCTGACTGTCGGTGTTGAGCTGCGCCGTGACGCTCGAGCGGAAGTTGTCCGTGCCCAGGAAGGGTGCGAGCGCCTTGTTGATGTTGGATTCGACTTCGCTCTGTACATTCTGCACGATGCCGAGATTGCGGTTCAGAACGCCATTGCTCGGGTCATCGCCCGATGCGAGCAGCTGACCCGTCGAGTCGAGGATCGTGACGTCGTCGACCTCCAGGCCTGGAACGGCGGAGGCGACAAGGTGACGGATCGCCGATGCGGATTTGCGGGCCGCTTCCGCACTGGCGCGGATCATGACGGATGCCGTCGGCTTCTGATCCGCCTTCCGGAAATTGCCGACGTCCTGCATGACGATATGGACGCGCGCGGCACTGATGCCGGCGATGGAAGTAATTGTGCGGCCGATTTCACCTTCGAGTGCGCGCACGCGGGTGACTTCCTGCATGAAGGAGGTCAGGCCGAGCGAACCGACATTATCGAACAGTTCGTAACCGGCATTGCCGCTATTGGGCAGACCGCGTTCGGCGAGCAGCGCGCGGGCCTTGCCGGTCATGCCGGCCGGAACGGTCAGGCTCGTGCCGTCGGAGCCGACCTGAAAATTGATCTTTGCCTCTGCGAGAGCGATGCTGATCTGGTTGAGATCGGTCGTATCCAGGCCGACATAAAGCGTCTCCTGCGCGGGCTTATTGACGTAAAGGGCGGCAAAAAGGATCAGCAGCATGGAGACAGCACCGACGCCCCCAAGGATCATCAGCCGCGTTCTCCCCAGATTCTGAATATTCCGGAGCAGGGGAACTAATTGATTTAACAGATTCATTCTGTTCTCGCACGATTCGTCAAAGACCTGATGGCTTTGTACCCTGCGGAGAAAATAGAAATCGAAACTTGTGCGAACGTTTCGTCCGGCTGGAAAAACAGGAAAAAGTCAGGAAGAAACGATGAGGATTATATAAGAAAAACAGTATCTACTGCCGGCCGCCGGATCAGAAGAAATCGAAATCGCCGGCAGCCTTCGCCATGGGCTGGGAATGCGCATGAGATCCACCGCCGCCAAGCGCCTTCTGCATCTCCGTCAGCTTGACCAGGCTCAACGCCGTTGCCAGATCGACCGTCCAGCCCTCGGGCATGGTCCCGGCGATCGTATCGATGAATTCGGCGATGCCGCGGGTCTTCTGCACGGCAAGGTCGATGCCCTGAACGACCTTCATCGCTTCCGGCGAGGCCATTATATCGGCACCGCTGATATCGAGCAGCTGCGGTTCGATGCGCTCGATCAGATAGGCGACGTCATGCAATTCGGAAACGACCCGCAGGAGGATGGCGGGAAGCGTCTCCTCGATGGCGGGCGTTTCAATGTGCTGGAAGGGGGTCATGCGGTAGCCTCGCTGATCAGAAAAATTCGATCGTATTGTCGACCGGCTTGGGAGCCACGACCGGACGCTGTTCCAGCGCGACGGTCTTCTGCGTCTCCGCACCGGTCAGCGGGTATTGCCTGGCTCTTCCGGAGATCGGCCAATATTCGATCTTGCGTCCATGCTCGCCGCCCGTGCTGGAGCTGACGACCGGTATGCCTTCGTCTTTCAGGAACTGCATGGCGAAAACGGCATTCTGCTCGCCGACATTGGAGAAAGTGGCGATCGTCTTGGCACCGCCGAAGACTTTTGCTTCCAGCCGGTCGCGTCGCGCTCCCTTCTTCAGGAGACCGTTGATCAGAAGTTCCATCAGGTGCACGCCGTAGCGCGTCGCGTCGCCGCCGCTCATCGGCGAGGTGGCCATTCCCGGGAGGAGGAAATGGTTCATCCCGCCGACGCCGGCGATGGGATCGCGCAGGCAAGCCGCCACGCAAGAGCCGAGGATGGTCGTCAGCACTACGTCGGGATCGCTGATGACCTTGTACTCGCCCTGAATAATATGCACGCGACGGGCAGCACCCTCGACGATCATTTCAGTGCTCCGAAGACAGCCTCGATGGCAGCTTTCATCTTTTCGATGGTGAAGGGTTTGGCGAGCACGTTGTTGGCCCCGAGCTGCGCCGCCTTCTGGACCAGCGCGCGGTCACCCTGCGCCGTCAGGATGATGAAGGCCGCCTTCTTCGTCGTCGGGTTTGTCCGGACTGCCTGCAGCAGACCGAGCCCGTCCATTTTCGGCATGTTGAAATCGGAGATGACGAGATGGTGCGGCTGTTGCTCCATGATCTTCATCCCCTGCTCGCCGTCGCCGGCGGCGGTGATCTGCTTGAAGCCGAGCTGCGTCAGAGCATCGCTCAGCAACAGACGGCTGGTGACCTGATCGTCGACGATCAGAACTTTGATTTTCTCCGCTAGAGACATTATTCGCTCCCTTCCTTTCGGGCGGCTGTTATTTTCAAAATTTCCTCGCCAATGGCGTTCAGCGGAAACTGCTGTTCGACGGCGCCGAGCTCGTGCGCGACCCTCGGCATGCCGTAGACCACACAGGTCTTTTCGTTCTGGCCGATGGTGCGCGCACCGGCGTGGCGCATCTTGAGGAGACCGGCGGCGCCGTCACGCCCCATCCCGGTCAGGATCACGCCGACGGCATTGCGGCCTGCCAATTCGGCAACCGAATCAAAGAGTACGTCGACCGAAGGCCGATGACCGTTCACCGGCCCGCCGTCCACCAGACGGCAATGAGGCGCCGAGGCATTGGCAACCCGCAGATGCCTTTCGCCGCCCGGCGCCAGATAGATCTTGCCGATTTCCAGCCTTGCTCCATCGGTCGCCTCCTGGACGACCGGCGCGCAGAGCCGGTTCAGCCGTTCCGCGAAGCTGCGCGTGAAGGTCGGCGGCATATGCTGCGTGATGACAGTCGGCGGGCAGTTGGCCGGGAATTTCTGCAGGACATTGATCAGCGCCTCGACACCGCCGGTGGAGGAGCCGATGGCGACGATCTTGCGTCCCACGCGGAAATCCGAAACGGCCGGCGGCGGCACACGCTGGGCGGCGGGCTTCACATATTGCCGCTGGGAACGGGCGGCCGCCTTCACCTTATCCGCAAGGTCGCCGAAAGGATGCGGTTCGCCCGGCGACGGCTTTCCGACACAGTCGAACGCGCCGATCTCGAGGGCTGCAAGCGTCGCATCGGCACCGCGGTGCGTCATCGTGGAAACCATGATGACGGGCATGGGCCTCAGCGTCATGATCTTTTCCAGGAATTCGAGGCCGTTCATGTTCGGCATCTCGATGTCCAGCGTGACGACATCGGGATTGAGAGCCTTGATGGCGGCGCGCGCCTCGAGCGCGTCACCGGCCTGGCCGACGACGTCGACGTCCGGATCAGCGCGCAATACGGCCGCGATCAGGCCGCGCATGGTCGGGGAATCGTCGACCACGAGAACACGGGCTGCTGCGTTCATGGTTTCCTCCCCGCGTTCTTGCCGAGATAGCGATAGGTCGTGATGCCGATATTGTCGAAGACGTGCTTCGCCTCGCCAGAGACCCGCTCGGAATGGCCGATATAAAGGTGGCCGTTGTCATGCAGCTGGCCGGCAAAGCGAGACCAGATCTTCATCTGCGTCGGTTCGTCGAAATAAATGACGACGTTGCGGCAGAAGATGACGTCGAACATGCCCTTGAAGGGCCATTGCGCCAGCAGGTTCAGCTCGTTGAAGGTGATCAGCCGCTTGACGCGGTCGTCGATCTGGAATTTGCGCCTGCCCTGGAGATTGACCTCCTGAAACCATTGCTTGCGCATGGCGGGCGAGATCGTTTCGAGCGCCGTTTCATCATAGGCGCCGGCGCGGGCAAGCCCGAGGATCTTCGGATCGATATCCGTCGCAAGGATCTTGAAATCGAAGTCCGCAACATTCGGCATCAAGGCAAGCACGGTCAGCGCGATGGAATAGGGCTCCTGCCCGTCGGAACAGGCGGCCGACCAGATGCGCACCCGGCCACCGGCCTTGGCGCGCGCCAGGAGGCCCGGCAGAACTTCGTCGCGCAGATGATCGAAATGATGGTTTTCGCGGAAGAAGCGTGTGAAATTGGTCGTCAGATGCGACAGCATCTCACGGCGCGCGGCACTTCCTGCCGGGGAGGAAACCAGCTGACAGTAGTCGCGGAAACCGGAGAGGCCCAGCGCGCGGATATGCTTCGACAGCCGCGAATAGACCAGCGACGCCTTGCTCTCGTTGAGCGAAATGCCGGCATCCGCATAGATCATGGCGGCGATCTCCATCAGGTCGCGCCGTGTCAGCGGATATTCGCCGCTCGCCAGCACCTCGTCCGGAGACGCCTTGAAATCCATGGCTCCCATCGCGCTCATGCAGCCTCGCTTTCGCTTTCAGGGAACAGGGCTTCCAGCTCGATCAGGCAGATCATGCGGCGATCGATCGCCACGATGCCGCGCGCAAACTGCCGCTCGTGATCGGAGGAGACTTCCGGTGTCGGCTGGATGCTGTCGTCGGTGATGGTCAGGATGTCCGACACCGCATCGACGAGAAGACCGACCACCTTGCGCTTGACCTGCGCGACGATGATGACATGCCGTGCCGTCGGCTCCGCGCGCTTCATGCCGAGCCGGCAGGAGAGATCGATGATCGGCAGGACCGCGCCACGCAGATTGATGACCCCTAGCATATAGCCCGGCGCATGCGGCATGGCCGTTGCGGGCGTCCAGCCACGAATTTCGCGGACCGACATGATATCGACGCAGAACTCCTGGTCGCCGATGCGGAAGGCGATCAGTTCGCGGGCTCCCTGGGTCAGGTTCTTGACGGCATAGGACATGAACTCACCCCACCGCTGCATAAGACATTTCAGGCTTCAGCGATTGGCCGCGCGAAGCGCCGACCACGGCATCGACATCAAGGATCAGGGCCACGCGGCCATCGCCGAGGATGGTCGCGGCCGCGATGCCCGGCACATGCGTGTAGTTGGCCTCGAGGCTCTTGATGACGACCTGGCGCTGGCCCTGGATGGCATCGACCATGAGGGCCCGCTGCCCGCCGCCTTCCGATTCCACCAGCAGCGCAACACCTTCGACCGGATTGGCCTGCGTGGCGCGGAAGTTCAGGATACGGCCGACATCGACCAGCGGGCAGAAGCTGTTGCGGATCGAGATCAGGCGGTGGTTGGCGCCGAATGAATGGATGGCGGAAGCCTCCGGCTGCAGCGTTTCGACGATCGCCGTCAGCGGCACGACGAGCGTCTGGCCGGCAACCGTCACCACCATGCCGTCGAGGACGGCGAGCGTCAGCGGCAGGCTCATGGTGAAGACGGAACCCTGCCCCGGCTTGGAGCTGATGTTGATGCGGCCGCCGAGCGCCTGAATCGAGCGCTTGACCACGTCCATGCCGACACCACGGCCGGAGATGTCGGAAATCTTGTCGGCGGTCGAGAAGCCCGGCAGGAAGATCAGGTTATCGACTTCCTCATCCGAAAGATTGGCATCCGCCGCGATCAAGTCGTTGTCGATGGCCTTCTGGCGCACCTTTTCGCGGTTGATGCCGGCACCATCGTCGGCAAGCTCGATCAGGATGCGGCCGGAGCGATGCTTTGCCGTCAGGCGAACGGTGCCTTCCGGATTCTTGCCGAGAGCAGCGCGCTTTTCCGGCGTTTCGACGCCGTGGTCGACGGCATTGCGGATCATGTGCGTCAGCGGTTCGGCCAGCTTGTCGATGACGGTCTTGTCGACTTCGGTGTTCTCGCCCTCGGTGATCAGGCGGATCGACTTGCCGGTCATGTCGGCGATTTCGCGAACGATGCGCGACATGCGCTGGAAGACGGGCTTCACCGGCTGCGCGCGGATCGCCATGACGCTGTCCTGGATCTCGCGGGTGAGCTGCTGCAGCTCTTCGAGACCCATGTTGATGGAGGACGCGCCGTTGTTGTCGTTCTCGATGACGCTCTGGGAGAGCATCGCCTGATTGATGACAAGCTCGCCGACAAGGTTGATGAGGCGGTCGACACGGTCGAGATCGACACGGATGGTTTGTCCGGCGGCGGCAGCGGCTGCGCTATTCTGTGCGGCCGCCGCATTCGAAGCGGCAGCAGCGGCAAGGGCGGCTTCCTTCTTTTCGACGCGCGCGGCAGCGGAGGCCAGCTGCGTGACGTTGCTTGCGATTTCCGCGGCGGCAACGGCGGCAGCAGCATCATTCTTCGGAGCCGCTGCCGGCTCGACGTGTTCGGCAGCGGGCGCGGCACCGTCATCATCGAGAGCGGAGAGGTCGAAGGGGACAGGCACCATCGGCAATTCGTCGCTGGCCGAGGCGCAGGCACCACTTTCGACCTGCCTGATATCGAGATCGCAATCCCATTCGGCAAATTCGAAAACAGTGCGAATGGCGTCTTCGCCCTTGTCCGTCTTGATCGAGATCGCCCATTTGAAATAGGCACCTTCGGGATCAAGGTCGATGAGACCCGGCAGCGCATCCATGTCGCAGAAGATATTCATTTCGCCGAGCCGCGCGAGGTCGCGCAACAGCAGCGTCGCGTCGTTGCCCTTGGCGTAGAGATCCGAGCGCGGCCTGAAATCGACCTCATACTCCGGCACGCCGTCGCCGGCCGGCTCGTCGCTGCCGAAATCGTCATCGAAGCTGAAGGGGATCGGCTGGAAACCGCTATCATCGGTCGGAGCCGGCGCCGCAGCCTTGGGAGCGGCCTCGACGACGACTGCTGCCGCAGACGGTGAGGGCAGATCGCCATTTGCCAGCGCTTCCAGTTCCTTGACCAGGCCGCGGCTGCGAGCCTGATCGACACTCCCGCCGTCACGCGCGGCATTGGTGAGATCCGCCAGGACGTCTGCGGCCTTGAGCATGACCTTCAGGACATCCTGGGTCGGCTCCAGCTTGTTGGATCGAACGCAATCAAGCGTGGTCTCGAAGACGTGGGCGAATGCGACCAGGTCGTCGAGACCGAAGGCACCTGCCCCACCCTTGATGGAATGAACGGCGCGGAACACGGCATTGACGGTTTCCGGATCGCGGTCGCCGTCATTCATTTTCAGGAGACCGGATTCCAGTTCGGCGAGCTGCTCTTCGCACTCCTGGAAGAAAATCTCTTTGATTTCGTTCATATCCATGAGGGGTGGATCCTGTTTAGGCGGTTACGCGCTCGATGGCATCGATCAGCTTGGCGGGGTCGAACGGCTTGACGATCCAGCCGGTCGCGCCGGCCTGGCGGGCACGGTTCTTCTTCTCCGCATCGCTTTCGGTCGTCAGCACGAGGATCGGAACGGCACGGTATCTGTCGTTGCGGCGAACGCCCTCGATGAAGCCGAAACCGTCAAGGCGCGGCATGTTGATGTCGGTAACGATGACATCGGGATTGGCTTCTTCCAGAATTTCCAGGCCTTCGACGCCGTCTTCGGCCTGAATGGTCTCGAAACCCGCATTGTTGAGGGTGACGAGAAGCATGTTTCGAATGGTCCGTGAATCATCCACGGTCAGCACTTTTTTCTTCATTGCCGGATCTCCTTGGCAAGCAGATGGGAGATATCCACCCCGATCACCTGCATTGTTTTTTGAAATGCATCCGACACCTTGGAGAAGGTGAAGGAGAGCTTGTCCTCATCCCACGTCTTGGCGGCGGCCATGATGACCTGAACGCACAAGGCCCCGATCCTTTCGACGCCGGACGCATCGATCGCGACATTGCTGCCGCGCATTCCCATCAGCGTGCCGCGAAGGGCGGAGGCCTCGTTGAGGTCCAGCACCGCGGCCAGACTGATTGTCTTTTCGCCTTTCTTGCTCGGCATCGCTTCATTCCCCGTTGTTTGAAATCGGGCCGCCCGGCCCGCATGTGCATGAAACTGAAAGATCAATAGGCATTGCGTGTGCCTCCCATTGCGGTCCTGCGAAGCGGGAAGCCGAAATCGGCCATCTCTTCTTCGTCCCGCCCGATGTTGAATTCATCGCGGGCGGAGAGCTGGCGTTGCTGAGCGGTTTTCACCGGCACGGCAGGCGTTGCCTGGCGCCGCTCGCGCTCGATGCGGAACTCGCGAATGGTCCGGCCGAGCTCGACGACGACGCTATGCAGGTGATCGGCGCCTTCCTCGGAGCGGCTCGCCTCGCTCCCGGCAGCCGCCGCGCGCTCGCTATAGCCGCCAATATCTGATGTCAGCGCCTTGAGTCCCACGACCTGCTCGTCGCTGGCCGCAGCAATCCCGGAGATCGCCTCGTTGATATCGCTCACCTGACGGACGATGCTGCCGATCGCATCCTGGGTGCGACCAACCATCTGGACGCCCGCATCCACCTGGGCTTTGGTGCCCGTCACCAGAACCTTGATCTCGCGTGCGGCATCGGCGGAACGCTGGGCGAGCGCGCGAACTTCCTGCGCGACGACGGCAAAGCCGCGGCCGCTGTCGCCGGCGCGGGCGGCTTCGATGCCGGCATTCAGCGCAAGAAGATTGGTCTGGAAGGCAATCTCATCGATGACGCCGATGATCTGACCGATCTTTTCGGCCGAGGTCTCGATATCCGACATCGCCGATATCGCCTGACCGACGATCCGGCCGCTGTCTTCTGCCGCCGCGCGCGTCGATACCGCGACACGCTCAGCCGAACGCGTATTGGCGGCATTGCCGCGCACCTGTTCGGCGAGTTCGGCGAGCTGCCGCGCCGAGACCGCGAGCGCACGCGACTGTTCGGACGATGTTTCCGCGAGGGATTTCGAGGCATGGGAAATGGCACCGCTTGCCGCCTCCGCCGCCTGGACGCCGCCGGACAGAGCCGAAAACTGCTGCTGAATGTCCTCCAGCGCCGCATTCAAGGCGTCCGCGACCTCGGCATAGGCTTCGGGACAATCCATCGGCAGCCGGGTCGTCAGATCGCGATCGGCAAGACCGTTGGCAAGCTCAGCGAGGAAGGCCGCAGCCTCGGCGCGATCGGCAGTCCGCTGTTCGGCCAGCGCCCGCTGGTGGCCGACCCGCAATTCGTTGAAGCGAAGCGATACGGCAATCTCGACATCGACCATCACGAGCCGCACGACTGATGTCACGAGTTCGCTCAGTTCACGGGCGCGGCGCTTGGCTCCAGGCAGGATGGCACGGCTGCCCATGTCTTCGAGAAGGCCGGAAAGAAGATGCTCCAGCATCACGCCATGACCCGCGACATGCCAGCGCGGGTCGAGACCCATCTTGCTTTCGCTGTCGGACAGAACCTTCACGCGCTCGGCATAAAGACTGTCGAAGCGTGCATCCGTCAGCACATCCCAATGCGAGGACTGCAGATCCTGAAGGCGCTCGAGCTGGTTTTCACTGGAAAAATTGCGGGAAGCATCCGGAAAGGTCTGGAAGCGGTGGAAGAGATCGCGCAGGCCTGCTTTCAGATGCGTCTCGAGCATCGGCCGGTGGCGGCGCAAGATTTCACATTGCCCGGCATCGAGACCAGCAAAACGCAAGCGGTCGCGAAGGCTGCCAGCCTGCGCCTTACCTGCCTGATCTGACGGCGAATCCTGCGCCAAAATCGTCCCTGCCGAACTGCCGCGCATTCAAGCGCCGGCGAAACCGCTGATGATCCGCGCCAGGCGCAATGAGGAGGCGAGAAAAGGCAGCCGTCGCCGTCGATCAGCTGATCGAGGCACCGAAGCTCGCTCGTTCATCAAAGTCTGTTGCGGACCTGTTTGATGACATGGATACCGGATCGGACCCGGTACGACGGGGCGGCTTCATGCCTGGTGAGAACGAGTCACAATTTTCCCATTCCGACGTTCAAGCTCAATATTTATGGTTAATTCCTTGCCCGAAGGTTAATGACGGAAGAAGGCGTATTCTGCGCCATTCCCTCCTAAATTAGGCATTACTTTCAGATATACTTTATCGACCGGTAAAAACTGGGATCGCAAGTCACGAGCAAGCTTCGTATCTTACTGTTCAAGGGATAGACAGCTTCGATGTCGATACGGAGAGAGCAATGATTGTTCTTGGTTTGACCGCCTCGCTGATGGCCAGCCTGACGCTTGCGGCCTTCATGCTTCTGTGCCGCATAGAGGGGACACGCGGTAAAGCCGCTTCGCGCGTCCTTTAGATAAAGCTGTCACGGCGTCTCAGATCCATAATCGAAATACGGCATTCGTGGTTGCGACGGCGACCGCTGCCGTCTTACAGATGGCAGGGAGCTAGCTTTGGTCTCAATAGTTCCGTATTAAGCCTCACGATCAGGCACCGAGACCCATCCATTAATGCTCGACACGACCCATTCCCGCACGACTGCACAGAAACTCTCTCTGCAGGTGGCTCTCGCAATCATCTTCGGAGTGACGCTCTGGCGCGTCCTCATGCTGCTGGTCAACAGGACCGACCTCTTCGTCGACGAGGCGCAATATTGGTTCTGGGGCCAGAATCTCGATTTCGGCTACTACTCCAAACCGCCGATGATCGCCTGGGTCATCCGCTTCTTCAATGTGATCTCCGGCTCGGATTCGACCTTCTGGATCCGCATATCGGCGCCGCTCTTCCATCTCGCCACCGCACTGATGCTGATGCGCACGACGCGGCGGCTGATCGGGAGCGAGGAAGGACGCGAGATTGCACCCTGGGTCGGCGTCATCTTCATCACGCTGCCAGCCGCCTCGCTTTCCGCCGTGCTGGTATCGACCGACACGATCCAGATCCTGTTCGTGACGATCGCCATATGGGCTTTTATCGGCCTGACCAGGCGTTCCTCGGTGCTGGAAGCTGTCATCCTCGGCGCCAGTCTCGGTTTCGCCTTCCTAACGAAATATTCGGTGCTTTTCCTTCTGCCCGGTGTCGGCATTGCCATGCTGACGATGCGTTCGGCGCGCATCGCCTGGCGGGATGTTGTGATTGCCGCCATCGTCGGCGCCATCGTCGTTTCACCCAATCTCTGGTGGAACTTCGCCCATGATGCAGCGACCATAAAGCACACAGAAAATATTGCCCAATGGAGCAAAGACGGTGGCAGCAACAGTCTGCTGAAGCACATACTCAACGGGCTCAGCTTCTTCGGCGCCCAGTTCGGCGTGATCGGCCCGGTCGTCTTCTATGCGCTTTTGTGGACGACGTGGCGATTGATCCGCGGGCGGAGCGACGATCGGGAAAAGCTGCTGTTCTGGCTATCGGTGCCTGTCGTGGCGCTGATCACGCTGCAGGCCCTCCTCGCTAAGGCCTATGCCAATTGGGCCGTCTCGGCCTATGCCGCCGGCACCATTCTCGCCGTCTGGTTGCTCTATCGCCTGACGAAAAAGGGGCTGAGCACCTCGCTGATCGTCGGCGCCGTCGTCGCCTTCGTGATCCCGGTGCTGACCGTCTTTGCCTATGACATCAAGCTGCCGAATGGCGATCTCATCATGAAGCGCTATGTCGGACGCGCCGTCATCAGCCGGGAAATCGCCGACATAGCGACGGACGCGAAGACACCGGTCATCGTCGCCGAGGATCGCGATATCCTCGCCGATCTTTATTATACGTTGAAGGGTAAGCCTTTCCGGATCTATGCCCGCAATTTCGGCGGCTTTCCCAATAATTATTACGAGCAGAATTTCTCTTTGCCGGCCGACGTGACCGGGCCGGTGCTGTATATCGACAACGGCCCCTTCGAATGCGCGGGGAGCCAGGTGGACCTCATCAAGAGCTGGTCGCCGCCCTATGGCGAGATGAAAGGCAAAACGCTTCATGCCTATCGCGTTTCGGCATCCTGCCTGGCACCCAAACCGTCAGCAGCCGCCGGAACGGGAGCAGCGGGAAATTAAGAAACCGAGCCCGGACTGTTGACCGGCTCGCGCAAGTGCATCATGACAGGCCGCGCTAAAGCGCCGTGCGTCACATGTGACCCACAAAGGTCGCTGTAGCGCTTTTAATCTGTTGCATAATTCCTTAAAGCGATGCCGATTTAAGGAATTATGCAGTGGGAAGACGCCAGGCGTCCTGATATCATGACTGAACCGCCGGTGTTCGCGCCGGCAAAGGAACAAAGGCATTTCTGACTGTTGAGCCCACTCGAATTCGGCATTGCCGACAGCGAAGATAAAGACGACAGGACACACCGCGCAGGCGCGCGCGTGATCGCCTCGCTGTTCGTCGCGTTCTTCGCCTATATCGGACTGGCGCTCGGTGGCGGCATCAATCTGGCCGCGCGCGCCGATGCAGATGCTCTTTCTTCCGGCAAGGATAGCCAACCGCTCTACCTGTCCCTGCGGGATCCGGTGCGCGGCATCGTCGTTGCCGACCGCCTGGTAACGCCGAAAGCGACCTGGCACGATATCGGACCGGCGATACTCGCCTCCCTCCCCTCTCTCGGCTATCTGGCCACGCCGTGGCAGCCACGCCATCCCGGCGATGCTGCTCGGCTCGAATCTCTGGCATTTAGCGCCTATTTCGCGCGCGGCCCTCCGGGCGATTTCGCGTAAGCGATCGGCGCCGATGCGCCGCATCTCCGACATGACCTTAAGTCCGCCAGCGGTCAACCGCCGGCATAAGCGTATTTTCAAGGATAATACCCATGCGCACCTCACCATGGCTCGTGGCACTCTATACAGTGATCATCGTCATTGGCTTTCTGATAGCCCTGCCGAACGCGCTGCCGCCGTCGGTTCTCAGCAAGATCCCATCCTGGCTGCCGCATAGCCAGGTGTCCCTCGGCCTCGACCTTCGCGGCGGCTCCTACCTCGTTCTCGAAGTCGACGAGAAGGATCTGACGAACGGCCGGCTGCAATCGCTGCAGCAGGACGCACGCCGCGTGCTGCGCGACAAGAACATCCAGGTCCGTTCGGTCGTCCGCAGCGGCGACCAGATCGTCGTGACGCTCAACGATCCCTCGCAGAGCGGTGACGCGGTGACGCAGTTGCAGACGCTGGCCAATACGATCACGTCGGGCCTCTCGGCCGGCCAGTCCGATCTCACCATCAAGCCGAACGGCGCAACGATCGCCATGTCCTTCTCGCAGGCCGGCATTTCGGCCAACGTCGACTCCGCCGTCCAGCAGAGCCTTGAAGTCATCCGCAAGCGCGTCGACCAGGTGGGCGTTGCCGAGCCGACCATCCAGCGCGTCGGCCCGAACCGGGTTCTCGTCCAGCTTCCGGGCGCGCAGGATCCGTCCCATCTACGCGAGCTTCTCGGTTCGACCGCGAAGATGTCCTTCCATCTGCTGGCCGACAATGCCGATCCGAACAATCCGCCTCCCGGCGTCACCATCATGAAGGACGAGCAGGGCAACAGCTATCCGGTTCTCGATCGCATCGAACTGTCCGGCGACCGTCTGACGGACGCCCGCGTGAGCTTCGATCCGAACACGCATGAGCCGCTCGTCACCTTCCGCTTCGACAGCGCCGGTGCCAACCGCTTTGCCGAAATCACCCGCGAAAACGTCGGAAAGCCCTTTGCCATCGTCCTCGACAACAAGGTGCTGAGCGCGCCTAATATCCGCGAGCCGATCACCGGTGGTTCGGGCCAGATCTCCGGCAACTTCACCGCCGACAGCGCCACCACGCTTGCAGCCCTGCTGCGTGCCGGTGCTCTGCCGGCCAAGCTCACCGTCATCGAAGAGCGTACCGTCGGCGCCGACCTTGGTAGCGACGCGATCCAGAAGGGCATCTATAGCGGCTTGGTCGGCTTCGTTCTGGTTGCCGCCTTCATCTTCGTGCTCTATGGCACCTGGGGGATTCTGGCGAATGTTGCCCTGCTCATCCACACGGTCCTGACCTTCTCGGCCCTGACGCTTGTCGGCGCCACGCTGACGCTGCCGGGTATTGCCGGTATCGTTCTCGGTATCGGCCTTGCGGTCGATGCCAACGTTCTCATCAACGAGCGCATCCGCGAAGAAACCCGCAAGGGTCGCGGCGCCTTCGCCGCCATCGATAACGGCTTCAAGAAGGCCTATTCGACGATCATTGACGGCAACATGACGGCGCTGATCGCTGCCGCCATCCTGTTCTACTTCGGCTCCGGCCCCGTCCGCGGCTTTGCCGTGACCATGGGTCTCGGCCTCATCATCTCGATGTTCACCTCCGTCGCCTTCGTGCGCGTAGTGATGATCGCCATCACCCGTCGCCGTAAGCTGAAGGTGATCAACATCAGGCCGCTGATCCCCTTCAGCCCCTATGACAAGCACATCCAGTTCATGAAGGCCCGCTTCTTCGGCGTCACCGTCTCGGCGATCCTGTCGCTCGCCTCGGTGGTCCTGTTCATCCATCCGGGCCTCAACTACGGCGTCGATTTCCGCGGCGGTATCCAGATGTCGGTCAAGACCAAGGACGCGGCCGATCTGGCGACGTTCCGCGAGGGCCTGAACACGCTCGGCCTCGGCGAAATCGCACTGCAGTCCTTCGGCGACAACAACAGCCTTCTTGTCCGCGCCCAGCGCCAGGACGGCGGTGAAGAGGCGCAGACCGCCGCAGTGACCAAGCTCAAGGCAGAAATCGTCAAGATCGATCCAAGCGCGACCATCGAAGGCACCGATGTCATCGGTCCGAAGGTCTCGGGCGAGCTTGCCTGGGCCGGCATCCTGTCGGTCGTGATCGCCAGCCTGGCGATGCTGTTCTACATCTGGTATCGCTTCGAATGGCCGTTCGCAGTCGGCGCCATCGTCACGCTGATCCTCGACGTCACCAAGGCGATCGGTTTCTTCGCGATCACCGGACTCGATTTCAACCTGACGGCCATCGCCGCAATCCTGACGCTTGTGGGATATTCGGTGAACGACAAGGTCGTGGTCTATGACCGCATGCGTGAAAACATGCGGCTCTACAAGTCGATGCCGCTGCGCGATATCATCGACAGGTCGATCAACGAGACGCTGGCGCGAAGCCTCTATACCAACGCCACCGCCTTCCTGGCGCTGGTGCCGATGGCGATCTGGGGTGGCAGCGCCGTCTCCAGCTTCGCGATCCCGATGGTGTTCGGCATCCTCGTCGCCGGTGCCTCGTCGGTCTTCATTGCCGCGCCGATCCTGCTCTTCCTCGGCGACTGGCGTCGCCGCCATGCCAAGCCGGTCGCCAACGATGCGAAGCCGGCGGACGACAAGTCCGGCAAGGACAACAAGCAGATCCCCGCGTTAGAATAAGCAGCCAATATCTGAGAACAGGACATGCCCGAGCTTCGGGCATGTCCATCAGCCGGACGAAAGCATCTCAGGCGAAATGCGCGGCGAGCGCCATTAGAAAATCGCAAAGCGCCTCAGGAAATGGACGGCATATGCAACGGCAGGCCGAGACGGGGCGCCGTTATCTTTTCTATGACGCCCTTCTCCTGTTCGCCGACGAGCAGGTGCTTGCCGTCGACGGTGAAGGCGATGCCGCTCGGCCGCGTGCCATTGGTGCGGATATGGCCGGACATCATCCCCTCTCTATCGATCAGACAAATTTCGCCAAGGCCGGACATGGCACAATAGAGCGTGCCGCTGCGATCGAAGGCAAGGCCCGATGGCCCGCGCAGTACGTTTACCGCGGGCGACCTCATCGATTGCGCAAACATCTCCTGCCGCCCGCCGACGATCTGCCGATGGATTTTTCCAGTCAGCGTCTCGCTATAGTAAAGCAGCCCATCAGGTCCGAAGGCGATGCCGCTGGCAAGCAGCAGGCCGGCGGCCAGGACGCGGATCACCCGGCCTTCGGAAGGATCGATCTGATAGACGCAGCCATTATAGGCGGCCTTGAAGAAATCCGGATGGATATGCCCTCTTTCCAGCAGGTCGGTGAGGCGAATGCCGGAATCGGTCATGTAGAGCAGGCCGTCGGGCCCGAAGGCGAGCGCGTTCGGATGAAGAAACGGGCCGTCGGCACTCCCCTCTATCACCTGGCGGATCCGCCCTTGCGGCGAGAGCTTGATGAGCGAATTCTCCGGGCCGCCGGCCACCCAGAAGCAGCCGTCACCGTCGATCGCGATTCCGGTCGGGCTGCCGCCGATCCGACACAGTTCCTCACAGGCGCCGCTCGTATCGAAAAGCTTTAGATAACGGCGACTTGGGTCCGTCTCAACAAGCGCGATGCGCCCGTCCGGCAGAGCCACCAGTCCGCCAGGCAGGCGCAGCCCAGTGGCGATCGTTTCGTTCATATTCGGAAACCTTCACTCAACGCACTGCGAAACCCATACTCAAAAGTGCCGCGCCATGATCATACATAAGAACAAACAAAGTTCTTTTCGAGCCGCCTCCACCAAATCCGAATGAAATTCTTGCGCAAACTTCGCACCGACGAGGGAATTTCCTCCAACTTGACAGGTTCGGCCGATTCGGAACATCCATAGAACGCTGAGATATTTTCACATCTGCGATTCGTCGCAGGTCGCGCCCGGCTTCCTCGCCATCCAGGAGAATTGATGACTGCCGCCTACCTGGAAAAATTGAACCCGGAGCAGCGGCTGGCGGTGGAACACGGCACGACAGCGGATACGGGCCACATCGCCGGACCGCTGCTCGTCATCGCGGGCGCCGGCTCCGGCAAGACGAATACGCTTGCCCATCGGGTGGCGCATCTGATCGTCAAGGGCGCCGACCCGCGCCGTATCCTGCTGATGACGTTCTCGCGCCGCGCCGCCGCCGAAATGGGCCGCCGCGTCGAGCGCATCTGCCGCGAGGTGCTGGGGGCCAATGCCGGCATCACCGCCGATGCGCTGGCCTGGAGCGGTACGTTCCACGGCATCGGCGCGCGCCTGCTGCGGGATTATGCCGAGCAGATCGGCATCGATCCGGCCTTCACGATCCACGATCGGGAAGACAGCGCCGACCTCATGAACCTTGCGCGCCATGATCTCGGCTTTTCCAAAACGGAGAACCGTTTCCCGACCAAGGCGACATGCCTTGCGATCTATTCGCGCTCCGTCAATGCGGAAGCGCCGCTCGACGGCGTACTGCGCGACTTCTTTCCATGGTGCGCCATGTGGGAGCAGCAGCTGCGCGATCTTTTCGCCTCTTATGTCGAAGCGAAGCAGGCGCAGAACGTGCTCGATTACGACGACCTGCTGCTCTACTGGGCGCATATGCTGCAGGAGCCGCTGATCGCCGAGGATATCGGCAGCCGTTTCGACCATGTGCTCGTCGACGAATATCAGGACACCAACCGGCTACAGTCCTCCATCCTGCTCGCCCTGAAGCCGGATGGCCGGGGATTGACCGTCGTCGGTGATGACGCGCAGTCGATCTATTCCTTCCGTGCCGCGACCGTGCGCAACATTCTCGACTTTCCGAAAGCCTTCACGCCCTCGGCCGATATCGTGACGCTCGACCGCAATTACCGCTCGACGCAGCCGATCCTGGCCGCCGCCAATGCCGTGATCGATCTCGCTTCGGAGCGCTTCACGAAGAACCTGCGTACCGAGCGGCAGAGCACGGAACGGCCGCGGCTGGTGACGGTGCGTGACGAGTCCGATCAGGCGCGCTACATCGCGGACCAGATATTGGAAAATCGCGAGGGCGGCACGCGGCTCAAGCAGCAGGCCGTGCTCTTTCGCACGTCGAGCCATAGCGGCCCGCTGGAAGTGGAACTCGCCCGGCGCAACATCCCCTTCGTCAAATTCGGCGGGCTGAAGTTTCTCGACAGCGCCCATGTGAAGGACATGCTGGCGGCGTTGCGCTTTGCCCAGAACCCGCGCGATCGCGTGGCGGGCTTCCGCTTGATGCAGCTCCTGCCCGGCGTCGGCCCTTCGACAGCACAGCGCGTGCTCGACCAGATCGGCGAAGAAGCGAGTCCGATTGCGGCGCTCAGCGAACTGCCGCCACCGCCGCGCACGGGAGACGACTGGACCGCCTTTGTCGAGACGATGCGAGAAGTTAAAAGCGGCAAGGCCGGCTGGCCGGGGGAAATTGGCCTTGTCCGCCAATGGTACGAACCGCATCTGGAACGCGCGCATGAGGATGCCGCGACACGCCAGGCGGATCTCGTCCAGCTCGAACAGATTGCCGCGGGCTACGGCTCGCGCGAGCGCTTCCTCACCGAACTGACGCTCGATCCGCCTGACGCGACCAGCGATCAGGCCGGTACGCCACTGCTGGATGAGGACTATCTGATCCTCTCAACCATTCATTCCGCCAAGGGGCAGGAGTGGACGAAGGTCTTCATCCTCAACGCAGTCGACGGCTGCATCCCCGCCGATCTCGCCGTCGGATCATCGGCCGAGATCGAGGAGGAACGGCGGCTGCTCTATGTTGCGATGACGCGGGCGAAGGACAATCTCGATCTCGTCATTCCGCAGCGTTTCTTCGTGCATGGTCAACATGCGCAGGGCGACAAGCATGTCTTTGCCTCGCGCACACGTTTCATCCCGGCGACGTTGCTGCAGTTCTTCGAGGTTTGCGGCTGGCCGCAGGCACGCGCCGAAAGCGCCGCCGCGATCCGGGCGAGAGAAGTGCGCGTCGATGTGGGGGCGCGGATGCGGGGCATGTGGCGGTGAGTTGAGACTCGGTCGCTGGGACGAGGCAATCTGAAGTGCCCCGTCTGACCATCCGGCAATCCTCACTTCGCCTCGCGAAACATCTCGATGATCGCCGAAAAATCGCGGCCGCCATTGCCGAGCTTTTCGAAGAGGGCATACAGCTGCGCCGCTTCCGCACCCAGAGGCGTCGATGCGCCGCTCGACAAGGCCGCCTCCTGAGATAGCCGTAGATCCTTGAGCATCAGCGCTGCCGCGAAGCCGGGTTTGTAGTCGTTGTTGGCCGGCGATGTCGGCACGGGTCCGGGGACAGGGCAATAGGTATTGATCGACCAGCATTGACCGGAGGACGTCGAGGCGACATCGAAGAGAGCCTGATGAGAGAGGCCGAGCTTTTCACCGAGCACGAAGGCTTCGCAGACACCGATCATCGAGATACCGAGGATCATGTTGTTGCAGATCTTCGCGGCCTGGCCGGCACCGGCATCGCCGCAATGGACGATCTTCTTGCCCATCACCTCGAGCAGTGGCTTGGCGGCAGCAAAGCTTTCCGCCGAGCCGCCGGCCATGAAGGTCAGCGTGCCGGCCGCAGCACCGCCCGTGCCGCCGGAAACCGGTGCATCGAGCGAAAGGCAACCGACTTCGCCGGCCATCGCATGCGCCTTGCGGGCGCTGTCGACATCGATGGTGGAGCTGTCGATCAGCAGCGTTCCCTTCGGAACTGACCGCAGCACATCGGTCCAGACTGTGAGGACATGCTGGCTTTTCGGCAGCATGGTCACGACCACTTCGGCATCGGCCAAAGCCTCGGTCAGTACGCTGGCGGCCTTCACGCCAGACGCTTCGGCTGCCTTCAGCACATCATGCGAGAGGTCGAACCCGATCACGGCATGGCCGGCCTTGACGAGATTGGCGGCCATCGGACCACCCATATTGCCGAGGCCGATGAAAGCGATCCGTGTCATGATGTTTTCCTCCCACGATCGGTTATCTTGTGAAAAGCGGCGGCTGCGCCGGCACGAAGAAGCGGTCGATATCGGCAACGGTCACTTCGGCAAGGCTCGCCGGAGACCATTTCGGATTGCGGTCCTTGTCGATGACGGCAGCTCGCACGCCTTCGTAGAAATCGTGATTATACAATATGCCCTTGCAGGCGCCGAGTTCGCGATTGAGGCATTCGGCAAGATCGGCGCTCGCTCGCCCCGCCCTGAGCAGCCGCAAGGTCAGCTTGAGGCTGGTCGGCGAGCGGCTGGCGATCACACTTGCGGCTTCCGCGGCGAACTCTCCGGGCTCACCAGTCAATGCCGCTAGTATCCCCTCCACCGTATCTGCCGAAAACGCCCGATCGATAACATCCCGATTTGCCGCGAGCCGGCTTTCGCCGGCGTCTACCGCCATCGTCCGGATCAGCGCATGCACGTCTGCTGCAGTGGCCGAGGTAGCCAGTGCGGCAATCGCATCGACCAGCGCCGGCAGTTCCGAGGATGCGACACAATGATCGGCAAAACCGGCATGAATCGCATCGGCGGCGGCGATCGTAAGGCCGGTCAGCCCCATCCAGGTTCCGGCTTCGCCAGGCGCACGCGGCAGCAGCCAGGTGGCGCCGACATCCGGGAAATAGCCGATGCCGGTCTCGGGCATGGCAAGGCGCGTGCGTTCAGTGACGATGCGATGGCTGCCGTGGGCCGAGAGACCAACGCCGCCGCCCATGGTGATGCCATCCATCAGCACCACATAGGGCTTGGCGTAGCGCGATATGGCATGGTTAAGCAGAAACTCCTCGCGCCAGAAGGTTTCCGCTCTGCCGGAACCCTCCTTGCCGCTCTGGTGCAGCAGGCGGATATCACCGCCGGCACAGAAGCCGCGCTCCCCCTCACCCAGGACGATGACGCTTCCGACCAGCGGATCGGCAGCGAAATCCTCCAACGCCGAAGCGATGGCCCGTACCATCGGCAGCGTCAGGCTGTTCAGCGCCTTCGGTCGATTGAGCCTGATGATGCCGGCCGATCCGCGCCGCTCGATGATGACCTCGTCGGTGCTGTCCATGCAAATCTCCTGTCTCCGCTTCCGTCCATCAATAGGCCTTCATCGGTTATCGGCAAGGATCATCTCGGCGGCCTTTTCGGCGATCATGATGGTTGGCGAATTGGTATTGCCCGATGTGATCGACGGCATGATGGAGGCGTCGGCGATGCGCAGCCTTGCCAATGCCCTGAGCCGCAGGCGGGGATCCACGACACTTTGGGCGTCGCTGCCCATGCGGCAAGTGCCGACCGGATGAAAAATCGTCGTGCCGATATCGCCGGCGGCACGTTCCAGATCGGCATCCGTCTCATAGGCCGGACCGGGCTTGAATTCCTCCGGACGAAACCGGGCGAAGGACGGCTGCGCGACGATGCGCCGCGTCAGGCGAATCGAACGAACGGCGATCTCCCGGTCGCGTGCCGCCGAAAGATAATTCGGGCTGATGGCCGGCTGTAGGGCGAAATCGGGGCTGCGAACATGCACGGAGCCGCGGCTTTCGGGCCGGAGGTTGCAGACGCTGGCGGTGATGGCCGGAAAGGGGTGAACGGGATCGCCGAACTTGTCGAGCGAGACCGGCTGCACGTGATATTGCAGGTCCGGCGTTTCCTTGTCCGGTCCGGAGCGGGTGAAGATGCCGAGCTGGCTCGGCGCCATCGCCATCGGGCCTGAGCGGCGAACCAGATATTCGAGCCCGATCGCCGCCTTGCCGATCAGCTTCGTCGCCTTCTCGTTCAACGTGGGTACGCCGGTCACCTTGTAGGCAAGGCGAAGCTGCAGATGATCCTGCAGGTTTTCGCCGACGGACCGGACCTCGCGCACGACGTCGATGCCGGCCTTGCTCAACACCTCGCCATGACCGATGCCCGAGAGCTCGAGAATGTGCGGCGAGCCGATGGAGCCGGCGGATAATACGGTTTCCTTATTCGCATAGGCGCGCTTCGCCACGCCATCATGCTGGAACTCGACACCGGTCACGGCATCGCCCTCGACGATCAGGCGGCGGACCTGTGCCTTGGTATAGACGGTGAGATTGCCGCGCTTCATCGCCGGGCGCAGGAAGGCCTTCGTCGTGTTCCAGCGAATGCCGGAGCGCTGGTTGACGTCGAAATAGCCGGAGCCTTCATTGTTGCCGCGATTGAAATCCGCCGTCTCGGGGATGCCGGCCTCCTTGGCCGCGGCCTGGAAGGCATCAAGCACGGCCCAGCGCACGCGGGCCTTCTCGACCCGCCACTCGCCGCCGGCGCCATGCATCTCATCCTCGCCGCGATAATGATCCTCTGACCTGATGAAATAGGGCAGCACATCGTCCCAGCCCCAACCGGCGCAGCCCAGCTGGCGCCAGAGATCGTAATCACGCGCCTGGCCGCGCATATAGATCATGCCGTTGATGGAGGAGCAGCCGCCCAGCACCTTGCCGCGCGGGTAGTTCAGCGACCGGCCGTTCAATCCCGCTTCCGGCGACGTGGTGAAGCACCAGTCCGTGCGCGGGTTGTTGATGCAATAGAGATAGCCGACCGGAATGTGGATCCAGTGGTAATTGTCATTGCCGCCGGCTTCCAGCAGCAGCACCCTGTTGTTGCCGTCGGCCGAAAGCCGGTTGGCCAGCACGCATCCGGCACTGCCGGCACCGATGATGATGTAGTCGAAGCGATCCATTGGCATGCCCCCCATCCTAACCCTCTCCCCGAGGGGAGAGGGGACTATTTCGGCATTTGCCTAGGCCCCGTATCCGGTGATCGTCAAAGACAGTTTCCCCTCTCCCCTTGGGGAGAGGGCTGGGGTGAGGGGGTGCACAACAAGAACGCATAGGTTTGATCATTACCGCCGATATTCAAACCCCAGCTTCCGTCCTAACCGCGAGGCATAGAATTCGCCGACGACACCGCGGCGGAAGAGCAGGACGCAGACCATGAAGACGATGCCGGTGATGATGGTGACGGGGAATTCCGATGTGGCGAGATAGTTTTCCAGCGTCGCCACGAACCCCGCGCCAAAAATCGGGCCGATCAGCGTGCCTATGCCGCCAAGCAAGGTCATGAGAATGACTTCGCCGGACATCTGCCAGGCGACGTCCGTCAGCGTCGCGAACTGGAAGACCAGCGCCTTGACCGCACCGGCGAGCCCCGCCAGCGCCGCAGACATGACGAAGGCGCCGAGCTTGTAATGCGCGACGGAATAGCCGAGCGAAATCGCCCGTTGCTCGTTCTCGCGGATCGATTTCAGGATCATGCCGAAGGGCGAATTGATGAAACGCCAGATGATCAGCACGCCGATCAGGAAGATCGCGAGGACGAAGTAATACATGTTGAAGGAGTTGTTGAGATCGAGCACGCCGAAGAGATAGCCGCGCGGCACCGACTGAATGCCATCCTCGCCATGGGTAAATGCCGCCTGCAGGCAGAAGAAATAGAACATGTAGGAGAGCGCCAGCGTGATCATGGCGAAATAGATGCCCTGCCTGCGAATGGCGACGAAACCCATGACGAGGCCGAGCAGCGAGGCACCAGCAACGCCGATCAGGATGCCGAGTTCGGGCGGCACGCCCCATTCCTTCACGGCGTAGGCGGTGAAATAGGCCGCGCCGCCGAAGAAGGTGGCATGGCCGAAGGAGAGCAGACCCGCATAGCCGAGCAGCAGATTGAAGGCGCAGGCAAACAGCGCGAAGCAGAGCACCTTCATGACGAAGATCGGGTAGATGAAGAAGGGTGCCCAGATCAGACCGACAAGGCCGAGGATCAGCAACAGCTTCTGCACGGAAAGCTTCGGACGCTCCTTGGAGCTCAAGCTGATTAATCCAGCCATATCACGCCTCCCGACCGAAGAGGCCTGCAGGCCTCAGAAGCAGCACGATTGCCATGATCACGAAGATGACGATGTTGGAGGCTTCCGGATAGAAAACCTTGGTGAGGCCCTCGGCAATCCCGAGCATATAGCCCGTCACGATCGCTCCCATGATCGAGCCCATGCCGCCGACGACGACCACGGCGAAGACGATGATGATCATGTTCGACCCCATCAGCGGCGAGACCTGATAGATCGGTGCGGCGAGCACCCCGGCAAAGGCGGCAAGCGCGACGCCGAAACCATAGGTCAGCGTCAGAAGCACCGGCACGTTGACGCCGAAAACCTGCACAAGCGTGGAATTCTCGGTCGCGGCGCGCAGATAAGCGCCAAGCTTGGTCTTTTCGATCAGCAGCCAGGTGCCGATGCAGACGACCAGCGAGGCAATGACCACCCAGCCGCGATAGACGGGCAGGAACATGAAGCCGATATTCTTCGCGCCCGCCAATTCCGTCGGCACGGCATAGGGCTGGCCCGAGGAGCCGTAGAGATAGCGGAAGGTTCCTTCTATGGTCAGCGCCATGCCGAAGGTGAAGAGCAAGCCATAGAGCGGATCGACCCTGTAGAGCCGGCGTAGGCAGAACCGCTCGACCAGCGCGCCGAACAGGCCGACGATCAGCGGTGCCAGAACCAGTGCCGGCCAATAGCCGATGCCTGTATAGGCAAGCAGCAGATAGGCGGTGAAGGCGCCGAGCATATAGAGCGCGCCATGGGCGAAATTGATCACTCGCAGCATGCCGAAGATGATCGCAAGGCCAAGGCTCAGCAATGCATAGAAGGAGCCATTGATCAGCCCGATCAGCAATTGACCGAGAAGCGCCTGGGCGGGGATGCCGAATATCGTCGTCATGCTCAGACCCCCAGAACCTTGTGGAGCATATCCATGCGCTCGGAGAGTTCGCCAACCGGGAATTCCGAGACCATCTGGCCGTGGTCCATCACATAGAAGCGATCGGCGATGCGGCTGGCGAAGCGGAAATTCTGCTCGACGAGCAAGATGGTCATGCCGCGGCTTTTCAACTTCTGCAGGACTTCACCGATGCGCTGGACGATGACGGGCGCAAGACCTTCCGTCGGCTCATCGAGCAGCAGCATGCGGACGCCGGTGCGCAGGATGCGGGCCATGGCGAGCATCTGCTGTTCGCCGCCCGAAAGCCTGGTGCCGACGCTGTTGCGCCGCTCATGCAGGTTGGGAAACAGCTCGAAGATCTCATCGAGTGTCATGCCTCCTGCTGCCACGACCGGCGGCAACATCAGGTTTTC
The DNA here is from genome assembly GCF_030182495.1 of Rhizobium aureum. Lineage (NCBI taxonomy): Bacteria > Pseudomonadati > Pseudomonadota > Alphaproteobacteria > Hyphomicrobiales > Rhizobiaceae > Rhizobium > Rhizobium aureum. The sequence goes on along the minus strand of NZ_JAQJCI010000009.1, from coordinate 174,717 downwards.
ATAGACGCTGAGCGTCGAGAAGATGCCGCGCTCTTCCGGCACGAAACCGATGCCCTGATGTGCCGTCTTGTGCAGTGGCACTTGCATCATGTCCTTGCCGGCGAAAGCGATCCTGCCCTTGCGGGCACGGACGATGCCGACGATGGTGCGCAGCGTCGTCGTCTTGCCGACGCCGTTGCGGCCGAGGATGGTGACGGTTTCCCCCTCGCCCACATGCATATCGACGCCATGCAGAATGTGACTTTCACCATACCAGGCATTAAGTCCCTGAACGTCCAGAAGCGACGCCATCGTCAAGCCTCCTCCGTGCCCATATAGGCTTCGCGGACACGCGGGTCCCGGCTGACCGTCGCATAATCGCCCTGGGCCAGGATCTCGCCGCGCTGCAGCACCGTGACATGATGGCAGATATCGGCAACGACCGAGAGATTGTGCTCGACCATGAGCACAGCCCTGTCGCGCGCAACATCGCGGATGATGGCGGAGACGGTGTTCACGTCCTCCAGCCCCATGCCGGCCATCGGCTCGTCGAGCAGCAGCACCTTCGGATCGAGCGCGAGCGTCGTTGCGATCTCCAGCACGCGCTTGCGGCCGTACGAAAGATCGGCAGCGATGGCATCGCGCTCCTTCGAGAGACCGACTGACGCGATGAGCTGTTCGGCACGGGCATTGAGGCTGTCGAGAGCGGATAGCGGCCGCCAGAACTGGTGGGCGAGATTGTTTGGCCGCTGCAGGGCGACGCGAACATTGTCAAGCACCGTCAGATGCGGGAAAACAGCGGAAATCTGAAAGGAGCGCACGAGCCCCATACGCGCGACCTTGTCAGGTTTCGTCTTGGTAATATCGGTGCCGAGCAGCGTGATGGTCCCATGCGTCGGCTGCAGGAACTTGGTGAGCAGATTGAACACCGTCGTCTTGCCGGCGCCGTTCGGACCGATCAGAGCGTGGACCTGGGCGTGATGTACGTCGAGATCCACATTCTTGACGGCGGTGAAGCCGCCGAAATCGCGGCGCAGTCCCCGGGCGGATAACACCACCCGGGGCTCTTCATGCTGATGTGTCGAGGACATCGCCATCGGCTGTTCCAAGCCCTATTGCTTGACGAGATCGCAGCCGCTCTTGGCCGGATCGATATAGGCTTCCTTGCCGGGGATCGTCGCCAGCACGTTAAAGTAATCCCACGGCTCCTTGCTCTCTTCCGGCTTCTTGACCTGAAGAAGATACATGTCGTGGATCATGCGGCCGTTGGCACCGACCGTGCCGCCGCGGCCAAAGAAATCATCAACTGGCATTTCATGCAGCTGCTTGGCAACAGCCTCGGTATCGTCTGTGCCGGCCTTCTGCACGGCCTTCAGGTATTGCATGACAGCGGAATAGGTGCCGGCATGGATCATGTTCGGCATTTTGCCGGTGCGGGCAAAGAAGCGCTTACCGAATTCGCGGCTCTTGTCGTCGAGATTCCAGTAATAGCCTTCCGTCAGCGTCAGGCCTTGCGCCGCCTGCAGGCCGAGGCCGTGGACTTCGGCGAGCGTGAAGAGCAGTGCCGCCAGATGCTGGCCACCCTGGGTGATGCCGAATTCGGAGGCCTGCTTGATGGCATTCGAGGTGTCGAGGCCGGCATTGGCAAGGCCGATGACCTTGGCGCCCGACGACTGCGCCTGCAGCAGGAAGGACGAGAAGTCATTGGTCGACAGCGGATGGCGGACCGAGCCGAGCACCTTACCGCCGCTTGCCTTGACGAAATCGCTGGTCTGCTGCTCGAGCGAATAGCCGAAGGCATAGTCCGCGGTCAGGAAGAACCAGGTGTCGCCACCCTGCTTGACGAGCGCGCCGCCGGTGTCGACGGCCAGGGCATGCGTGTCATAGGCCCAATGGAAGCCGTAGGGCGAGCATTGCTTGCCGGTGAGATCGGTGGTCGCGGCGCCCGTGACGATATCGATCTTCTTCTTTTCCTTGCCAACCGCCTGCACGGCGAGCGCGACCGAAGAGGTCGTCAGCTCCATGATGGCGTCGACCTTGTCCTGATCATACCACTGACGGGCGATGTTGGAGGCGATATCGGGCTTGTTCTGGTGATCGGCATCGACGATCTCGATCGGCACGCCGAGAACCTTGCCGCCGAAATCCTCGGCGGCCATCTTGGCGGCCGCTACCGACGACTTGCCGCCGAAATCCGCATAGACGCCGGACTGGTCGTTGAGAATGCCGATCTTGACGACACCATCGGACGGGCCAGCGGCGAAAGCCGCGGTGCTGGCTGCAAGCAGAAATGCAAGGGACGCAATAAGACTCTTTCGCATATCCTCTCCTCCCAGAGATTTGGCAAAAACGAATCTGTTCAAAATTGGCCAGCCGCTTTCCTCAAAACGGCTTTTCCCGACCGCCAAGATCACGGAATTCGCGCGTTGACGCAAGTCGCGATTGCAATTAATTCCAAACAAGGTCTGTTCATTTTTGAACAGAGGAGGATGCATGAAGCGCACGCCGCACTTTACCTGGGACGATCTGCAGTTCTTCCTCGCCGTTGCGCGAACGGGGCAGCTTTCGACAGCCGCACGACAATTGCGCAGCAGCCACGCCACGGTTTCACGCCGTATCGACCGGCTGGAATTCGCCCTGAAGGTCAAGCTTTTCGAGCGCAATCCGCGCGGCTACATGCTGACCAGTATGGGCCAGCGCTTCGTCGATACCGCCGAGCATATGGAGCAGGAGACGGAACGTCTGCGCTCTGATCTTTCTGCGGGATCGGCAGCACAACGGGGTGTTGTGCGCATCAGCGCGCCGGAGGGTTTTTCAAACTTCTTCTTCACCGGCGTGCTGCCGGAATTCACCGCCAGGCATCCGAATATTTCACTTGAGTTGATCACCATTCAGCAGATCATGTCGCTCTCGCGCAAGGAGGCCGATATCGTCGTGGTGCTCGACCCGCCGAAGGCCGGACCCTACTTCACCGAAAAGCTCACCGACTATCATCTGCAGGTCTACGGATCGCGCGATTACCTCGCCCGCCATCCGCCGATCGAAAGCCGCGACGATCTGCCTGACTTCGCCTTCATCGGCTATATCGAGGATATGATCTTCGCGCCGGGCCTGGATTATCTCGACGACGTCCATCCGCGTATCAGGCCGCAATTCCAGAGCTCGAGCATCTTTGCGCAGCTGACGGCGACGAAGAACGGCCAGGGGCTGTGCGTGCTGCCGTTTTTCATCGCCGGCAAGCATCCCGATCTGCAGGTCGTTCTGCCGCATGAGGTGGATCTCAGGCGCCACTACTGGATCACCTGCCACCGCGACCTGCGCCAGTCGCCACGCGTGCGCACTGTCATCGATTTTCTGGCGGAAGCCGTGCGCAAGAATGCGCCGGCCTTTCTGGGGCCTTGGAGAAACACCGAGAGCTGAGATCGCTTCAGGCTATAGCATGCTCGGAGCAGCATAGATCTTGCCGAGCCCGGCGGCATCGAAGCTCGCCCGCTCGGCGAGGCGAAGTTCCCAATCCAGCGACGAACGCACGATCGTTTCAAGGCTGTCGTGTTTTGGAACCCAGCCCAGCTCGCGGCGAGCGAGCGTCGCGTCCGCGACAATGCTCGCCATATCGCCGGGCCGGCGCGGGGCGATATGGATGCGGAAGGAACGACCGTGGATGCGCATGACCATGTTGAGCACGTCAAGCACGGAGTAACCGTGGCCATAGCCGCAATTGGCGACCAGCGAGCGGCCGCCATCGCGCAGATGGCGCAAGGCCACGAGATGCGCCTCGACGAGATCGCTCACGTGGATGTAGTCGCGCACGCCGGTGCCGTCATGTGTCGCATAATCGGTGCCGTAGATATCGACCTGACGGCGGCGGCCAAGAGCCGCCTCGCAGGCGACCTTGATGAGATGAGTGGCACCGTCGGTCGACTGGCCGGCCCTTCCCTCGGGATCGGCGCCGGCGACATTGAAATAACGCAAAGCCACATAGTGGAAATCATAGGCCGCCGCGGCATCGCGCAGCATCAGTTCGGACATCAGCTTGGATTGGCCATAGGGCGATTCCGGCCGCAACGGCACGTCTTCGCTGACCGGTCTGTTCGCCGGCTGCTGGCCATAAACAGCGGCGGTGGACGAGAAGACGAAATGGCGAATGCCGGCCCTAACGGCGGCACTCATGAGGATGCGGGTCTTGCCCGTGTTGTTTTCGTAATAGGCAAGTGGGTCCTCGATCGATGCAGGGACAACGGCCGAGCCGGCGAAATGAATGATGGCCTCTATATGGTTTTCAGCGAAAATCGTCTGCAGGAGCGCTTCATCGGCGATATCGCCGAGATAGAAGCGAGCGGCCGCCGGAACGGCCCAGCGGAAACCCGTCGACAGGCGGTCGAGAACCACCACGTCCTCTCCCGCATCCAGCAATCTCCAGACCATGTGGCTGCCGATATAACCGGCCCCGCCCGTCACCAAAACAGTCATTCTTCGCGTCCCCGCCAAGTCTTACCGACCCCATATGAGGCCGCTCCTCCTGCGAAATTGATTAAAAGCGGGAGGCCCGGCGGGAAAGATTGCGGGGATGGTTAGAGGGGGCTTTCGCAGTTTGATTGGATTTTATGGATTGGGTGTGTGACGGCAGGCCTCGCATATATCGGAGAGTGCATACCCCCCTCTGTCACTTCGTGACATCTCCCCCACAAGGGGGGAGATTGTTGGGAGGTTGCTGCTCCTCCGCCAAAACAATGAAGTTTCAGATTCAGCAGATATGATGTTCATTGGGTGTGAGAAGCTGCCGCGAGTTTCCAATCTCCCCCTTGTGGGGGAGATGTCGCGAAAGCGGCAGAGGGGGTATCGGGACCAGCCAAATCAAACGCTGTCAGCCGCAGCACACAGATCGTACCTACAAACTCAAAATATACCGGCTCAACCTCTCCGCGGCATCCGCGACCTGCACCGGATCGCGCAGGAAGCAGGCGCGCATGAACAGCTCTCCGCCCAAACCGAAGGCCGTTCCGGGTGCCAGGCCGACGCCGGTCTTGTCGACGATGTCGATGGCGGTCTTGCGGCTATCGGTGACACCGTCGATCTTCAGGAAGGAATAGAGTGCGCCATCCGGCTTCAACGTCTGCACGCGATTGGTGGCGATCAGCGCCTCGCAGAGAATATCACGCGAGCGGGCTGCCTTCTCGATATTGGAGCTGACGAAATCGTCGCCTTCGTTCAGCGCCGCAACCGCGCCCTTCTGCATGAATTGCGCCACACCCGAGGTCGAATATTGCACGAGGTTTTCGATCACCTGTCCGAGTTCGGCCGGCGCGACGATCCAGCCCACGCGCCAGCCGGTCATCGACCAGTTCTTCGAGAAGGAATTGACGAAGAGAATCTTGTCATCGGCTTCCTTGACGTCCAGGAAGCTCGGCGCACGGCCGCCGGCATAATAGTAAAGCGCATAGATTTCGTCGGCCATGATCCAGAGATCATGCTTGCGCGCCAGGGCGAGAATATCGCGGAGGTCCTGATGGGTTGCCGTCCAGCCTGTGGGGTTGGACGGGGTATTGATGAATAGGCCCTTGGTCTTCGGCGTGATCGCCGCTTCCAATCGATTGAGATCGAGCGACCATTTGCCGTGCTCGAATTGTAAGGGTACGGCGACGGAACGGGCGCCCGCGATCTCCAGCGCTGCGGCAATATTCGGCCAGGCCGGGGAGAGATAGACCATCTCGTCGCCGGGAGAGGTGATCGCCTGCACGGAAAGCTGGATCGCCTGCATACCGGAGCCGACGACATAGAAATTCTCCATCGGCAGCGACGTGCCGAAATGCCGGCCGTAGTAATCGGCGAGCGCCTGGCGCAGCTCCGGAATGCCGCGCTGCCAGGTGTAGAAGGTTTCGCCGGCATTGAGCGAGGCCATGGCGGCGCGATTGATGAAATCCGGCGTCGGCAGATCGCCCTCGCCGACCCAAAGCGGCAGCAGGCCTTCGCGGCCGCGGGCATAATTGACCACTTCGACGATCCCGCTTTCGGGTGCTGCGAGCGCGCGCGGGCTGAGGCTATCTAGTATCGACATGCAAAGTCTCCGGTTTCCGCCTTCATAAAGCAGAGCGGCGGACAAATCCCATGACTTTGCCTTAGTGACCGATCGATTTTGGTGATGAATAAAGCCTCGATCCTTTCGGGACCGAGGCTTCTTATCGAACAGGACGAGCGAAGCCGTCAGCGCTTGGCGAGAAGATCGCGGATTTCCGTCAGCAGCTGGACGTCGGCCGGTGGCGGCGCTGCCTCGGCGACCTTGTCTTCCTTGCGCTCGACCTGGGCACGCAGCGTGTTTACGCCCTTGACCATCAGGAAGATGATCCAGGCGAGGATGAGGAAATTGATGAGGACAGTGATGAAATTGCCGTAGGCGAAAACCGCGCCCTGTGCGCGGGCGGCGGCGAGCGTCGGCGCATTGACCGCCGAGGAGAGGCCGATGAAATAGTTCGAGAAGTCGAAGCCGCCGAAAATCGCGCCAACGATCGGCATGATGATATCGTCAACTAGCGATTTCACGATGCCGCCGAAAGCGCCGCCGATGATCACGCCGACCGCGAGATCCATGACATTGCCGCGGGCGATGAATGCCTTAAATTCATTAAGCATTAAACAGTCCCCTTCGCGTTGCCGTTGAATTCACTGTCGATAATTAGCACCATCTTTTTCCTTAGTTTTCAACAGCAGATTGGCGAAAACTCTTATTCAGGCGCGAATATCCCAAGATAATCCCGTGGGTTAGGCAATTTATCCGCGCATATCACCAGTTACTTGTTCGTCAGTTGCGGGCAACGCAATCGTGGCCGCCACCCACGACACGTGAACAACTCTTTGATGACTCGCCTGGCGCTGGCTGCCATGTTTCAGCTTTTGAGCGTTCCTTCCGGCATCACTTTGGCAACCAGCTTGCGAACATACTCCGGGCCGGGGGCCTGGTCGAAGAGAATACGATATATGACCGGTGAGATGACATGGTCCATCAGTTCCGTCAGTGTCGGAAACGGCTCGCCCTGCTCCTTGGCACGGGCAATGAAAACAGCAAGCTGCTGCTGCGTATAACCGCTGCACTTCTCGGCATTTGCCACGTCTGACGCTGAAAGAATGTCGCGCAGCATTTGCCGCCCCACACCGGAGGCCATTTCGTCGGCATATTGCTCGGCCCAGGCTTCCAGATCCTCGCGGGGGCTGCCGATCTTCGCTGGCTCGGCTTCCGGCTGCAAACGCGAGGCGGCGACGTCGGCCAGAAGCTCTTGAAGATCGCCCCAGCGGCGATAGATCGTAGAAGGAGTGACGTTGGCGCGTTGCGCAATCATAGGGATGGTGATGTCGGCGCGATCCATCGTCGCCAGCATGTCGCGGACGGATTGATGCACCGCCGCCTGCACTCTGGCACTGCGCCCGCCGGGACGGGGATTTTCTCTGTAGCCCATAAGCCTTTGCCAATCTTTCCCTTTTGCCGATGGCGAATGACCAGGCGCCATTCACTAAGGCAAATTATTTGCTTTTGCGCGTTGAGCACCCTATATGCAGCTAACGCAATCTTTTAGCTTTAAGCTAGGATATAGTCGATGACCGAGCCCAATTCCACCGCCAGTGCACCGATCTCATTGGCCAGGCATTTGGCGCCATTCTACTACGCCGCGACGAGCGCATTGTTCTTCGCCGCCTCATCCGTGCCGACGCCTCTCTACCGCCTTTACCAGCAGGCCTTCGCCTTCTCGCCGATCCTGATCACGGTAATCTTCGCCGTCTATGCCTTCGCTCTCCTCGCTTCGCTGCTGATCGTCGGCTCGATTTCCGACCATCTCGGACGTCGGCCGGTGATCTTCGTATCGATCCTCCTCAATATGGTGGCGATGCTGCTGTTTTTAATGGCCAGAGGTCCGGATTGGCTGATTGCCGCCCGCGTCGTGCAGGGCCTGGCTACGGGAGCGGCGGCGAGCTCCATCGGAGCCGCTCTCGTCGATCTCGATCCGGTCAAGGGATCGATCACCAACAGCCTTGCGCCGCTGACGGGCATGGCGATCGGCGCGCTCGGCACCAGCCTCCTGGTTCAGTTTGCACCGGCGCCGACCCTGCTCGTCTATATCGTCACGCTCATCCTTCTTATCCTGCAAGCCGTGCTGCTCTGGCTGGTGCCCGAGACGACGCGTCGGCAGAGCGGGCTGCTTGCCTCGCTGAAGCCGGAAGTCGCCGTTCCCCCACAGGTTCGCCGCACTTTGCTGGCGCTGACGCCGATCAACATCGCCGTCTGGGCGCTTGCCGGCTTCTATCTGTCGCTGGTGCCATCGCTCGTCAGCACGACGACCGGCAGCACGGCGCCGCTGACCGGCGGCTCCGTGGTCGCGGCCTTGACGATCAGCGGTGCGGCGGGCGTGTTCCTGCTGCGCGAGAAATCCACCGCCATGATCATGAAGTTCGGCATACCGAGCATGACGCTCGGCATACTGACCGTTGTCGCCGGCATGCATGCAGCCGAGGTGTCGATCCTCGGCCTTGGGACGTTGATCGCCGGCGCCGGCTTCGGAGCGACCTTTCTCGGCACGGTGAGAAGCATCATGCCGCTGGCAAAGCCCGACGAACGCGCCGGGCTGCTCTCGGCCTTCTATATCCAGAGCTATCTCGCCTTCAGCTTGCCCGCCATTCTGGCCGGCTTCCTGTCGAAGGCGCTTGGATTTGCCGAAGCCGCCGACATCTACGCGGCAGCGATCCTCCTGCTCGTGGGTTGGGGCGTGCTGGCGTTGAGGGCGGAGCAAGAGAAATCAGTGAGTATGTCGTAAGCTTTCTCTTACGGTTTGAGCCCAAGTTCGGCAAGGCCGCTGCCATCCATCGCAAACGGCACCGACGTATGCTCGTGAACGATCTTCCAGATGCCCGCCGCCTTTCTGAGGCCGAGCGTCTGGCGAAACCATAGATCGACCTCGACGCCGTCCGTCTTCCTGCCGGTCATATGCACAAGGCCGGTCCAGAAGGCGACGTCCTCGCCGACGGTCAACCTGACATCGACGGCATCGCCGGCGATCGGCCCTTCCCAGGTCGAAAACCAGCCCCGCAAGCCTTTCTCGCCCTTACCCTTGTGTACGAGCGGCGCCGCCAGAGTAAAGCTGATGACATCGTCGCTTAAGTGCTCGACGACACCGGCGGCGTCCTTATTGCCAAGCGCAGACATCCAGCCTGCAAGCATTGCGTTGATGGCTTCGGCTTCGTCACGATTGCCGATGATCTCGATCATGTCATTCTCCTCGGTTTGATGGACTCAAGCAGAGGACGAATGAAAAGGGCCGCTCCCGACAGGAACGGCCCATTATTTGCCGTCAGCGACGAGCTGTTGGCTCAAGCCGCCTTCTTGGCGCCATAGGGATCGAAGCGGCCGTAGAAGGTCTCGCCCTTCGCGGCCATATCCTTCAGCAGCGCTGCGGGCTGGAAATGCGGGCCGTAGGCGGTTGCAAGCTTTTCGCAGAGATCCACGAAAGCCTTCACACCCATGCCGTCGATGTAGGACAGCGCACCACCCGTGTAGGGCGCGAAGCCGAAGCCGAGGATGGAGCCGACATCGGCCTCGCGCGGATCGGTGACGATGCCTTCCTCGATGGTGCGGGCAGCTTCCAGTGCGATGGTGACGAGGAAGCGCTGCTTCAACACGTTGACATCGATCTCATCGGCCTTCTTCTGCAGATAGAGATCCTTGAGGCCCGGCCAGAGCGACTTCTTGGCCGGCTTCGGCGGGTAATCGTAGAAGCCCTTGGAGTTCTTCCGGCCCAAACGACCCTCGCCTTCGACGAGACCGCTGATCAGCTGCATGTGACGCGGGTCAACCGCCTTCTCGCCGAGATCGGCAACCGTCGCCTTCAGGATCTTGTAGGAGAGGTCGATGGCGACTTCGTCGTTCAGCGCCAGAGGTCCGACGGGCATGCCAGCCATCTTGGCGGCGTTTTCGATCATGGCTGCGGGCACGCCTTCGATCAGCATGTCATAGGCTTCGTGGATGTAGCGGAAGACGCAGCGATTGACGAAGAAGCCGCGGGTGTCGTTGACGACGATCGGCGTCTTCTTGATGGCGGCGACGTAATCAAGCGCGACGGCCAGCGCATGATCGCCGGTTTCCTTGCCGAGGATGACTTCGGTCAGCATCATCTTCTCGACCGGCGAGAAGAAGTGGACGCCGATAAAATCGGCCGGGCGCTTGGAATTCTTCGCAAGACCGGTGATCGGCAGCGTCGAGGTGTTGGAGGCGAAGACGGCGCCAGCGGGCAGCACGGCTTCGACAGCCTCGATGACGGCCTTCTTGACGTCGCGATCCTCGAATACCGCTTCGATGACAAGATCGGCATCCTTCAGGTCGGTGTAGTCGGCCGACGGCGTGATGCGGGACAGAAGGGCCGCTCCCTCGTCCTGCGTCAGCCTTCCCTTACCGATTGAATCCTTGACCAGCCCTTCGCCGACGCCCTTGCCCTTGGTCGCGGCCTCGATATCGCGGTCGATGAGCGTGACCGGAATGCCGGCTGCTGCGGTGACATAGGCGATGGACGCGCCCATGAAGCCAGCACCGACGACGCCGACCTTCTTGAGCTCCGTCTTCGGCTGGCCTGCCGGTCGGCGCGCGCCCTTGCCGAGTTCCTGCATGGAGACGAACAGCGAGCGGATCATCGAATAGGCTTCGGTGGTCTGCAGCACATGGGTGAAATAGCGCTGCTCGATCTTCAGGCCGGTATCGAAGGGGACCTGCAGGCCTTCATAGACGCATTTGAGGATCGCGAGCGCTGCCGGATAGTTGCCCGCCGTCTCGCGGCGCAGGATGGCGGGTGCTGCCGGCCAGAGCTGGGCTGCGGCCGGCGTCCAGATGCCGCCGCCGGGCGCCTTGAAGCCCTTTTCGTCCCAGGGGGCGATGGGCTTCAAGCCATCCTTGATCATCTGCTTCGCGGCCGAGATCAGCTGATCCGGCTCGACCACCTGATGCACGAGGTTCATGGCCTTGGCGCGCGCCGCCGTCAGCGACTGGCCCGTCGTCATCATCTGCAGGGCGGATTGTGCATCCGTCAGGCGCGCGACGCGCTGCGTGCCGCCAGCGCCGGGGAAAATGCCGACCTTGACTTCGGGCAGCGCGATCTTGACGCTCTTGGCGCTCGACGCGACGCGGCCGTGGCAGGCGAGCGACAGTTCGAAAGCACCGCCCATGCAGGTGCCGTTGATAGCCGAAACCCAGGGCTTGCCGCAGGTTTCGAGCTTGCGGAACAGGCCGGTCATGCGCCCGACAAGATCGAAGAGCTTCTGCGTGGCAGCGGCCGGGTCCTTCGCCTTTTCCTCCTGGTAGAAGGAAAACATCGACTTGATCATCGAAAGATCGGCGCCGCCGGAGAAGGACGATTTGCCTGAGGTGAAGACCACGCCCTTGACGGCCGCATCGGCAACCGTGGCATCGATGATGGCGTTCAGCTCTTCCAGGATCTCGGCGGTGAAGACGTTCATGGACTTGCCGGGCATGTCCCAAGTAACGAGGGCTATGCCGTCTGCGTCGGTTTCGACGGTGAAATTCGTGTAAGCCATTGGTTTCCCCTCCTCAGACGCGTTCGACGATCGTGGCAGTGCCCATGCCGGCGCCGATGCAGAGTGTCACAAGCGCCGTATTGAGATCGCGGCGTTCCAGCTCATCGAGCACCGTGCCGAGGATCATCGCGCCGGTCGCACCGAGCGGATGGCCCATGGCGATCGCACCGCCATTGACGTTGATCTTGTCATGCGGAATGTCGAACGCCTGCATGTAGCGCAGCACGACGGCGGCGAAGGCTTCGTTGAGCTCGAAGAGATCGATGTCGGCAAGCGTCAAGCCGCTGCGCTTCAGGAGTTTTTCGGTGACATCGACCGGGCCTGTCAGCATCAGCGCCGGGTCGGAGCCAATATTGGCGAAGGCCTTGATACGGCCCCGCGGCTTCAGCCCCATGCTTTCACCGCCCGCCTTGGAGCCGAGCAGAACAGCGGCAGCGCCATCGACGATGCCTGAGGAATTGCCGGCATGGTGGACGTAATTGATGCGCTCGACTTCCGGATGCGCCTGGATGCCAACGGCTTCGAAGCCGCCCATCTCGCCGGGCAGCTGGAAGGACGGATTGAGCGAGGCGAGCGCCTGCATATCAGTGCCGGGACGCATGTGCTCGTCGCGGTCGAGAATGGTCAGGCCGTTAATATCCTTCACCGGAATGACGGAATTCTTGAAGTAGCCTTTCTCCCAGGCATTGGCGGCGCGCTTCTGGCTCTCGACGGCATAGGCATCGACGTCATCGCGCGAGAAGCCGTATTTCGTGGCGATAAGATCGGCCGAGACGCCCTGCGGCATGAAATAGGCCGGAAAGTTGACCGAGGGGTCCATGAACCAAGCGCCGCCGGACATGCCCAAGCCGACGCGCGACATGCTTTCGACACCGCCGGCGATGACGATGTCATCAGCCCCTTGCGCGATCTTGGCCGCACCGAAATTCACGGCATCGAGGCCTGAGGCGCAGAAGCGGGAAATCTGCATGCCGGGCGCCTTGGTGGAATAGCCGGCTTCGAAGGCAGCGCCCCTCGGGATAACGGCGCCTGCTTCCATGACAGGATCGACGCAGCCCATAATGATGTCGTCAACCGTTTCGGTATCGAGGCCGTTGCGGTCGCGGATCGCCTCCAGCGTCTTGGCGGCGAGGCGAACGGACGGCACTTCGTGCAACGCCCCATCCTTCTTGCCGCGCCCGCGCGGCGTGCGCACGTGGTCGTAAATGAAAACCTCGGTCATGTCTCATCTCCCTGCAGCAGCTGACGCCGCCTTGCTCAAAAGGCTTCCGCCGCCAGTTCCATCATCGTGTCGGCGCCAGTTTCGATGCGGGCCTTGCGGAGCGCCGTTTCCGGCATGATGCGCTCCATATAGAACCGCGCCGTGACAAGCTTGTTCTTCAGATAATCCTCGCGCGCGCTGTCGCCAGCCGCAAGGCCTGCCTGCGCCGCCTTGGCCATCTTTGCCCACATATAGCCGAGGACAACGAGGCCGAAGAGATGCATGTAATCAGTCGAGCCGGCGCCGGCATTGTCGGGCTTGGCCATGGCGTTCTGCATGAACCACATGGTCGCGGTCTGGACGTCGTTCAAGCCTTTCTTCAGATGCTTGGTGAAGAAAGCCATCTGCTCGTCATTGCGGTTTTCTTCGCAGAAATCGCCGATCTCCTTGAAGAGAGCCATGACGGCGCGGCCGCCGTTCAGCGCCAGCTTGCGGCCGACGAGATCGAGCGCCTGGATGCCGTTCGCGCCCTCATAGATCATGGTGATGCGGGCATCGCGGACATACTGGCTCATGCCATGCTCTTCGATGTAGCCGTGGCCGCCGAAGACCTGCTGCGCCATGACGGCATGGTCGAAGCCCTTGTCGGTCATGACGCCCTTGAGGATCGGCGTTGCGAGGCCAAGGATATCGTCGGCTGCCTGGCGTTCCTTCTCGTCCGGAGAGCGATGGGCGATATCGGATTTCAGCGCCGTCCAGAGCAGGAAGGCGCGGCCGGCCTCGTTGAAGGCGCGGATGGTCATCAGCGAGCGACGGATATCGGGATGGACGATGATCGGGTCCGCCTTCTTGTCCGGTGCCTTCGGACCAGAGAGCGAGCGGCCCTGTATGCGTTCGCGGGCATAGGCGGCGGCATTCTGATAGGCGATCTCGGCGATGGAGAGACCCTGCAGGCCGACACCGAGACGCGCCTCGTTCATCATCACGAACATGGCGTTGAGGCCCTTGTTCTCGGCGCCGATCAGGAAGCCAGTGGCCTCGTCGTAATTCATGACGCAGGTGGCGTTGCCGTGGATGCCCATCTTATGTTCGATCGCGCCGCAGGAAACCGGGTTGCGCTCGCCGAGCGAACCATCTTCCTTGACGAGGAACTTCGGCACGATGAAGAGCGAGATACCCTTGGTGCCCTCTGGTGCGCCTTCGATGCGGGCGAGGACGAGATGGACGATGTTATCCGTCATGTCGTGTTCGCCGGCGGAGATGAAGATCTTCTGGCCTGATATCTTGTAGCTGCCATCAAGCTGAGGCACTGCCTTGGTACGCAGCAGGCCGAGATCGGTGCCGCAATGCGGTTCGGTGAGGTTCATGGTGCCGGACCAGGTGCCTTCGACCAATTTCGGCAAGTAGGTCTGCTTCTGCGCATCTGAGCCGTGGACGAGGATCGCAGCGATCGCGCCCTGCGTCAGGCCCGGATACATCATCAGCGACATGTTGGCGGCGGAGGTATATTCACCGACGGCGCAGTGCAGCACGTAGGGGAGCCCCTGCCCGCCGAACTCCTCCGGCACAGCGAGACCCAGCCAGCCGCCTTCGCGATAGGCACGATAGGCCTCCTTGAAGCCCTTCGGCGTCGAGACCGTGCCATCGTCATGACGCACGCAGCCTTCCTGATCGCCGGAATAGTTGAGCGGGAAAAGCACCTCTTCCGACAACTTGGCCGCCTCGCCGACAATCGCCTCGATCATGTCGGGCGTAGCATCGGCATAGCCCGGAAGATTGTTATAGCGCTCCAGCCCGAGCACATCGTTCAGGACGAAGAGCGTATCGTTCACCGGGGCCTTGTAGACTGGCATTTCTCGAATTCCTCCAATTCGCCGCCGGACTTCAGATTCCAGCCACTGCACTATCCTTACAAAATATTGACGTTTGCGTAAACGTCAAATTTTGGACACGCGTTGAAATTTTGATGAAGATGATCGACGGGAGGACGAACGTCCACGCAATGCGGCCCCTCTCCAGCGCCTGAAAGATCCCGCCTGCTCGCAAGAATATCAGGGCGTGAGACAGCAGAACCGAAATAAAAGGTTAAGACTTCAGGCAAACTTAACGAGTTGTTTACCACGTTTCGTAAATTGTATGAGTTGAGCAGCAGTGCTTCGCGTCTATTCAACTTATCCTTCGATAGGCGCGCCGTTTTGCAGCTCGGTTTGAGGAAAGCCAATACATTTATCCCTTTCCAAATGGCGGGATGCGGGCGGTGCGGCAAAGCCACGACGTCTTCTTTCCGTCAGCATGTTGGCCCCGGGTGGTCCATAGTTCGAAGCGAGCAAAGATATGAGCGGATCGCGATCAAATCCTAACGGCACGGGCGACTGGGCATCGCTGGATGCTCTGAGCCGCACGATCGAAGGACTGGAAGCGCGCATCGAGGGGCTGATGGGCACGGCCGCCTCGCGCGATACGCGCCAGCGTGCCGTCGCCGGCTATGCACCCGCCCCGGAACGTGCCACCGCAGCCGAACGGATGCCGCAGCGCACCGAGCGCGAGCAGTTCGCCAGCCGGTCATATGAACGCCCATTGCGCAACGAAAGCGATCTTCGTGCCGATCCGCTCGCCGAAATCCGTCAGCGTCAGCGCGCGCTCGAAGCAAGCCGCGAGCGGCAGGTTCGCCGCGAAGATACGGCGCATGCCGAGCCGCAGCCGGCCCGGCGGCCGCTCGATGCTTATGCTCAACGCCAGCCGATGCGCCCTTCCGCTGAAAACTCGGTCGACATCGCGCAGGCGCTCGTCAATCTTCGTCAGGATCTGAAGCGCGACATCGCCGACAGCGTGAGCCGCGAGATCAACGCTTTGCGGGCCGAAATCCGCGATATCCGCGAGAATGCCGAGGACAAGCATTTCGTCGCCGATGTCCGCGAGGACATGGCTCGGCTCGCCAACAGCATCAATCAGCTCGCCGGCCAGCCGGAGACGGCGGGCCTGAAAGCCGAATTCGATGAGCTGCGCTCGCTGATGGACGGCCTTGCCCGCGAGGAATCGCTGCATCACGTCGAACGCCAGATCAAGGCGATCGATACGACGGGGCTGCAGGACGAACTTGTTTCACTTGCCTATCGCCTTGACGACATCAAGCAGCATCTCGGCGGCATGAACCACAGCCCGGCCGTGCAGGCGCTGGAAAACAAGCTGTTGACGATCGCGACCGCGATGGAAAGCCTCGGCTCCATGATGCAGCCACAGGATCAGGCGATGCAGCGGTTGGAAGGCCGCTTGAGCGGCCTTGCCGATCAAATCGACCTGATGGGCCGCGATGCGGCGCGACGCCAGCCTGCGGACGACCTTTCCGGCCGTCTCGAAGCGCTCGCCATGCGCATCGACGAGCTGGGCAGCGCCAAGGCGGTTGCCCGTCTCGAGGAACGGCTGGACCAGCTTTCGCATCTGATGGAGCGTTCGCAGAAGGCCGCACCGCAGCCCGAACTCGTCACCTATCTCGCCGATATCTCCCACAAGATCGATGCGCTGGAACACGGATCCATCGGCAACGTACTGGCCGACCGGCTGGATTATCTCGCTCGCCGCATCGACGAGATCGATTTCCATCCGTCCGCGCCGGCCGCAAGCCTCGACGACAGCATGGCGCGTCGCCTGGAGGGCCGCCTCTCCGACATCGCAGCCCGGCTGGAAGCGAGCACTGCCGCCCCGCCGACGGATACGCAGGCGCTGCGCAGTCTCGAAGAGCAGATCGCCCATCTCTCGACATTGCTGACGAACGAGCCAAGGTCCGTCGCCGATCACATGCCCGCCGACTTCGACCGCCGGATGAGCGCGATCGAAGATTATATGGCGACCAATGACGAATATATCATCGAGGCGGCCCGCCATGCGGCGGAAACCGTCGTCGAGGCCTATTCGCGCGAAGGCATGACGGGCAACGGCGCACAGGCCGCCGACATGTCCGCGCTGGCGGCACTTGCGGAGGACCTTCGCCATCTCGAGGATATCAGCCGCGCCAGCGACGAACGCACGCACCGCACCTTCGAGGCGCTGCACGATACACTGCTGCAGATCGCCGACCGGCTCGACCACATGGAACATCGCAGGCCGGCGCCTCCGATGCCGGCTGCGACATTCGAAAGCGACGTCTTCGCCCAAGAAGATGCGCCAGCCATAAAGCCGCCGATGGCCGCTCAGCAGCAGAAGGCCGGGCCGATCATCCGCACGGTCGCATCTGCCGAACCGGCCATCTCCTCCGAAGCCGCCGTTGCACAGGCGATCGACGCCAATACAAAGGCTGAGATCAAGGCTGCCGCCAAGAGCGGAAAGGCCAGCCTCTTCGCCAGCCTCGGCAAGCGCCTCTTCACGCCGGAAAAGGCCGAGCCGATCTTCCCGCCGGACCGCCCCGTGATCGAACAGGCGCCGTCGATCGATCCGGCCGACCTGATGCCCGGCGAAGAAGCCAACGAATTGCTGGAGCCAGGCTCCGGCGCTCCCGACATCAAGAAGATCCTCGAGCGGGTACGCGCCAGCCAGAATGCGTCGCGCAACGGAAATGCGCGTCAACCGACGGAAAACGAACGGGCCGATTATATCGCGGCAGCCCGGCGCGCCGCGCAGGCGGCAGCGATGGAAGTCGACCAGACGCAGCGCTCGGCTCCCGCCCCCAAGAAGGACGCGAAAAAAGGCGGGGCATTCTCGCGCTTCCGCCGGCCGATCCTGCTGGCCGTCGGCGCGGCACTTCTCGCCATCATGGCCTTCCCGCTGGTCAACACGCTGACGCGCGGCCAAAAGGCGCCTCCGCCTGCCGAAATCTCGACGATGATCGCGCCGCCGGCCAATGCCGCCGGCAATAACATCGTGGCGGCTGCGAGCCCGGCCGCGAACAATCAGCAGCCCTCGGTCAACCAGGCTGCAGCCCCCGCAGCATCGGCCGAGGCTGTGGACACGCAGGCCGCGAGCGGCCCCGCCAATCCGGCAACTGCGCCTGCGAGCGACCACCTGACAGCAGCAGCGCCGCTCGACGGCAACCAGGTCGCAAGCGAGACCCTATCTCCTGGCGGCAGTGCAGCGCCCGCACAACAGACGGCTGCCTTCGTCCAGCCGGACAAGGCGGCCGCAGCTCCCGTCGCCATCCCGGCGGCACCCGAGATCACGGTGCCTGACGGCATCCAGCCGCCATCGCTCGTCGCGGCCGCCAAATCAGCCGATCCCGTGGCGCTCTTCGAAATCGGCGCACGCTATACGGACGGCCGCGGCGTTGCGGCCGATATGAAGCAGGCTGCAAGCTGGTATCAGCTTTCGGCCGACAAGGGTTATGCGCCCGCTCAGTACCGCCTTGCCAGCATGTACGAGAAGGGCAATGGCGTCGACCGCGACCTCGTCAAGGCCAAGCAATATTACGAGCAGGCAGCCAATCAGGGCAACGCCAGCGCCATGCACAATCTTGCCGTTCTCTTTGCTTCGGGCACGGCCGGATCTCAGGATTACGATAGCGCGGCAAGCTGGTTTACCCGCGCCGCCAATCTCGGCGTCTCCGACAGCCAGTTCAACCTCGCCATCCTCTATGCACGCGGCAACGGCCTGAAACAGGATCTGCAGGAATCCTACAAGTGGTTCGCGATCGCCGCAAAGAGCGGCGACAAGGACGCCGCCCAGAAGCGCGATGAAGTCGCCAACGCCATGAAGCCGGCCGACCTCGAAAGCGCTCGCGCCAAGGTCGACCTCTGGAAGGTGCAGCCGGCCGATGCCAAGGCCAACGGCACCGACATTCCCGACGAATGGACGACCGGCAAGGGCGTGAACACGGCCTCTATCGATATGAAGAAGGCCATCCGCAACATTCAGGCCATCCTCAACAAGAACGGCTTCGACGCCGGTGCGCCGGATGGCTCCATGGGCGACAAGACCGTGGCCGCCCTGAAAAGCTTCCAGAAATCTGTGGGGCTGCCGGCGGACGGACGGGTGACCGATCAGGTGGTCAAGGAGCTTCTGGCCCGAAACAAGTAGATTTGGGCCTCTCTTCGGAAAACAGCCAATCGATCATGCCGGCGCAATCGCGCCGGCATTTTGTTTGGCCGGTCGGAACGGCCTCATCTCGCACGCGCCGTCCACCCATGCTCTCGCAACAATGTCACAGAAATGCGGAAAAAGCCGCGTTAGACTGTGGCCGGCCATTCGAAAACTGGAACAACACGGCTTTTCCTAAGGCTCTGGCAAGGATTTCAGATTAGAATCCGCCGTTTAAAAGGGGACTATGGTTCAGGCTCGGCCATCGGCCGCCTGCAGGTGGGAACAACGCGTGACGATCTATCTGCCGATCGCAGAACTGTCGGTGAATATCCTCATTATTCTCGGCATGGGCGCCGCCGTCGGGTTTCTTTCCGGCATGTTCGGCGTCGGCGGCGGCTTCCTCATCACGCCTCTCCTGATCTTCTACAACATCCCGCCCGTTGTCGCGGTCGCCACCGGCTCCAATCAGGTCGTCGCCTCCTCGGTATCGGGCGCGCTCACGCATTTCCGCCGTGGTTCGCTCGATCTGAAACTGGGCGCGATCCTGCTTGCCGGCGGTCTGGCGGGCGCGACATTCGGCCTTTGGCTATTCGTCCTGCTGCGCCGGCTCGGTCAGATCGACCTGATCATCTCCCTGATCTACGTGGTGCTGCTCGGCACCGTGGGAACGCTGATGCTGTGGGAGAGCGTGCGGGCGATGCGCCGGGCCGCCGGCAAGCTGCCGCCGTCGACCGGCAAGCCGCGCCACCACAACTGGGTGCAGCGGCTGCCGTTGAAGCTGCGGTTCAAGAAATCCAAGCTCTATCTCAGCGCCATCCCGGTGATCGGTCTCGGCTTCTTCATCGGCATGCTGACGCCGATGGGCATCGGCGGCGGCTTCATCCTGGTGCCCGCCATGATCTATCTGCTGCGGGTGCCGACCAATGTCGTCGTCGGCACCTCGCTGTTCCAGGTCATCTTCGTGACCGCCTTCACGACAATCGTGCAGGCGGCCACCAATTATTCCGTCGATGTCATCCTGGCCTTCCTGCTGATGGTGGCGGGCGTGATCGGCGCGCAATACGGCGTGCGCGTCGGCCAGAGGCTGCGCGGTGAGCAATTGCGCGCCCTGCTCGGCCTGCTCGTCCTTGCCGTTGGCCTTCGCTTGGCAATCGCCCTGGTGGTCACGCCGGCCGAGGTCTATTCGGTCGTCATGGAAAGCGTGAGCCGATGAGAGGTTTCGGGCTGCCAGAGCATTTCCCCGCAATTCCCGCAAAACGGCTGCGCACGTTCGGGGGAATTGCCCTGGTCGCCGCACCATTGCTGCTTGCGCCGCTTGCCGGACAGGCGCAGGTGATGCTCGATCAGCCGACGACCTCGACCACGGCGCGAGAGACGATGGAAATCGGCACCTCGACGAGCGAGATTGCCATTACCTCCGACTTCACCGGCGCCGATCTGACGATTTTCGGCGCCTTGTCCAATACCGACCAGCTGCTTCTGGCGATCGGTCAATATGACATCGTCGTCGTGCTGGAGGGTCCGCGCGAAAACGCCACAGTGCGACGGAAGGAACGGGTCTTCGGCATCTGGGTCAATACCCGCTCAATGACGTTCGAGCATGTGCCGGAAGCCTATTCGCTGTCGAGCACGCGCGCCGTCGACAATATCACCACACCGCTCGAACTCAGCGATCGCGGCATTGGCGTCGAGCATATTCCGCTGACGCCGCTCGGTTTCGTCGGCAATGTCGGGGATGTTCCGGAATTCCGCAACGCCTTCCGGCGGCTGCAGAAGACAGGCGGCCTCTATGAAAGCGATCCGGCCGGCGTGCGCTTCGTCAGCTCCTCGCTGTTCAAGGCGACGCTCAGAATTCCCGCCGACGTGCCGAATGGCGTACATACGGTGCGGGCCTATCTCTTCAAGAGCGGCAAGTTCCTGAGCGAGAAATCCTTGCCGCTGCGCGTCATCAAGACCGGCATCGAACAGACCATAACCGATGCCGCGCACCAGCAGCCGATTGCCTATGGCGTCTTCTCCGTATTGCTGGCGCTCGTCACCGGATGGGGTGCGAGCTTCATGTTCCGGAAAAACTGATCAGCCGCTTTTTCGGCGGTTGACGACTTCGAGATAGGCTTCCGTCAAGCGACCAAGCACCGAGGGCGTGTCCGGCGGCAGCACCTTGCCGAGATGCTTGGCGCGCAGCTCATCCATGAAATCGTCCCAAAGCTTCTGACCGCCATCTTCCAGAAGCTCCGCCCGGATCGACAGCTCTTCCGATACCGGAAGATACTTGCGGCCCCAGGCGCCCATATGGGCGAAGAGCGGCACGAGGTCGATCGCCATTTCCGTAAGGCTGTAGACGGCCTTCTGCTTGTGGGTCGGATCATCCTCGCGCGTCAGCAGACCACGCTCGACCAGCCGCTTCAGGCGATCGGCGAGAATATTGGAGGCAATCCCCTCCTGCGACTTCTGCAGCAACTCGCGAAAATGCCGGCGATTGCCGAACATGATGTCCCTGATGACGATCAGGCTCCAGCGGTCGCCGAGAATTTCCAGCGTCAGATTGATCGGGCAGCCGGAACGATGCAGCGCGTCCATAATGATCTCCAAAAAACCACTTGCATTTTGCCATCAGTTTGACTAGCTTGCAACCACTTGCTTTTAGCAACCAGTTTTGATTATGGTGCAGTTGTCACGTTGGAGGAAATGATGAGAAAGCTTGTTATCTGGAATCTTATGACGCTTGACGGCTATTTCGAAGGAACCAAGCCCTGGGATCTTGATTTTCATATGCTCGCCTGGGGCGACGAGCTGGAGAATTATGCGAAAGATCTCGGCAAGGAAGGCGATCTGCTGATCTTCGGCCGCAAGACCTATGAAGGCATGGCCGCCTATTGGTCGACCGCGACGGAAACGCCCGACATCGCCGCCTATATGAACGGAATCGCCAAGATCGCCGCCTCGCGGACGCTCGACAAGGCGGAGTGGAACAATACCCGCGTCGTCAACGACATTGTCGCTGAAGTGAAAAAGCTGAAGGAAGAACCCGGTAAGACCATGTTCGTCTTCGGCAGCGCCGAGGTAACAGATGCGCTGCTCAAAGCGGGGCTGGTGGATGAGCTTAGGATCTGCCTCGTTCCTGTCGTGCTGGGCTCCGGCAATCCGCATTTCAAACCGGCATCCGAACAGCTGCCGATGAAGCTCATCGACTCCACGCCTCTCAAGACCGGAGCTGTCATCCTGCGTTACGAGCCGTTGAAGTAACTTAGGCCGAGAGATTGCCGAACCGCACAGAATAGATGCGGTCACGGCCGAGCAGGTGCGCAATCAGGCTCTCCCGCTCGAAGAGGCCGGCCATCGCCTTGTGGCGAAGATCGAGGCCACCGGTCATCACGCCGAAGGCAGGCATCAGCAGACGGGCGCCATCCGTTGCAAAGCACGGACGGCGCACCGATTTCTCGCGGCGCCGAACGGTGGCCGAGGGATGCAGATGGCCGGCAATTTCGCCGGCCTGCAAACCCGCCTTCGGCTCATGGCGGAACGTCAAACCAGCGTAATGCATCTCATCGACCGAGTGCCCCGGCAGATCGACCGTACCGTCCGGATCGTGATTGCCGTTGATCCAGATCCATTCGCGGCCGCGGGCCATGTTGACGATCAGGCTGCGAAACGCTTCCGGCAGATGCTGTGAACCGACCCGATCGTGGAAATTATCACCAAGCGACACCACGAGTTTCGGATCGTAGCGTGCGATGGCAGCGGAAAGAACGGTCAGTGTCGCCAGCGTATCGTAAGGCGGCAGCAGCATGCCGCGACGGGCGAAGGCCGCTCCCTTTTCCAGATGCAGATCGGAGACGACGAGAATGCCGGCATCCGGCAGATAAAGCGCACCCATCGGATCGCAGACGGCGGCGACACCTTGAACGACGGTCTCGACGCCCGACGCACTGGCTGCGCCGTTGCCTTGAGCATTCATATCTCGCGCTAGCGCTAGGCGGTTCATCACCTTTAACAATCTACCTTCGTCGTCTGCCTTGCGGCATCCCTATTCCATCGCCTCGCGGATCAAATCGTCGGCCGCTTCAGCAAGCAGGGAATCGTGGGCCTCGCCCGGCACCGGCAGCTTGCCGATCTCCAGCATCACCGGCACGGCGAGCGGGGAAATATGGTCCAGCGCGCGATGGGTGATATGGCCCTTGATTCGCTTCAGCATATCCGCAAGTCGTCCAATATCCAAAAGCCCGGTCGCAGCATCCTGCCTCGTCGCCTGCAGTAAGATGTGGTCCGGCTCATGGCTGCGCAGCACATCATAGATCAGATCGGCCGAAACGGTCATTTGCCGGCCGGTCTTTTCCTTGCCCGGATGCCGGCGCTCGATCAAACCGGCAATCACGGCGCAATTGCGGAAGGTGCGCTTCAAAAGAAAGGATTCATCGAGCCAGGCTTCGAGATCGTCGCCGAGCATATCCTCGTCGAAGAGATCGGAGAGGCTGAGATGGCCGTTGGCGATCATCAGTCCCATATCCTCCAGCCCCCAGATGCCAAGGGAATAATCGGTCGCGACGAAGCCCATGGGCTTGGCACCGGCGCGCTCCAGCCTTCGGGTCAGCAGCATGCCGAGCGTCTGGTGCGCCAGCCTTCCCTCGAAAGGATAGGCGACCATGTAAGCACGGCTGCCGCGCGGGAAAGTCTCGATCAGAAACTCATCGCGCTTCGGCAGGAGCGATTTCTCGTTCTGAATTTCCAGCCAGTCGCGCACCTGATCCGGCAGACGGTGGCGCCGGTCGGGATCGGCAATCATCGCCCGCACCTGATCGGCGAGGTATGTGGAAAGCGGAAACTTGCCGCCGGCATAGGAGGGAATTTTCGGATCCAGCGAGAAAGCCTGCGAGGCCAGGCATTCGCTCTCGCGGATGCCTTCGAAGCGCAGAACCTTGCCGGAAAACAGGAAAGTATCGCCGGGCGAGAGCTGCTCGACGAAATATTCCTCGACCTTGCCGAGCGGAGCGCCGCCTCTTCCAAGCGAGCCCAGCGCGTTGCGTTTCACCAGGCGGATATTCAGCATCGCCTCTTCGACGATCGTGCCGAGATTCAACCGGTACTGCTGGGCGACTTGCGGATTGGAGACGCGCCAGCGCCCATCCGCCGTCTTGCGGATGCGGGCATAGCGCTCATAGGTTCGGAGCGCATAGCCGCCGGTGGCGACGAAATCGACGATGCGCTCGAAGGTCTCCCAGGAAAGCTCGGCATAGGGCGCCGCACTCTGAACCTCGTCGTAAAGCTCCAGCATATCAAAGGGCTCGGCGCAGGCCATGCCGAGCACATGCTGGGCAAGCACGTCGAGCGCACCGGCGCCGATCGGTGGCGTATCCTGCGCGCCGGTATAATTGGCATCAAGCGCTCCCTGGCATTCCATGACCTCGAAGCGGTTGGCCGGCACGAGGATTGCCTTCGAGGGTTCATCCATGCGGTGGTTGGCGCGGCCGATGCGCTGGGCAAGGCGGCTTGCGCCCTTGGGCGCACCGACATGGATGACGAGATCGACATCGCCCCAGTCTATGCCGAGATCGAGTGTGGAGGTGGCGACGACGGCGCGCAGCCGGTTCTCCGCCATGGCGGCCTCCACCTTGCGGCGCTGGCCGACATCGAGCGAGCCGTGATGCAAGGCGATCGGCAGATTGTCGTCATTGGCCGACCACAGCTCCTGAAACAGCATTTCGGCCTGCGAGCGCGTGTTGACGAAGAGCAGCGTCGTGCGATGCGCCTTCAGCTCGCGATAGATATCGGGGATCGCATATTTGGCGGAGTGGCCAGACCAGGGGATACGCTCTTCCGTCGCAAGGATCGAGATATCCGGCTTGGCGCCACCCTCGACAATGACGAGGCCGGCGTGGCGCTCTTCCCGCGGCTCTTGCGCCACCAGCCATTTCTGCAGGTCCATGGGATCGGCAACGGTCGCCGAAAGGCCGATGGTTTGCACATGCGGCGCCAGCTTGCGGATGCGGGCAAGGCCGAGGGACAGCATATGACCGCGCTTGGAGGTGACGAGCGAATGCAGCTCATCGAAGATGATGTATTTCAAATCCTTGAAGAAGCGCTCGGCTTCGCGATTGGCGAGCAACAGCGCGACCTGCTCCGGGGTCGTCAGCAGGATATCCGGTGGATTGAGCTTCTGCCGCTGGCGCTTGCCGCTTGGCGTATCGCCCGTGCGGTTCTCGACCGTGACAGGCAGCCCCATTTCGGAAACGGGCTTCATCAGGTTGCGCTCGATATCGACCGCAAGCGCCTTCAGCGGCGAAATGTAGAGCGTATGAATGCCGGTGAAGGCCGAACCGGGCGGGATCTTGCCGCGCCGGGTGATATCCGTCAGCGACGGCAGGAAGCCGGCGAGCGTCTTGCCGGCGCCGGTGGGCGCAATCAGCAACGTGCTTTCACCCGCTTCGGCGCGGGCCAGCAATTCCAACTGATGCGCACGCGGCTGCCAGCCCTTTTCCGCAAACCAGCGGGTGAAGGGGGCAGGCAGGGCAACAGGGGGCTTCGGCTCGATCTGGTCCACGGGGTTCAATGTAATGAATATGCGGCGGATGAGAAGCCGGGGAGGATGGTGAAGCACAAGGATGGGCCGCACGTTCTTTTACCAAGGCCGCCTTAGGCCCATTGATTTCCCCACACGCCGTCATCCTCGGGCTCGACCCGAGGATCCAGACACAAGCACTTCCGATTGGTGCCTAAATCTCTCAAAGGCAATGATCGATATCCCCTCGTCGGCCACAGCCCATGATTACTAGGCTTGGGCGTGGATCCTCGGGTCGAGCCCGAGGATGACGGAACCCTTCTTCCGGCAGCTGCAATAACCAGAAATTTCGCGCTCATTCGCCCAGCAACAACTCTGTCGCATTCCCTACTTGACTCCTATCATAATCATAGATAAAAAATATCCATGATTTGAAAGGCACCAAAATGAAGCTCGGAGACGGCGTCGAACAATCCATCCATTGCGTTGCCATGCTGGCGGGATTGTCCGATGGTGGCGTGCTTTCGGCTGCGGCGCTTGCCGAATTTCACGGCGTTTCGGTCAGCTATCTTCTGAAGCATCTGCAGGCGCTTTCGGGCGCCGGCATTCTCGATACCGTGCCGGGGCCGAAGGGTGGCTATCGGCTGGCGTGCAAGCCGGAGGAGATCACCCTTCTCGATATCGTGCTGGCGGCAGAAGGCCCCGCACCAGCCTTCCGCTGCGCGGAAATCCGCCAGCGCGGCCCGAACCCGCTGGAGGGGCGCTACTTCGCCAAGCCCTGTGGCATCAACGCCGCCATGCTGGCGGCCGAGCGCGTTTATAGGGCCGAGCTGGCCAAAACGAGCATCGCCGACGTGCTGACCGACCTCAGGCAGACGGATACGGACGGCGGCATCGCTGCGAGAGGCTGCGCCTTTCTTGAGCTGCATGAACGCAGGACCAAAAACTGAACCTCAAATTCAAACCCAAGGAGAAGACCCATGCATCCGCGTTTCAACTTCGCCAAAGCCTCCCCCGATTCCTACAAGGCTGTCGTCGCGCTGGAAAACTTCGTCCAGAGCAGCGGCCTCGAGCGCCGCTTCATCCACCTGATCAAGCTCCGTGCTTCGCAGATCAACGGCTGCGCCTATTGCGTCGACATGCACTCGAAGGAAGCCCGCCACGATGGCCTGAGCGAACAGTGGATCAACCTGATGTGCGTCTGGTGGGAATCGCCTGTTTATGACGACCGCGAGCGTGCCCTGCTCCGCTGGGTCGATTCCGTCACCAAGATCGCCCAGACCGGCATTCCGGATGCCGATTTCGAACCGCTGAAGCAGCATTTCAGCGAAGAAGAGATCGTCAAGATCACGGTGGCGATCGGCACGATCAACATCTGGAACCGCCTCGCCGTCGGCTTCCGCTCGCAGCATCCGGTGGATGCGGCCAGCAAGGCTGCTTGAGTCTGGTTTTTCTGAGCGTGGTGTCCGCCTGACCTCCCGCACAGTCCGTCATCCTCGGGTCAAGCCCGAGGATGACCGTGTATGGGGTTGGCAGTGGGGCCCACGAGACGCTGGGCGGTGACTGCCATTTGATAACCCCAAAACGAAAAACGCGGAGCCGAAGCCCCGCGTCATTATTGGTTGTCCCATGCTTGGCAAGCCAAGCATGAAACCTATCAGGCAGCGACCGAGCCGAAGCCAGCCGTCGGAACTTCCGAGATGGTCTTCAGGACCTGCGAAGCGATCTGGTAGGGGTCGCCTTGCGAGTTCGGGCGACGATCTTCGAGGTAGCCCTTGTAGTCGTTCTTGATGAACGAGTGCGGAACGCGGATCGAGGCGCCACGGTCGGCAACGCCGTAGGAGAACTTGTTCCACGGTGCCGTCTCGTGCTTGCCGGTCAGACGCATGTGGTTGTCCGGGCCGTAGACAGCGATGTGGGCTTCGAGGTTCTTGTCGAACTGAGCCATCAGCGCTTCGAAATAGGCCTTACCGCCGACTTCGCGCATGAACTTGGTCGAGAAGTTGCAATGCATGCCCGAACCGTTCCAGTCGGTATCGCCGAGCGGCTTGCAGTGGAACTCGATGTCGATGCCATACTTTTCGCACAGACGCAGCAGCAGGTAGCGTGCCATCCAGATCTGGTCGGCTGCCTTCTTGGAGCCCTTGCCGAAAATCTGGAATTCCCACTGACCCTTGGCCACTTCGGCGTTGATGCCTTCGTGGTTGATGCCGGCTTCGAGGCAGAGGTCGAGGTGTTCTTCAACGATTTCGCGGGCGACATCGCCGACGTTCTTGTAGCCGACGCCGGTGTAGTAGGGACCCTGCGGAGCCGGGTAGCCGGATTCCGGGAAGCCGAGCGGACGGCCGTCCTTGTAGAAGAAGTATTCCTGCTCGAAACCGAACCATGCGTCTTCATCGTCGAGGATGGTCGCGCGGCTGTTGGACTCGTGCGGTGTGACGCCATCGGGCATCATGACTTCGCACATGACGAGAGCGCCGTTCGTACGGGCCGGGTCCGGATAGATAGCGACGGGCTTCAGCACGCAATCAGAGCTGCGGCCTTCGGCCTGCATCGTCGACGAACCATCGAAGCCCCAAAGCGGAAGCTGCTCGAGCGTCGGAAATGCGTCGAATTCCTTGATCTGCGTTTTACCGCGCAGGTTCGGTACCGGGGTGTACCCGTCGAGCCAGATGTACTCGAGCTTATATTTCGTCATTACGCACCTCATAACAGTTAATCAGGCGAAGTAGGAAAAACTTGCCCGGCGCGCCCGCCGGAAAATTCCTCACTACGAACGGCTGCCAAGAGAGATGCATGTGCCGTGCCAGATCGCATCGACACCCGGCTCGTCAGGCGAGTTTTTTATGATTCAGCCATATTCGGGCAAGATTTCCCGCTACCAAACATCGGATTCTTTTCAAATCACCGCCGTGGCTCCATTCGAGCTGCCAAAATGTCGCAGGCTCGGCCCGCCCCCTAAACGGATTGTAAAATCGGCAGATCAAAGAAACGGCATTCACCGCCTCATCTTCTAATTGCCTATAATTTCATCATTTAGCATTTTTTTTAAGCGGAATGGTGATATTTGCCTTCGGCTTTGCTATATATGAGCTGTCTCTTGAAGCGCGCCCGCTTGAACACCAAAAAGGGAGAGACAACGAATGGCAATCGGTACTCGGCACGAAACAGCAAAGATCTATCAGTTTCCCGTCACGGCACGCCCCACGGCGCTCAGCCAGCGTCCGAAGGTGAACCTCACTCCGGATATCGGCCCGTCTATTGCGACGGCCGCATTCGACAGCTGGTATCACGAAGCCGCGATCGTCGAATCCGACGAGACCCGCAAGCAATAGGCTTCAGCTTTACAGCGCTATATAGCGATCCGAGCGATGATTGATCGCGACGAAGAGGTTGAGCGCGATTGCGCCGATCACCGAGCAGATGACCACAAAGGGCGTGGTCACCGCAAAAGCGACTGCGAGCACGCATAGGTCGATCGCAAGCTGCACCAGCCCTGCCCTGATGCCGAAACGTTCCTGCAGGTAAATCCCCAGAATCCCGACGCCGCCGAGGCTTGCCCGATGGCGATAGAGCGCGAGCAGCCCGAAGCCGAGCAGAATGCCGCCGAGCACCGCCGACCAGAGCGCGTTGATATGCGCGACATCGAAAAGCAGCGGCTGCAGGTTGGTCAGCAGCGAGGTCAGCGCGATGGCGATGAAGGTCTTGACGGTGAAGACCGGGCCGAGCTGCTTCAGAGACAGATAGAAGAACGGCAGATTGACCACAAAGAAGGCCAGGCCGAAATTCACGCCGATCGCGTAATGCAGCAGGAAAGCGATGCCGGCGGTGCTGCCGGTCAGAAGGCCGGCGCTTGAAAGGCAGAACAGCCCGAGCGAGGAAATCAGGCTGCCGGAGATGATGCCCTGAACATCCTCGATCCACGAATGCCGGGTCGCGGACGTATTCCAGATACCAAATGCGCTCTTTGCGTTTGCCATGTGATTTCCCCTGGGTTTCAAGGCTTTTTTGCTGAAATCTCAGGCGACAATCAAGCGAAAATACGTAAGCAATGCTGACCTATTTCAAATTCGCAAGATTCGAAATCATCAGGCCGATTTCCGAGTAATGAACAGAATGCCGTGGACCGGTTTTCCGCCATCCATGCGAATGACGCTGCGGACGAGATCCAGCACCGTAAAGCCGTGAGCGGCCAAAATCTGCCTGACATAGGCTTCCGAATGGGCAAACCGCAGGGAATCGCGCAGCACATAGCCGTCCGGCTGCTCCGCATCCTCGACCGAAAAGGCGAAGACGGCGCCATCGGCCGCGAGCCTGCGGACGATCGCCATCACGCCTTGCAGATTGCCGAGATACATCAGCACATCGGCAGCGGTGATCAGATCGGCGCGGCCGGCTTCAAACTCGGCATCGAAAACGCCTGACAGATCCGGCTCCAGCGACAGATCGGCCTGGCCAAGATGATTGTAGACATGCTTTTCCGCTGCTTTGGCGAGCATGCCGTTCGACAGATCGTAGCCTTCCAGCCGATCGACGCGGGCGCGGATTTCCGGCCCGAGCAGGCCCGTGCCGCAGCCGAGATCGACGGCGAGACGGAAATGTTTCGAGATATCGGCCGTTCCGGCAATCAACTCCGCCAGCTTGCCGGGCACGCTATAGCCGAGCTTCTCGACCAGCGAGGTTTCGAAGCGATCGGCATAGTCATCGAACAGCCGCTCGACATAGAGGCTCGGCGGCCGGCCGGGCACCTCGGCGCCGCCGAGAACCGCAAGCTTCAGGCGCGCGCCGAAGACGTCGCCCTCATCAAGCACCAGCACCTCCTTCAGCGCTGCGATGGCACCGGATGCATCGCCGGCCTTCTCACGATAGGTCGCAAGCGTGAACCAGCCCGCCGCCCAGCGCGGCACCAGCTCCAGCGCCTGCTCCATCAGCTCGGCGGCACTCGCCGGCTCGCCGCTCTCGGCAAGCATCTTCGCATAGTCGGCACGGCGGTCGGCAATGACATCGCCGGAGGAAAGCTGGCTCGGCAGCATCGGTTTCATCCTGTTAGACGCTCGCCTTTGAACGCGGCCACAAAAAAACTCAAGTCCTATTTCAGGCAGAGGCTTGTTTGAGGCGCGCGCCTGGCAAAAGTGCTTGCGAGTCGCAGGCCCCGGCCCTATCTCAGGCACCACCGACTGCCATCATGGAGACGTCTGCATGTCCGATCAGGTGAACAGATTCCTTGGGGACTCGCCCGGCCGCACGCTGGTGAAGCTCATCATCGTGTCGCTTGTCGTCGGCTTCGTGATGAAGTTCTTCGGCTGGCGACCGCTCGATTTCCTCTATGGCGTCCGCCGCTTCCTGCTCGATCTCTGGCACAGCGGCTTTGCCGCGCTTGGCGAATTCGGCGATTATGTGCTGCTCGGCGCATCCATCGTCATTCCCATCTTCATCATACTTCGTTTGTTCAACTACCGCCGCTGACATGACCTCCCAGACACTGACCTGCACGCGCCGCGATGCGCTGCGCCTCGCCGCTCTTGCGCTCACCGCATCCGTCGCAAGCTGCGCCACGCCGCCAGCCCGCGTTTCCAATATTCCGGCCAGCGACGAAACCGCCTCTGCCTTGCCGCTCGTCAATGCGCTGCGCGCCAAGAATGGCCTGCCGCCGTTGAAGATCGATACCGCCGCTAGCACCGCCGCCGTCTATCAGGCGCGGCGCATGGCCAATGCCGGCAAGATGGAGCACCTGATCGGCATCGGCGACGATTTCGGCAAGCGCGTCAAGGCAAGCGGCGTCAAGCTGCCGGCGGCCGAGAACATTGCCGAGGGCCAGCGCGACGTGAGCGCCGCGGTGACGGCCTGGATCAATTCGCCGAAGCATTTGCACAACATGCTCGGCAAATATGACGGCCTTGGCGTCGCTCTTGCCTATGCTCCCTCTTCCGGTGACAGGCCCTATTGGTCCATGGTGCTGTCCTCGAACTGATGAGGCGTAAGGCGACATGGATATTCAGCAGAGGAGCGTAAGGGTCCTGCCCTTCGACGTAACGCATCGGCTGGTGCTGTCGATCGCTATTCCGATGACGCTGGGCTTCATGACGACGCCACTGCTCGGTCTCGTCGACACGGCTGTCGTCGGCCATCTCGGACAGCCGGATGCATTGGCGGGGCTCGCCATCGGCGCAGTGCTGTTCGACCTCCTCTTTGCCAGCTTCAACTTCCTGCGCGCTTCCACGACGGGCCTCACCGCTCAGGCCTATGGGCGCCACGACCGGCACGAGCAGCAGGCTGTCTTCTGGCGTGCCCTGATCTCAGCGCTCGGCTGCGGCATCCTGATCGTCATTCTTTCGCCGCTGCTGCTCTGGCTCGGCATCAAGCTGATGGGGCCGCAAGGCGGCATTGCCGATGCGACGCGCACCTATTTCTCCATCCGCATGCTGTCGGGACCGGCGGCGCTTGCCAATTACGCGCTGCTCGGTTTCGTGCTCGGCCGCGGCCAGGGCCGCGTAGGGCTCTTGCTGCAGACCGTCATCAACGGCGTCAACATCATGCTCGCCATCCTGCTCGGGCTCTATCTGGGCTGGGGTGTGGCGGGTGTGGCCTGGGGTACCCTGATCGGCGAGGCGAGCGGCATGCTGCTCGGGCTTTTCATCGTGCTGCGCAGCTTTGCCGGCGAGGAACGCCCGCCGCGCGCGGAGCTGCTCTCGCGTACAAAGCTCACGCAGCTTTTCGCGCTCAACCGCGATATCCTGATCCGCACCTTCGTGCTGATTGCCGCCTTCACGCTGATGACGCGTATCGGCAACAGCTTCGGCGCCGTCATGCTGGCAGCCAATGCGGTGCTGATGAACTTCTTTCTGCTGTCGGGCTATTATCTCGACGGGCTCGCGAACGCAGCCGAGCAGATCACCGGACGCTCGATCGGCGCCAACTACCGTCCAGCCTTCGAGCGCGGGCTGAAGCTGACCGGGCTCTGGTCCTTCGGGCTGGCGCTTGCCGCCGCCATCTTCTTCGTCACCGTCGGACCGGCACTGATCCGCCTGCTGACCACCTCGGAGGAGGTCCGCACTGCTGCCGGAACCTATCTGCCTTGGGCTGCGATCACCGGCTTGACCGGGGCGCTCGCCTTCCTGATGGATGGGGTCTTCATCGGTGCCACATGGTCGCGAGAGATGCGCAACAAGATGCTGCTGTCGTTCGGCGGCTATCTCATAGCACTCGCCGTCTTCGTGCCGACGCTTGGCAATCACGGCCTGTGGATGGCCATGAACGCCTTCCTGCTGTTTCGCGGCATCTTCCTGGCCATGGGACTGAAGAAGCGGGCGGATCAGACGTTCCGGTTCGCCCAGTAATCCAGCCTGGCGTCGCGCAGGTCGCGGATCGAGCCGGCGCGCTCGCGATCGAGCAACTTCGAGAGATCCGCCACGATGCGGCCCGGTAATCCCGGGCCTTCATAGACCATGCAGGAATAGAGCTGCACGAGATCGGCCCCGGCCTTGATCTTCTCCAATGCGGTCTCCGCCGAGGAAACGCCGCCGACGCCGATGATCGGCAGCGCGGCACCCACACGGCGGCGCATCTTGGCGAGTACCACGGTCGATTTTTCGAAGACCGGTTTGCCGGAAAGGCCGCCTGCCTCCTTGGCCTGCCGCTGATCCTTCAATCCGTCGCGCGATAGCGTGGTGTTGGAGACGATCAGGCCATCAAGCGCATGGGACAAGGCTTCGGCGGCGATATCGTCCATACCCTCTTCGGTGAGATCCGGAGCGATCTTGAGGAAGACGGGAATGCGCTTGCCGGCCTTCGCCGCTTCCTCGTCGCGCGCGGCAAGCACGGCCGACAACAGGGCGGACAGGCTTTCGCGCGCCTGCAGGTCGCGGAGACCCGGCGTATTCGGCGAGGAGATATTGGCGGTGAAATAGCGCGCGACGGAACAGAAGCAGCGGATGCCGGCAACATAATCGGCGATACGGTCGGCGCTATCCTTGTTGGCACCGATGTTGACGCCGATGATGCCGTTGCGGCGGATCGCCTTGAGGCGCTGGAACGCCGCTTCATGGCCCTCATTGTTGAAGCCGAGGCGGTTGATGACGCCTTCGTCTTCGACCAGGCGGAAGATGCGCGGACGTGGGTTGCCCGACTGCGCCTTCGGCGTCACGGTGCCGATCTCGGTAAAGCCGAAACCGAGTTTCAGCAATGCCTCCGGCACTTCGGCATTCTTGTCGTAGCCGGCGGCCATGCCGATCGGGTTGGTGAAATCGAGCCCAGCCACGGTCTGACGCAGGCGGGGATCGGCTTTGACGCTACAGGATGGCACCAGCCCCGACTTCAGCGCCGCTATCGACATGCCATGCGCAGTTTCCGGATCGAACAGGAACAGGCCGCGCCGGCCGAGGTCGCGAAAGGCGCCGATCATTCCGCCATCTCCGGAAAGAGGTGAGCGCCATCGTCGCCAATCGGCAGCGGCTTTTCCCAGAGCACGGCCGAAAGCGGCAGCGGCGCGTAGAGATGCGGGAAGAGATCGCCGCCGCGCGAGGGTTCGAACGCCAGCTTGTCGCCGAGCGCGTCGCCGTCCACCGCCACCAGCAGCAAGCCGGTCTGTCCGGCGAAATGGCGCACGGCCGTCTCTCTTGCTTGCTTCGCGGTGGAGAAATGAATGTAGCCATCGGTCAGATCGATCGCCGCGCCATGAAAAACACCGGTTTGTCTGGCTTGCTGCCAGAGCGCATCCGGCACGATCTTGTAAACCACTGGCATGGCGATCATCATCCCTCTGTAAAGCTGTGCTGATAGGGCTTTGCACGAAAACATCAGCTGATGTCCACGGTTTCCGTGATGGATTTGGGGTTTAACGCAGAAAATCCGGAGGATGACATGACGAAGGAATTGAAAATCGGCCTTGCGGCCATGCTTCTGCCTGCCGCTTTTCTTCTCTCCACACCGGTTCTATCGGCCGAACTGGACGCAACGCGCTTCCAGCTGGAGCGCAGCGGCGATCATTTCATCCGCCTCGACAAGCAGACGGGCGCCATGTCCATTTGCCAGGATCAGGGCGGCAACCTCGTCTGCCGCATGGCCGCCGATGAGCGCGCTGCCTATGACGACGAGCTCGACCGCCTCGCCGATCGCGTGACGAAACTGGAAAAGACCGTCGCCTCGAACAAGGAATCCAGCCTGCCAAGCGATGCCGAAGTCGACCGCACCCTCGGCATCATGCAGAAATTCATGCACGGTTTCATGGGCATGGCGAAGGAATTCCAGAACGAGCAACCGGACGCCAAGCCGCAGCCGCAAAAGACGTGAGTGGTGAAAAGCCACGCGGCGAAAGCAAGGGGATAAAGGACCGTATTCCTATGCCGGCCTTTACTCGCCAAAATGCCTCGGTTAACCTTTTTGACGAATTGAGCGCCGGGCGAACCGGTGCGCGGATGCTGAGCGGCGATGCTGTCACACGAGCAGATATGGGGTGCGATCGACCGGCTTGCCGAGCGGCATGCCTTGACGCCCTCCGGCCTCGCTCGCCGTGCCGGCCTGGACGCCACCTCCTTCAACAAATCGAAGCGATTGAGCCAGGACGGGCGCCTGCGCTGGCCATCGACGGAATCGATCGCCAAGATCCTGGATGCGACGGGCGCCAGCCTGGAGCAGTTTCTGAGCTTCATCCGGCCGGGCGAACCGGCTGGCACTATGGCGATGCGC
This sequence comes from Rhizobium aureum, assembly GCF_030182495.1. NCBI lineage: Bacteria > Pseudomonadati > Pseudomonadota > Alphaproteobacteria > Hyphomicrobiales > Rhizobiaceae > Rhizobium > Rhizobium aureum. Next base: position 139,789 of record NZ_JAQJCI010000009.1, on the reverse strand, counting down.
GGAATTTCGCCGGCTGGGAACGCCATTCCCCTGATCGGCTTTGCCCAGGCGGGCGCCGGCGGCTTCTTCGCCGACGGCGGCTTTCCCGCCGGTCAGGGCTGGGACATGGTGGAATTTCCCGTTGCGGCCGGGCAAAGGGCCGGCGTCTATGCGCTCGAGGTCCAGGGCGAAAGCATGTTGCCGCTCTATCGTGACGGGGATATTCTGATCGTCGAGCCGGGCGCTCAGATCCGAAAAAATGACCGTGTCGTTGTGAAGACCCGCGAAGGTGAAGTCATGGCCAAGGTCCTGCTGCGGCAGAGCGCAAAGTCGATAGAACTCTTGTCGCTCAATCCCGAACACCCCAACCGCAGTTTCGATCTCGCGGATGTGGAATGGATCGCCCGAATCATATGGGCTAGCCAATAGGAAAGTTTTCTCGTTATGCGTCGTAAGATCTGGCTTGTTGGCGTGGCAGGCGCTGTCGTCGGTTCCTGGTTGACCCTCGTCGCGGTTCAAATCGGGGAACGCAGCTTTACCCTGCCCGGCCGAGGCGCTAGCGACACGACGGCCGAGAACAAGTCCGCCGCGACCACACCGACCGAGACCGCCAGGGCCGACGCAAAAGCCATCGAAACGACAAAGCAGGACGATGCAGCGTCGGGCAAATCGCAACCAGACAGCCAGCCGGCCGTGCAGGTGGCCAGTTCCACCCACGAGAAGACGATTCCGCCAGTCACGGTCTCAGACAGCGGTCTGGAATTACCGGCGATTGCGGCCGCAGCGTCGCCGGCCCCGGCAACGGACGATGCCGCGAAAACGCCGGCCAGTGACGTTGCGAAGGATATAGCCGCCGCCCGGAAACCGGAACCGGCGAGCGCCACTTCGAACAAGGCCGACGCCGCTTCTACGGAGGCAGCCACAGCCGATCCCACCCCGGACAACCGAATCCCGGCCGACCAGATCGATAGGGAAGCGGCGGCAGCCGCACACCGGACGCTTCCGCTACAGCCGCTGCAGCAAGCCCAGCCCAAGCTCGAGTCGCAACAGACTTCGCTCGATCCGGCATCCAGGCCACTGGGGCAGACGACAACGATCGAGCTTGTCCATCCCTTCGCCGATCAGGCGGGCATATTGACCCTTGGCGGCAGGAGCGTGCAGCTGAGCGGGATCATTCCGACCGACATCGGCAGAATGTGCACCGGCCCGAGCGGCGACAGCTGGCCCTGCGGTCAAGCCGCGCGCACGGCATTCCGCATGTATCTGCGCGGCCGCTCCGTCAATTGCGATGTGCCGGACCCCGCCTGGAAGGGCATGGTCAAGGGCGAGTGCCGCTATGTCCGCGTCGATCTGAGCGCCTGGCTCGTCCGCTTCGGCTGGGCCGATCCGGAACCGGGATCGCCGCTAGCGTCCCTTGTCGACGAAGCCAAGCAGAAGAAGCGCGGCATGTACGGAGACGATCCGCGCAAGAACGGGAAATCGACGCTTGCGCCGCCGCCGGCCAAGGAAGATCCGCTCAATCCGATCTGACGCCTTGCTTCCGCTGCATAATTAATCCGTAAATCGATTCCGATTTAAGGAATTATGCAGTAACTTTTGCCATGAGACCGCGCGACTTTTCAGTCTGCCAAATTCGAAGGACTTCGCCTGTCATGAACAAGCCGCTTTCCGCTCACGAGGCCCTCATCTACGTCATGGTGCTGGCCTCGGCCGTCGACCGCACGATGAACGACCGGGAACTCAGCCGCATTGGCGAGCTCATTCACGCCCTGCCGGTCTTCAAGGGGTTTGACGACGAAAAGCTGATTTCCGTCTCGCGCGATTGCGCCAAGCTGCTTTCCAACAATGAGGGCCTGGATATCGTGCTCGAAACCGTGCGCGACACGCTGCCCGCGCGCCTTTACGATACGGCGTATGCGCTTGCCGTCGAAGTCGCTTCGGCCGACCTGTCGGTCAAGGCCGAGGAATTGCGCCTGCTCAGCCTGCTTCGCGACCGCTTCGGCCTAGATAAGCTGACCTGCGCCGCCATCGAGCGCAGCGCCATCGCCCGCTATCGCAAAGCTTGAAGCATTTTCCTGCCTGATACATTCCGGACGGAAAATCGCCGCGCATTTTTCCTGGACCTGCGCTGATCAGTAAAGACCGTAAGGGAAATAGCGCAGATAGATTTCCTGCAGCCTGCCGTCGCGTGAGAGCATGGCAAGGGCATGGTTGATTGCGGCCGTCAGATCGGCATCCTGCTGGCGCAGCATGATGGTCATGCCCTCTCCGAGGAACTGCTGCGACAGATAGGGACCATCGAACAGAGCGCAGCATTTTTCCGCGGCCGGCGACGAGACCCAGAAGGAGAGCTGCAGACCATCGGCAAAGGCGGCATCGACCTTGCCGTCCTTGACGGCAGTCAGCAGCGCATCCTTATCATCGAACGGCACCGGCTTGATCGCAGGGAAGAAGGCGGTCAGCATAGCCTCGTGCACAGTGCCCCTGACGACGCCGACCGAATGGCCGGAAAGCGATGCGGCCGTGGTGCCACTGACCGACGCCTTGAGATTGCGCACGAAGCGGGCCGGCAGCGTCATGAAAGGGCGCGAGAAGGCGAAGCTCTTGCGCAGCTCGGGCGTCACTGCCACGCCCGCAATCACGGCATCGCCCTGCGAAGCCGCAAGGGCACCCTGAAGCTCGCCAAAGGGCAAGGCCTGGATCTGGCACTTGTCTGCTATGTCGAGCTCGTCGCAGATCTTGCGGGCGAGCTCGACATGGAAGCCCGTAAGCTTGCCGTTCTGATCGAGAAAATTGAAGGGCGGAAAATCGGTCGAAGTCAGGAAGCGGAGCCTGACCAGCGAAGACAGATCGGGTTTCGGCAGGCGCTCGCGCGCATCGAACAGGATCGGCAGGTTCGACGGCTTCGTCTCCTGGGCGGAAAGCGGCAGCGCGCAGGATACGGCGATCAATGCCGCATGCGCGATGACCCGGGCCACGGAGATCGGCGACGAAAGGCAAACACGCATGGTCTTGATCCCGCCTCCGGTCGTGGCTGCACATTCCTGATTCACCGATACGATGTAGCAGAGTCATGCCGCAGGGGGAATATCGCGCCTGACGAGGAGTGCGGCAGCGCGTGCGACTACTTTTTCGCGTGGGCGAGCATTTCGACCCTTCCGGATCCGCGGCTGCCGGTCTCTCCGCGCCGCTTCAGCAGTCTCGCCGGAGCTCCGACATAGATGCCGTAGGGCTTCGTCTTTCCCTTGACGACGGCATTGGCGCCGATGACGCATCCCTTGGCGACGTGGGCGCCGCCGAGAATCTTGGCTCCCGCCCCGATCCAGACATCGTCTTCGATGATGATCGGTTTCTTCGTCACGCCCTGAAGGCGGATGGGCTGCGAAACATCATCGAAATTATGATCGAAGGACACGATCATCGCATGCGCGGCAATGCGCACGTCGTTGCCGATGACGATGCCGCCGCGGCCCAGCAAAATGGTGTAATCGTTGAAGGAAACATGGTTGCCAATTTCGATGCTGCCTTCTTGCGCATCGATGACGACACCCTTGCGGAAATGCACCCGATCGCCAATACGAACATCGCCGCGCTTCCATATGATCCTGGTGCCGAGCGGAACTTTCGTACTATGGGCGATCTTGAGCACACCGCTCCGAAAGATCGCCCTCAACCTGTAAAACCATGCAATGCCACGCATTCAGACGCTCCTAACAGGGGCGCCTTCTGCCATATCCGTCTGACGCTCACCTGAAGGGCTAAGGCATAACCATGGCGATGCCGAGGCGGGACCGCAAAAGCTGCCCCTCACTGCATAATTCATACACGCGCGGCAAGGCCGGTGATCAAGGCAATCAGCCCGAAGCAAGCCGCCGCCGCGCAGACGGCGATCCAGCCACCGAAATCCCACGCGGTGCCGGCAAGCGCCGAACCCAGCGCGCCGCCGAGGAAGAAGATGCCGACGAAGAGGCCATTGATGCGCCCTCGTGCCTCCGGCTTCAAAAGGTTGACGGCGCGACGTCCCAGGGTCTGGTCACCGGTCACACCGACATCGAGCATCACCGCGCTCGCGCCCAGAAGGATCAGCAAGGCCACGGAGCTACCGGACCTTATCTCGCCGACCCAGGCAGCCAAGGCAATGGCGGCAAGCACGATCAGATGCGCGACAAGCGTCGCCGTCCGCGTCCAGCCGCGGTCGCCCATGCGGCCAAAGGCGGAGGTAGCAGCCGCACCGCCCGCCCCGACCAACGCGAAGAAAGCGATGCCGGACTGGCCAAGGGAGAATGGCGGCTGTGCCAGGCGAAGGGCAACGGAAGTCCAGAAGAGGCTGAAGCTCGCCATCATCAGGGCCGCGGTGAAGGCACGCAGACGCAGCACGGGCTCTTCCCGCAGCAACTGGAAGAGCGAGCCGATCAGGGCTCCATAGCTGGCGCTGACCAAAGGCCGCCGTTCGGGCAGACGCAGGGCCAGCACGGCCGCCAGAAGCGCAAGCGTCGCGGCACTCATGGCATAGAAGCTCCTCCAGCCCCAGAAATCGGCAATCAGGCTCGCCAGAGGGCGGGATACCAATATGCCGACCATCACGCCGCTCATGACATTGCCGATCACCTGGCCACGATGCTCGGGTGGCGCCATGGCAGCGGCGATCGGCACAAGGATCTGGATGGCCGAACAGGCCGCACCCAGCAGGAAGAGGAAGATCAGAAGGCTCCAACCCGTCGGCGCAAAGGCGGCAGCAACGGCCATGATCAAGGCCGATAAAAGCATGCGCAGCACCAACTGGCGGTTTTCCATCAAATCGGCCAGCGGCACCAGGAAAAACAGGCCGGCGGCATAACCGAGCAGCGACGCCATGGCCACGAGACCCGCACCGCGTTCGGAAAAGCCGAGCGACGGCCCGATGATGCCGACCAGCGTCTGCGGCGCAAAGAGATTGATGATGATGACGCCGGTGGCGACCGCAAACAGCAATGTCGAGGGAGCGGCGACAGCCTCGGATACGTCGTCCGCCGCCTCGCTCATTACACGTTCGGGATTCTGAGACATAGGCTCTCCAATAATTTTTGATAATAAAGATAGCCATGTTTATCCTTATGCCGCATAATGCAGCAATTGAAATGAAATAATAATGATTATGCGAGATCGTCATGAACATTCATGATCTGGAAGCTTTCGTCGCCGTGGTGGAAACGGGCTCGATCATTGCCGCCTCGGCGCGTATCAACCTGACGCAACCGGGCATCACCCGGCGCATCCAGAACCTGGAAGACAGCCTCGGCATCGCGCTGCTCGACCGGCAGTCGAAACCCCTCAAGCCGACTGCGGCGGGACGCGAAGCCTACGAGCATGGACGGCGCGTCCTGCGTTCGCTCGACGATCTCAAGGCCGGCGTTTCTCCGAGCGGGGCGATCGGCGGCGAATTCCGCCTCGGCATCATGCCCTATCTCTCGGAGGCCGCACTCGCGGCCCCGCTCGATCAGCTCCGCAACGTATTTCCGCAACTGACGCTGCGCATCGTCTCGGGCTGGTCGCCGCAACTCATCGAGCAGGTGGCGCATAGCCAGCTGGATGCGGCCACCGTCTGCCTGGCGGAGGGCGTCGACCCGCCTGACAATGTCGTCGGCGATGTGCTCGGGATCCACAGCGTCATCCTCGTCGCCGCGCCATCGCTTGGCGTTCCCAAGGCGCCGCGGCTTGAAGAACTCTCCCGCTTTCCATGGATCATGAACCAGAGCGGCTGCGGCTTCCGCGCCTTCATTCATCACCGCTTCGAAGCCGAGCGGCTGCCCTTCGACGTCGCCATCGAGGCGATGAGCGCCGATCTCAGAATGTCGCTGGTCGCCCGCGGCCTCGGCATCGGCGTGCTGACACCTGCCGCACTGGCTGACAGCCGATGGCGCGATGCCATCGAGATCGTCGAGGCGCCTGATTTCAACCCGAAAGTCGTCAACTGGATGATACATCGCCCGCCGGCGGGGCGGCTTGCGCGTCCGATCGAAATCTTCGGTGAGGCGCTGGTGGAGGCGCTGAAAACGAGAGGCCGTTTTTGACCTGACAATTAGGAACTGGAGCGGGTGAAGGGAATCGAACCCTCGTATTCAGCTTGGGAAGCTGCTGCTCTACCATTGAGCTACACCCGCCTGACACCCTGAGATGTCCAACAGTTGCCGGCCTGTGTCAAGGCCGGTCGGCTATCGATTAGAGCCGGAAGTGTTTCGATAGCTTCAGGCCCTGTGCCTGGTAATTCGAGCCGAGGCCGGAGCCGTAGAGGCTGCTCGGCTGTTCCAGCATGTGTTCGTAGATCAGGCGGCCGACGATCTGGCCGTCTTCGAGGATGAAGGGCACTTCGTGGCTGCGCACTTCCAGCACGGCGCGGCTGCCGCGGCCGCCGGCCGGGGCATGGCCGAAGCCGGGATCGAAGAAGCCGGCATAATGGACGCGGAATTCGCCGACCAGCGGATCGAAGGGCGTCATTTCGGCGGCGAAATGCGGGGGAACATGCACCGCCTCGCGCGAGACGAGGATGTAGAATTCATCGGGGTCGAGTATCAGCTCGGTCCGGCCACGACTGTAGAGCGGTTCCCAGAAATCGAAAATATCGTGCTGGGCCTTCTTGTCGACATCGACGACGGCCGTGTGGTGCTTGCCGCGATAGCCGATCAGCCCTTCCTTATCACCGGCAAGATCGATCGACAGCGCGATGCCGCCACCGGTGATATTCGGCTTCTTGCTGGCGACCAGCGTCTCGGTTTCGTGCAGCGCCAGCAGTTCCGGCTCGGTGAGCAGGGCCTGGCCGACGCGGAAGCGGATCTGCGACAGGCGCGAGCCGCGGCGAACGACGATCGGGAAGGTGCGCGGGCTGATTTCGAGATAGAGCGGCCCGGAATAGCCGGCCGGGATCTTGTCGAATTCCTGCGCCCGGTCGGTGATGACGCGGGTAAAGATATCGAGACGGCCGGTCGAGCTCTTCGGATTGGCGGAGGCCGACATGTCCTCAGGCAGGTCGAGGCGCTCCATCAGCGGCACGATATAGACGCAGCCGGTTTCCAGCACCGCGCCTTCGGAGAGATCGACAACATGCAGCTTCAGCCGGTCCAGCTTGTCGGCGACCAGATGCGACGGGCCGGGCATGAAGCTGGCGCGGACACGGAAGGCATGCGAACCGAGCCGCAAGTCAAGGCTTGCCGGCTGGATCTGATCGACGTCCAGTTCTCTCTCGCTCGTCAGCCGCCCCGTTTCAAACAACGCCGCGATGGCGCGATCGGCCAAGATTCCAGTATTGCGAGCCATCATGCCTCATCCATAATTTGCCGCAGACAAAACCAAACTCGGGGAATTGACGCAAGCCGTCAACGGCAGTATTGCAACTTATCCCGTGGTGATTTGGCCGGTCGGCTTGCAGCCACGTTAAACAAATGGCTAAAAAGACCGGGGTTGAACCGGTCTGCTTTTGCGACCGGTTTTTTTGTTTTGAAAGTGGTGATGGCATGAGCAAGACTTGGCGCCCCGCAACCCAGCTCGTTCACGGCGGAACGCTCCGTTCGCAATTCGGCGAGACCTCCGAAGCAATCTATCTGACCCAGGGCTTCGTCTACGACACCTCGGAAGCGGCGGAAGCCCGCTTCAAGGGCGAGACGGATGGTTTCATCTATGCCCGCTACGGCAGCCCCACCAACGACATGTTCGAGAAGCGCATGTGCGCGCTGGAAGGCGCCGAAGATGCTCGCGCCACCGCGTCCGGTATGGCCGCCGTCTCCGCCGCCATCCTTTGCCAGCTGAAGGCCGGCGATCATATCGTCGCTGCCCGCGCCCTCTTCGGCTCCTGCCGCTGGGTGGTCGAGACGCTCGCGCCGAAATACGGCATCGAATGCACGCTGGTCGACGGCCGCTTCACCGAGAACTGGGAAAAGGCCATCCGCCCGAACACCAAGCTCTTCTTCCTCGAAAGCCCGACCAATCCGACGCTGGAAGTGGTCGATATTGCCGCCGTCGCCAAGCTTGCCAATCAGATCGGCGCAAAGGTCGTGGTCGACAACGTCTTCGCGACGCCGCTTTTCCAGAAGCCTTTGGAACTCGGCGCCCATATCGTCGTCTATTCCGCCACCAAGCATATCGACGGCCAGGGCCGTTCTCTCGGTGGCGTCATCCTCTCTGACAAGCAGTGGATCGACGAGAACCTGCAGGACTATTTCCGCCATACCGGCCCGGCCATGTCTCCCTTCACCGCCTGGACGCTGCTGAAGGGCATCGAGACGCTGCCGCTGCGCGTTGCGCAGCAGACGGCGAACGCCTCCAAGGTTGCCGACTTTCTGGCCGAGCAGACGAACAAGGTCGCCCGCGTGATCTATCCCGGCCGCAAGGACCATCCGCAAGCCGATATCATCGCCAAGCAGATGAGCGGCGGCTCGACCCTCGTCGCCTTCGAACTGAAGGGCGGCAAGGAAGCAGCCTTCAAACTGCAGAACGCGCTGGAGATCGTGAAGATTTCCAACAATCTCGGCGACTCGAAGAGCCTGATCACCCATCCGGCCACCACGACGCACAAGAACCTCACCGACGAAGCCCGCGCCGAACTCGGCATTTCGCCGGGTACCGTGCGCTTCTCCGCCGGCATCGAGGACAGCGCCGATCTGGTCGAGGATTTCGCTCGCGCGCTCGAGCAGATTTCCGCCTGATTGCAATCGGGCCGCCCAGAGAAAATCTGGGCGGCCCAACCTGCCCTCATCGGGCGATCTCGCAAGACATGGGTCAGCTGGTCAGCTGGCGGCCTTGAATTCGACCAGGCCGTTGTTCAGGCAGACCATCTTGTTGAACAATTTGAGATCCAGCGGGTTCGGCAAGCGAACATCCGAAAGATCGGGCAAGGGTTTCAGCGCCGGATCGTAGGAGCGATCGATCTGCGAGACAAAGACGACGATCACGCCTCTGGCGCGCGCAAACGCCTTCAACATCTGAACCTGGATCATCAGCTCCGGTTTTTCCCGCTTCTGATCGAGCAGCTGCAGAAAATCGACGACCGCCAATGTGCCGCGCGGCGCCTCGGCCAGCTTCCCGACGATATAGTTGGCGCTGATGGCATCCGAATTATCGAATTCGAATAGCGATGCAAATTCCGCATGATCGGCACCGATCATCGGAAAACGGTCCAGAACCACTTTCTCGGTGTCTTCCAGCGTGAAAAAGGCACCGCGATTGCCAGCCTTCATGGCTTCGATGGCGAGCCGCAAGCTCATCAGGGTCTTGCCGTGACCGCACCGCGCGCCGATCAGCACCAGATCGCCAGGGCTTAAACGTGAATACAGTTCACTGGCGGACACGGCTGTGTTCGTTTTGCTTGCAAGCAAACTCCAGCCTCCAAAACCTTCGCCGATCGCGATGCGATCGAGCGCGGCATGCAAGGGGATATTCTGCTGACGGGACAGGAGCCTCGCCTTACGCTTCAAATGATAAACAGGGGCAGAAAGCCTCATATAAACCTCCTATTGCGAGCAGTGACCGCAACCCCTCCTTATGCCAGGCGCTCAAACAGTCGGTTTGGATATCGACGGCCCCGCATGAAATATACTTTCCCAAATGGAGGGGGGAGGCATGGGCATTGCCAGAATCACATGATAGCCGAAATTTTTGCGACAGAAAATCGCGGCTCTCTTCGAGCGGAACATAAGACCGGACAAGGAATTATATGATCTGGAGATTTTGATTGCAGGAAGCACAGATATGATGACCGACCTGCAAGTGCACCTGAAATTGCGGCAAGCGTTTTTGCACGTTGGAAACGGGGCTGGCGGCACTAAGGCGGGTAAGATCAAATGGCAAGCAGATCGAGATACTTTTGGGAGCGCTCCGTTAACCTTCATCATTAGCCGTAATAGCTAAATTGCGGCAGGCATTGGCTGTTCACGCAAGTTTTCATCACGCCGTTCCTTGACGGAAGGAATAGGTTATAGGATACCGCTAGATATCCTGCACTTTGCGGGAGCAGTGGAAAGCGGATAAGATGCCGCGAAAAGGAAAATATTGGAACGTTCACCCCGCTTGAAAGAGCGCCGGACGTTTCAGCGCAGTGGCAAGGTATCGAGCATGTATCGCGCCCTCACACGCGACATCGAGGTGGTGGTAGAGCCGTTTTATCTGGAGGAGCAATCCGATCCGGACGACGATCGTTATGTCTGGGGATATCGCATCGTCATCTCCAACCATTCGAAGAAAGCCGTCAAGCTGGTGACGCGCTATTGGCACATTACCGACATGAACGGCATCGTGGATGAGGTGACGGGACCCGGCGTGGTCGGCGAGCAGCCGCACCTGAAGCCCGGCGATACCTATGAATATTCTTCGGGCTGCCCGCTGGACACGCCGTCAGGCATGATGTTCGGCCATTACCAGATGGAAACGGACGACGGGGAGCAATTTCATGTCAAGATCCCCGCCTTCTCCCTCGATACGCCAAACCTGCTGCGCACGCTGAACTGAGCCGCTCCACGTGCAGCGTCAAGCTGCTTCTATTTCCGACACTTCGAAACGATAGGTCGTCGAGCAGAACTCGCAGGTCACGGCGATTTCGCCATTGTCCTGGCTTGCCTCGATCTCTTCGGCCGTGAAGCCCTTTAGCACACCCTTCAGCTTATCACGCGAGCACGAACAGCGATCGAAAACCGCCTTCGGCTCGTAAACGCGCACGCCGCGCTCGTGGAAGAGGCGATAGAGGAGCCGTTCGGTGCCGACCTGCGGATCCGTCAACTCGTCGGCATCGATGGTTTCCACCAGGCTGCGCGCTTCCGCCCAGGCATCGTCCTCGACGTGGTCGCGCATGCCGGTATCGCCATCACCGCCATGCAGGTCCGGCTGGCGCATGCGCTCAGGCGCTTCGGGCAGAAACTGCGCAATCAGGCCGCCGGCGCGCCAACGGTGACGCGGCTTGCCGTCGCTATCGCGATCGAAGAGTTCGGCGGCACCCAGGCGCACGCGTGTCGGGATCTGTTCAGACTGGCGGAAGTAGGTGCCGGCAATCTCCTCCAGCGAGGCGCCATCAAGCGCGACAATGCCCTGATAAGGCTGGCTGAAGCGGCCCTGATCGATGGTGAAGGCGAGCACGCCCTTGCCTAGCAGCTGCTCAGGCTCGGTTCTGCCTTCCGCAACTGCCTTGGCCAGCGCCTCTTCGTCGAAACGCGCGTAGGCCCGAACGTTTTCCGGCGTTGAGAAATCGGCGACCAGAAGGTCGACGGGACCGTCGCCCTTGGTCTGCACGGTGAACTTGCCTTCGAATTTCAGCGACGTGCCGAGCAGGACGGTCAGGACGATGGCTTCGGCGAGCAGCCGCGCGACCGGCGCCGGATAGTCGTGCCGGGCGAGAATGGCGTCCAGCAGCGGACCAAGTTGCACGGCACGGCCGCGCACATCCAGACCTTCCACCTGGAAGGGGACAACGTGATCGTCACCGGCGAAATCGAACTGACCCAGCGAGGCGGCATTTTCTGCCATTAGCTTACTCCTGCAGCATGACGCCGAAAAGTGAGAGCGGTTTTCGGGCGCCGTCATGCTCTATTCTTTGATTCTAGACCGGATTCAGGTCCTAGGTCGCTTCGACCTAGGACCATCCGGCTCTAGGGCCCGCGCCCTTGAGACGCGGCTTGATATCTTCAGATCGCGCCCAGGCACCAAGCAAGAATCGACTTTTGCGCATGAAGGCGGTTTTCCGCCTCATCGAAGACAACGGATTGCGGGCCATCGATCACCTCGTCCGTCACTTCCTCCCCGCGATGGGCGGGCAGGCAATGCATGAACAAAGCGTCTTTGCCGGCCTGTGCCATCAAAGCCTTGTTGACCTGATAGGGCTGGAAGACGTTGTGACCGCGTGCCCGGTGCTCCTGATTCATGGAAACCCAGGTATCGGTTACCACGCAATCGGCGCCGGCGACCGCACGGTCTGCATCATGCGAGAGCATGATTTCGGCGCCCTCGTTGCGGGCCCAGTTCAGATAGTGATCCTTCGGCTCGGAACCAAGGGGTACCGCCATATTCATGCGATAGCCGAAGCGTGCCGCACCTTCGATCAGCGAATGCAGCACGTTGTTGCCGTCGCCCGTCCAGGCGAGCGTCTTGCCCTTGATGGGGCCGCGATGCTCTTCGAAGGTCATGATATCAGCCATGATCTGGCAGGGATGCGTATCGTCGGTCAGCGCATTGATGACCGGAACGGTCGCATGTTCAGCGAGCTCCAGCAGGCGGGAATGATCGGTCGTGCGGATCATGATCGCGTCGACATAGCGCGACAGCACCTTCGCCGTATCGCCTATCGTTTCGGCGCGGCCAAGCTGCATTTCCGTGCCGGAGAGGAACAGCGTCTCGCCGCCCAGCTGACGCATGCCGACATCGAAGGAAACGCGGGTACGGGTGGACGGCTTCTCGAAGATCATCGCCAGCATCTTGCCGGCGAGCGGCTTGTCGGCCGTGCCAGCCTTCTGCGCGCTCTTTCGGACGATCGCATCGTCGATGATATTGCGCAGATCGGCAGCCGGGACGGCAGAGAGATCGAGAAAGTGTTTCGGAGAAGCCATGTCCTTACCTGTGCTCCAGAAAAAACAATAACGCCCGCGTGGGGCACGCATAAGCCCTTAAATCGGCATCGATTTATGGAAAGCTTATGCGATTCCTAAATGTTACTGCGCCCTTGCGCGTCGCCTCGACGCGCGGCGCAGTAATCGCCCCATCTACGGGCGTTGAACTCAAGCCGATTTTTTCGTGCGGGCAGCGCGCGCACGCTCGGCGGCTCGCTCCAGGCGAGCAAGACCTTCGCGTGCTTCTTCGGCTGTAACGACCAGCGGCGGCAGCAGGCGGATGACGTTGTCGCCGGCCGGAACGCCGAGCAGATGCTCGGCACGGATTGCCTGCAGCAGCTCTCCCTGCGGAATGGCCGCCTTGATGCCGAGCATCAGGCCTTCACCGCGAACGTCCTCGATGATATCGGGAAAGCGGTCCTTGAGCGAGGCGAGCCCCTGGCGGAACACCAGGGCGACATCGCGCACATGCTGCAGGAAGCCTTCGGCAAGCACGATGTCGAGAACGGCATTGCCGACCGCCATGGCGAGCGGATTGCCGCCATAGGTCGAGCCGTGCGTTCCCGCCTTCATGCCTGAGGCGGCTTCCGCCGTCGCAAGGCAGGCGCCGAGCGGGAAACCGCCGCCGATGCCCTTGGCGACCGCCATGATATCCGGCTTGATCCCGGCCCATTCGTAGGCGAAGAGCTTGCCCGTGCGGCCGACGCCACACTGTACTTCGTCGAGGATCAAAAGCAGGCCGTGCTCATCGCAGATCTCACGCAGTCCGCGCAGGAACTCGTTGGTCGCGGGACGAATGCCGCCCTCGCCCTGAACTGGTTCAATGAGGATTCCAGCCGTCGCATCCGTAATGGCGGCACGCACGGCATCGAGATCGCCGAACGGCACCTGATCGAAACCCGGCGCCTTCGGACCGAAGCCTTCGATATACTTCTCCTGGCCACCGGCGGCGATCGTCGCGATGGTGCGGCCGTGGAAGGCGCCTTCGAAGGTGATGATATGGAACTTTTCGGGATGCCCCTTGGCAAACTGATAGCGCCGCGCCGTCTTGATGGCACATTCCAGCGCCTCCGCGCCCGAATTGGTGAAGAACACCTTGTCGGCGAATGTCACTTCCGTCAGACGCTTCGACAGCTTTTCCTGGCCCGGTACTTCATAGAGGTTGGACAGGTGCCAGACCTTGTCGGCCTGCGCCTTCAATTCGGCGACCAGATGAGGATGGGCATGACCCAGCGAATTGACTGCCACGCCGGCTGCGAAATCGAGATAGCGCTCGCCGTTTTCGGTAACCAGCCAGACGCCCTCGCCTCGCTCGAACCGCAGCGGAGCGCGCAGGTAGGTGTCGTAAAGCGGCGTGGTCTCGGCCATGGCCATGTCTCCTGATCACAACTTTAAGGACCGATCGCTTCCATTTGATGAAACGGGCCCGAAAAAATCAAAAATGCCGCCTTGCGGCGGCCTGGGCACTATTGATGTTTTGCACCGCGATGTCAACAAAACTGCCGTTTTAGCAGGTGCGAGAAAGCGCTTGCCGGCAAAAGAGACGGCTTCGGCGGCTCCTATTGCAGAAATGCCACGCCGGGGCAGCAAGTTGGGGAAAACCTCGAAATCGATTCCTCAAGATTCCCGCGACTCTTGTCACGGAGTCAGCCTCACACTAGGTTAAAAAGCAATTGCTAGACTGCATGCGGCGGAACTAGTCACCACAATTTTAGAGCGTTTCGCGCCTCGTTCCCATGCGAGGCAATGGTGAGGGATTCTGCCATCGGAAACGCGACAGCGGAGACAGGGCATGAATTGGACAGACGAACGCGTCGAGAAGCTGAAAAAGCTATGGTCCGAAGGGTTGAGCGCCAGCCAGATCGCTGCGCAGCTCGGTGGCGTGAGCCGTAATGCCGTTATCGGCAAGGTACATCGCCTGAACCTTCCCGGCCGAGCGAAGGCCGGCGGCACGGCAACCGCGACGCGCACGCCGAAGCGCAGTGCTGCAGCACCCCGCGCCACGAGCTACGGATCGCGCGTTGCAACACGGACGGTCGTCACCCGCCAGCAGGGCGTAACCATGCTGAAGGAAGAGATCGAGGTCGATTCCGTCAACGAAATCCAGTATCGCCCGGCTGCGAACGTCGTCGTTCCGATCTCCCGCCGCCTCGGCCTGACGGAGCTGACGGAGCGCACCTGCAAATGGCCGGTCGGCGATCCGCTGAAGGACGATTTCCACTTCTGCGGCAATGACAGCCCGGATTCGTCGCCCTACTGCACCTATCATCAGCGCATGGCCTACCAGCCAGTGCATGACCGCCGGCGCAACAACGGCTGAAAGTGACAGCAAGACAAAGAGCAACAGGCCCCTCGAGGCCCGTTTTTCTATTTCCGCCGCTCCTGCATAATTCCTTAAACCGGAATCGATTTAAGAGAAAATTATGCAGCATTTCAAGATGTTACAGCGACCTTAACGCGTCTTGAAAGACGCGTGGAGCTGTAATGTTGATACCCGAGCGGCAAGCCGCTCAGGCTTCCATGGAATAGCCCGCGCCGCGAACGGTACGGATGACATCCTGCATATTGGAGAAATTGAGCGCCTTGCGCAGGCGGCCGACATGGACGTCGACCGTGCGTTCGTCGACATAGATATCGTGACCCCAGACGCCGTCGAGCAGCTGCGAGCGCGAGAAGACGCGGCCGGGCGAGGACATCAGGAATTCCAGCAGGCGGAATTCCGTCGGCCCCAGCCGCACTTCGCGGCTCTTGCGGTGAACGCGATGAGTTTCGCGATCGAGCTCGATATCGCCGCAACGCAGCACCGTGGAGAGCACCTCCGGACGGGCACGCCGCAGCATCGCCTTGACGCGGGCCATCAGCTCCGGCGTCGAGAACGGCTTGACGACATAGTCGTCCGCGCCGGTCGAAAGCCCGCGCACGCGCTCGCTTTCCTCGCCGCGGGCCGTCAGCATGATGATCGGCAGGCGCTCCGTCTCCGGCCGCATGCGCAGCCGGCGGCAGAGCTCTATGCCCGATACGCCGGGGAGCATCCAGTCGAGGATCAGGAGATCGGGGATGCGCTCCTGGAGACGCAGCTCAGCCTCATCGCCTCTTAGGATCGTGTCGACCTCGAAGCCTTCGGCCTCAAGATTGTAGCGCAGCAGAACGCTGAGCGCTTCCTCGTCTTCTACAACAGCAACTCTCGGAACCATGCGCTTATGGTCTCCTTTCTTCACTTCCAGATTATTCCGTCACCGCGCCGACGGTATTGGCGGTATCATCCTTCGGACGCTCGCCTTCGGGCTGAGCGCCGGTCGCCATGTAATAGATCGTCTCGGCGATGTTGGTGGCATGGTCGCCGATGCGCTCGATGTTCTTGGCGCAGAAGAGAAGATGCGTGCAGGTGGTGATGTTGCGCGGATCTTCCATCATGTAGGTCAGCATCTCGCGGAAGAGCGAGGTGTACATGGCGTCGATTTCCTCGTCGCGCTCACGGATCGATACGGCCTTGTCGGGCGAACGGGTGGCGTAGACATCCAGAACTTCCTTGAGCTGGCTCAGTGCCAATTCGGAAAGGTGTTCGATGCCGCGGGCGAGACGGCGCGGAACGCCGGTGCCCTGCACGGCGATGACGCGCTTGGCGGTGTTCTTGCCGAGATCGCCGACGCGCTCCAGATCGGAAGCGATGCGGATCGATCCCATGATTTCACGAAGGTCGGCTGCCATCGGCTGACGGCGGGCGATGGTGACGATCGCCTTGTCGCCGACTTCGCGCTCGGCATGGTCGAGAACGACGTCGTCGGAGATGACCTTCTGCGCAAGGGCAGCATCGCTTTGGACCAATGCGCGTACGCTGTCGCTGACCATCTGCTCGGCCAGGCCGCCCATTTCCGCAATACGGCGCGTCAGGAACTTCAGGTCTTCGTCATAGGCAGAGAGAATGTGTGTGGAGACCATTTTTCTATCCTCAAGGTGAACTGTGTGAAAGGGGCCGCGCGCTTGATATCATCAACCAAAACGGCCCATGATGTAATCCTGCGTGCGGTAATCGTCGGGATTGGTGAACATTTTATCGGTGTCGTTCTCCTCGACCAGATGGCCGAGATGAAACATTGCGGTGCGCTGCGAAACGCGGGCGGCCTGCTGCATGGAATGCGTCACGATGACGATCGTGAAGTTTTCCCGCAGCTCGTGAATGAGATCCTCGACCTTCGCCGTTGCGATCGGATCGAGCGCCGAGCACGGCTCGTCCATCAAGATGACTTCCGGACTGACGGCAACGGCGCGCGCAATGCACAGACGCTGCTGCTGACCGCCCGACAGGCTGGTGCCAGCATCATGAAGCCTGTCCTTGACCTCGCCCCACAGGCCCGCCTTCTGCAGGCTGGTCTCGACGATATGATCGAGATCGGCCTTGGAGCGATGCAGGCCATGGATGCGCGGCCCGTAGGCGACATTTTCGTAGATCGACTTCGGAAACGGGTTGGGCTTCTGGAAGACCATGCCGACGCGGGCGCGCAATTCCACGACATCGATGCTGTTGTCGTAGACGTCCTGATCGTCGAGCGTAATCTTGCCGGTGACGCGGCACGTGTCGATCGTATCGTTCATGCGGTTGAGGCAGCGCAGGAAGGTGGATTTGCCGCAGCCGGAAGGGCCGATGAGGGCCGTCACCGTATTGGCGCGAATCTTCAGGTTGACGTCGAAGAGCGCGCGCTTGTCCCCGTAGAAGACCGAAACGTCCTGGCCGATCATCTTGTAGGGGATCGTGGTCATCTTCTTGGCCAAGGCTCTTTCGCTTGCCGCTTCGCTCATCATGTTCATTTCTCGGCCCTCCCTTACCAGCGCCGCTCGAAGCGGCGGCGCAGCAGGATGGCGCCGATGTTCATCGCGACGAGGAAGAAAAGTAGGACGATGATGGCGCCGGACGTCCTTTCGACGAAGGCACGCTCGGCTTCGCTCGCCCACATGTAGATCTGCACCGGCAGCGCCGTCGAGGGATCGAGGGGCGATGTCGGATAGTTGGCGACGAAGGCGACCATGCCGATCAAGAGCAGCGGCGCCGTCTCCCCGAGAGCATGAGCAAGCCCGAGTATGGTGCCCGTCAGGATGCCCGGCATGGCGAGCGGCAGGACATGATGGAAGACCACCTGCATGCGCGATGCGCCGAGGCCGAGCGCGGCGCTGCGGATGGACGGCGGCACGGCGCGCAGCGCCGAGCGCGTCGCGATGATGATCATCGGCAGCGTCATCAGGCTCAGCACCAGCCCACCGACGAGCGAGGCCGAACGCGGCAGTCCCATCATGTTGATGAAGACCGAGAGGCCCAGCAGGCCGTAGACGATGGAGGGCACCGCTGCGAGGTTGTTGATATTGACCTCGATCAGATCCGTCAGCCGGTTCTTCGGCGCGAACTCTTCCAGATAGATCGAGGCTGCAACACCAACCGGCAAGGCAAGCGCGAGCACGGTCAGCATGAGGTAGAGCGAGCCGATCAGCCCGACGCCGAGGCCGGATGCTTCCGGGCGGCTGGAATTGCCGGCCACAAAGAGACCGGTATTAAACGCCTTATAAAGCGCGCCGCTTTCGCTGAGTTGCTTCATCCAGGCAATCTGCCGGTCGGATATCTTGCGATCCTTCTCGTCGACGGTGAGATCGATCTGGCCCTTGTTGGCGGAATCGATATTGGCGCTGGCAAGGAAGGTGACGTTCTGCGTCGTCCCTATGATCGAGGGATTGGCGACGACCCTGTCGCGCAACGCGATCCTGGCGCTATCCGATACCATCGCCGTCGCCTCTCGGACGAGCGCGCGATTGGTGGGATCGATGCTCAGGGCTTTCACCAGCGCGTCCCGCACCAGCACAAGGTAATTGGCACCGATCAGCACCTTCGGATCCGTGGCCCGC
The DNA here is from genome assembly GCF_030182495.1 of Rhizobium aureum. NCBI lineage: Bacteria > Pseudomonadati > Pseudomonadota > Alphaproteobacteria > Hyphomicrobiales > Rhizobiaceae > Rhizobium > Rhizobium aureum. Next base: position 121,364 of record NZ_JAQJCI010000009.1, on the reverse strand, counting down.
TTGGCCGCGGGGTCGATCACCTCCTCGGTGAATTCGATCGGCAGAGTGATCGATGTCTGAACAAAGGCGCTGTAGCCGGTGCGCACCACGGTCGAGACCAGGATGGCAAGGAAGACGAGGCCGAAGATAACGGCCGTGACGCCATAGGCGCGGAAGCGGCGCTCGGCGGCATAGCGCCGCTTGATGCCGATATCACGCCGCGCCGGGGCGCCTAGCGTGAGGCCCCGCGGCATATTCGACATCGGGGAGGATACGACGCCGCTCATTCGTATTGCTCCCTATAGCGGCGGACGATGTAGAGAGCGTAGACATTGAGGCACAGCGTCAGGCAGAACAGCGTAATGCCGAGTGCAAAGGCGACGAGCGTCTGCGGCGAGGTGAACTCCAGATCGCCGGTCAGCTGATTGACGATCTTCACGGTCACGGTCGTCATCGGCTCGAAGGGATCGAGCTGCATGCGGGCGGCGACGCCGGCAGCCAGCACCACGATCATCGTTTCGCCGATCGCGCGAGACGCGGTCATCAAGAGGGCGCCGACAATGCCCGGAAGCGCTGCCGGCAGCAGGACGCGCTTGACCGTTTCGGAACGCGTGGCGCCAAGCCCGAGCGAACCGTCGCGCAGCGACCGCGGCACGGCCATGATAATATCGTCCGACAGCGAGGAGACATAAGGGATGAGCATGACGCCCATGACGAAGCCTGCCGTTATCACGCTCTGAGCCTCGATGAAGCTTCTGTAATCTCCCGTCAACAGACCATTGATCTCGGCAGAGATGTCCCTGAGGAAGGGACCGACGGTGACGAGGGCGAAGAAGCCGTAGACGATCGTGGGAATGCCGGCCAGAACCTCCAGCATCGGCTTGGCGATGGAGCGGACTCTCGCCGACGCATATTCGGCCATATAGATCGCGGCGAACAGACCGATGGGTACGGCAAAGAGCATGGCAACGAAGCCGATATAGATCGTTCCCGCCAGCAGCGGTATCAGGCCGAAGGTGCCCGAGGTCTGCGAGCCGGCGCCGGTGAAGCGCGGATCCCAGACGGTTCCGAAAAAGAATTCCCTGGCGGGCACCATGCCGAAGAAGCGCGCCGCTTCCGAAAACATCGAAACGACAATCCCGCCCGTCGTCAGAACGGCAATGGAGGAGGCAACGATCAGTGCGCCGAGAATGACCTGCTCGACACGGTTGCGGGCGCGGAAACGCGGAGCGATAACGCGCAGGCCATAGAGCGCGCAAAGCAGCGACAAGAGGATCGCCACTGCGGACATCACCATGCGGCTGATTTCGCGCATGCCGTTGTATTTGTTGGCGGCATCGATCATGTAGCCGGTGGGACGGATGGCGAGCGGCACGCCCTTCTGCGCCAGCAGCAATTGCAGGTCGGCCGTGCCGCCGGCAACTTCCGCAAGCTCCTGGCTCTCCAGCAGGCGCATACCGCGGGCGATGCTGCGCACCATGCCGTAGCTGAGATTGAGCTCCGCCTGCGGCAGAGACTTTACCTCCTCCGGAAAGGATTTGGTCACCAGGCGATCAATGACGATGGGACTGGCGATCAACCAGGCGCAGACGAGCGCTAAGGGCGGAAGTACCGCCCATATGGCGGCATAGGCGCCGTGATAGCCGAGCCGGGAATGCATGGACGATGGCCTGCCGCCCGATAGCGCAGCCGCCCTCACCCGCCCCAGCACAAAAGCGGAGGCGCCGATGACCGACAGGCACAGCAGCAGCAGCGATACACTCATTCCCATTCCCCGGCCCATTCCCCGGCGAACGCCGGCGCAGCGAAAAGCCACGCTGGTGCTCGATCCTTACGCACTCACATGATCTTTCCGCCCGAGAAATCCTTACGGATCTGGTCGCGCTCAGCATCCGGCGCAGGCACGAGGCCGTATTCCGCCAGCGGGCCGTCCGGTCCGATCATCTGATCGCTCGTGAAGAAATCGACATATTCCTTGAGGCCCGGGATGACTCCCAGATGAGCCTTCTTGACGTAGAAGAACAACGGCCGCGACACAGGATAGGTGCCGTCGGCGATCGTCTGCCCCGAGGGCACGATGCCGCCGACGGTGGCGACCCTAAGCTTGTCGGCATTGTTCTGGAAAAAGTAGAGGCCGAAAACGCCGATGCCATGCTTGTTGGCATTGATGCGGGCCTGTGTTTCCGGATAGTCGCCGTCGATATCGACCGCAACGCCATCCTTGCGCACCGCGATGCATTTTTTGGCCTGCTGGTCGGCATCCTCAACCGCGGCCTTGATCACACCGGCCGCACCGGAAGCCTTACAGCCGGCAGCAAGCACCTTTTCCTCGAAGACTTCGCGCGTGCCGTGCTTCTCGCCCGGAATATAGGCCGCGATCTCGAAGTCCGGCAGCGACGGGTTGATCTGCGACCATTTTTTGTAAGGATTGGCAACCAGCTTGCCGTCGACGACGACCTCGGCAGCGAGCGCCTTGTAAAGATCGACCGGCTCGAACCTGATATCCGGATTGCTCTTGTCGAAGGCGAAGACGATGCCGTCATAACCGATCTTGATCTGCTGGATATCTGCAACGCCGGCGGCCTTGCAGGCTCGAACTTCGCTGTCCTTGATCGGCCGCGACGAATTGGCGATATCGATGGAATCCGTTCCGACACCCTTGCAGAATTCCTTCAGGCCGGCCCCGGAGCCACCGGACTCCACAATGGGAGTCTTGAAATTGGTAAAAGTCTCGCCAAAGGATTCGGCGACGATCTTGGCATACGGAAATACCGTAGACGAGCCGGCGATCTGGATTTGATCGCGCGCCATGGCAGCACCTGAAAAGGCGGCCGACGCAACCAGCGCAAGAATGGATAATTTCAAAGCATTCATAATGAATCCCCTAATGAGCTTTGAAGAGCGCCGCGGCGGACGCCACATCCACCTTTTCAGCCATCCATTCTTACCGGCGAAAACACCGCCCTTTTATGTCAGGCGAGTGAAACAATTATGACAGTCCATCTAACTGAAATTGTTTGGATAAATGCGACCGGAAATAGAGGTTTCACAGAGGCATTCAGAAACGGACGGTAAAGTCGGTTCCCTTCCCCACTTCCGACTTGACGATCAATCTGGCGCGGTGGCGGGTGAGAATGTGCTTGACGATGGCAAGCCCGAGACCCGTGCCTTTCTTGGAGCGGCTGTCCTCAACGTTTACGCGATAGAAGCGCTCGGTCAGACGCGGCACATGTTCTGCGGGAATCCCTGGCCCCTTGTCGGAGACGACGACCTCGACGGCCTGGCCGGCATCGCTTTGGAGGGATACGTCCACCGACTTGCCTTCCTGACCATATTTGCAGGCGTTCTCGATCAGGTTTTCGAAGACCTGCACCAGCTCGTCGCGATCGCCCAATACCTCGACCTTGCCGGGCGGCAGATGCAGGTTGATCGAGACGTCGAGATCTCCGGCAAGGGGAAGCAGCGAATCGCGCACATGGCCGAGCAGCGGCACCAGATCCACCTTCTGATCCGGCGCGATATGCGACTTCAGCTCCAGCCTGGACAGCGACAGCAGGTCGTCGACCAGCCGGCTCATGCGTGTCGTCTGGTCGAGCATGATCCCGAGGAAGCGCTGCTGCGCCTTCGGATCCGATTTGGCAGGTCCCTGGATCGTCTCGATGAAGCCCCGCAGCGACGCGAGCGGCGTGCGTAATTCATGGCTGGCATTGGCGACGAAATCGGAGCGCATGCGATCGATGTGGCGCAGCTCGGATATGTCTCGGAAGGAGAGCAGGAAAAGCGCTTCCGCCTGCGCACCCGTCTCCGGCACGTCGATGGGCGCGATGCGGACAACGTAGACCCGCTCCGAGGGCAGGCGCTCGGAATGCTCGATCTGGTTCGGCGTGTTGGTCGCGATGGTTTCGCGCACCATGTCGAGCAGGGCCGGCGAGCGCAGCTTCGAAGAAATATGGGCGCCGATCGGAAACGCACCGAAGGCTTTTTCGACTGCGGCATTCTGCAGCAGCACGGATGCCTCACGGTCGATGATCAGCGCCGGCATATCGAGCGCCGCCAAGCCTGAGAAAACGGTATGCAACAATGCCTGCGGATCGACCGGCGCCGGTTCGGCCTGCGACGGCATCACCACGCGCTCCACCAGCGGCGGGCGCAGCAGCGCGACGATTACGACGATGATCCAGATCCAGACGACGGCACCGGTATTGATGCCTTCAATGAGCGCAAATATGGCGATGAGCGTCGCCAAGACGAGGATGGCAACCTCCTGCCGCAGCCGCGCCGCCAACTTCCTGACAAATGACCATTCGTCTTCCAAATGCGCCCGTCCTTTCGCCTACCATCATGGAATGCTGGATTCCGCGTCTTAGACGTGATTCATGACAGAAGTATTCGGCTCCATCCACAGAAGCCGGTAACTGACCATAATAAATGTAGCCGGCAAAAGAGGAAGTGGGCAAAGGGCTTGAAACTATTGGATAAAAGCGCCAACTTCCCCGAAGAGCTTTTTTGCCGCGGCCGAGCGGCAGGATTAACGAAGCGTAAACGACCGAGGAGCCGATAGATGGGAGAGGAAGCGGAAAGCCGCGCGGTGGAACTGGATATCCATGGCACAAAGCGCCTGTTCGATGTCGACGATCCCGTTCTGCCAAGCTGGATCGATGACCAGGCGCTGACATCAGGCGACTATCCCTACAAGAAGAAACTCAAGGAAGAAGAATATCTGGAGGAGCTGAAGGCGCTGCAGATCGAGCTCATCAAGGTGCAGTTCTGGCTACAGGCGACCGGCAAGCGGGTGATGGCGCTGTTCGAAGGGCGCGATGCCGCCGGCAAGGGCGGATCGATCGCTGCGACCTCGGCACATATGAACCCTCGCCTGGCGCGCGTCGTGGCACTGACCAAGCCAACGGATCGCGAGGCCGGCCAATGGTATTTCCAGCGCTATGTCGCCCAGTTCCCGACGGCGGGCGAATTCGTGCTGTTCGACCGCTCATGGTACAACCGCGCCGGCGTCGAACCGGTCATGGGTTTCTGCACACCGCAGCAATACGAGCAGTTCCTGAAGCAGGCACCCCGGATGGAAAAGCTCATCGTCCAGGACGGCATACATTTCTTCAAATTCTATCTCGATATCGGCCGGGAGATGCAGCTGAAGCGCTTCCACGACCGGCGTCATGATCCGCGTGCCGTGTGGAAGCTTTCCTCCATGGATATCGCCGCCCTGCCGAAATGGAAGGATTACGGCGAAAAGCGCGATCGCATGCTGGAGGAAACGCATACCGATCACGCGCCCTGGACCGTCATCCGCGCCAACGACAAGCGGCGGGCGCGCCTGAACCTCATCCGTCACATTCTGCTGACGCTCGACTATGACGGCAAGGACAAGAAAGCCATCGGCGAGATCGACGACAAGATCCTCGGCATGGGAGCAAGCTTTTTCAAATAGGCGAGAGCTATCCGACTCGAAGCTTACTGCCCGGGCAGAACGCGGATGGCATAGACATTGACGCCACGAGCCTTGCCGTCGACATCGCTGTTGATGACGAGGCGGCCGGGACTGGTCGGCGCCAGCGAGCGATCGAACTGGATCTGGAAAAGCGCATCCGTTTTCTGGCGGCTGACGGTGAAGCGATGACGTCCGCAGCGGCCGAGCGAGCCGAAATCGCATTCCACGGTGATCTGCGTCGGCGCATCCGAGGTGGACTGCAGTGTCAATGCGATCGTCGATGCCTTGCCTGCCATCTGCTGCAGCACATTGACGGGCACTTCGACCGTGGCATTGCCGTCCGAACCGCTGCTGAGCGAGGTCAGCCGCACGGCCGGTCCCTCATTCTCCGAGACATTCTCCGCCTTCGACTGCTGGCCGGTCGTAACCTTCTGGGCGTCCGTCGGCTTCAGGACTTCGACCCATTCGTCGGAGAAGCTGTTCTGCGGGTCGATGGTCGCCAGTCCAGGATTGACGGGACCGCTGTTATCGTCCTCCTCGGACGTATCGTCATCGCTGCTGTTGCCGCTGAAATCCTGCGAATCGACATGCGCCGGCGGGTTGCGCACGCTCGTATCTCTCTGCGCGGCGGACATGAACACGCCCGATGTCTTGATCCACCAGGCACCGACACCAAGGAAGGCAAGCAGGATGCAGAAGATCAGCAGGCGCGAAAAAAATTTGCGCGGCTTGCGGCGCACGGCCGCCCGCTCCGGCTTGAAATTCATCGATCGGGTCCGAGCTGGCGCATCGGCTACGGAGTGCGTGTCGCTATCTGCACCGAGATGATCGGCCGGACCGGCGCGCATGTCGCCGAAATCGCTCTCACGCGCCGCTGATGCCACCGACATCGGCTCGGCGGCCTGAGGCGCACGCGCCGAAGGCGGCGGGTCGCGGGTTTCACCGCGCACGCTCATGACGGGATCCGGCCGCTGCACGGTTTCCACCTCATGTGCGGCGGGGGAAACATGCGGGGCGTCGAGCTGCGGCGAAACTGACACCTCCTGTGCCGGGCGGGTGCGCTCCTCGGCCTCGATCTGCCGGATCGTCGCCTCCAGCCGCTGACGCTGGGCGGAGACAACATCGATATCGGTAATGTCCTGCTTGCGAAGACCGGCTTCCAGCGCCTGCCGTGCCGATTGATAGATACGAGCCCGGATTTCCGGATTGGCGCGATCGGACCGCTCCAACGCGCTTCTGATAGCCGTTTCTAATCCGCTCACATCAGGTCCTTTACTCTTACTCGCGGCATACTCGCGTACTCCACGAGCAAGACAGCCATACTTTTATCATTCGTTAACCGGATTCGGTAACGCCCCATCCGGCAATACGCAAGCCTCCGGCTGACGCTGCGGGCACTCGGGCGGGGATAAAGGGCAAAGACGACGCAAATGGGGTGGAGGGAGGCAGTAGGCAGTAGGCAGTAGGCAGTAGGCTGAGCGAAAAACCGCGATCGCGGATGCGGTCAATCACTCAGCCTATTGCCTATTGCCTATTGCCCATTACCCATTGCCTACCGCCTCCATCTTCCCCTCACGATCCACATCTGCTATCCCTTTGACGTTTTCGTAAACGTCAAATATCGGATGATGTTCATGGCCCTTCCCTCCATCCTGACCGAACGTCTGCGCCTGCCGGTTGTGGCTTCGCCTCTCTTCATCATCTCACACCCGGCGCTGACGCTGGCGCAATGCAAGGCTGGTGTGGTCGGCTCCTTTCCGGCGCTCAATGCGCGCCCGGAAAGTCAGCTGGACGAGTGGCTGGCGATGATCACCGAGGATCTTGCCGCATACAATGCCGCAAATCCGGAGCGACCAGCAGCTCCATTTGCCGTCAATCAGATCGTCCATACGTCAAACAAGCGCCTGGAGCACGACCTCATGCTTTGCGTGAAATACAAGGTGCCGATCGTCATTTCCTCGCTCGGCGCCGTGCCCGAGGTGAATGCGGCCGTGCATTCCTATGGCGGCATCGTGCTGCACGACATCATCAACAACCGGCATGCGAACTCGGCGATCCGCAAGGGCGCGGACGGGCTGATCGCCGTGGCAGCGGGTGCCGGCGGCCATGCCGGCCAGCTTTCGCCCTTTGCGCTCGTGCAGGAAATCCGCGAATGGTTCGACGGGCCGTTGCTGCTGGCCGGTGCCATCGCCACCGGCGGCGCGATCCTGGCGGCGCAGGCGGCCGGCGCCGACCTCGCCTATATCGGCTCGCCCTTCATCGCGACGGAAGAGGCGCGCGCGGCGGACGCCTACAAGCAGGCGGTCGTCGAGGGCACCGCCGCCGATATCGTCTATTCCAACTATTTCACCGGCGTCCACGGCAATTATCTGAAGCCCTCGATCCGCGCCGCCGGCCTGGATCCCGACAACCTGCCCGAAGCGGACCCTTCGAAAATGGATTTCGAAGCCGCCACCACCGGCGTGAAGGCCTGGAAGGATATCTGGGGCTCCGGCCAAGGTATCGGCGCCGTCAAATCCATCCGGCCAGTTTCAGCCCTCGTCGACAGATTGGAAGCGGAATACCGGCAGGCGCGCGCCCGGCTGTCGCTTTGAGCAGCGCCGAAAAGCGGTTCTTTTTTCACAAGCGTCTCGCTTTTTTGCCAATTGGCAATTTGAGCGCTTGAAATCTGACCGCATAGACTGTATCAGCGCCATGCAAATCGCGGGGCCGAACCGAATGCTCCGCAGAATGCCGCTTTAGCTCAGTCGGTAGAGCACATCATTCGTAATGATGGGGTCACGTGTTCGAGTCACGTAAGCGGCACCATTTGTTTCCAAACACTGAGCATGAATGAGCCGAGCTGCCGTTCCTTGGCGCCTCTTCGCTCTATGTTCGTGGCTGCAGTATCGCAGTCCGAAGCGCCCTATTCAGGGATCGAATGCAATCCAGAACAAAATGGATTGCATTCGAGTTTCGAAAGTGTGAGCTGATGATGGCTGAACCGGAGACCTCAATGAAGCTCATAAACGCAATCGCCGTTACCGCCTATCTGGCAGCTGCTGGAACGGCGTTGGCAACGCCTGCAGAGAAGCCAATGCATCTGCTCTGCAAGGGTGACGGCGATGCTGACGTATCCGTTCACCTGAACTCCAAAAAGCAGTTCGGCCACATCCTCAGTTGTGTCAGCGGCCCGTTTATCTCCGACATGACGCCTTGTGCGCCCAATGGCGGATACGGTCTGTCAGCATCCACCGGATCAGCGGCTCTCGTCGGCGTCGTCATGCGCCCGCAGGAATATCAACGCCACCTTGGCGGTGTCACCGCGTTCAACCGGCAGGGAGAGGACGTGACCTTCATGGGAGGTTTCATGGGCTCGAACGGCTTGCAAACGTCCTGGACTTTGAAGCTTGATCCCGAAGGCAATGCGGTCGTTCGCGACAAGGAAGGTTCAACACCCTATAAATGCAAGCCTTATACACCCCAGTAACTTCAAATGAGCCATTTTAAAATCAGCGCGCGGCCAACCACTATGGCCCCTTCGACCTAAGTCTGACCGTCTCGCTGCCGGCGGATAGAGCGGCTTTATGGCGATGCGTTGAATGCAGGCGATTAATACAACCAAAGATTCAGATTTCGATGGTTCTGTGCATCCCGGGACAAGGCTCGGGGGATGCACCATGAAAATTGCCGTTGGCGTAGCGACGTGCGGTCGCAAGGCGATTCTCGCCGCAATGATCGACAGACTGGCCGCACAGGTACGCAAGCCGGATCACCTCTTCCTGTGCCCGACCAAGGACGGCGATATCGACATGGCGCGCTTGAGTTCCGCGCCGTTTCCAGTGACGGTCCTCTCCTCGCCGCAGGGAAGCTGCCCGCAGCGCAATGCGATTATCGACGCGGCTGTCGGCATCGATGTGATCGTCTTCTTCGATGACGATTTCTTCCCGGCAACAAACTATCTTGCCGAAGCGGAAGCCCTGTTCGAGGCGGATGAAGAGATCGTAGTGGCGACCGGCGAGGTCATCCGTGATGGCATCCTCGGGCCGGGCCTGACTGCGAAGGAAGCGGACGAAGCGCTCGCAGCCGATGCCACGCCCTTTCCGGCGCCGGTGATCGAGGACACGCATAACGCCTATGGCTGCAACATGATCTTCCGCCGGAAGGCGATGCTCGCAAATGGTATCTATTTCGACGAGGATCTGCCGCTCTACGCCTGGCAGGAAGACGTGGATCTCTGCCGGCGGCTTCGTCCCTTCGGCAAGATCGTCAGGTTCAATCGCCTGCGCGGCGTCCATCTCGGCGTCAAGGCCGGGCGCACATCGGGCCTGCGCTTTGGTTATTCTCAGGTTGCCAATCCGCTCTATCTCGTCAAGAAGCGTTCCGTCTCGCTCAAATGGGCGCTCAAGCTGATGGGCGGCAACGTCGCCTCAAACCTCGCCGGCTCCCTCAACCCGCCGCCCTATATCGACCGCCGTGGCCGTCTGCAGGGCAATCTCATCGCCTTCGGCCATCTGCTGAGTGGGTCGCTGGATCCGAAGCATATCAACCGGATGTGAGGCCGCGCAGCATTCGCCGCACGGCCAAAACCGAAGTTCGGCGTTTGGATCGCCCCGTTCCGTGATAGAGATTGAAACCGGCCGCATCATCGGCGGCGTCCGTCGTTCTTCATTTCCTATCGTCTATCGTTTCAAGGACATTATCATGATCCACGTTCTCGCCATCCTCACCGCGAAGCCCGGCAAGCGCGCCGAGGTGCTCGACATCTTCCAGGCGAACGTTCCGGCCGTTCACGCCGAAGACGGCTGCATCGAATATACCGCCGTCGTCGATGTCGGAGGAGCAGATCCTGCCTTCGGACCCGATACGTTCGTCGTGGTCGAGAAATGGGAAAGCATGGAGGCGCTGAAAGCCCATGCGGCGTCCGCGCACATGGCCGCTTACGGCGAGAAGGTGAGCCATTTGATGGCCGATCGCGCCGTTCACGTTCTGACCCCGGCTTGAGCCGGCCAAAGCCTGGCAAGCCGGTAGTAATCTCCTCAAAGAGCGGCGCCGAAAGGCGCCGTTTTGCCATCGGCCGGCTGGTCAGTTGTGCGAGAAGTGCGGCTGGCTGTAATACCGCCAATGTCTGCCGCCGCCATGCCAGCCGTAATAGCCGCCATGACGGTATCCATCTCCACCGTACCAGCCGTGATGGTGGTGGTGGTGAAAGCCGCCGAAACCGCCAAACAGACCGAACGAGTAAAGTGGCTGATAACCGCCATAATAGGGTTCATCATAACCGTAATAGGGCCGGTAGTAATACGGACGGTAATACGGGCGATAGTAATGGCGAGGATAATAGTAGTGACTATAAACCATCACTCGGTGGTGATGGTGGTGCCAATGATGGTGGTGACGACGCGCCTCGGCGTGGGTTGCAGGCAGCGCGAGCATGCCTAGCGCTATGAGCGCTGTTGCCAGAATTTTCATTTCCAGCCTCCTTGAATGTCGGACGCAAACGCGACTCGGATCATTCGCGTCGTCCGGACCAGTATATAAACGCAGCCGAGCCTTTGATGGTTCCACTTTGGGGTGGCCGCAGGCACTTTCGCGGTGCGCTTTATCGCGCCGCGACGTTAACGGTCAGGACGCGAGGCAAGGTCAATCGCGCCGGCTGTCGAAAACGGCGCTCAAGGCGCCGTTTTCTCATCTATCCGCGACTGTCAGTTATGCGAGAAATGCGGCCGGCTGTGCCAGCGATGATGGCGTGAGCCATGCCGCCAGCCGTAATGGTGATGCCAGCCGTGATGAGGGCGGTAATAGTGGCGGCGATGGTGATGATGCTTCACGACAGGCCGATGATGGTGCCAGCGGTGATGATGATCACGCGCCTCCGCGTAAGTAGCGGGTAAAGCGAGAATACCAAATGCGATAAGCGCCGTTGCAAGAATTTTCATCTAATGGTCTCCTTGGGTGCCGAACGTGCCCCCCGGCTATGTACGCCCGGACTAACCTACCTGAACGCGAAAATGGCGCAATAGTTCCGCTAGCTTCGGGAGGGCAGGCGCTTTCGCGGCGTCACCATATCGCCGATCAATTCGCGAACCGCCTGCTGGATCAGCCGGCAGGCTTCGACCGAAGCTTTGCGGCCATTATGAGCGAGATGGTAGGAGAGCGGCAAAAGCTCATCCGGATCGACGATGCGCACCTTGTCGGCAATCGGTAAGGCACTGACGCGGCCGAGGAACGAGACATAGCCGTGGTTGGCGACGAGATCGACGATGACAGGCAGCGAGTCGGCCGAGGTGATATCGCGACCGCGAAACCGGCGGCGATCGCGGCTGTCATAGCCGAAAGCAGTCGCGGCATTGCCGATGCCGGTGCGCGGGCTCGGCACGCAGAGCGGATGGTTTTCCATGAGCGCGGCAAAGGTCTGCTCAGTGCTATCAGGCGGCGCAATCGCCACCATGTCCGTCGCCACCAGCTCCATATGTTCGAAAGCGTCGAGGCCGAAGACGGAATCCACGATGGCGACGTCGATGCGGCCGGACCGGAGCGCTTCGCGCAGATCGTCGGCCGTCATCAGCATGAGCGACAGCATGTTGCTGTTACCGCCGATGTTCCAGCGCGACACCAGGCTTGCAAGCGAGCGCGCCACCCAACTCTCCGAACCTGTGGGAATGATCGATCCGATGCGGACCGCACGCGCAGTGCGCTGGAAGCGCTCGTCCGCCGCCGCTTTCATCTCGTCCCAGGCCTGTGCGATCGCGGCGAGAATGGCGTGAACCTCCTGCCCCGCTTCCGTCAGCACCGAGCCCTGTGCCTGCCGCTCGAACAGGCGGCAGCCGAACAACTCCTCCAGATTGGCGATCTGCAAGGAAAGCTGCGGCTGGCCGAGACGCAGGCGTCGTGCGGCGCGATTGATGCTGCCCTGATCGGCGACTTCGAGAAAACGTTCGATGGTGGCGATCTTCAACGGCAGCCGCGCGGCCCACTGGTCATAATCCGCCGGCGCCGGCGGCTCTTTCATCAGGACTGAAAGCCGGCGGATGCTGCCGAGAATAGGCTGCAGCCCCTTCTGCACCTTCGAGCTCGCCAACAGGGTCGCAAGCTCGCCGGATGCCCGCTCGACCAGCTTCATGGCAAGCTCGGTCTCGAGCCGGCGCAGCGCACCGGAGACGGTCGACGCTGAAAAGGACAGACGCCGCGCAGTTTCCCTCACGGAGCCAATGGAGAATACCATATCGGCTACGAACAAAGCACCGAGATACAAATCCCATCCCCTTATCCGCAGCACGCATCCTGGCTCGGCCGCAAGAAGATCAACGATATCCCGACGATATGATGTGTTCTTGAAAAAAGATATCCCTAAGCCGAAAAGCGACAGCTATCGTTTCCTGGTCGCCTCACTGATCCAGCCGCAAAAATGAGATCGGAACAGCGCCAAACGGGTAAGGGGAACAAAAACAAACGCACTTGCCCCCGAAAAAAGAAATCCAATTTCGCGCGAATGTCGAGTACGCTCGTCATAATCGCGCGACTGCAACGGGAATCGGGCGACATCGATTTTTCCGCGATACGCGCTATGTGCCTGAAGCAGCCACGAATTCGCCTGTGGGCCGCCGGCCCACTCGAAGCCTGCCTGTCCGGGTAGCGGCCTTGCCAGGCGACGCGGACAAGCAGAGCAAAGATTTAACGGGGTACAAAGGGAAACATCATGTTCAAGAAGCTTGCACTTGCCGCCACGCTGACGGCGCTCCTTGCCAGCGGCGCCAACGCCGCCGACGTCGTCGTCTCTTCGAAGATCGACACTGAAGGCACGCTGCTCGGCAACATCATTCTCGCAGCACTCAATGCCAACGGCATCAAGGCGCAGGACCGCATCGCGCTCGGCACGACGCCTGTGGTCCGCAAGGCGATTACCGCGGGCGAAATCGACATCTATGCCGAATATACCGGCAATGCCGGCTTCTTCTTCAACAAGGCCGACGATGCGGCCTGGAAGAATCTGCAGCAGGGTTACGATCTGGCGAAGAAGCTGGACTATGATGCCAACAAGATCGTCTGGCTGACGCCTTCGCCCGCCAACAATACCTGGGCGATCGCCGTGCGCAACGATGTCGCCGGCCCAGCCAAGCTGAAGACCATGTCGGACTTCGGCAAGTGGGTCGCTGGCGGCGGCCCAATCAAGATCGCGGCCTCTTCCGAATTCGTCAATTCTCCGGCAGCCCTGCCGGCTTTCGAGACCACCTACAGCTTCAAGCTGAAGCCGGATCAGGAAGTCGTGCTCTCGGGCGGCGATACCGCCGCGACGATCAAGGCTGCGGCCGACCAGACCAACGGCGTCAACACGGCGATGGTCTACGGCACAGACGGCGCCATCGAAGCGGCCGAACTGACCGTGCTCGAGGACGACAAGAGCGTGCAACCGGTCTATGCGCCGACGCCGATCATCCGCGAGGCTGTGCTGAAGGCCAATCCGAAGATCGAAGAGGTTCTAGCTCCGATCTTCAAGGGCCTGACTGCCGATGTGCTGCGCAAGCTGAACGGCCGCATCCAGGTCGATGGCGAGCCGGCCAAGGCTGTCGCCGAATCCTACCTCAAGGACAATGGCTTTCTGAAGTAAGGCATCGACGCTGCTCTGGCGGCTCCATTTTGATAAGGTGGAGCCGCGGACATTTGAATGGGCATGGTTTTGTCCGAACCCGCCTTGAATTCTGGGCTCATGCGCTGACGGAGCTTGCCTGATGGAAGATGCACTAGCGGTCCGTCGAGTGGACCGTCTCGGAGTGGTGCTGGTGGCGGGCGGCGCGCTGGCAATGGCCTGGGCGCCCTTCATCATCGTCAAGGCAAACCGCATCGCCGCCGGCAAGCCGCAGCTGCTGACGCAACTCATTGCGCAGCCGGCCGCTGTGGTCTTGCTTATTCTTCTGACGGCAGCAGCGCTTGCAGCACTGTTCCTACGCAATCAGATCATCCGCCTCGGCATTGCCACGCTTGCGATCGCCGCACTGATCCTCACGCTCGGCTTCGTCTCGACCGCCGCGACGCCAGCGGGCAGCACCGTGGCCCGCATCACACCCGGCGGCTCCTTCTGGGTGCTGCTGGCCGTCGTGGGGCTGATGATCTCGGATGCTCTGGTGAAGCTGCGGCTGACGCCATGGCTGAGGGTCGCGGCGCTGGCGCTCTATGCCGCCCTGCTTACCGTCGTCCTGCGTTCCGGCCTGCTCGACAATCTCTCGATCATGAAGGAATATGCCAACAATGCCGACAAGTTCTGGCACGAAGCGCTCAGCCATGTATTCCTTTCCATCGGCTCGGTTGCGATCGCCATCGTGCTTGCGCTGCCGCTCGGCATCTTCTGCTATTGGCAGCCGCGCATCCGTGCCGTGGTGCTGCGGGCGCTGAGCCTGGTGCAAACCATTCCGAGCCTGGCGCTGTTCGGCATCCTGATGCTGCCGCTCGGCTATATCGCCGCCAACGTTCCTTTCGCTGCCGAGATCGGCGTCAAAGGCATCGGCGTGGCGCCGGCGCTGGTAGCGCTCGTTATCTATTCTCTGCTGCCGATCGTCGCCAATACTGTCGTCGGCCTTGCCGGCGTCGATCCTTCCGTGCGCGATTCCGCCGCCGGCATGGGCCTGACACGCCGGCAGATCCTGACCGGCATCGACCTGCCGCTCGCCTTTCCGGTCATTCTCACCGGTATCCGTATCGTGCTGGTGCAGGCAATCGGCCTCGTCACCGTGGCGGCGCTGATCGGCGGCGGCGGCTTCGGTCTCTTCATCTTCCAGGGCATCGGCCAGACAGCCAATGACCTCGTTCTGCTCGGCGCCGTGCCGACGGTCTTTCTCGCCTTCTCATCGGCCGTCATCCTCGATGCGGTCATCGACAGCATTCGGGGACAACGCGCATGACCAGCATGATCGAGCTCAAGGGCGTCACCAAGCGTTATGGCAGCGCGACTGTGGTCGATAATGTCAGCATGAGCATGGAAAAGGGCACGATCACCGTTATCGTCGGCACCTCCGGCTCCGGCAAGTCGACGCTGATGCGCATGATCAACCGGCTGGTACCAATCACCGAAGGTCACATCTCCGTTGCCGGCGAGGACATCATGAATGTGCCGGCGACCGAGCTTCGCCGCCGCATCGGCTATGCCATCCAGGGGCACGGGCTTTTTCCGCATCGCACGGTCGCGCAGAATATCGCCACCGTCCCCGAGCTGCTCGGCTGGGAAAAGACGCGCATCGATAGTCGCGTGGAAGAACTCCTCAATCTCTTCCATCTCGACCCCGGCACCTTTGCCGGCAAATATCCAAGCCAGCTTTCCGGCGGCCAGCAGCAGCGCGTCGGCGTCGCACGCGCACTCGCGGCGGAACCGGAATTGCTGCTGATGGACGAGCCCTTCGGCGCGCTCGACCCGGTCATCCGCGGCAAGGCACAGGACGATCTGCTTGCCATCCAGAAGCAGTTTGGCACCACCATCGTCCTCGTCACCCACGATATGGACGAAGCCTTCCATCTCGGCGACCAGATCGCCGTCATGAGCGAAGGCAAGCTTTTGCAATGCTCCGAACCCGAGAAGATCCTGACCGAGCCGGCCGATCCTTTCGTGCAGCAGCTGACCGGTACGTCCGACCGGGCCTTGAAGCTGATGTCGTTGCTGCCGCTGAAGGAAAGCATGCAGCCGCCGCGCCCCGGGCTCGGTCACAGCCTGCCGCAAACCCTCAATCTGCGCGATGCACTGGCGGAATTGATCTGGCAGGGCGCGGACGAGGCGACGGTCGAGGACGAGCGCAAGACGCCCGTCGGTTCGATCTCGATCCAGCATCTGATCGAGCTGGGCCGCAAAGCATGAAATTTCTCGCCGCCAATCTCTTCCGCCTTCTCGCGCTGGCGCTGCTGCTGGTGCTGCTGTTTTATCCGGAATGGCTGACGCCTGTCCTTGCGCCGCTGACCAAGTTCGGGGCGTCGCCGATCTATACGCAGAACAGCCTGCCGAGCCTGGCGCTCAGCCATCTCGAACTCATCCTGATCTCGATTGCGGCAAGCGGGATCCTGGCCGTGCTTGGGGGCATCTTCGTCACACGGCCGATCGGCGCCGATTTCCTGCCGCTGTCGCGGGCGATCGCCAATGCCGGGCAGACCTTCCCGCCCGTTGCCGTGCTGGCGCTTGCGATCTCGACCACCGGCTTCGGTGCGGTGCCGACCTTGATCGCGCTGTTTCTCTATGCGCTGCTGCCGATCTTCGAGAACACGGTAGCCGGCCTGCAGCAGGTGCCGGCCTCGGTGCTCGACGCCGCCGACGGCATGGGCATGAGCGGCTGGCAGCGGCTCTTCCGCGTCGAATTGCCGCTCGCCTTGCCGCTGATCATCGAGGGCTTGAAGATCGCGACCGTCATCAATATCGGCACGGCGACGATCGGCTCCACCGTTGCCGCCAAGGGGCTTGGCGAAGTCATCATCGCCGGGCTGATCAACGACAACACTGCCTTCATCCTGCAGGGCGGCCTGATCGTCGGCCTGATGGCGGTGCTAATCTATGACGGCATGGAGATGATCGAGCGGTCGGTCACCAGCAAGATCGGATTGCAATCCCATTGATAAGGCGACCGCCAGCCCCTTCAAGGCCGGCGCCGCACATAGGTTTATCAAGTGCCTTCGCCGGAAGGCAAAGGCGCGCCGGGCAGGTAAAGCGAGACCGGCCTGATTTCATAGACGGCCGTGGGATTGGCGCGGCGCAGCTCGCGCGCAGCTTCGACGGCCGCATCGAGCGTCGGAAAATCGACGACGTAGAAGCCGAGCAACTGTTCCTTGGTTTCGGCAAATGGGCCATCGATGACCAGTCCCGCACCCGGCCCGCGCAAGGTGACGGCCCTCTGGGTCGGGCCGAGCCGCGCGGCTGGTCCCAGCGATTTCTGCGCGACCAGGCGATCATTGATCTCCAAAAGCTCCGTCATGAGCGCGGCATCCTCCTCCTTGCTCCAGGATTCAACGATACCTTCCTCGTGATAAGCCAGAATGGCATAGTACATGGTTTCCCCCTTTGAGCCGAATACTTGAGCGCCGGGGAGTTAAGCAGACGGATCGAAATCCAGAAACCCCGAATCTGCACGCAAACAAAGGTGGAGCGATTTGCGACATGCTTGCCTTGACAACCCGGCGGTGGCATTGGCTTTGGCTATATCTTCCAAAGACCGATGGAGGCGCCGATGGCCAAGATGATTCATTCGATGATCCGCGTGCTCGACGAAGCGCGCTCGATCGAATTCTACGACAAGGCATTCGGCCTGAAGACCGCCGACCGGATCGCCTTCGAGACCTTCACGCTGATCTATCTCAGCAATGCTGAAACCGGGTTCGAACTGGAATTGACGATCAATCAGGGCCGCACCGCGCCCTATCCATTGGGGGAGGCCTACGGTCACCTCGCGGTCTCGGTCACGGAGCTGAAAGACGAACATGCGCGGATGACCGCGCTGGGGCTGAACCCTGGCAAGATCGTCGAACTCAATCGGGATGGGAAGCTTTTTGCGCTCTTCTTCTTCGTCACCGACCCTGACGGTTACAAGATCGAAGTGGTGCAAAGGCATGGGCGGTTTCAATAAAACCACGCATATCGGCACCCCGCGTCTGCGGGGCCTGCCGAACCGGCTTTATCAGCGCGCTCACATCCAATAGGGCGGCACGCCAAAATAATCGTGGCTCTTGTGGCCATGATTCTTATGGTCGTGATCGTCCTTGGCGGCGAAACGGCATGCCTTTTCGATGTCGTTCTTGGTCATGCTGACGCGATAGCCGTCGATGCGGGCATCGTAGCGCAGCTTCTCCCACGGCAGCCGGTAGTGCTCCTGGCCGATGCCGAAGAAGCCGCCGAAGCTCAAAATGACGAAAGCGATGCGTCCATCACTTTTCTCGAGCATCAGGCGTTCAATATGACCAATCTGCTTACCGTCCGAGCCGAATACCCTGGATCCCTCGACGCGGTCGCAGGCGACCAGCATCGACATGTCCTTGATGTAAAGGTCACGGCCCGAGATCTCGGCACTCTCTTTATGCATATGCGCACCTCCTTTTGGATACGCGTCACATAAAATCGTGGAGCGTCCGATCTGCTCTTTGGGGCAGCACGATGCTCCGATGGGTTTACACCCACGGGCCTATTAACGCTCCGTTGTCATAAAAGTTCCAGTACTTTTTTCAAGATTGTAAAAAAACGTGAGCGCAGAACATTTATTGACGTTTACGTCAAGGTTATTGTAGCTTCCATGATGCTCCAATAATTTAGTTGAGAGCAAAGGCTGCGACGATGTGAAAAGCGGGAGACTTTTCGATCGCGCAGTGACACTTTACATGACCGCCGCCCGAGGACGGCGGGGCGTGGTGATGATGCGTAAAGGAGGAAGTGCGCATGAATTCAGTCTCCGCTCCTTCGGATAGACCGCAGGTCAAGAAAATATGGCTCGCCTCTTACCCGGACATCGTACCGGCGGAATTGCCGCCGCTGGAGCATGCGTCACTCGTCGAGCTGCTGGAGGAAAGCTGCGCGCGCTATGCCGACCGGCTCGCCTTTACCAGCATGGGCAAATCCGTCACCTATCGCGATCTCAACACGCAGACGCGCAAGATTGCCGCATGGCTGCAGAGCCTCGGCCTTCAGAAGGGCGACCGCGTCGCCGTCATGATGCCGAACGTGCTGCAAAATCCGATCGCAGTTTACGGCATTCTTCGCGCGGGCCTCGTCGTCGTCAACGTCAATCCGCTCTATACACCGCGCGAACTCAAACACCAGCTGCGCGACTGCGGCGCCAAGGCGATCTTCGTTCTGGAGAATTTCGCCCATACGGTGGAGCAGGTGCTGGCGCATACGGATGTTCGCCACGTCGTCGTCACCGCGCTTGGCGACATGCTCGGCGTCAAGGGCCATATCGTCAACTTCGTCGTGCGCAAGGTGAAGAAGCTCGTGCCGGCGTGGTCCATCCCCGGCCACCGCAGTTTCAGGAGCGTTCTTGACGAAGGCGCGCGCCTGCCGCTGAAGCCTTCCGAGCTGACCGGCAGCGATATCGCCTTCCTGCAATATACCGGCGGTACGACAGGCGTTGCCAAGGGCGCGATCCTCACCCACTCCAATCTGCTCGCCAACCAGCTGCAATTGCTGCTCTGGCTGCAATCCGCCTACATCAACAAGCCGCGCCCGGAACAGCTGACCTTCGTCTGTGCGCTGCCGCTCTATCACATCTTCGCGCTGACGGTGAATTCGCTGATGGGCATGTCGCTCGGCGGCCATAACGTGCTCATCGCCAACCCGCGCGACATACCGGCCTTCATCAAGGAACTGGGCAAATACAAGTTCGACATGTTCCCCGGCCTGAACACGCTGTTCAATGCGCTGATGAACAACCCCGAATTCGCCAAGCTCGATCTTTCCAACACGGCAACGCTTGCCGGCGGCATGGCGGTGCAGCGGCCGGTCGCCGAGCGCTGGCAGAAAATGACGGGAGCCTGGATCACCGAAGGCTACGGCCTGTCCGAGACATCGCCGGTCGCAAGCGCCAATCGCTTCGACAGCCCGGAATTCACCGGCACGATCGGCCTTCCGATCACCGGCACCGATTTCGACATTCGCGACGAGAACGGCAATTCGCTGCCGCTCGGCGAAGTTGGCGAGATCTGCATTCGCGGGCCGCAGGTTATGGCCGGCTATTGGAAGCAGCCGGCCGAAACCGCGAGGGTGATGACATTGGACGGCTTCTTCCGAAGCGGCGACATGGGCTTCATGGACGAGCGCGGTTATACCAAGATCGTCGACCGCAAGAAGGACATGATCCTGGTCTCGGGCTTCAACGTCTATCCGAACGAGATCGAGGAAGTGGCTGCCATGCATCCGGGCGTTCTGGAAGCCGCTGCGATCGGCGTGGTCGATCCGCATTCAGGCGAGGCGGTGAAGCTCTTCATCGTCAAGAAGGACCCGGCCCTGACAGAGGCCGACGTGAAGGCCCATTGCGCAGCCAATCTGACCAATTACAAGCGCCCGCGCTTCATCGAATTCCGCTCGGAACTGCCGAAATCGAATGTCGGCAAGATCCTGCGCAAGGAGTTGCGCGGCTGACATAAATCCCTGCCATTCAGGAAGTCGCTCGCCCTTTTTGGCGAGCGGCTTTTTTCGTTTTGGACGATACGTGAACTTGATTTGCGCCCTACATAGGGAATAGTTTCCGCGACCAACTCAGAGTGCCCTGCCCTCTCCGGACGGCAAGCGGCGCGAACCGCAAGGAGTCCCCATGAACGCCCTCGTCGATCAACTGAAGAGCGCCGCATCGGCAACGAAGGCCACCGATATCCGCGCCGCCTTTGCCGCCGATCCCAAGCGCTTTTCCCGTTTCAGCGCTTCGGTCGACGACCTGCTGATGGATTATTCCAAGACGGCGGTGAACGATGAAATTCTCGCCTTGCTCGAGAAACTCGCAGTCGAAGGCGGCATCGCTGCCAAGCGCGAGGAAATGTTCTCGGGCGTCGCGATCAACTTCACCGAAAATCGCGCCGTGCTGCATACCGCGTTGCGCAATCGCTCGAACAAGCCGGTACTCGTCGACGGCAAGGATGTCATGCCTGACGTCAACGCGGTTCTGGCCGCCATGGGCAAGTTTGCCGACGGCATCCGCTCGGGCGCACTGAAGGGCTCCACGGGCAAGGCAATCACCGATGTCATCAATATCGGCATCGGCGGCTCCGATCTCGGCCCGGTCATGGCAACGCTGGCGCTGGCGCCTTTCCACGATGGCCCGCGCTCGCACTTCATCTCCAATATCGACGGCGCTCATATCGCCGATATCCTGAAGCTCGTTAAGCCGGAAACGACCCTCTTCATCGTCGCGTCCAAGACCTTCACGACGATCGAAACGATGACCAACGCCCAGACGGCGCGCAAGTTCATCGCCGATTCACTCGGCGAAGCTGCCGTTCAGCATCACTTCGCCGCCGTTTCGACGGCGCTCGACAAGGTCGCCGCCTTCGGCATCGACAGCGAGCGCGTCTTCGGCTTCTGGGATTGGGTCGGCGGCCGCTACTCGATCTGGTCGGCCATCGGCCTGCCGCTGATGATCGCCATCGGCCCGGAAAACTTCGGCAAGTTCCTGGACGGCGCGCATGCGATGGACAACCATTTCCGCCAGGCGCCCTTCAAGGAAAACCTGCCGATGCTGCTCGGCCTCATCGGCTTCTATCACCGCAACGTGCTCGGCTATCCGACCCGCGCGATCCTGCCCTATGATCAGCGCCTGTCGCGCTTCCCGGCCTACCTGCAGCAACTCGACATGGAATCGAACGGCAAGGGCGTCACCATCGACGGCACGCCGGTCGAAGGCAATTCCGGCCCGGTCGTCTGGGGCGAACCCGGCACCAACGGCCAGCACGCCTTCTATCAGCTCATCCACCAGGGCACGAGCATCATCCCGGCCGAGTTCATGATCGCCGCCAACGGCTTCGAGCCGGACCTGCGCCACCAGCACCAGCTCTTGATGGCCAATTGCCTGGCGCAGTCGGAAGCACTGATGAAGGGCCGCACTTTCGAGGAAGCCAAGGCACAGCTCACCTCCAAGGGCATGGATGATAAAAAGGCCGATTTCGTCGCGCCGCACCGCGTATTCACCGGCAACCGTCCGTCGATAACCTTCGTCTACGACAAGCTGACGCCCTATGCGCTCGGCCGCCTGATCGCGCTTTACGAGCACCGCGTCTTCGTCGAAGGCGTGCTCTTCCGCATCAACTCCTTCGACCAGTGGGGTGTCGAACTCGGCAAGGAACTGGCAACGGGCCTGCTGCCCGTCATCGAAGGCAAGGAAAGCGCCGCCAGCCACGATTCTTCGACGCAAGGGCTGGTGGCTGCGCTGGCAAGCCGCGCGAAGTAAAAGCGTTCACCCACCTCCCCCTTGAGGGGGGAGGTCGCCGCAAAGCGGCGGGTGGGGGTGACTAGGCTCTCTGCGTTAGTGATTTAAAGGCTCACCCCACCCCGGCACTACGTGCCGACCCTCCCCCTCAAGGGGAGGGTGGGTCAAAGCCCGATCTCATGCGCCCAGGGCGGATTTGCGCCCGCACGCGACACCGTCACCGCCGCAGCCTTGGCGCCCAGAGCCAGCGCATCTCGCAGGGCTTTTTCGTCAAGTGAAGCCACCTGCGCCTTGGTCAGCAGGTTGTTCATCTTCAGCGACGCCAGAATGCCGGCATCGAAGGTATCGCCGGCCCCTACGGTATCGACGACGGTGACGCGCTCGCTCGGCACCGAGACCTTCAGCGACTTGGTGTAGCCGGTTGCGCCTTCCGCGCCCTTGGTGATGACGACGAGCTTGGCGCCCTTGGCCAGCCAATGCGCGGCGAGTTCATCGTGATCGCCAGGGATGCCGAACCATGCCAGATCCTCATCGGAGAACTTCAGAATATCGGACATGGCGACCATGCGATTGAGACGCGCCATGTGCGAGGCCTTGTCCTTGATGAAGCCAGGGCGGATGTTCGGATCGAGCGAGATCACACGGCTCTGGTGCTCGCGCTTCATCAGCGCCTCATAGGTCGCGCCACAGGGGTCGGGAATCAGGCTGATCGCGCCGAAATGCAGGGCTTCGCAATCGTCGCCAAGCGCCGGAAGATCGGCCTCGGCGATCATGCGGCCGGCCGTGCCTTCATCGTAGAAGGCATAGGTTGCCTGGCCGTTGACGAGCTTGACGAAAGCGATCGTGCTCGGGCGGGGCGTGATGGCGCAATAGCTGAAATCGACCTTGGAGGCCGACAGCGTCTCGCGCAGGATATCGCCCATCATGTCGTCGGCGAGACCGGTAAAAAAGCCCGTGGGAACGCCGAGACGGCCAAGCGCTATCGCGGTATTGAAGATCGCGCCGCCGGCATAGGGAGCAAAGCCCTTCTCGCCCTGCGTCGTCTCCCGCGGCAGCATGTCGATCAAAGCTTCGCCACAGCACAATATCATTCCGGCCTCCCAAAGAGCGCGTCTGTCGTATCCATAAATCGATTAGATAGATTCAGTGCAAAAGCAAAGCGTCAGTTTGTGGGCAACTCCGAAATACCGCCGTTCCGGCCGGACCAGGCGAGCGGCGCATTGAGAAAGGCCTCGACTTCTTCCAGCGTCTTGTCGTCGAACAGCTTCTGTTCCTTGGCGACGGCGAGCACGTCGCGCCAGGTGGCGATGTGATGCAGGCGAACTTTTCCGTTAGCGAAGCGCGCCTCCGCTTCGGGGAAGATGCCGTAATAGAACAGCGCCATGCCATGGTCGACGATGCCGCCGGCCGCGCGGATGGCGTCGATGAAGGTGAACATGCTGCCGCCGGCCGTGGTCAGATCCTCGATGACGAGCACGCGGGCGCCGTCCTTCATATCACCTTCGATCTGGGCGTTGCGGCCATGTCCCTTCGGCTGCTTGCGGACATAGATCATCGGCAGGTTCAGCCGCTCGGCCAGGAAGGCGGCGAAGGGAATGCCCGCCGTCTCGCCGCCGGCAACGCAATCGAACCGTTCGAAGCCGGCATTGCGCACGATGAGGCTTGCGGCGAAATCCATGACCGTCGAGCGGATGCGCGGATAGGAGATCAGCTTGCGGCAGTCGATATAGACCGGGCTCGCCATGCCGGAGGCAAGCTTATAGGGCTTGTCGGCGCTGAAATGGACCGCCTTGATCTCCCAAAGCATCCTGGCCACCAGCTCAGCCATGACGGCGCGATCGGTAAAAGTCATCTGGGTCATGCAGGGCCTCCTTCGCAGCGCTAATGTCCCAGCGGCAATAGCAGCAAGCGGCGCGAGTTTCCAGACGAATAGAAGCTTTTGCGGTATCGTCACGGCCGCTGCCGGTAAAGGCAACCGCAGGCGATTACCGCAATGCACCGAGATCGGCGGGAAGCATCGCCTTGAACAGCGCGATGACCTTGTCGCCCTCTTCCCTTTCGATCGAAATCGCGTAACGCACGGCGGCGGCGACCAACTGCATGGTCAATCGGGCTGTTCTTGCAAGCTCGGAATCGTCGCGCTCCGGCCATAGGCGTTTTAGGACGGTCAGAAACGCCTGCGAATGCCATTCCATGTCTTCAGCATCGACCTGCTGCAGCAGTTTGTCGGCATGGGTGGCATGCCAGATGTCGCGCATGACCGGCTCATCGAGAAACATCGCGTAATAGCCATCGACGATGCGCCCAAGGGCCTCCTGGAGCTGATCGCGACTTTCGATTGCCGCCAGCTCGTCTTCGACGCATTGCCGGCCCTGCTCGTTGAAACGCTCGGCCAGCACGCGGATGATCGCCGTCTTGTCGGGGAAATATTGATAGAGCGAGCCGAAGGAGACACCGGCCTTTTCGACGATCTCGCCCATGCGCAGCGCGTCGCTGCCGTTCTTGGCAATCAACTCGGATGCCACCGAAAGGATCAGCTCCACCCGTTCGCGGCCGCGCTGCTGGCTGGGTATACGACGCGGTGTGCCCGCCTCATTCTTGCTACGCCTGCGTCTCGCGATCTGGTCCTGCGTCATGCCTTCCCCTGCCTGTCACTGTTGACAAGCAATATAAGAGAGTTTATCACATTTCGCAAATAAGAGAATTTATCACATTTTGTGCTGGAGGAGCTTGAAATGCAGATCTCGACCATTGCCATCATTGGCGGATCGGGAAAAATCGACCGCCGGATCCTCGGCAGGCAACCGAAAGATTTTTTCGCTTATGCCCGGCAAACCGCCGCAACCGGCATCTGGAGTGTCCATTCATGACCTTTCCGATCACGAATATCGCCCTCGTCGTCGCAGCACTCGGCAGCGGCCTTCTCGCCGGCGTCTATTTCGCTTTTTCGACCTTCATCATGCAGGCCTTCGCCCGTCTGCCAGTCGATCAGGGGATCGCTGCCATGCAGTCGATCAACACGACAATCGTGCGCTCGCCCTTCATCGTGCTGTTCCTGCTGACGGCCGCGCTGTCGCTCTTCATCGCGGTGATGGCAATTCTCTACTGGCGGGGCAGCGTCAGCATGATGATGCTGGCGGGTGCGGCGCTCTATGTCGTCGCAAGCTTTCTTTCGACGATGGTGTTCAATGTGCCGCTGAACGACGCGCTCGACAAGGTCGACGGCCATTCCGCAGAGTCGGCACAGCTATGGTCGACCTATCTCCGCGACTGGGTCTGGTGGAACCATGTGCGCACGGTGGCTTCCCTATTGGCCGTCTGCGCCTTCGTGAAAGCTCTGTTCTGAATGCATCGGAAGAGCACCCATACGCCCCTGGAAATGACTGGCTAGACGGCATGCAGATAGGCCGCAACCTCGACACGGTTGCGGCCGTTGCGCTTGGCCTCGTAGAGCGCCTTGTCGGCGGCACGAAGGACATCATCGAAACCCAGACCCTTGGCCGTGCCGGTGGCAACCCCGGCGCTGACGGTGCAGACCAAGGTCTTGTCGTCGATGCTGATCGCCCGCGCCGCAAAGGCATCACGCACCCGCTCTGCGACCTGCTCCGCGCGCCCCGGCAGTGCATTGTCGAGAACGAGCGCAAATTCCTCGCCGCCCAGGCGTGCCACGGTGTCGGAAGGCCGCAAACCGAAGGCGAGCTCCTGACCGAAAAGCTTGAGCACAAGATCCCCGGTGGCGTGGCCGTGCTGATCGTTGATGGTCTTGAAACGGTCGATGTCGAAGATGATGACGGCCATGGACGGGCCGAAGCTGCGGTGGCCGTGGAGATCGAACAAGGCTCGGCGGTTCAGCAGCCCGGTCAGAGAATCGGTGATCGCCTCCTGACGGTGGAAGGCGGCCTGGCGCCATTGGTGCAGCGCAAGCGACAATGCGCCGATCCCGGTCATCCCGGCAATACAGACGGCAAGGCTGACATCCTCCGCCCAATTGTCCGGCGCATGACCCAGCACGAGCTTGCCATCGCCGATCAACACAGCCGCGCAGAGGGCAAAGGAAATGGCGGTCAGCGTGTAAAGCGCGGTGATGCCGTAGAGAGGCGTGGGCGCTTCACGCCGGCTCAGCCAATATTCACGCGCCGTCAGAAGCAGGAGGACGCAGATGACGACATTGTCGCCGATGAAGGCAAGCCCGTCGTAGCCGGCGAGCATAGGTCCCACCGAAGCGCAGATGCCGGTCAGGCAGCCGAGAGCGAAGCGAGTTTTGGAGAGGTGGCGCGTGCGGAACTGGTGGCCCGCCATCCAAATGGTCGCAAAACCGATGAAAAACAACACGAAAGTCAGGATGGCAAGAAGCGGTTGCGGCCGATCGACATAGGCGCCGTAGATGAAAATCCCGGCGACGAGCGGCACAAGGCCGGCGGAGCACGTCAGAAGAAAAGTATCGGGCCGGCGGGAAAACCAGCTTCCGACCAGTGTGACCGCGAGGCAGGACGCGGAAACGCCGAGAGCCAGAAGTAGGGAATTATAATCAACCAGCATCATGCTCTTTCGACGGTTTCACTTTCTACCGCGGGGGATCGATGACACGCTAGGCTTCAAGGGGTATCAAATTGGTTACAGCAAATAATAAAGAAAATATATATCAGTAAAATATACGTTCCATATCGCGGCAAATACGGATGCGTTACTACAATATTTTGTGTAAATTTGAATTTACTTATATAATGTAAATCTAAATCAAACTTCGACATCCCAATGCAGGGGGAACATGGGATCGAAGACGGTGACCGGACCGGCGCCTGTTTCGATCTTGGCCGGGAATGTCACGGCCTCGGGGCGACGCACCAGAGTGATGCAGTCCTCGTTGACAGGCAGCCCGTACCAGGCGGGTCCGTTCAGCGATGCGAAGGCTTCCAGCCTCTCCAGAGCACCCTCCTGCTCGAAGACATGGGCAAGGCAGCTCATAGTATTGATCGAAGTATAGATACCGGCGCAACCGCAGGCGCACTCCTTCAACGGATCGACATGGGGAGCCGAATCCGTGCCGAGGAAGAACCTGGCATCGCCGCTCGTTGCAGCCGCGCGCAGCGCCAGGCGATGACTTTCGCGCTTGGCGACCGGCAGGCAATAATAATGCGGGCGAATCCCGCCGACGAGGATGGCGTTGCGGTTGATGATGAGATGATGCGTCGTGATCGAGCCGGCGAGGTTTGCCTTCGCCGATTTGATATAGTTGATGCCATCCGACGTGGTCACGTGCTCCATCGTGACCTTCAATTCCGGCAGTCGCTTGCGCAGCGGATCGAGCACGGTTTCGATGAACACGGCTTCGCGATCGAAAATATCGACCTCCGGGGTCGTCACCTCGCCATGGACGCAGAGCGGCAGGCCGATCTTCGCCATGCGCTCCAGCACCGGCATTGCCTTGTTCAGATCGCGCACGCCGCCGTGGGAATTGGTCGTTGCGCCCGCCGGATAGAGCTTGACCGCCGTGATCAGGCCGCTCTTCCTGCCCTCCTCGACGTCATCGGGGCTGGTATGTTCTGTCAGATAGAGCGTCATCAGCGGCTGGAAACGATCGCCCGCCGGCAGCGCTTTGAGGATACGCTCGCGATAGGCAGCGGCGTCCGCTGTCGTCACGACGGGCGGCACGAGATTGGGCATGATGATGGCGCGGGCAAAATGCCTGGATGTATCGCCGATCACACCTTCGAGCATGGCTCCGTCACGCAAATGCAGATGCCAGTCGTCGGGACGGCGGATGGTGAGCTTTTGCATGGGCGCGACCTCTGGAATGTGAGCGCCATCCAGCCCGAAAGCTGCCTCGCCCTTTCGGGATCGCGCTCTTTGATAGTGCGCTTCGATAGCACCAACCGCCACCGCAAAACAATCCGCGAGCGCAGTTAAATGATGGAGAAACTCAATCCTGCACGATATCGATGGTAACGTCTGCGCGGCGGCGGTTTTCCAGAATCAGCCGGCCATTCGGGAGATCGTTGCCATAAACCTTGGCGCTGGCCGCCTCTTCGTCGAGATCGTAGCCCCTCCAGCGCGCCCATAGCCGCTCTTCCAGCACCTCCATGGGTGGAGCAAGCATGATCGAATAGTCGAACAGGCCTTCCAGCTCCGCCCATTTGCCCTGGCTGAACAGCAGGTAGTTTCCTTCGACGACGATGAAGCGGTGATCGGCCGGGACGATGCGGGCGGAGGCGATGGCAAGCTCGCGCGAGCGGTCGAAGACCGGTACCAGCACCTCCTGGTCGGCGGCGCGCACGGCCTTGACGATATCGAGAAAGGCGCGCACGTCGAAACTGTCAGGCACGCCCTTCCGCTTCAGAAGTCCCTTCTCGATCAGGACGGCGTTATCCATGTGGAAGCCGTCCATCGGCAGGACTTCGGCGCTTTCGCCCCTCGCCTTCAAAGCCTTGGCGACATTGTCGGCCAGCGTCGATTTGCCGGCGCCGGGAGGGCCGGCGATCGCCACCAGGAAGCGTTTCGCGTTGCCGGCGCGCGCGATGATCTCGCCGGCAACATCGTCAAGAGAGACGCTCATGCAGCGACATTCTCGACCGGCGGAGCCTTGGCGCCGGTCATGAAGGCAACGGCGTCGGACATGGTGTATTCCTTCGGATTGATGACGGTCAGGCGTCGTCCAAGCCGATGGATATGGATACGGTCCGCGACCTCGAAGACATGCGGCATATTGTGCGAGATCAGAACGATCGGCAAGCCGCGGGCGCGCACATCGAGGATGAGTTCCAGAACCTTGCGGCTTTCCTTGACGCCGAGTGCGGCCGTCGGCTCATCCATGATGACGACCTTGGAACCGAAGGCGGCGGCGCGTGCCACGGCCACACCCTGGCGCTGGCCGCCGGAGAGCGTCTCCACCGCCTGGTTGATGTTCTGGATCGTCATCAGGCCGAGTTCGCTGAGCTTGTCGCGGGCGCGCTTTTCCATCGCCGGCCGGTCGAGCATGCGGAAGACGGAGCCCAGGAAGCCGGGCTTGCGGATCTCGCGACCGAGGAACATGTTGTCGGCAATCGAGAGCGCCGGCGACAGCGCCAGGTTCTGGTAGACCGTTTCGATGCCGGCTTCGCGCGCTTCCATCGGCGACCTGAAATGAACAGGTTTGCCTTCCAGCTTGATCTCGCCTTCATCGGGTGTCACCGCGCCGGAAATCGCCTTGATCAGCGAGGATTTTCCGGCGCCGTTGTCGCCGATGACTGCAAGGATTTCGCCGGGATAGAGATCGAAATCGGCGTTGTCGAGCGCGGTGACGCGTCCATAGCGCTTGACGAGGCCACGCGCGGTGAGAATGGGTTCGCCAGTCGTGGTCATGCCGATACCTTTCTGATCCATTGATCGATCGCGACGGCGCCGATGATCAGCACGCCGGTCAGGAGGACTTTCCACTGCGGATCGGCTCCGAGCATATTGAGGCCCATGGAGACGACGCCGACGATCATGGCGCCGAAGAGCGTGCCGAGGATCGAGCCACGGCCGCCGAAGAGCGAGATGCCGCCGATCACGGTCGCGGTAATCGCCTGAAGATTGAAGTCCGTCACGGCCGAAGACGGTGAGACCGAGCCGTTGCGGCCAATCGAAACCCAGGCGGCAAAGGCCGCGATCAGTCCCGAAACGCCATAGACGGCGAGCAGTACCTTCTTGGTCTGGATGCCCGACAATTTCGCGGCTTCCGGATCATCGCCGACAGCGTAGACATGCCGTCCCCCGGCGGTGTGATTGAGAATATACCATAGGCCCAGCACCAGCAGCACCATGGCGATGACGCCGAGGGTCAGCACCGCGCCGCCGAGCCGGAAGCTGATCGCGAAGAGATGCAGGAGCGGCGCCTTTTCATCGACATCGGTGTCGCGGATGGTTTCATTGGCGGAATAGATGAAATTCGTCGCCATGACGATATTCCAGGTACCGAGCGTCACGATGAACGGCGGCAGCTTCATGTTGGCGACGAGGAAGCCGTTGAGCAGCCCACAGATGCCGCCGGCAGCCATGCCGGCGATGATGGCGATCGGCGCGGGCAGGCCGTAAGTGACGGCGACGTTGCCCATGACGACAGAGGAAATGACCATGATCACGCCGATCGACAGATCGATACCGGCGGTCAGGATGACCAGCGTCTGGGCAGCACCGAGAATGCCGACAATCGCGATCTGCTGCAGGATCAGCGTCAGCGTATAGGCGGAAAAGAACCGCCCGCCGATCGCGATGCCGAAGATCACGATCGCCATTACCAATACGATCAACGGCACAGCGGCCGGCGTCGAATGCAGAAAGTGCTGCACACGCTTGAGAAAAGAGACATCGTGCTGCTCGAACGACGCGACGTTCTTGTCGCTGCCATCGAGAACACGTTCGAATTCCTGTGCTCCGGACATATTATTCCTCCGCCACCGCGCTCGTGCGCGGAAACCGCCGGCTGTTTAAGGGTCAGCCGAGAGGATGAACCCCGGCCGACGTGACTGTTGCGATGGTCTGCTCTCCCTTATAAGGAGACCCGCGCCAGCAGGCGCATGACGCGGCTCCCGAAGGGATTATATCACATTTCGCGGGGGCTTAGCCCCAGCACTTTGCCGTGCCTTCCTTGGTGTCGATCGACTTCAGGCCGGGAACCGGCTTGTCCGTCACCAGCGAGACGCCGGTGTCGAAGAAGGACTTGCCTTCGGTCGGCTTCGGCCTCTCGCCGCTATCGGCGAACTTCTTGATCGCCTCGACGCCGAGGGCAGCCATCATCAGCGGATACTGCTGCGAGGTTGCGCCGATCACGCCTTCCTTGACGGACTTGACGCCCGGGCAACCGCCGTCAACGGACACGATCAGAACCTGCTTTTCCAAGCCGACGGCCTTCAGGGCCTGATAGGCGCCGACAGCAGCCGGTTCGTTGATCGTGTGAATGACGTTGATGCTGGAGTCCTTCTGCAGGAGGTTTTCCATGGCCTTGCGGCCACCTTCCTCGTTGCCGTTGGTGACATCATGGCCGACGATACGCGGATCGGTTTCGTCGCCGATCTTGTTCGGATCCTTCGGGTCGATACCGAAGCCGATCATGAAGCCCTGGTCGCGCAGGACGTCGACGGAAGGCTGCGACGGCGTCAGGTCGAGGAAGCCGATCTTGGCATCCTTCGCCTTGTCGCCCAGCGTCTTGTTGGCCCATTCGCCGATCAGCTTGCCGGCAAGAAGGTTGTCGGTTGCGAAGGTCGCGTCGGCAGCGTCAGCCGGTTCCAGAGGCGTGTCGAGCGCGATGACCAGCAAGCCGGCATCGCGTGCCTTCTTGACCGAGGAAACGATGCCCTTCGTGTCGGAAGCGGTGATCAGAATACCCTTGGCACCGCTGGCGATGCAGCTTTCGATGGCGGCGACCTGGCTTTCGCTGTCACCGTCGATCTTGCCGGCATAGGACTTCAGCGTCACGCCGAGTTCCTTGGCCTTGGCCGTCGCGCCTTCCTTCATCTTGACGAAGAAGGGATTGGTATCGGTCTTGGTGATGAGGCAGGCGGATACGCCGGCAGCCTTGGCAGGTGCGGCAAAGGCAACGCCGATCGCCAAAGCGGCGAGCGTGGCGGAAATAACAGATTTCTTCATTCAATCCTCCCGATGTTTGAAAAGCCGGACTGTCCGGCAATCACAGAGCCGAGCCCGGCGTGGAGATGCGCAATGCCTGTCGGATTATTTTCGGTGGACCTCCTCCAAGGCCATGTACGCATCCTCAACGCCTATATCTGAGCCTAAAGATTTCGGCCTGTCAATAAATAAATCGGATTGAATTATTAATTCGATATGGCATTCTGGAAAAAAATAAGGCATGGCCATGATGGAAGGAGCAGGCTCATGTCTCTTGTGCACGACCCTGAGGAAACACCCACAGCACCAGCGATTCTCGACCACAGCGGGGGCGCGAACCAACTCGGCGTGCGCGCCCATAACGAACGGCTCGTCCTGTCGCTCGTGCGTCGTCATAGCGCGCTTTCGAAGGCCGATATCGCCAGGCGCAGCGGACTTTCGGCACAGACCGTCTCCGTCATCATGCGGGAGCTCGAGAAGGACGGGCTATTGTCTCGCGACGCGCCTGTGCGCGGACGCGTCGGGCAGCCATCCATCCCCATGCGGCTCAACCCCGACGCGGTGCTCTCCTTTGGCGTCAAGATCGGCCGGCGCAGTGCCGATCTCGTGC
This sequence comes from Rhizobium aureum, assembly GCF_030182495.1. Lineage (NCBI taxonomy): Bacteria > Pseudomonadati > Pseudomonadota > Alphaproteobacteria > Hyphomicrobiales > Rhizobiaceae > Rhizobium > Rhizobium aureum. Next base: position 88,903 of record NZ_JAQJCI010000009.1, on the reverse strand, counting down.
TGATGGATTTCGTCGGCGGTATCAGGATGCAGCTCCATCAAACCTATCCCTACCCGCTGCCCCAGGACATCATCGCCTTCGTCACAGCCGGCGTCCGCGAGCTGGAAGGGCGCCTCAGCGAGGAACAGCGGCAGAAGATCGCCGGGATCGGCGTCGCCGCGCCATTCGAACTGTGGAACTGGGCCGAACAGGTCGGATCGCCGCCCGGGGCTATGGACGCATGGCGCGGTTTCGACCTGCGGGCCGAAATCGCCTCGCGCGCGCCCTACCCCGTGATGCTGCAGAATGACGCCACCAGCGCCTGCGGCGCCGAACTCGTCTTCGGCGTCGGTCCACGCTATCCGGACTTCGTCTATTTCTTCATCGGCTCCTTCCTCGGCGGCGGCATCGTCCTCAATTCGTCAACCTTCGTCGGCAGGACGGGCACAGCCGGTGCGCTCGGCCCGCTGCCCGTGCGCGGCCGCAATGGCGAGAACCGCCAGCTTCTGGAAATCGCCTCGATCTTCGTGCTCGAGAACCTTCTGCGCGACCATGGCTTCGATCCACGTCCCCTCTGGTATTCGGCAGACAATTGGATCGATTTCGGCGAGCCGTTGGAAATCTGGATCCAGGATACGGCCAAGGCCCTGGCGCAGGCGATTGTCGCGGCCGCCTCGGTCATCGATTTCAGCGCCGCCGTCATCGATGGCGGCTTTCCCGATTGGGTGCGGGAGCGCGTGGTGCGCGCAACCATCAGGGCCGCTGCGGAACTCGATCTGCAGGGCGTCGTCATGCCGGAGATTATCGAGGGGGCCGTCGGGCCGCAGGCACGCGCCATCGGCGCCGCCAGCCTGCCGATCTTTGCGCGCTACCTGATCGATCAAAACGTTCTTTTCAAGGAGATTGAGCATGCTGAAGGGCATTGACCCGCTATTGAGCCCCGAGCTGCTGGCGACGCTGCGCGCCATGGGCCATGGCGATGAAATCGCCCTTGTCGACGGCAATTATCCCGGCCTCGAGCATGGCCGCCGCCTTATCCGTCTCGACGGCCATGGTGTCATCCCGGTGCTCGATGCCGTGCTGAGCGTACTGCCGATCGACGATTTCGTGCCGCAGGCGATTTTCCGCGCCACCGTCCGCCAGGATCGCGACGCCGTCGATCCCGTCCATGCCGAAATGATCGAGTGCTGCGCCCGGCATGTGCCCGAGATCAAGGTCGTGCCACTGCTGCCGGCGGAATTCTATGAGCGGGTGCAGCAAGCGCATGCGCTGATACAGACCAGCGAGCCAAGGCTTTATGGCAACATCATTCTGCGCAAGGGTGTGATTTATCCGAAAGTGTAAAAGACTATCCCAAAGGCCCCTCATCCGGCCTTCGGCCACTTCTCCGCTTGCGGGGCGAAGGGGATGGGCGCACCCACAGCCTTCCCTCCGGCAAATTACCCAGACGAGAATGCAGAGCTAGTTCCCTCTCCCCGTCAAAACGGAGAGAGGATTAGGGTGAGGGGCAAAACTCTCCAGATGGCAGGAGCTAATCATCCACCCACCTCAAATATCGCCCGCAGAGGGCCCCCAGACATCCGTCATGGCGAAACCTTCCGCCATCGGATCAAAGGGATCGAGCGCCACCTGGCTGAGGCCGAAGGTGAAGCCACGACCGGTGATCGTCGGGATGATGGCCGGCTTGCCGGCAACTTCGGTCTCGGCCTGCAGACCGACTTCGAATTCCGAACCGATGATCGAGCGGGATTTGAAGACATCACCGACCTTGGCCTTGCCGCGGGCATGCAGCGTCGCCAGATTGGCCGAATTGCCGGTGCCGCAGGGCGAGCGGTCGGCGCGGCCGGGCCACATGGTCGTGCAGGTGCGGATGGCGCCATCGGCATCGATGTCGCGGAACATGACATAGGCGACGCCCGAGATCGCCGGAATTTCCGGATGAACCACGGTCATTGCACGATTGATCGCATCCTTGAGAATCATGCCGGCCTGCACGAGGGCGGCGGCATTCGCCTTTTCGATCTTCAAGCCGATCTGGCCGACATCGACCAGCGCATAGAAGATGCCACCATAGCAGAGATCGAGCTTGATCCTGCCCCATTGCGCCGTGTCGAGTTCGACATCCAGCTCATGCACGAAGGACGGCACCATGGTCAGCCGCACCTTCTCGCAGCGGCCGTCGCGGCAGGTCGCAGTCGCGCGTACCAGGCCAGCGGCCGTGTCGAGCGTGACGACCGTCTCCGGTTCCTTCATCTCGATGATGCCGGATTCGAGCAGGGCCGTGGTCACGCAGATGGAATTCGAACCCGAGCTCGCATGCGCCTGATCCGGCTGCAGGATTATGAAGCCGGCATCGGCTTCGGGGTGCTTGGCCGGCAGCAGGAGGTTGACGGAGCCGATCGGCGCGCCGCGCGGCTCCAGCACAAGGAAGCGCCGCAGCTCCTGGCCCTTCGGATCGCTATTCAGCCAATGCAGCTGCTCGGCAATGCTGTTGCCCGGGATCTTCGGCACGCCGCCGATGGCAACCTTGCCGATTTCCCCCTCGCAATGAACATCCAGCAGCTGGATCGTGCGCTTCCATCTCATCTCGATATGCTCCAATCAGATGCGTCGCATAATATCGTCGCCCGAGGCGGATGAGCTGACCGGCGAGGCCAGCCAGCGCCATTCCCCCAGCGCACTCTCTGATATATCAGATCGGGCAAGGTGGCTATGGTGATTTGCGGCAGCATTGAACCCGCCGGTTTTCAATTAGACCATGATAGCGCTATTGCTTCAGCGCTTCACCGACATTGCTGCCGGTGGCCTCGACGCTATCGCCCAGCGAGCCGACGGTGTTGCCGGCGGAAGCGCCGACACGGCGCCATTGTTCGCCGTAGTTCCGGCGGGTGCGCGGATCGAAGATGGCAATCGGGGCGCTGACCGCCGCACCCGCTACGCTGCCGACCGTTTGTGCGGCCCCCATGGCGACGGCGCCGACTGCGTCGCCGATACCGACATCGGAATCGGTGATCGTCTGGCCCTCGATCAGCCGGGCGCCGATCAGCTTCACCACTTCCGGGCTTTCGGCGAACTTGCCATGGTTCAAGCCATCGCCCGTCTTGAGCTTGGTGAGATCGAGGACGGTGATGCCCTGTTTCTCCAGCTCGCTGCGATAGGGTTCGGCTGAAGGATCGATCTGGCCGAGGCGATCTATATTGCCGGAAATGCGTCTCGAGAGGGAGAGCGCGCGGTCATCACGCGAGACGAACAATGTAAAGTGCGGCTTGTCCTTGCCGAGTGCTGCGAACTGGCGCCCGAAAACATCGACGTCGAGATCGGGAGACGCCAGGATGACGTTCTTGATCTTCGGCGCGACGCGGCCATTGCGGATCGCCATCTGCCGCAGGGATTCGACCGCGAGCCAGCTACCCATGGAGTGCGCCATGACGGTGATATCGCCGACGGAGGGGTCGGCGGCTACGCGCCGCAGCAATTCCTCCAGCGAATCGCGGGAATAGTTCGTGCTTTCCTTGTCGTAGGCATAATCGAAGATGCTGGCGCGCGACGGCCAGGTGAACACGATCGGTGCGACGTCGGCATGCGAATCGTGCACGATCTGCGCGAAGCGATAGACTGCATCCTCATAGCGATTGTTGAAACCATGCACGAAGATCAGCACCCGCCTGTTCTTCGGCAGCTCGGCATGCAGCCAGGCGCGCCCATCCGCTTCGCCCGCCAGCGGCTTGACGCCGATGGTGACGAAATTCTTCAGGGGATTGCCGGGTAAACGGCTCGGCCATTGGACCTGGCCGACCTTGCGATTGGCTTCGGGCGGGATGGAGACGCTGACCGCATCCACCTTCAGCCCTGGCCCACGTTCGCCCGAGAAGAGAATTGCCGGATCCTGGTCCGGCAGGCGCGTCGTGGCAACGAGAAGATCGATCTTCGATGTGCCCGGCACATTTTCGGAAACAGGCTGCATGACGCCGATCGGGCGGCCGCAGGCGGCCAGAGACAAGGTAACGACCATGGCCGCGGTTCGGAAAAACGCCCTTCTCAATCGGTGCGAACCCGCCATGAGCTGCATCATGCAACCTTTCCTTACCGTCAGAATGTTGCGCCACTCTACGCATGCATGTCCACGGCGCAAGCTGCTCCCGCGGTTCTTGGGCTCATGACGTAATGCTAATTCGCGACGGCATTGCAAAGGCGCAACGCAATCGTCCAACACCGCTAACCGATAATCTGGCTGAAAATAAAAAAGAGCCCGATGCGGGAGGAGGATGCATCGGGCTCTTGATCCGGATTGGCAACTGGGAGGAGGAGGAGGAGTGTTGCCAATCATTGAAGGAGCGCTGGGAGGAGGAGTGCGCTGCCTTCGAGGGATTAGATATAACGAGCGGATCGGGATGAACAGACCGTCTTTCGCAATGCAGCAATGCACTGGATGCATTGCTTTCTTCGTAGACGCCAAAAATACCGCATATCGCCGGCATTTTCTGGGGAGAAGCGCCTATTTTACAGTCGTTATCTACTCAAACTCCGCGATTCACATGATTGTGATCGGCGTTTTTGCATTGGAAGCGCTTCTCACTGACATCCAGCCGGCGAGCAATCTCCCGCCGGCTAGATGACTTTCGGTTCAGGCCGCCTTGAACGCCTTCTTGCCTTCTGCATCCAGCGCGGCAAATTCCTCGTCGGAAAGGACGATGTCGACCGCTGCGGTGTTTTCCTCGAGATGCTTGACCTTACCCGTGCCGGGGATCGGCAAGATCACCGGGCTGCGCTTCAGCACCCAGGCAAGCGCGATCTGGCTCGGCGCGGCATTGTGCTTCTTCGCGATGGTATCGAGCAGCGAGCCTTCCTTGGCAAGATCGCCGGCGGCCAGCGGGAACCAGGGGATGAAGCCGATGCCATGCTTTTCGCAATAGTCGAGCACGTCTTCGCTGGTGCGATCGACCAAATTGTAGCGGTTCTGCACCGTCACCACCTTGAAATGCTTCGATGCGGCTTCGATGTCGGCAACGGAGACTTCGCTCAAGCCGGCATGGCGGACGAGACCGTCATTCAAGAGAGATTTCACGGCGTCGAACTGTTCTGCTGCAGGCACCTTGGGATCGATGCGATGGAGCTGCCAGAGATCGATGCGCTCGACGCCGAGGTTGCGCAGGCTCTTGTGCGCCTGCTGGATCAGATATTCAGGACGACCCACAGGCACCCAGACATTCGGGCCGGTTCGGGTGAGTCCGCCCTTGGTCGCGACCACGAGACCGTGGCCATAGGGATGGAGCGCCTCCTTGATCAGGCGTTCGGAAACGTCCGGACCATAGGAATCGGCCGTATCGATGAAATTGATGCCGAGTTCCGGCAGGCGCCTCAGCGTGCGGACGGCTTCATCATGGTCCTCTGGCTCGCCCCAGATACCGGAACCGGTAATGCGCATAGCGCCGAAACCGAGACGATGGACGGGGAGATCACCGCCGATCTTGAACTGACCGGACTTGGCTGCATCGAATGCTGACATGGTTATAGTCCCTTTTGCTGATGTGAAATGTCTTATGCGTCTCGGCCTCCGAAAGGAGCCGGAATCCGACGGGCAAATCGAACGTCCCGCGAGGGGAAAACAGGTGTCGCGACCGATACTAGATGGGTCTGCATCGCAGCTTATGCAATGTGTCGATGCATGATGCGCCAGGACCGGCCAGTCGGCTTGTCCTTGGTTTGGTCTTGCGCCCTCACGTGCGCCGTTGCACCTGTTTGCCGATATCGGCAAGCGTGGCCCAAAGCTCATCGAACAGGTTGCGAGCGAACTGCTCCATGGAAACGTCCTGCGGAGATTGCATCCAGCGCTCGCTGCCGATGCGCAGCATCGTCACGACCGCGGCGGCAAGCATGCCAAGGCGAAGACGCTCCTCCTGGCTGCCGCTGCCACGGGCAAACAGCGCATCCGCGAGCTTCTTCTCCAGTTTGGCATATTTGAGTTGGTCGCGGGCTTGAAGCGTCGGCGTATTGTGAATGAGGGCGGCCAGAGCAAGGCTTTGCGGATCGGCGATGGCAGTACGAAGGGCAGAATTGACAGCCGCCTCGATGACGTCGACGACCGACGCATCTTCGGGCTGGACGGCAACCGCGCCGATCAGCTCGCGGGCGAAACCATCCTGCCAGGCGGCAACGACCTCTTCCTTGCTTGGGAAGTAATCGAAGAAACTACGCTTGGAAACGTCGGCCGCCTCGGTGATGTCTTCGATTGTCGTGGCATCAAAGCCGCGCTCGAGAAAAAGCTTCAAGGCTGCGGCTTCGATGCGTTCGCGGGTTTGACGGCGCTTACGCTCGCGCCGGCCTTCCGTTACCGCGCTATCGACATGCGGCTTTTTCGCCATCCGCTACCCCCGGCACTCGCTTCGGGCCGCCCCAAATCGGCCTTGCCGGCTCCCTGCGCCTAAGCGCTGATTCCAGCATTCTCTCCGGTGCTACGATATTTGGAGCCGATGATCGAGAGCTCCAGAGGATTTTGCCGCGATATCCTGTAGACGCCGGCCGGCGGAATGTTGCGCACCGTCCCGCCGATGCGCTTTGCAGTAAGCCCAAGGCTTTCAAGGATCGCTTTCTGTACCGGGCAGCGCGGGCCATAGGTGAACTGATAGAAAGCTCCTCCCGGCTTCATCGCTTCGAAGGCACCGCCAACGATGGCCTCGACTTTCGAAGGCGGCATGGACAGCAGCGGCAAACCACTGACGACGGCGCCGAACGGCGCGTCATCGAAAAGGCCGCATTGGCCGAGCTGCGCCGCATCCATCTGCACGATACGCGCCTCGGGAAAGCGCCCGCGCAACCGAACGGCAAACTCCTCGCCGAACTCGACGAGCGTGAGCGCGCTTTCCGCAATACCACGCGCCAGCAGTGCGCGCGTGAATACACCCGTGCCCGGACCGAGCTCGAGGATCGGGCCATCGAGCGGCTCGATCTCCTGGGTCATCAATCTCGCCAGCCGTTCGCCCGAGGGGGCAACCGCCGCCACGCGCAGGGGATCGCTGACCCAGGAGCGGAAGAACTGCACAAAATCAGCGCATGAAGTCTTTGTCGTCATTCCGCAAATCCAATCTTCGGACACGATATCAAATATATGGCGATGAGGGCCGAGCAGCGTGGCAATTCAAAGGCATGCCGCGCCAATGGGCCGTCGAAATCGTTGATATGCAGGCGAAACCATGAATTTCGCGCTTACATTTTTTCATCTATTGCAAACTTGCATTTAGTATAGAAATTACCAGATACAATGGGCAATGCCAATCTCTCCCACAGGAGTTTCCGCAATGCCAGACTGGACAGTGAAGGATATTCCACCCCAAACAGGCCGCATCGCAGTCATCACCGGCGCCAATAGCGGCATAGGCTACGAAACGGCAAAGGCGCTGGCGGGCGCTGGTGCAAAGGTGATCATCGCCTCTCGCAATGAGACCAAGGCCAATGAAGCGCTCGCCAAGATCCGCGGGGCGACACCCGCAGCGGACGTCACGTTCGAACCGCTGGATCTCGCCAGCCTCGATTCCGTCGCCCGCACGGCAGGCCGCATCGCCGCCACTGTGCCGCGTGTCGATCTGCTCATCAACAATGCCGGCGTCATGGCCATTCCCGATCGTCATGAGACGGAAGACGGTTTCGAGATGCAGATGGGCGCCAATTATATCGGACATTTTGCCTGGACCATGCGGCTATTGCCGAAAATCTTCGCCGCCGACAGCCCGCGCGTCGTCACCGTCAGCAGCCTTGCCCATCGCAGCGGCAGGATCAATTTCGACGATCTGCAGTGGCGCAGGCGCTATCGGTCCTGGTCCGCCTATTGCCAATCGAAGCTCGCAACGCTGCTGTTCAGTTTGGAACTCGATCGCATCGCCCGCGCCGAAGGCTGGAAGCTGAAAAGCGTTGCCGCCCATCCCGGCTATGCCGCGACCAGCCTGCAGACCACGGGTCCGCGCATGGGTCGCGACCGGGCCGGCAGCCTCGAAATCGCGACGAGATTGCTGGGGCCGCTTCTATCGCATACGGCGGCAGCCGGCGCCCTGCCGACCCTCTTTGCGGCCACCTCGCCCACGGCAGAAGGCGGCGCCATGTATGGCCCTGACGGCTTTTACGAACTCAAGGGGCCGCCGGTGCGAGCCAAGATCGCGTCGCATGCCCGTGACCAAGCCATCTGGCGGCGGTTATGGGACATTTCGGAGCAACTGACCGCAGCGGCCTGAAACAGAATCCCTCTCTGCTCGGCAGGGAGGGATCCAAGGCTGTCAGATCACGGGCTCACGCACTGGCGGCGCGGGCCGCTGGTTGGCTGGTAGGTATTATCGGACGCGCGGTATGTCTTATATCGGCTTGCGCACCAGCGGACATGCGCGCTGCCGCGGGGCGGCTGTGAAACGGCACTACCGATGATCGCGCCGGCGGTGAAGGCGGCCATCGGATACCACCAGCCATTATGGCGCCGGTAGCCCGGGCGGTGATAACGATAGCCGCGATGGCCATGCCAATAGCCCGGGCGATGATGCGGACGATAGTGTGGTCGATAGTGCGGACGGTGATGCCGGCGATAGTATCTGTTGTGGTGCCGATATTGGACTTCGGTTAGGCCGGCAGGCTGCTCACCCGTCTGCTGGATGGCCGGCTGGATCAGTGGCTGAATTGGCGCGGCCGCCACCGGATCGAAAGATGTAACGGCAAGCAAGGCACTCAGGACGGTCACTGTCACGGTTGTCAGGAATCGTTTCACAGCTCTTCTCCTCCTGTCGAGTCGTAATACTGATGAACAACGCGCAATGATTGAAAACCTTTCACAATATTATCGCTTGCGCAAGTACATGCCACGCGATAGGCATATAGATAGGAAGCCTATCTATCTATCACCGAGCGAGACGCAATGAGTGAAGCCGACCACCATCATGGCAGCGACGACGCCTACGCGCTTGCCGAAGCGCTGCGTCCTGCCCTCCATCGTCTTTATCGGCAATTGCGACGCGAGAGCGACGAGGCCGAGTTGTCGCCGCTACATGCCCTGCTCCTGGTCGCTATCATCCAGCAGCCAGGCATCGGCGTAGCCGAACTGGCGCGGATGGAGAGGCTGCGCGGACCGACGATTTCAGGGCACGTGAAGGCGATGGAGCGGGATGGCCTCATTGCGCGCGCGGACCCCGATCCGAACGATCGGCGCCGCAATGGCTTGATTGCCACCGAGAAGGGGCAGGAATTCATTCGGCGCCTGAAACAACGGCGAACGGACTGGCTCGCCTCCGAACTCACCAAACTGTCGCCGCAGCAGCGTGACGCCATTCGCGCCGCCATCGAACCGCTCATGGAGATCGGGCAATGAATGCGACTCTTCCGGACAGCGCCGCGCCATCGGCGCCGGCAGCAGACGTCCCGCCCGATCGCCGCGAGATCCGCGCCGTCATCCTCGGGCTGATGATCGTTCTCGGCCTCGGCGCCCTCGACCAAAGCATCGTCGCAACGGCGCTGCCGCGCATCGTCAGCGATCTCGGCGGCCTGACGCATCTCTCCTGGGTGGTCAGCGCCTATGTACTCGCCTCGACCAGCACCATGCCGCTCTATGGCAAGCTCAGCGATCAGTACGGCCGCAAACCGATGATCTATGCGGCGATCCTCATCTTCCTTCTGGGTTCGGTGCTGAGCGGCATGGCGCAGACGCTGCCGCAGCTGATCATCTTCCGGGCGATCCAGGGCATCGGCGCCGGCGGATTGCTGCCGCTGGCGCAGATCATCATCGGCGATATCGTACCGCCGGCGAGACGTGGCCGCAATCAGGGCTCGATCGCGGCCGTCTTCGCCGTCTGCAGCGTCATCGGCCCGATTGCCGGTGGCGTTATCACCGATCTCCTGTCATGGCACTGGATCTTCTACGTCAACCTGCCGATCGGCGCCGTCGCGCTCGTCATGATCGGCCGGGCGCTGAAGCGGCCGCATCAAGCACGCATCCGCCGCATCGACTACCTCGGCGCGGCGCTGCTGACCGGCTGTACGACAAGCTTCCTGCTGGTGCTCGCCCTCGGCGGCAATGAATGGGCCTGGAACTCGCCTGAGATCTTCGGCCTCTCCGTTCTCGCGCTCGTCCTTTTCGTCTTTCTCATCCTTCACATCCGGCGCGAGCCCGAGCCGGTGCTGCCGCCCGATCTCTTCGGTAATCGGCTCTTCGTCGTCGCCTGCCTCGTACTGGCTTTGACCTTCATGGGTATGCTGGGAGCGAGCCTGTTCTTTCCGCTGTTCTTTCAGATGGTCATGGGCGTCAGCCCCTCACATTCGGGCCTGCTCACCGGCCCGCTGATGATCGGCGTCGTCGTCTCCTCCATGGTCAACGGGCGGGTGCTGTTGCATCGCTTCGGGCGCTACAAGCCGGCGCAGCTCTGCGGCCTCAGCCTGGCAACCGCCGCCTTTGCCGTGCTCGCCTGGGCGGCCGCCACCAGCCAAGGCTTCTGGATCATCGAGCCGACGGTCTTTGCCCTCGGCCTTGGCCTTGGCCTCGTCATGCCCACGATGACGATCGCGGTGCAGAATGCCCTGCCCCTTGCCCATCGTGGTGTGGGTACGGCGACGCTCGCCTTCTTCCGCTCGCTCGGCGGCCTCATCGGCGTCACCGGCTCCGGCGCCATCCTGGCCTACCGCGTACAGAATGCCGGCGGCGTCCTCGACGGGATGCATGGCTCCTCATTGACCGAAGCCGGCATGAAGCAGCTCGCCACCGCCTCCCCCGAGGCTCATGCCGCCGCGATAGCGCTCTATCGTCACGCGATCGCCATGACCTTTGCGACCGGCACGGCAATTGTAGCGCTGGCGCTGATCGTGCTGCTGTTTCTGCCGGAATTGCCGCTGAAGATGGAGCATGGGCCGGAAAAGGTACGCCCAAGCTGAGCTGCGCACGATATGGCTACGGAAGCAGAAGCCCGGCATCCCGGTGCTTATTCGCAGGGCCGCCCCCCTTCGCTCCGGGTTCCGAAGAGCGCGTCAACTCTGCAGCTTACGCTGAGCTTCCGCTTTGCCGTCCTCGGGCAGGTCCATGTTGTGCATGACGGCGATCGACCAGACATCGTGTTCGCGCACGATCACCATGTTGATCAGCCCATAGCGTTCAGGCCATTCATTCCCTTGCGGATCGCGCGCCCCTGTCATGCTCCAGTGAATGTCGAGTGCGGCAACATCGGAGCGGATAGGACGCATTTGGGTTTTGATGGCTTTGAGCTGACTGTCCTTGAACATCGTCTCGAATATGGGCCTGTGAAACTGCTCGATCAATGATCGGCCCGTTGCCTTCATTCCAAATACGTTCGTGAAATCGGCGTCTTGCGCAAATATCGCGGAAAAGGCGCTGGCATCGTGGCTATTCCATGCGGCGACGAACGCATCAACGATTTGTTGTGCGGCTTGTCCAACGTCCGGATGCAGTGACATCTCACGTTCCCTCCTTTATTATGAATGCCATACTATATGGCAACCGGACTTAATTGGAAATATGGCAACACCCTACACGCAATCACTTCTGCTCTATGCCTACCAGGCTTCCGCACGGGCGCTCACCCAGACGCTACACGAACGCGGCCATCCAGCTATCCGACTGAAGCATGGCGCAGTCTTTGCCAATATCGATGAAGAAGGAACCAGAGCCAGCCTGCTTGCCGAAAGGGCGGGCATGGGCAAGGCCGCAATGGGCGAACTGATCGATGATCTGGAACGTCTTGGCTATGTCGAGCGGGTGCCGGATCCTACGGACAGGCGCGCCAAGCTCGTCACCGCCAGGCCGGAGGCGCGGCAGGTGATGCAAATCGTTCACGAATTTAACGACGGGATCGAACGGCGATATCGTGAGCTGTTGGGAGAGCAAGCCTATCGGATATTGCGCACCGCCCTGCGGACCATCGCGGCAAAGGAGGACATGCAGCCCATAATTCGTTAATGCAAAGAAGCAGGCAGATATTCAGGCGGCGCAACATCGCTGACAGCGCCGACCGCGCAGCGGCATGGACATCACAAGCTGTTGCGAATGCTTGCGTGGGTCGAAGCTAAGACATGTCGCGCAGAAGTGTTCGGCAGCTTTGCTGCAGCGACGTGCGCAATATCAAAGACTCAACGCGCGAGAAACGAATCTCAAGGATCGCGATACGCTTTAGACAAGAAGATGCCAAGCTTGGTCTAGAATAGTGAAGAAATGGCGCACCCGAAGAGATTCGAACTCCTGACCCCCAGATTCGTAGTCTGGTGCTCTATCCAGCTGAGCTACGGGTGCGTGGCCGAAACGGAAGAAACCGTTGGCGTGGGCGGTTCTCTAAAGCCTCCCTTGAGGGAATGCAAGTGGATTTGTGAAAAAGATCGCGATTTTCGTGCATATTGACGCCAAGCGCCTGAAAACAATCATCTTTCTTGGAAGCTTCTGCTGCGATAGTCATCAAGGGATACTGGGCGGTCGGGAATTTCAATGCGGAACTGCGTGCCGGCCACCGGCTTTTCCACGAGCGCAATGGTGCCGCCATGGGCAAGGACGAGCTCACGGGCGATCGCCAGACCTAGGCCGGTGCCGCCGGAGCGGGCCGAGCCACGGAAAGCGGTGAAGAGATTTTCGCGCGCCTTCTGCGGCATGCCGGGTCCGGTGTCGTCGACGGTGATGCTGACGACACTGCCGATTCGATGCGCCGATACCGTGATGCGCCTGACACTGTCCGGATCCGTCTCGCCGAAAGCGATCAGTGCCTGATGGGCATTGCGGCAGAGATTGTGAATGACACGGAACAGCTGCTCGCTGTCGGCATCGACCTCCAGATCCGGACTGAGCTGCTCGGCGAATTCTATGCCGCTATCGGGATCGATCGCGAGGATATCGCGGACTTCGCCGACGAGTTCGAGGAGACGGATCTTGCGCCGGCGCGGCGCGGACTCGGAGGTCTGGCCGTAGGACAGAACTTCGGTCGTATAACCGACGGCACGGTCGATGGTCCGCAGCAGTTTCGGCGCGAAGCGCTTGACCATCGGGTCATCCACATCGACAAGCCGGTCCGACATCAGCTGTGCCGCCGAGAGGATGTTGCGCATGTCGTGATTGATCTTCGAAACCGCCAGCCCGAGAGCGGCGAGATTCTTCTGCTGCTTCAGGGTCTTCTGCAGCTGCGACTGCATGGAGGCGAGGTGGCGGCCGGCCACGGCAAGCTCATCGCCTCCCCTGTCGGGAACGAGGATGCGGCCCGGATCCTCAGGATCGTCCGAATAGGCCTGCATGCTGTCCGTCAGCCTGCGGATCGGGCGGATCATCATGCGGTTGATCGCGAAGAAGATCAGCGTCGCCGTGAACAGCGAGATCAGGATGGAGACGAAGAACACGCTGACGGAATAGGCCAGCATCGCATTGCGCAGGCGGGTATCCTTCAGCACCACCTCGATGCCGGTGTTGGCATCGCCGCCGACAGGACCGAAAACACGGATGATGCGGTTGCCGCCGAACAGCAGCGTATCGAGCGCGTCCTTGATCGCAGTCAGCTGGGAAACGTCACTAAGATCGTATTTTTCATCGACGGAGGCCGGCATTTCGGCTGTGGCCAACAGGCGCGAAGTGCCGTCCTTGCGCAGGACGATGGCCCGCGTGCCCGTCGCCATCAACGTCTCCTTTTGCAGCGCACGGGGGAGTTCGGCCGGCTGCAGGCCATCGATGACGATCGCGGCGGCGGCGGCAGTATTCAGCCGATCCTCCAGCCAGCGCAGCCGCATATTGGCGACGGAGGGCACGAAGATGAGCACTTCCGCCACGGAAATGAAAACGACAGTCAGAATAAGGAGCTTGCCGGAAAGGCCGCCAAAGATGCCCGTGGGACGGCAAGACTGGGACAGGCCGCCCTTGGCGACCTTATCGCCCATTGCGGCGTCCTTATCCTGCCCACTGTCCATTTCAATTGTCCCGCTTCGCTGCAAAGCGATCCGATGCGATCTGATCGAAACCAGATAATAGGCGATTGTGGGCTTTTTTCCAATCGGCTCTGCGCTTGGACAAACAAACAAGGCCGGCCGCGCTACTCGGGCGAGGCCGGCCTTGGATTTGGCCTCATGGTTGAACGATCAGAACTCTTCCCAGCCTTGCGTCGCGGTGGCCGGTGCGGCCGCCGCCCCGCCGCCGAAGGCGGTAGCGACCCTATCGATCATCCGGCGTGCCGGCGATGCCGTAGGACGATGCGTCTCAGCGCGCGCGGGCACGGGTGCTGTGACATTGACGGCATCCACCTTGAAGCGCGAAACGAGATGGACAAGGCCATCGGCCTCGGCCGCCAGGCGATGGGTCGCGGCCGAAGTCTCCTCGACCATGGCGGCATTGCGCTGCGTGACTTCATCCATCTGGTTGACGGCCTTGTTCACCTCCGACAAGCCCGTTGCCTGTTCGCGCGCCGCCGTCGCTATCGAATGAATGTGATCGTTGATCTTCAGCACGCGGGCCTCGATGGAGGACAGCGCCTCGCCGGTTGCCTGCACGAGCTTGACGCCGACCTGCACCTCGTCGCCGGACTTGCCGATCAGCGCCTTGATATCCTTGGCCGCGGTGGCCGAGCGCTGAGCAAGCTCGCGCACTTCCTGAGCGACGACGGCGAAACCCTTACCTGCCTCGCCGGCGCGAGCCGCTTCGACGCCCGCGTTCAATGCGAGAAGATTGGTCTGAAAGGCGATGTCGTCGATCACGCCGATGATCTGGCTGATCTCGCCCGATGCCTGCTCGATACGGCCCATGGCGTCGATCGCATTGCGAACCACCGTGCCGGAACGAGCCGCGTCGTCCTTGGCTTCGCTGACCATGACGCTCGCCTCGCGCGCCCGCTCCGTGGAATTCTGGACGACAGAGGTGATCTCGTCGAGCGCTGCCGAGGTTTCCTCCAGTGCCGCCGCCTGCTGTTCGGTGCGCTTGGAGAGGTCGTCACTGGCGTGGCGCAGCTCATTGGTGTTGGAATTGATCGAGCCGGTGGTGCCGCGCACCTCGCTCATGGTGCTCTTCAGCGTCGCAAGCGTCGCATTGACGTTCTGCTGCAGTTCGGCAAAGGCGCCCTGGAATTCGCCCTTCATCGCCTGGGTCAGATCACCGTCCGCCAGGCTCGCGATGACGCGGCGGACTTCACCGATGCCTCTGTCGACGCTGACAAGCAGCTCGTTGACGTTGCCAGCGAAGCGATTGAGGTTGACGTCACCATAGTCCTTCTCGATGCGGTGGCTGAAATCGCCGGCCGCCGCGGCCGAGACGACGAGAGACATGCTCGACTGAAGCTCGTCGCTCTTGGCGCGCATGGCCGTTTCCTCGGCATTCATGCGGCGCACGGCATTGCCGTTTTCCTTGAAGATGTCGACGGCCGCGGCCATCTCGCCGATTTCGTCGCCACGGCCGGCAAACGGCACCTCTATATCGAAATGGCCGTCGGCGACATTCTTTATCGCATCGGTCACCTTGCGGATCGGGCGGCTCAGATGGACGGTTCCGATATAGGCGCCGAGGCCGACACCGGCCACGATACCGACGATCATGATGGAGAGGACCACCCAGAGCACAGTGCTGTGGAAGGTTGCGATCTCGGCCTCCGCCTTCGCAAGTTCCGCCTTATCGGTCTGGACGATCGCATCGATCTCAGCCTGGAAAGCCTTGCGGTTGGCGCGGTTCGCCTCGTTGTTGCCCTGCTTGCCGGCGGCATCCGGGCCATCGGTCACGCCGAGCCTGGCCGTTTCCGTGCGAAAGGCGCGAAACTCCTGGGCGCGCGCCTGCAGCTTGGTGAATTCCGGCTTCTGCGTCTCCGGCACCAGAGGCGCCCAGCTTGCCAGCACCTTGTCGATTTCGCCGAGATCGGCCATCAGCCCATCGGCAAAGGGTTTGGAATCTTTTGCCGCAGCCGCGGCATAGATGCCGCGCGCTTCCATGACCACTGCGGTCACGTAGCGATTCAGGCGCTCGCCCATGTAAGCGCGGCTCGCCGTCTGCTCGTAGCTCTGTAATTTCTGGTCATATTGATGCAACGCATAAAGCGCGGTGGCGCCGATCAGAAGCGCCGCCCCGGCCATGACAGATACAAGCAGATTTATTTTGCCGCGAATTCTCACAATACCCCTCCGGCGCAGATCCCATCCCCCATAAATCGATGGGTTTTACCACACAGGGCTAGATATCGACTAAAATCATTAATGTTATATTGAGTTATCTTTAATCTAAGCGTCCGACATTCTTCACTATACTAATTGTATATTTTAGGAATTATGCAATTTATATTCAAGGTTGCGCACATTCCGCCGGGGAGCAGCAGCCAGATAGCAATCAGCCGCCGCCGATCGCGCGAAATTGCCGGAGCTCAAGGAATCTGCGCCCATATAATTGACTTCCGGGGCCTTGATCCGTATAAGCCCGCGCACGTTCGGTCACCGTGCCTGCTTTTGCGGGCCAAGTCCGTTCGCCATAATCAACAACGCTCCTTGCTACTCAAAGCAAAGCTCAAGAAGGGCCGCACTCCGCGGTGTTTAAATAAATGAAGCGTACCTACCAACCATCCAAGCTTGTCCGCAAGCGTCGCCACGGTTTCCGTGCGCGCATGGCCACCAAGGGCGGCCGCGCGGTTCTTTCCGCTCGCCGTAACCGTGGTCGCAAGCGTCTTTCGGCCTAAGGGCCGAAATGCCCGATGATCCAGGATGGCGGGCAAATTGACGAATGAACGACCCAAAAAGACTGTCGGGCGGCTGAAAAGCCGGCCGCAGTTTCTTGCCGTCCGCGAAGGCGAGAAGCGCCGAGGCAGCTTCTTCCTGATAGAGATGCTGGACCGCAAGATCGCCGACGCCGAACCCCGCGTTGGTTTTACCGTTACCAAAAAACATGGCAACGCGGTGGAGCGCAACCGCATGCGGCGCAGGCTGAAAGAAGCCGTGCGGCTTCATGCCGGATTTGCAATGCAGCCCGGACACGACTATGTGGTTGTCGCGCGACGCGAGGTGCTGACCGCGCCTTTCGAAAAACTGGCGAGCGAACTCGTAAGCCGCATCGAAACCAGGCCGAAACACCGGCGGTCGGAAATGGACCGCTCCAGGAAAGTATGATGGAAAACAACCGCAATTACATCGTTGCAATTGCACTGTCTGTGCTGATTGTTCTCGGCTGGCAGTTTTTCTACATGAACCCGCGCCTCGAAGCGCAGCGCCAGGCCGAACAGGCCGCCAAGCAGCACCAGCAGGCGCAGCAGGCTCAGACGACGCAGTCGCCTGCCGCGGGCACCGCTGTAAACGGTTCGCTGCCGGCAAACGGCCAGACGGCGCCGACGGTTCTCAGCCGCGATCAGTCCGTCGAGAAGACGGCTTCCGCGCGCGTTGTCATCGATACACCGGCACTTGCCGGTTCCATCAACCTGGAAGGCGCCCGCCTCGACGATCTCCGTCTCAAGGCCTATCACGAGACTGTCGACAAGAGCAGCCCGATCATCACGCTGTTCAGCCCGGCCGACACCAAGGACGGCTACTTCACCGAACTCGGCTATGTCGGCAGCGATGCAACCGGCGCAGTCCCAGGTCCTTCGACCCTTTGGAAGCTCACGAGCGGCGACAAGCTGACCGACAAGACGCCGGTGACGCTCTCCTACACCAACGACAAGGGCATCACCTTCACCCGCACCATCTCGGTCGACGATCGCTACATGTTCACGATCAGCGACAAGATCGCCAATAGCGGCCAGGCGCCGGTTTCGCTGTCGAGCTATGGCCGCGTCACCCGCTACAACAAGCCCGAGACGCCTTCCGCCTACGTCCTGCACGAAGGCTTTATCGGCGTCATCGGCGATGACGGCCTGATCGAGACCAAGTACGCATCAACTGAAAAGGAAGCCACAACGCCCGCCAAGGCGACCGGTGGCTGGCTCGGGATGACGGACAAGTACTGGGCTGCAACGATCGTGCCGCCGCAGTCGACCGCATATGATGCCCGCTTCTCGCACTTCACCGACGGTACGCCGCGCTACCAGGCCGACTACAAGGAAGATGCGGTCACGGTTGCTCCCGGCCAGTCGATCGACCTCAAGAACCTCGTCTTCGCCGGCGCCAAGGAAGTCCCGGTCATCGACCGCTATGAGACCAGCTATTCGATCCCGCGCTTCGACCGCCTCATCGACTGGGGCTGGTTCTATTTCATCACCAAGCCGATGTTCAAGCTGATGGACTTCTTCTTCCGCTACTTCGGCAATTTCGGCGTCGCCATCCTCTGCACCACCATCGTGGTCAAGGCGCTCTTCTTCCCGCTCGCCAGCCGGCAATATGCCTCCATGGCGAACATGAAGCGCGTGCAGCCGAAGATGGAGGAGCTGAAGGCCAAGTTCGGCGACGACCGCATGGGCCTGCAGCAGGCGACGATGCAGCTCTACAAGGAAGAAAAGATCAACCCGATCGCGGGCTGCTGGCCAGTGCTCCTGCAGATCCCGATCTTCTTCTCGCTCTACAAGGTGATCTATATCACCATCGAAATGCGCCATGCGCCGTTCTTCGGCTGGATCCAGGACCTCTCCGCGCCGGATCCGACCTCGATCGTCAACCTGTTCGGCTTGCTGCCGTTCGCGGCTCCGACCTTCCTGCATCTCGGCGTCTGGCCGCTGATCATGGGCGTCACCATGTTCCTGCAGATGCGCATGAACCCGACCCCGCCGGACCCGACCCAGGCGATGATCTTCAACTGGATGCCACTGGTCTTCATGTTCATGCTGGCAAGCTTCCCGGCCGGCCTCGTGATCTACTGGGCCTGGAATAATACGCTCTCTGTCATCCAGCAGTCGATCATCATGAAACGCCATGGCGTGAAGGTGGAGCTCTTCGACAATCTGAAGGGCCTCTTCAAACGAAAACCGGCACCATCGAAATGACGATAAAGGCCCCGCTTCGGTGGGGCTTTTTCATTCTCGGCCTTGGATATTAACGATAGAGGCTCCGGCATCAGGGAGCCTTGGGCGGTAACTCGGCCGCTGAGGGTTGGACGTCCCATCGTTCCGCCAGTACGTTGCGTGCCTCGGCGAGAATCTGCCTGTATTCGGGCCTGAATGGAGCAAGAAGCTGCTTCTCGAGTTCCACGAGCAAACCGTGCAATATCGCACATTCGGCAGGGCTCTCGAAATACTCGCTGCCGGGGGTATGCGTTGCGTTCGGATCGGACCAGCGGGAAAGAAGCTCGAATAGAACCAGTGCCTCCTTCACATCGAGGCGTATATCCACCGCATCGTCATCTTTCAGCGCATCTTGCTCCATCTGCGCACCATGACAGGCTACGTGCAGGTCCGCAACGCGTCACACATTTCGATCAAAACTTGACTTTCATGGGCAAAACCCCGAAGCCAGACCATCAAACCAGATAAAAGACTGAGCAAATGGCAGACCAGACGACCAAAGACGACAAGCCGCTTTTCGGACGTCCGTGGATTTTCATCCGCGGCGTGCCGGCCATGAAGTTTCTGCCGCCGGAAGGGCCGCCGGAAATCGCTTTTGCCGGCCGCTCGAATGTCGGCAAGTCGTCGCTGATCAATGCTCTGGTCGGACATAAGGGACTGGCGCGCACATCCAACACGCCGGGCCGCACGCAGGAACTCAATTATTTCGTTCCCGATGGTTTTTCCGGCGAGAGCGGCGACCTGCCGCCGATGGCTCTGGTTGACATGCCTGGCTACGGCTATGCCGAAGCGCCGAAGGATCAGGTGGATGCCTGGACGAAGCTCGTCTTCGACTACCTGCGCGGGCGCACGACGCTGAAGCGCGTCTATGTGCTGATCGACAGCCGCCACGGCATCAAGAAGAACGACGAGGAAGTTCTGGGCCTGCTCGACAAGGCTGCTGTTTCCTATCAGATCGTGCTGACCAAGACCGACAAGATCAAGGAAGCAGGCATACCGAAGCTGCTGGTTGATACCGCTGAAAAAATCCGCAAGCGCCCCGCCGCCTATCCCGGCATCCTCGCCACTTCATCGGAAAAAGGCGTTGGTCTTCAGGAGTTGCGCGAGGCCATTGGCCTGACGGTCGGCATCCAGGTCTGAAGACCGACCGGTCGAATGAGGCCGCCGCCGCCCGACCCCGCATAAGGCGACGGCGGCCGTGTTGCCGCTAAGGATTACATCTTCGGCAACAACACCTTGTCGACGACGTGGATCACGCCGTTCGACTGCTTGACGTCGGCAATGGTGATATGGGCAATGCCGCCGGCCTCGTCAGTCAACGTCAGCTTGCCGCCCTTGTCCATGGCCTTGATCGTGCAGCCGCCGACCGTCTTCAGATCGTATTCGTCGCCCTTGCTCATTGCCCATTTCTTGATGGCGGCAGCCATATCATCACCGGCGACGACGTGGCAGGTCAGCACCTTGACCAGCTTCTCCTTGTTCTCGGGCTTCAGCAGGGTTTCGACCGTGCCTGCTGGCAGTTGCTTGAAGGCTTCATTGGTCGGCGCAAAGACGGTGAAAGGGCCTTTTCCTTCGAGGGTATCGACGAGGCCGGCCGCCTTGACGGCTGCGACCAGGGTCGTGTGATCCTTGGAATTGACGGCATTCTGGATGATGTTCTTGCTGGCATACATCGCAGCACCGCCCACCATCGGGTCCTTGGCATAGGCTAGGCTGCTTGCGGCCGACAGCATTGCGGCAGCGGCAGCAATGCGAAAAACGGTCTTGATCATAATGTCTCCTCTTCCTCTCTGTTGCCCCGATCAGGCGGGGTCGGAAGAAGATACGGAGCACGCTGGCAGAGAGTTTCAGCCGCGATCGTTTTTCGGGAGCCGAAATTCCTCAGGGCAAGTGGATCGTACCGGAAGCGACCACATCGCCCGTCGGTTTGCCGGTCGGCGAGCCGCCAAAGGGCTCCACACTAACGGCGATGATGGCGCCTTCAGTCAATTTGGCGTGAAGTTCCGGCGACAAGACGATTTCGCCATCGCCGGTCGGTGGCAGTATGCCCAGCGCCTCGGCGGGATCGCTGCCGCGAATCAGCCAGAGCTCCAGCGATTTCTCCTCGGGCTTGCCGGCGGCGACCGGTGTAATTTTCAGGCGCCCATTGGCGACGTCGTAATTGGCGAGGAGATTGAAGGGACTGTTCTGGCCGGCAAGGGATGCGGTGAGCTGTTTGCCAGGGTTCGTGCGCAAGCTGCCTTCATTCGTGATGGCGAACACGAGTACGCCGGCGACCAAGAACAGCGAGCCGAAAGCGACCGAGCGCCATAGCATCAGCGAATTCCACAGATGGGCGCCGAACGCCACTTCTCCGAAAATCCTCTTTTCGATCTTCGGGAACACGGCGGCCGCAGGCGTCACCGCCTCATATTCCTCGTTGAATTCCGAGAGGTTCTGCTCCCAGCGGCTGACGATGGCGGCAAACTGGCGGTCGCTGCGCATGCGGCGCTCGACCTTCTGCCGATCCTCCAGGGAAAGCACGCCAAGCACATATTCTCCGGCCAGGACTTCATCGCGGGAGCGGCCTCCCTTGCTTTGATCGGGCGTACTCATCGGTCCATGCACTCTCTCAGTCTGATCAGGCTTCGGCGCAGCCAGGTGCGCATAGTATTCAATGGGACAGCGTGTTGGTCGGCGAGCTCTTGGTAGCTCAAGCCCTCGACATAGGCGCTGCGAACGGCCCGTGCACGATCAGCTTCCAACTCTTCCATGCACCTGTCAATCCGCCTTCCCTCTCCCTTCACGATTGCTTGCTCTTCAGGACCGGGTTCCAGGTCGGCAAGATCGTACGCCGTATCTATTTCGTCGGCTATGGGCTTGCGTGCCCGCACGAAATCGATGGCGCGATTGCGCGCGATCGTCATCAGCCAGGCCATTGCCGACCCTTCCGCAACAGCAAATTGCTCGGCCCGCTGCCAGACCTTGATATAGGCTTCCTGCAAAACCTCTTCCGCATCCGCCTTGTTGCCGACGATACGCAGGCAAACACCGAGAAGTTTCGGGCTGGTACGCTTGTAGAGTGCCGCAAAGGCTTTCTGGTCGCGCATGGCGATGCGGCCGATCAGCGCTTCCGTCTCCTCGCTCGCCATCCAAATCCCCGGGGTGCGACGCCTGCACCATCTTTAGAAGAAAAAATCGCTTCGGCAAACGTGCGGAGGCCATCAATTTCGGCGACGCTGATGTGACATAGCGTCAACGAAAGCGCGGAGCGATCTATCCGGATACGCTTTTCGCGCTCCAGGTATTTGATTTTGCGCATGTCGTTGTCGCAAAAGCGCTGCACACCTTTGCAACAACGACATGCTTTAATCCCGATATGATTATTCCCTCTGTCAAGAACTTGAGATAAAAGGCCCGCGAACAATTTCGAAGGGTGCACCATGTCCGAAGCCCAAAGCGAACTCCAAGCCAACCTGCTCGCACAGGCGCTGCCCTACATGCAGCGTTATGAAAACAAGACCATCGTCGTGAAATATGGTGGCCACGCCATGGGCAACGTCGAACTCGGCAAGGCGTTTGCCGCCGATATCGCCCTTTTGAAGCAATCGGGCGTCAACCCGATCGTCGTCCATGGCGGCGGCCCGCAGATCGGCGCCATGCTGACGAAGATGGGCATCGAATCGAAGTTCGAAGGCGGACTGCGCGTCACCGACCAGAAGACGGTCGAGATCGTCGAAATGGTGCTTGCCGGCTCGATCAACAAGGAAATCGTCGCGCTGATCAACCAGACCGGCGAATGGGCGATCGGCCTTTGCGGCAAGGACGGCAACATGGTCTTCGCCGAAAAGGCGCACAAGACCATCAAGGATCCGGACTCCAACATCGAGCGCGTGCTCGATCTCGGCTTCGTCGGCGAGGTGGTCGAAGTCGACCGCACCCTGCTCGACCTGCTTGCCAAGTCCGAGATGATCCCGGTCATCGCCCCGGTCGCTCCCGGCCGCGACGGTGCGACCTACAACATCAATGCCGACACTTTTGCCGGCGCGATCGCCGGCGCGCTCAGCGCCACGCGCCTGCTGTTCCTGACCGACGTCCCGGGCGTGCTCGACAAGCAGGGCCAGCTCATCAAGGAGCTGTCTGTGGCACAGGCGCACGCGCTGATCGCCGACGGCACGATTTCCGGCGGCATGATCCCCAAGGTCGAGACCTGCATCGACGCCATCAGGGCCGGTGTTCAGGGCGTCGTCATCCTCAACGGCAAGACAGCTCACTCCGTGCTGCTCGAAATCTTCACCGAGCACGGCGCCGGCACGCTGATCGTTCCGTGATGCGGTTCAGGCGCTCCGCGGAAGAGCTGTGGAGCGCCTCCAGGCCGTTCAGGACGACCGGTAGATGGCTTCGGCCTCGCTTTTCAACATTCCCATGACCGATCGGTAGGGCGCTGGCCCATAGCTTATGCGGCTGACGCCCAATCTTGCCATCGTCTCGTTATCGGGCGTGGTCGGACGCACCATGATGTTGACGGGCAGAGGGGAGCGTTCGCAGAGCGCGCCGATCAATTCCGGATCGACCAACCCGGGCGCGAAGAAGCCGCTGGCACCCGCTTCGGCAAAAGCATCGGCGCGACGGAAGGCATCATCCAGCAGGAGTTGATGATGCGCCGTATCGCTTTCCTGCAGGAACAGATCGGTGCGGGCGTTGATGAACAACGGCATCTCGCGGCGATCGGCCATGTCGCGGATTGCACGGATGCGTGCCGCCTGCGTCTCGATGGGGTGAACGCCCTGGCCGCCGATCACCTGATCCTCGAAATTGATGCCGACGGCGCCGTGGTCCATGATCTTTTCGACATTGGCGGCGACGTCTTCGGGTTCGACTGCATAACCGCCCTCGAAATCGACCGACAGGGGCAGCGGGCTCGTCACCGAGATCAGTTTGGCGGTCACCGCCAGCAGCGACAAGGGTATCGCCTGACCATCGCCGAAACCATTGGCCGCGGCAACCGACCAGCTTCCCGTCGCCAGCGCCTTCGCACCTGCTTCCGTAACGGCCTTGGCGGAGCCCGCATCCCATATATTGAAAAGGATCACCGGCTCACCCTTCTTGTGCAGCCGCGCGAATTCCTGTGCCTTTTCCACCTGACTCATCGTATCCCCTCCGAAAAGCCCGGCCGGGCAAGTTTCTCTCCATAACCCAAGAAAGCGTAAGCCCTCCCTCACATGGAAAATAGAGTAAAAGCCCGGAAATCAATAGTAAAATCATAGCTGGCATTGAAGTGGACGGCAATCTCCTCGATATGGTCCGCATGCTGCGGCATGTATATTTTCCTTCCCCTTTCAGGAGAGAGCGTGCGATAAGCTCTCCATGAACCACGCAAAAACATTATCCGAACCGTCAGATTTCTCCGATATCCGCGATTGGGTATTCGATCTCGACAACACGCTCTATCCGCATCATGTCGATCTCTTTGCCCAGATCGACAAGAACATGACCGCCTATGTCTCCACCCTCCTCCAGATGGAGAGGGAGGACGCGCGCAAGCTGCAGAAGCAATATTACCTCGAGCACGGCACGACCCTGCAGGGATTGATGATCCATCATGGAATCGACCCCAATGATTTTCTCGAAAAGGCGCATGCGATCGACTATTCGGCGCTGATGCCGCAGCCGGAGCTGGCCGCCGCCATCAAAGCGCTGCCGGGACGCAAGTTCATCTTCACCAACGGCAGCGTCAAGCATGCCCAGGCGACGGCCGGTGCGCTCGGCATTCTCGACAGTTTCGACGACATTTTCGATATCGTTGCGGCCGACTACGTGCCGAAACCCGCCGGCTCGACCTATGACAAGTTCATGAGCCTCAACCGCGTGGATACGAAGAGAGCGGCCATGTTCGAGGACCTGCCGCGCAATCTCACCGTACCCAAGGCACTTGGCATGAAAACCGTGCTGCTGGTGCCCCAAAACCTCGAGACGACCGTCGTCGAATGGTGGGAGCGCACCACGGGCGAGGACGATCATATCGACTATGTAACCGACGACCTGACGAGCTTCCTCAAGGCGTTGATTTAACCACTCATCAGGGCGGGGTTACGAAAGTTTCATCCGCCTTACAGAGGTTTAATTGGTCGCTTTCGACCATCAGCCGTATCGTTTGACCATTCCTCGACACGAAAGGAAAAACGATGAACGGGAAAAAATTTCTTCTTGCGGGACTTTCCGCCGCCCTTCTGGTGGGTGCTGCCGCCCAGGCAAGCTTTGCAGCGCAGAGCGAGGAAGCACGGGGCGGGCATGGCGGACGCTGGCACGGACCACG
The DNA here is from genome assembly GCF_030182495.1 of Rhizobium aureum. Taxonomy (NCBI): domain Bacteria; kingdom Pseudomonadati; phylum Pseudomonadota; class Alphaproteobacteria; order Hyphomicrobiales; family Rhizobiaceae; genus Rhizobium; species Rhizobium aureum. Next base: position 63,742 of record NZ_JAQJCI010000009.1, on the reverse strand, counting down.
CTTTTCACCGGAAATCGTCTATGTGCGCATGCTGAAGCAATTCGGCCAGCCCGGCGACACGAAGGTCACGCGGGATGAGGTGAAGGCCGGCGTCGACAAGATCTTCGACCAGATCGACACGAATCACGACGGCGAAATCACGCCCGGCGAACTGCGCGCCTATCGCCAGGAACGCATCAAGGAATGGAAGGCCGAGCGCGCCAAGGCAGATGGCGATCAGGGCAATAGTCAGGCCCAGAACGATCAGAGCAAGGGCGATCAGGCTGGGGCCGACGACAATGGCGGCAATAACGAACCGCGCCATCACGGACACCATGGCCGCTTCATGCACGAAGCAGGCCTGATGCGCGGAATGATGATGTTCCATCGCATCGACAAGGATGAAAACGGCCAGATCAGCAAGCAGGAAGCCGAAGACGCCGCCAACAAGCTCTTCGACCGTATGGATCGCAACCATGACGGCGTGATCTCGCTGGACGACATGCCGGACCGCCCACTGCTGTAAACCGATCGATCAGTCCGCTCCGGGAGCCCGCCCTCGCCCATGCGACGGCGGGCTTCTCCTTGTCAGTGCCCGTTATCGTGCTCGTAGAAATCCGCGACGATCTTCCAGGCCTCGTCTGCGGTATCGACGAAGCTGATCAGGTTGACATCGTCTGGCGCGATGGTGCCGAACTCCGCCAGCGCTTCGAAATTGATGATGCTGCGCCAGAACTTCTCGCCGAATAGGATGAGCGGCAGGCGCTCCATGCGGCCGGTCTGGATCAGCGTCAGGCACTCGAATAATTCGTCGAGCGTGCCGAAGCCGCCCGGAAATACCGCGATCGCCTTGGCGCGCACCATGAAATGCATCTTGCGGATCGCGAAATAGTGGAAATTGAAGCTGAGTTCCGGCGTCACATAGGCATTCGGTGCCTGCTCGTGCGGCAACACGATATTGAGGCCGATCGAGGGCGCTCCTTCTTCGGCCGCGCCGCGATTGCCTGCTTCCATCACGCCTGGGCCGCCGCCGGTGACGACGACATATTCATGGAAATCGAAGCCGGCGGAATAGCGGGAGCAAAGCCGGGCGAACTTGCGTGCCTCTTCATAATAGACCGATGCCGCTTCGAGATTGGCGCGCTGCACCTCGTTGCGGGCGGCCCAGGCATTGGTGCCGGGGGCGGGAATGCGCGCGCCACCGAACATGACGACGGTCGATTTGATGCCACGCTCGGTGAGCGACATTTCGGTCTTCAGCAGCTCCAGCTGCAAGCGGATCGGCCGCAGTTCCTCACGGCACAGGAAATCCTCATCGGCATAGGCAAGACGGTAGGACGGCGACATCGACTGCGGCGTGCGCGGCACCGACTCGGCCCGTTGCTTGTCCGCCGAGCTCGTCTTCAACGGGTCCCAAACCCCGTCCTTACGCCTCAGCCTGCCGCTCTTCGCCTTGCTCATCTATTCATGCCTTTCGAAACGATCATGACGGGCCGTTCCCGCCCTTGGACGAAAACCGCCAAGCTCTTGCATATGCCCCTACAACGCCTTGAATCCAAGCTCAATCGGCGCGGAAAAGACATTCCATTTTCAAACTCCATGCTATAGGACCAATCGACCGCTTCCGGACCGTTGCCGGAAATCACGATAGGCACTGACGTTTTAAGGAATTCCCATGAGCGCTAACGATCTCGCCTCCCTCGAAAAGTCCATCGAGGCCGCCTTCGACAATCGCGACAATGTGAACACGTCGACGCGCGGCGAAGTGCGCGACGCCGTCGAGACGGCGCTCAATCTCCTCGATAGCGGCAAGGTTCGCGTCGCCGAGCGTGGTGCGGATGGTAACTGGACCGTCAACCAATGGCTCAAGAAAGCGGTTCTGCTCTCCTTCCGCCTCAACGACATGAAGATCGTCGAAGGCGGCTCCGGCGGCGCCACCTGGTGGGACAAGGTTCCCTCGAAGTTCGAAGGCTGGGGTGAAAACCGCTTCCGCGAAGCCGGCTTCCGCGCCGTGCCGAACGCCGTCGTGCGTCATTCCGCCTATATCGCCCCCAACGCCATCCTGATGCCGTCCTTCGTCAATCTCGGCGCCTATGTCGGGGAAGGCACCATGGTCGACACCTGGGCGACGGTCGGCTCCTGCGCCCAGATTGGCAAGCATGTGCATCTTTCCGGCGGCGTCGGCATCGGTGGCGTGCTGGAGCCGATGCAGGCCGGCCCGACCATCATCGAAGACAATTGCTTCATCGGCGCCCGCTCCGAAGTCGTCGAAGGCTGCATCATCCGTGAAGGTTCGGTGCTCGGCATGGGCGTGTTCATCGGCAAGTCCACCAAGATCGTCGATCGTGCCACCGGCGAGATCACCTATGGCGAAGTTCCGCCGTACTCGGTCGTCGTCGCCGGCGCGCTGCCGAGCGGCAATACCATGGCGAACGGCCAGCCGGCCCCGAGCCTCTATTGCGCTGTCATCGTCAAGCGCGTCGATGAAAAGACCCGCTCGAAGACCGGCATCAACGAGCTGCTGCGCGACTGATTTTGGAATTTTCGGAAGCGCGGTTGCCATATCGCGCTTCCCTCATGCTTGCCGGGTGAGCATGCCTGTGCGATTGCTGGAATCGCTGCAAAGATTTTCGAGTCGTCACCGATCCTTTGCCATCGCTTTGCCATTTCCCGCCGGATAAGTTGCCTCCGATGACTGTTACCAATCCCATCACAAACCTGCAGACCCTGATCCGCTGCGCCTCCGTTACCCCTGCCGAGGGTGGCGCGCTGACCGCGCTTGCCTACATGCTCGCACCGCTTGGCTTCAAGATCGAGCGCATGACGGCGAGCGAGCCGGGAACGCCCGATATCGAAAATCTCTATGCGCGGCTCGGCACAGACGGACCGCATCTGATGTTCGCCGGCCATACAGATGTCGTTCCGGTCGGCGATGCCGCTTCCTGGAGCCATCCGCCCTTTGCCGCCGAAATCGCCGATGGCGAGCTTTTCGGCCGTGGCGCCGTCGACATGAAGGGCGGCATTGCCTGCTTCGTGGCAGCGGTTGCGCGTCATATCGAGAAGCATGGCAAGCCCGCCGGCTCGATCTCCTTCCTCATCACCGGCGACGAAGAAGGGCCAGCAATCAACGGCACGGTCAAGCTGCTGCAATGGGCGGCCGAGCGCGGCGAGACATGGGATGCCTCGCTCGTCGGCGAACCGACCAACCCCGACCGGCTCGGCGACATGATCAAGATCGGCCGCCGCGGTTCGATCTCCGGCACCATCACCGTTCACGGGGTTCAAGGCCACGCCGCCTATCCGCATCTTGCCGACAACCCGGTGCGCAGCATCATCAAGCTGACGGAAGCGCTGCTCGATCCACCCTTTGATGCGGGTACGGACAGCTTCCAGCCGTCGAACCTCGAAGTGACAAGCATCGACGTCGGTAATGCCGCCACCAACGTCATTCCCGCCAAGGCAACCGCTGCCTTCAACATCCGCTTCAACGACACATGGACTGCCGATACGCTGAAGGCTGAAATCATCGCACGCCTGGATGCGGCCGCGGCAGATCAGACGCTGCGCCCCGGCCGTCCGCCGGCGAAATACGACATCGTCTGGTCGGAGCGTCCGAGCCAGGTCTTCCTGACGCGCAACAATGCGCTGATCGCCTCGCTCTCCTCCGCCATCGAAAACATCACCGGTCAAAGGCCGGCGCTGTCGACGACCGGCGGCACGTCCGACGCACGCTTCATCAAGGACTACTGCCCCGTCGTGGAATTCGGGCTTGTCGGCCAGACCATGCATATGGTCGACGAACGAGTGGCGCTCTCGGATCTCGAAACATTGACCGAGATCTACCAGACCTTCATCCAGCGCTGGTTCGAGAATGCCGACCTTTAGGGAAGTCCAATATTATCTATCCGGTCTATGGCTGCTGATCCGCATGGATGCGCGCGGCTTCCAGTATCTGGACATATCGGACCGCGGCATGCTGCGCTCCTTCTGGGCCATCCTCTGGAGCCTGCCGTCGATCGGCATTTCATGGTTATGGTGGCAGCAGGCCTATCTGACGGCCATGCCGCCCGAAACATCCACCGGCCTCGCCTTCTTTCTGCGTCTTGCGCTGGTCGAGGCTGCGAACTGGCTGACACCCCCCATTCTCGCTGGCTTATTGCTTTTGGTCTTCCGTTTCGGCGACAAGTTCACACCGATCGTCGTTACCGTGAACTGGCTTTTCGTGCCGGCGAATTATCTGAACGCATTGCTCGTCGCCATGATCGTCTTCGTCCCCGGTTCGAAGGCCTTGGCGGCACTTTTATCACTGGCGCTGACGATGGCCACCATCTTTGCGCTAGCGCGCATCCTCAGGATGATCTGCGGCACGCATCCGCTTTTCGTCGGCACGCTGACGCTGATGCTGCTCATTCCAAACCTGCTGCTGACGGATTTCCTGCAGCGTTTCCTTGGGGTTTATCCGCCGGGTTGAGGCCCGTGTCTACCGGACCACGACCTCACCATCCTCCTTGGCAAAGGGACCGATATCCGGATTCGGCAAGATATCGAGCACGCGTTCGGAAGGGCGGCAGAGGCGCACGCCCTTTTCCGTGACCACGATCGGGCGATTGATCAGGCTCGGATATTCGATCATCCGGTCAAGCAGATGATCGTCGGTGAGATCGAGGTCGCCGAGACCAAGCTCGTCATAGGGCGTTCCCTTTTCCCTCAGAACGTCGCGCACGGTCAGGCCCATGGCAGAGACGAGCTTCACCAGCTCTTCCCGGCTGGGCGGCGTCTTCAGATATTCGATGACGACGGGCTCCTCCCCGGACTGCCGGATCATCGCCAGCGTGTTGCGCGACGTGCCGCAAGCGGGGTTATGATAGATCGTCACCGTCATCGGCAGCCTCCCTCTCGCCGCCCGGCAGACCGGCATCGTCGCGATAATCCACCTGCATGAAATAGAGCCCGTCCGGCGGGGCGACGGGGCCACAGGCCTTGCGATCCTTAGCTTCGAGCGCCGCGCGCACATCGCCGGGCGTCCATTTGCCCTCGCCCGCCAGCTTCAAGGTGCCGGCGAAGGAGCGGATCTGGTTGTGCAGGAAGCTTTGCGCCGTGGCGCGGATCTCGATCAGCTCGCCGCTGCGCGTCACGTCCAGCCTATCGAGCGTGCGCACCGGGCTATTCGCCTGGCAATGTGCCGAACGGAAGGTGGTGAAATCATGCCGTCCCACAAGGGTCTGCGCCGCGGCATGCATGACCTCGTGGTCCATATCCTTCGGCACCCACCATGCACGGCCGGTTTCCAATGCGAGAGGCGCGCGGCGGGCGATGATGCGATAGAGATAGTGACGGCGAATGGCTGAAAAGCGTGCATCGAAGCTTTGGTCGACCTCGACGATATCGAGAATGGCAATACGGTTACCGGCAAGCTTGAGATGGGCATTCAGAGCATTGCGCAGCGTATAGGCCTTCCATTCCCTGGAGAGGTCGGCATGCATGACCTGACCCATGGCATGCACGCCGGAATCGGTACGCCCTGCTCCTCGGATCGAAACCGTCTCGCCCGTCAAGGACAGGATGGCGCCCTCGATCGCGCCCTGCACAGAGGGGCCGTTTTCCTGGCGCTGCCATCCGACATAGGGAATGCCGTCATATTCGACGGTCATTTTGTAACGCGGCATCAGGCTTGCTCCGAGGCGAGCACGGTGCCCGGCGCGATCGGCGTTCCGCGCAGGAAATCGGCTGCTGCCAGGGGCTTGCCGCCGGCCTTCTGCAGCTTTGTCAGCCTGACGGCGCCGGAAGCGCAGGCAATGACGAGATCATCCGTCAGGACCTGACCGGAGGCTCCGTTGCCCTCTGCCAATTCCGAGCCCAAAACCTTGATGCGCTCGGGACGACCGGCGATGTCGGCCTCGAACCATGCACCGGGAAAAGGCGACAGGCCGCGAATATGATTGTGAACATCGGCCGCCGGCTTGCCGAAATCGATGCGGGTTTCGCTCTTGTCGATCTTTGCGGCATAGAGAACGCCTTCGGATGGCTGCGCGGTCAATGGCAGCTCGTCATGCTCCAGCTTGTTCATGGCCTCGGCCATGGCCTTTGCGCCGACGAGCATCAGTTTGTCATGCAGTTCACCCGCAGTCATGGTGTCGCCGATCTCCACTTCGCGTGTCAAAGCGATCGGCCCGGTATCGAGCCCCTTGTCCATCTTCATCACCATCATGCCGGTCTTGGTGTCGCCAGCCATGATCGCCCGCTGGATAGGAGCCGCACCACGCCAGCGCGGCAGCAGGGAGGCGTGACCGTTGTAGCAGCCGAGGCGCGTACCGGTCAGGATTGCCTCCGGCAGCAGCAGGCCATAGGCCACGACGACGGCGACATCGGCATTCAGATCGCGAAAGCGCTGGCGTTCGTCGGGATCCTTGAAGTTGACGGGCGTGAAGACCGGCAGGCCCAGCAATTCGGCCGCCTGATGCACCGGCGATTTCTGCAGGTCGAGCCCGCGCCGGCCGCCGGGGCGCGGTGGCTGCGTGTAAACGGCGCGAACCTTATGTCCGGCATCGATCAAGGACCGCAGTGTCGGCACGGAAAATTCGGGCGTTCCCATGAAAATAATGTCGAGCGACATGCGATCCCTCCGGCTGAGATATCAAGTTTCGAATGACCCGGTAGCGACGGCACGCGCCATCGGGGTCAGACGCTAGCCGCCTTCAAACGGGTTTATGAGCTCGAGATCAAGCCCCTCGAAGTCTTTTGTGTTGCGCGTCGCCAATGCCGCGCCGTTTGCAAGGCAGATGGCGGCGATCATGGCGTCCTTCGTTTCCATCCTTCGCCCAATCTTGTGGCGCTGAGCGGCGATTATTCCGTATTGATGGGCAGCATTGCTCGAAAATCCCAGAACGCGGCCCGAAAACTCTGCCTCTATCGCGTCCAGCTCCGCAATTAATGCCGCCTTGCGCTTCCCGTCAGCCAGGAGCTCCAGTCCGAACCGGATCTCGCCGATGGTGATGGTTGTCAGAAAAACGGCCTCGATGGCGACGCTATCAAGCCAGGACAATATACGTTCGCTATGCAGCCGCCCTTGCAGCTCCGATACGACATTCGTGTCCAGAACGATCATGCGCAGGCCACAGGGCTATTCGAAATGGGGCGGCTCGCGATCCGGCGCATTTCGAAACGCGTTGATCGCCTCGATTTCTTCTTCGCTAAGTTTTTCTACGCCGAGAACGGCTCTCAATCGCTGCCCCGCCGACTTGCTTCCATCCCGCTCGCGCCCGAGCGACTGACGTAACAGGGAGATTGCCTCATCCGAGAGGCTGCGGCCATGCCTGCTGGCATTGGCCTGCAACTGCTTCTTCAAGCTGTCGTCGATGCCGCGCAACAACAGATCACTCATTCGCGCCTCCTTTTTGATATCAATGATATCATAGGCGTCTCAGGCCGATCTTTCAATGGCCGGGGATTATAGAGCCTTCGACTTGGCAGCCTTGGTGAACTTCTTGATCACCATCTCCCGCTTCAGGCGCGAGATATGGTCGATGAAGAGGACGCCGTTCAGGTGGTCGATCTCGTGCTGCACGCAGGTTGCAAGCAGGCCCTCGGCTTCCGTGACCAGCTCCTTGCCGTCGCGGTCGAGATGCTTGACGGTGACGCGCGCGGGACGTTCCACTTCCGCATAGTAATCCGGAATGGAGAGGCAGCCCTCTTCATAGACCGAGCGCTCATCCGAAGACGCGACGATCTCTGGATTGATGAACACCAGCGGCTTCTTCTCTTCGCCTTCGCGCGCAACGTCGATGACCAGCATGCGGCGGGGAACGCCGATCTGGATCGCGGCAAGGCCGATGCCCGGCGCGTCATACATGGTTTCCAGCATGTCGTCGGCGAGGCGCTGAATTTCGGTATCGATCTGCTCGATGGGTTTGGAAGCCTGGCGGAGCAGCGGGTCGGGCAAAATGATGAGTGGCTTGATCGTCATGACGTTTCCCATAACGCATCTTGTTGTGCGATGGAATCGCCAAGATGGCGGTGAGGCGGTGTTTTTTCAACGGCAGCAATCCGAACGGCAGCGGGTGGCCTCGAAATTTTGTTCACGGTTTGATCTGGATATTCACAACAATTTTGCTATGCTTGCGCAAAGAACTCCATCAGCGCCCCAGGTTTCATGTCCTTCATCATCTTCGGTCAAGCCATTTCCACGGTTCAGGTCCTGACCGGCCTCGTCATCCTGCTTGCGATCGCAGTCATCGTCCTTTTCGTCCGCGGCAAGGCAAGGGCGGAGGACGATGAGCTCGATACCGAGCACACGATGGCGGCGCTGCTGCGGTCGCAGGCGGAGATGCAGGGGCGGCTTGCCACCATGGCCGAAGTCTTCGGCTCCAGGCAGGCCGAGCTCAATCAGGCCATCGGTCAGCGTCTCGACGGCATGTCGCAGCGGGTGACGGCGACGATCGGTGAGCAGACGCGCTCGACGCATGAGAACCTGCGCCGCCTGCAGGAGAGGCTTGCCGTCATCGATGCGGCGCAGACCAATATCCAGACGCTCGCAAAGGATGTCGTCGGCCTGCAGGCCATTCTCTCCAACAAGCAGACGCGTGGCGCTTTCGGTCAAGCGCGCATGGAGACTATTATTGCCGACGGCCTGCCGATGGGTGCCTATACATTCCAGGCGACGCTTTCGAACGGCTCGCGGCCGGACTGCACCGTTCGCATGCCCAACGGCTCGCCACCGCTTGTCATCGATGCAAAGTTTCCTTTGGAGGCCTGGAACGCCATCCGCAGCGCCGGCAGTCCCGAACATGGCAAGATCGCCGCACAGCAGTTCCGCCGGGATCTGGAATTGCATATTCGCGACATTTCGGAGAAATATCTGATCCCTGGGGAAACACAGGATACAGCCTTTCTCTTCGTGCCGTCCGAGTCGATCTTCGCCGAGATCCACGAGAATTTCGAGGCGATCGTGCAGAAGGCTCAGCGTGCCCGCATCGTCATCGTCTCACCTTCGCTGCTGATGCTGTCGATCCAGGTCATCCAGGCTGTCCTGAAGGATCAGCGCATGCGCGAGCAGGCTCATGTCATCCAGAGCGAAGTGGCGCATCTGATGGACGATCTTTCACGCCTGGATGAACGCGTGCGCAAGCTGCAGGGCCACTTCGCCATGGCGCAGAAGGATGTCGACATGATCGTGACCTCGGCCGACAAGCTGGCGAGGCGCGGCGAGCGCATAGAGGCGCTGGAATTCGAGACCGCCAAAGAGCCGATGAAGGCGCGCACGGAGGACAGGCCCAAGCCTGTCGACAACCGCACCAACCAACTCAAGCTCAGGGTAGTTGACGAGGACTGATCGCTTCGGGCAGTGTCGCGCCCAATCGACGCATGATCCACAAAGACATGAGGCGGCCTTCGGGCAGGATCATGCGGGATCAACACCCAGGGCAGGACACCGCATGATCACTATTTTCGGTTCCATCAATATGGACCTCATCGCCACCACGGATCGTTTGCCGAAGCCGGGCGAAACAGTCGCCGGCAACGGCTTTTCCACCGCCGCCGGCGGCAAGGGTGCCAACCAGGCGCTCGCCGCGCGCCGCGCCGGGGCAACCGTGCGCATGACCGGGGCAGTCGGCAATGACGGCTTTGCGGAGCCTGCGCTTGCCTTGCTCGATGCGGCCGGCGCCGATCTTTCCACCGTCAGGCGCGTGTCCGAGCCGACCGGCACGGCTCTCATTCTGGTGGGAGGCGACGGCGAGAACATGATCGCAGTCGTTCCCGGTGCCAACGGCACGAATACGGCCGAACACGCAACAGCTGCCGTGGCGGCGCTGAACCCCGGCGATACGCTGATGCTTCAGCTCGAAATCCCTGTCGCTGCCGTCGAGATGGCGCTGAATGCGGCAAAGGCGAAGGGCGTGCGCACCGTGCTCAACCTCGCGCCCCTGATCCCGGAGGCGGCGCGCCTCGGCCGGCTTGCCGATATCGTCATCGCCAACGAGACGGAATTCGAAAGACTGGCCGGCCAGGACAACATGTCGGCAGCCGAGCGCGAGGCTGCTCTCGTCCGCCTGCATGGCGAAACCGGCCAGACGCTGATCGTCACGCTTGGCGGCGACGGCGTCATCGCCATCCGTGACGGCGAGCTTTCGCGTGCCAAGGGCCTCGTCATCGAGCCGGTCGATACGGTCGGCGCCGGCGATACCTTCTGCGGCTATTTTGCCGCAAGCCTCGATCAGGGCCTGGATTTTCATGCCAGCCTGCGCCGCGCTGCCGTCGCCGGTTCGCTGGCCTGCCTGAAGCCTGGCGCGCAGCCCTCCATCCCGATTGCCAGCGAAGTCGCCGAAAAGCTTTAGGCCTAAATTTTACAACTCTCGCGAAGCGCAATTAATTAAATTTTTGCGCTTCCATATCATTCTCCTCTGGCCTGGCGTGTATGGCCTTCCGGCTGCGGCAGGAATTTTAACGGCGGCCCCATGACGGGGCCATCCTGCGCCGACCTTGCATCTGGATAATGTGTATCCGACGCATCGTTTTTTCGAGGAAATGATGTTCATCTTTCGTATGAAGTCGCTTGCGGCCAAGCTGATCTTGGTCACCGGGCTGGCGATTGCGCTCGTATTGCTGGTTTCCAACTTTCTACTGATTTCCCAGACTCGCAATCGTGTCGAGGCGCTGACGATGGATCAGGCAAATACCGAAGCCAAATCCATCTCCCATGAAATCGCCGCCAATGTCGGCGAAATGGCCAGTGCCGCCCGCTCCATGGCCGCCATCATCGGCCGCGGCCACGAAGGCCATACCTTCGACCGAAAGGGCATGATCAACATCCTCAAGGCAAATGTCGAACAGAACGCCTTTGCCTTCGGCAGCTGGTTCTGCGAACAGCTCGGCGCGCTGGACGGCAAGACGACCGAGCTCGCCAACAACAAGGATGAAGGCGTCAACGACAAGGGCGCCTTCACACCCTATTGGTCCAAAACCAAGGACGGCGGCATCCAGTTCTCTACCTTCGACAACGACTACACCGCTGCCTGGTGGAAGCTCGCCGCCGACAGCGGCAAGGGTGCCATCACCCCGCCCTATCTCGCTCAGGGCACCGACGTTCCCACGACCATGAGCTCGATCGCCTATCCGGTCATGTCAGGCGGCAAGCTGATCGGCGTTGCCGGTGTCGACATCTCTCTTGCCTCGCTTTCCTCCAAGCTGCAGAAACTTCAGCCTTTCGGCACCGGCCGTGTTCTGCTGGTTTCCCAGGATAACAAGTGGCTTGTCGCGCCGGCACCCGACCTGCTGATGAAAGATTATAACGGCTCGGGCGCTGACGTCATCAAGACTGCGCTGACCTCCTCTTCCGCAAACGTCCTCAGAAACCTTTCGGAAAACGGCGGCGAAGAATTCGATCGCGTCGTCTACCCCTTCGCCGTTCCGGGCCTCAACGCGACCTGGGTCGTTCTGATCGACGTGCCGCACAGCGCGATCGCAGCGCCGGTGCGTGACCAGACCTATATGATGATCGTCGCCGGCATTCTGGTGCTCGCCGCCGTCATGCTGGCTCTCTATGCCGCCGTGCGCGGCTTCGTGCAGACGCCGCTCGCCGGTCTCGTCGCCAGCGTCAATCGCCTCAGCGCCGGCAACTACGCCGAGCCGGTTGCCGGTCAGGTGCGCGCCGACGAAGTCGGTTCCGTCGCCAAGGCGTTGGAAGGCTTCCGTTTCAAGCTGGCCGATACCAAGCGCCTCGAAGGCGAGGCCAACGATCAGCGCCTGGCGGCCGAGGGCGAGCGCCGCCGTTCGGAAGCCGAGCGCGGCGAGAGCGTCGCGCTGCAGCGCCAGATCGTGAGCATTCTGGGGCAAAGCCTGGCCGAACTCTCGAAAGGCAATCTCAGCCAGCGGATCACCGACGAGTTCCCGGGCGAATACGCCCAGCTCAAGCAGGACTTCAATGCCGCGCTAGCCAGCCTCGAAGAAACCGTTCATACCGTCAATGTCAGCGTCGGCAACATTGGCGGCGGCACCGGCGAAATCAGCAACAGCGCCTCGGATCTCGCCCGCCGCACGGAGCAGCAGGCGGCAAGCCTCGAAGAGACGGCGGCGGCCCTCAACCAGCTCACTGCGCAGGTCAATTCGAGCGCCGAAAACGCCCGCATCGCCGCAAGCAGCGTCAATGCCGCGTCCCAGGATGCCGAGCATTCCGGCGAGATCGTCCAGCGTGCCATTTCCTCCATGCATGGCATCGAGCAATCGTCGCAGGAAGTGTCGCGCATCATCGGCGTGATCGACGAGATCGCCTTCCAGACCAACCTGCTGGCGCTCAACGCCGGCGTCGAAGCTGCCCGTGCGGGTGAGGCCGGCAAAGGGTTTGCGGTGGTAGCACAGGAAGTTCGAGAGCTCGCCCAGCGCTCGGCCAATGCCGCCAAGGAAATCAAAACCCTGATCAATGCTTCTGCGGGTCAGGTCAAGGAAGGCGTGGATCTGGTCGGCCGCACGGGCGATGCCCTGCACAAGATCGCCCAGCAGGTGATGGAGATCAACGGGCTGATCCGGCAGATCTCCGCCTCCGCGAGCGAGCAGGCCATCGGGCTGAAGGAAATCAACTCCGCCATGAACCAGATGGATCAGGTGACCCAGCAGAACGCCGCGATGGTCGAGGAAACCACGGCCTCCAGCGTGGCGCTTGCCGAGGAAGCCCAGACGCTGAAGGCCCTTGTCGCGCGCTTCCGCACCGCCGGCGCCGCGCAGGACAATGCCGGCGCTTTGCGGGCCACCGCCCGGCAGATGAGGGCGCCTGTCTCCCCACGCAAGGCGACGGCGCCCGCAGCCGCACCGATGCGCAAGCCCATTCCTCAGACCCAGGGCGCCAATGCGCTGGCCCAGGACGATTGGGAAGAATTCTAAGCCGGCTCAGTTTGATGAATAAAAAAGCCGCCGGAGCGATCCGGCGGCTTTTTGTTGCCCCTTTCAGATGCGAGCGAACCGTTCCGTCAAAAGCGCGAAGAAGCCGTCCGCATCGACATCGCGCATGACCTTGGCATTGTGCTTACGATCGGTGACATGCCACCAATCGACAACGGTCATGCCCACCGTCAGCTCCGACGTAACCTCGATCTCGACATTGCACTCTCGCCCCTTGAACAGCTCGGGTTTCAAGAGGTAAGCGATAACGGTCGGGTCGTGCAGCGGGCCACCGTCCGAGCCGTATTTCTCGATGTCGAAGCGCTCGAAGAATTCCAGCATCTCGACCATGGCCTTGGCCGGCGGAGTGCCCACGGCAGCGATACGCGCGACCCGATCCTTGCGGGTCAGCAGCTTATGCGTGACATCGAGCGGCATCATGACAATGGGCACGCCGGAGCGGAATACGACGTCCGCGGCCTCCGGGTCGACATAGATATTGAATTCGGCTGCCGGCGTGATGTTGCCACCCTCGAAGAAGCCGCCGCCCATCATGACAAGTTCGCGCACGCGCCCGACGATGTCGGGCGCTTTCTGGAAGGCCATCGCGATATTGGTCAGCGGTCCAAGCGTGCAGACGGTAACTGCCCCTTCCGGCTCCCTGCGCAGCGTGTCGATGATGAAATCGACGGCGTGACCGGCCTGCAGCTCCATGGTCGGTTCTGACAGCTCCGGGCCGTCAAGACCGGTCTTGCCGTGTACATGCTCGGCCGTGACCAGCTTGCGCTTGAGCGGCGCGTCGGCGCCGGCGAAAACCTTGACGTCGCGTCGATTGCAGAGTTCGCAGACGATGCGGGCATTACGGCTCGTCAGCCGCAGCGGCACGTTGCCGGCGACCGTGGTGATGCCAAGCACGTCGATCTCCTCACGGCTGCCGAAGGCGAGGAAGATCGCCGCGGCATCGTCCTGACCGGGGTCGGTATCGATGATGATTTTTCTAGGTTCGGTCATATCTGTGGCTTTCCTCCGGTAAAGATCGACAGGCTTTGTCGCGGGTCCGGTCAGGCTTTGTCAAGCGCTGGACAGCCGTGTGGCGAACGAATCGTCACGGCGGATTTCCCTCTCGCAAATGCGAAAGCACGATGGCTTGCACTCACAAGCGCGTACTCCCATATTAGGGACAACCGGGTGCTGAAGATCAGGTCCGGAACGGTCGCTTGACACCCAAGGACTTTGAGACAATGAGCCGGACGACTCCCTTTGCCAGCCCGCTGCTTCTGGGCTTCGATACTATGGAAAAGACGCTGGAGCGGATTTCCAAGGTCAGTGACGGATATCCCCCCTACAATATCGAACGCATGCGTGCGGACCGCCTGTCTGGCGAGCCTGAGCGATTGCGCATCACGCTGGCTGTCGCCGGCTTTTCCGAAGATGAGCTCGATGTCACGACGGAGGAAAACCAGCTGCTGATCCGCGGCCGCCAGATCGAACAGGGTGAGCGCGACTATCTCTATCGTGGTATCGCCGCCCGGCAGTTCCAGCGCGTTTTCGTGCTTGCGGACGGCATGCAGGTGCTCGGTGCCACGCTGAAGAACGGCCTGCTCTCTGTCGACCTCATCCGGCCGGAACCGGACCGCATAGTAAAGAAAATTAACATTTCGGTCTCACAGTAGGACAACGGCCCAGGCCGGATGATCTCAGACCGAATCGGCCTGAAATCTGAATCCGGTCTGGAATCAAATAGCTGGAGCATGATGCCGTCTGAAAGCCGCTTGCAGCTTTCGGCATTGCGCTTTGGAGCCGTTGGTCCCTCATACTGGAGGTACGAGCATGTTGTTGAAAGAAGCCACCGCCCGCCTGACCCAAACCGAACTTGCCGATATCGGCACCGGCGAGGTCGCCTACATCAGAAAAATGGACTGGTCCGAAGTATCCCGCTGCTTCCCGGAAGCGCCTGATATCGATCCTGATGTCGATCTCTGGGCACTTTTCGGAGCCGACGGCACGCCGATCCTTTTGACGGACAATCGCTCCAGCACCTTCTACCGTGCTGCCGAAGACGAATTGAAGACGGTCAGCCTGCACTGACCTGAGGCGTCGCCCAACGGTGAAATTCACCGTTCGCAAGGACCGCATCGAACCGGCCCATCCTGCGACGCATGCGCATGATCCAGACCGCCTCGAGAGGCGGTCCTCACGAGGGTGATGCGATCACCGAGACCTCAAATTTCTGCCCCCGGAAACGAGCAATCAGACCCTCTTGAAGGTCAGATAGGCCGACGAGCGCCCTTCGCGCCTGGCCTTGGCCTCGTAGCGCGTGCTCGGCCAACCCTCGTAAGGCGTCAGCCAGTCGGCGGCATTCTGCGCGGTCCACTCGAAGCCGCCATGCGCCTGGCAATGCTGCAGCGTCCAATTGACATAGGTATCGATGTCGGAGGCGAAGCAGAAAAGGGCGCCTGGCTTCAGGACGCGATGAAAGCGGGCAAGGTTCACCTGGGAGACGAAGCGGCGCTTCCAGTGCTTCTTCTTCGGCCAGGGATCCGGATAGAGCAGGTCGATCTGATCCAGGCAGCCGTCCGGCAACCAATCCAGCACCTGCGTCGCGTCGTCATTGTAGACACGGATATTGTGCGCGCCGGCTTCGTCGACGCGCGCAAGCAGCTTCTGCATCGAATTGACGAAGGGTTCGACGCCGATGAAGCCGGTCTTCGGCTGCTCCAGCGCCCTGTGGATCAGATGCTCACCACCGCCGAAGCCGATTTCCAAGCGCAGACGCTCTGATGGCACCGGGAAAAGATCATTCAGCGGCTGCGGCGCCGGGGCGGAAAGATCGACGATGTACTGCGGCAGCAATGCTTCCAGCTTTTCAGCCTGCTGGCCGCGCAGGGCCTTGCCCTTGCGCCGGCCGAAGAATGCTTCCGTCGCCCGCGACCGGCGCTC
This sequence comes from Rhizobium aureum, assembly GCF_030182495.1. NCBI lineage: Bacteria > Pseudomonadati > Pseudomonadota > Alphaproteobacteria > Hyphomicrobiales > Rhizobiaceae > Rhizobium > Rhizobium aureum. The sequence continues at coordinate 47,956 of NZ_JAQJCI010000009.1, read as the reverse complement.
GGTATCGATCATGCGGCTTCCCGGAGTTTCACGGCTTCCTTGAGAGCCTTCACCAGGTCCGTACGCTCCCAGGAGAAGGAGCCGTCACGGCCGGCCTTGCGACCAAAGTGACCGTAAGCCGAGGTCTTGGCGTAGATCGGCTTGTTGAGGTCGAGATGACGACGAATGCCGGTCGGCGAAAGATCCATGTTCTTGCGGATGGCCGCTTCGACCTGATCCTCGGTGACGCCCTTACCCGTGCCGTGCAGGTCGACATAGATCGACAGCGGCTGGGCAACGCCGATGGCGTAGGACAGCTGAATCGTGCAGCGATCGGAAAGACCGGCGGCAACGACGTTCTTTGCGAGATAGCGGGCGGCATAGGCTGCGGAACGGTCGACCTTGGTCGTATCCTTGCCGGAGAAGGCACCGCCGCCGTGCGGGGCTGCGCCGCCATAGGTGTCGACGATGATCTTGCGGCCGGTGAGGCCGGCATCGCCGTCTGGACCGCCAATGACGAACTTGCCTGTGGGGTTGATGTACCACTTGCAATCGGAGGCGATCTTCAGATCGCCGAGCGCTTCGACAATATAGGGCTCGACGACGGAGCGAACCTTCTTCGAATCCCAGCTATCATCGAGATGCTGGGTGGAAAGCACGATCGAGGTCACTTCCGACGGCTTGCCATCGACGTAACGGACGGTCACCTGGCTCTTTGCGTCCGGGCCGAGCTTGGCGACTTCGCCATCGCCCTTCTTGCGGGCGGCGGCGAGCAGCTGCAGGATCTTGTGCGAATAGTAGATCGGTGCCGGCATGAGATCCGGAGTCTCGCGGCAGGCATAGCCGAACATGATGCCCTGGTCGCCGGCACCTTCATCGCCCTGCTGGTCGGCGGCATTGTCGACGCCCTGGGCGATGTCGGCAGACTGCGAATGCAGGAGCACGTCGATGCGGGCCTTCTTCCAATGGAAGCCATCCTGTTCGTAGCCGATGTCCTTGATGGCACGGCGGGCGGCGGCCTTGAACTTCGAAGGATTGATAACGTCGTTGCCATCCTTGTCCTTCTTCATCAGGCTCGGCGGCAGGCGAACTTCACCGGCGATGACGACACGGTTGGTGGTGGCGAGGGTCTCGCATGCGATGCGCACGGTCCATGGGTTCACGCCGGTCTTCGTGGCCTCGCGGTAAACCAGGTCGACGATTTCATCGGAGATGCGGTCACAGACTTTATCCGGGTGACCTTCGGCAACAGACTCACTCGTAAACAGATAATTCGCGCGCATGCGGGATTCCCCTCAAAGAACAAATCTCTGCTTTTGATATTCGTCTCCAGCTCGAAAAACAAGTCGCACAAGGACATAAATATATCTTTATATCCCCGCCTAAGTGATAAAATTTTGCCGCAAATGCGGAAAAGGCGGCCAAAATGACCGCCTCTCGACTTTACCGGTTTTAACCTTGCTTCGAAGGGCTATTCGGCATCCGCCTCGGCTGCGAGCGCCTTGACCAGCTCGACGACCTTGCGTCGGACCTTGCCATCGGAAATTTTCACGAAAGCGCGATTGAGCTGCAATCCTTCGGAAGAGGACAGAAAGTCGACCACGTAGTTGGAGCTGGACGCCTCGGCCATACCGCCGGCGGTGGCCGAATGTTCACCCGGCGCATCTTCGAAGAAGAAGGAAACCGGGACATTGAGGATACTGGAAATATTCTGCAGGCGGCTGGCGCCAACGCGGTTGGTGCCTTTTTCGTATTTCTGAATCTGTTGAAACGTAATTCCCAGGCTTTCGCCGAGCTTCTCCTGGCTCATGCCAAGCATCGTGCGGCGGAGGCGTATGCGGCTACCGACATGGATGTCGATCGGGTTAGGCTTCTTTTTGTTTTCAATCATCATAATACCCTAACATAGGTTGAATTCAGGACCTGCCACCCGGTACCCTTCACCACCCCTATAACGCCACGTTGCAGCCGACACCCCCAAGGCCTCCAGTCTACGTTCGAAAGGCGGACACTAAGCACTATGCAATTTTAGGGTTTTTTGGTCAATTCACCCTGGAAATAAAACCCATGCGTGAAATCAGCGCCGTCAAGGCGACTACCCCGACAATCAACCAAAAGTATATTTTCCTGGCTTTGTCGTCTATGCGCGACAGGGTTGCGCCACCCAAAGTGGTATCGATGAAGCCTTGTTGATTATAATCAATACCAGAAAGCACACGCCCATGAGGGTCGACAAAAGCTGAAATGCCGGTATTGGCGCTTCGAATCAGCGGCAGTCCCTGTTCCACTGCCCTCACCCTTGCCTGGAGGAAATGCTGGTATGGACCGGGCGTGTCGCCGAACCAGGCATCATTCGTGACATTGAGGATGGCATTGGCCTGCCGGATCTCCGGCGTCATCTCATTCGGAAAGATGATCTCATAGCAGATCAGCGGATAAAATTTGAGGCCGTCGGGTAAGGTCAGCAATTGCCGCTTGGCCGCCGCGGAAAATCCTCCCGGCAGTTCCACGACATTCTCGATGCCGAGATAGCTGAGGATGTGTTCGAAGGGCACATATTCGCCGAAGGGCACGAGATGGGTCTTGTCGGATGCGCCGATGATCTGGCCGCGGCCGTCGATGACATAGATCGAATTGTAATAGCGAGGTTCGACGCCCGGTCCCATGTCTTCGACGCGGACGGCGCCGGTGATCAGGATCTGATCATCGTCGAGCTGATCCGCGATGCGGGCAAGGGCATCCCGGTTATCGGTCAGGATGAAGGGTACGGCGGTCTCGGGCCAGACGATGATGTCAGGCCGTTTGCCGCCGTTTGCCGGCGGCTGAACCGAAAGCGCCAGGTGCCTGTCGAATATGGCGGCGCGATCGGCAGCCGTATCCATCTTGGCTTCCTGGTCGATGGAGGGCTGGACGATACGCACGACCGGCACGGTCTTGGCATCGGTGAGCGGAGCTTCCGGTTGGCTGAGCGCATAATAGCCATAGCCGAAATGAGCAGCGGCAATGAGGACGGCAAGGCCGATCCCCGGCAGCCGCCCCTGACGCGTGCCGAGCAAGGCCGGTGCCGCGAAAACGAAGACGGCAAGTACGGTGACGCCCAGCATGCCGATCACATGCGCCGACTGCATCATCAGCGGAATGGGCATGGCGCCATAGCCGATGGCGTTCCAGGGAAAGCCGGTGAAGAGAAAGCTGCGCAACCATTCCGCTATACCGAAGCTGCAGGCGAGCGCGGCGATGCGCCCGATGCCGTCCGACCAGAGGACGCGGGCAAGCACGGTCGCCACGCCGTAGAAAACCGCGAGAAAGGCGGGAAGGCCGAGGATCGCCAGCGGCAAGGCCCAGGCGAACTCGTCGGCATCGATCAGCAGCGCATGGCCGAGCCACCAAAGGCCGGCGACGAAATAGCCGAAGCCGAACAGCCAGCCGGTGAAGAAGGCCGGCCACAGCCGTCCGAGCAGGCCGCTGTCCGGGCCCGCGGCAACACCGTCCAGCAGCCAGACCAGCAGCGTGAAGGAGATAAACATCGCGGCGAAAAAGCCGAAAGGCGGCAGCGCCAGAACGCCGACGGCACCGGCAAGAATCACAAGCAACGCACGTTTGAAACCCCAGACGAGGATCACCCGGCCCGAAAGCCATTCCATGCGCCAGCTCCGTTCAACTGCGAATCAACTGGCCGCAGTCTTTCAAAAACGGAGCGATTTGTCCCGCTTTCGCGCCATTTATTGGCTGGCGGCGTTGCGCTCGGCCGGCGGTTCCTCGGCGATCGCCTCCGGTGCCGGCAAATCGCGCTCGGGCGCTCCTGCCTCGCCTTCCTGCTTGACGGTCGGCCGGCGGCGAGCGGCATGGCGCTTGCGCGTGATGCGCACCCGCTTGATGCGGCGCGGATCGGCATCGAGAATGTGAAATTCAAAGCCTGGAAGCGCCTGCACCACTTCGCCACGTACAGGAATGCGGCCAAGCGCTGAGAAGATCAGGCCGCCGAGCGTGTCCACTTCGTCGACCTGCTCGGCGATATCGAAATCCGGACCGATCGCGGCTGCGATCTCCTCGAGCTCGACGCGGGCGTCTGCCACGAAGACATCCTCTGAGACGCGCTTGAACATCACTTCTTCGTCATCGTGCTCGTCGTCGATGTCGCCGACGACCATTTCCACGATGTCCTCATGCGAAGCCAGACCGTCCGTGCCGCCGTACTCGTCGATCACGAGCGCCATCTGCGTGCGGTTGACCTGCATGCGCCGCAGGAGATCGGAGGCGAGCATCGAGGGCGGCACGAACAGGATCTTGCGGATGATGCCAGCCTCGGCCAGCGTCTTCTGCAGATCGACGCGCGAAAGATCGAAATTCGGCTTGGCCGAGCGCGCCGGCTTTTCGGCCGCAGGGGCTGCCGTTGCAGCGGCCGCCGTCTTGGCACTGCCGCTGCGGCGCTTGTTGCGGGCCTGCTTGGCGACATAGGAGAGCAGGTCGCGGATATGCACCATGCCGCGCGGATCGTCCAGCGTATCGGCATAAACGGGCATGCGCGAACGGCCGCTCTCCTCGAAGAGGATCATCAGCTCGCCGATGGTGATATTCTGATCCACTGCCTCGATATCGGCGCGCGGCACCATGACATCCTCGACGCGCACCTCGCGGAAGCGCAGGATGTTGTGCAGCATTGCACGCTCATCGGGCGAAAAGGCATCATCACCGGCGGCGTTGGTCATCAGCGCGTCGGCAAGGTCCTCGCGCAAGCGGGCGGCGTCCTGTGCCGGGCGCAGAATGCGCGCGGCACGTGCCCAGAATGAAGAATGGGATCGCTTGCCGTTGCTACTACTGCCTACCTCGTCGGAGGAGGCTGCTTCGGCTCCGTCTTTGGCCTCAGGGGCCGATCTTGTCGTAAAGTCGCTCATTGTTCCTGGTCAGACAGGGTTCAGATCAAATGGGGTCTTGTCCCGCATAGGGATCAGATAGGCCAAGCTTCGCCAAAATGCGAGTCTCCAGCCCCTCCATTCTTTCGGCTTCGCTATTATTCATATGGTCGTAGCCGAAGAGATGCAAGAAACCATGCACCATCAAATGCGTCAGATGGTCGTCGAAACTCTTTTCCAGATCGATCGCCTCGCGCTCCACAGTCTCCCTGGCGATGATGATATCACCCAGCATAGGACCTGGCTTGCCGCCGGGCTGAAGCGGGAAGGCCGGGAAGGACAACACATTCGTCGCCTTGTCCTGCGAGCGCCACTCCGCATTGATCTCGCGGATTGAAGCGTCATCGGTAAAGACCAGCGACAATTCAGGAGCCATTTTTGGAAATCGCTGCTTCTCGTATTTCCTGAGATAATTTGCAGCTTCGCCTAGCACGCGCTCGGCAAGCGACTGCAATACCTCTTCGGAAGGCCAATCGCCCTCCTCCACGCTGATCTGTATATCGAGTTCGGCCATGAGCTTTCGTAACCGCAGATCAGATCTGCGGATCGTTTTCCTCTGCCTTTGCGGCATAGGTGGAATCATAGGCCCGAACGATGCGCGCCACCAGCGGATGGCGGACGACGTCCGTATCCTTGAAGCGGACGATGGTGATGCCCTCGACGCCATCCAGCAGCTGCAGCGCTTCCACCAGGCCGGACTTGACGCCGCGCGGCAGGTCGATCTGGCTCGGATCGCCGGTCACGATCATCCGCGAGTTCTCGCCGAGGCGCGTCAGAAACATCTTCATCTGCATGGATGTCGTATTCTGCGCCTCGTCGAGGATGACGGCGGCGTTGGAGAGTGTGCGTCCACGCATGAAGGCGAGCGGCGCGATCTCGATGACGCCTGCGGTGATGGCGCGTTCGACCTTGTCGCCCGGCATCATGTCGTAGAGCGCGTCATAGAGCGGACGCAGATAGGGATCGACCTTTTCCTTCATGTCGCCGGGCAGGAAGCCCAAGCGCTCGCCGGCTTCGACGGCCGGACGCGACAGGATGATCTTTTCCACGGCACCGCGCTCCAGAAGCTGGGCGGCGTGTGCCACGGCGAGATAGGTCTTGCCCGTACCGGCAGGGCCGACGCCGAGGACGAGCTCGGACCGTTCCAGCGCCCGCATATAGGCATCCTGCGTCGGCGTGCGGGCGATGATCGTCTTCTTGCGCGTCGAAATCTGCGCCATCGTCAACTTGGCTTTTCTCTCCATAGTCGGCAGCGTCAATTGATCGTCGGCGGCAACCGCCATGCGGATTGCCCCTTCCACGTCGGATCGCTCTACATTGCCGCCTTTTTGCAGCTTGTCATAGAGGTAATCGAGTGTCCGGCGTGCCTGATTGGTGGCCAGCACGTCGCCCGCTATGACGACGGAATTGCCGCGGGCGCGGGCATCGATGCCGAGCCGCTCCTCGAGCAGCTTCAAATTCTGGTCGAACTGCCCGAAAAGTTCGCTGGCGAACCGATTATTCTCGAACGTCAGGGTGAAGTGATTGGCGTCGCTCGCGGTGCGGGGCTGGCGCGATGAAGAAGAAACCAATTCCTGTCCGTTCAAGCGGTGCGGCTCCTTGTGCCCGTCCGGAACCTAGAGCAATTCAGCAAAAAGGCTGTTCGTGCTGGTTCCGGTGATTCGTACGTTAATAATGTCACCGATTTGCGATGCTTTTGCATCAACATTCACAGATTGCAGCCAGGGAGAGCGTCCAATCAACTGGCCTGGCATCCGGCCCGGCTTTTCCAGAAGGATATCCACTGTTTTGCCCACACAGGCCTCGGCAAACGCATGCTGCTGCCTCAGCAACAATGCCTGCAAACGCTCCAGTCGTTCGGTTTTGACCTCTTCGGGCACCTGATCCTTCAACTCCGCGCCGGGCGTACCCGGCCGCGTGGAATATTTGAACGAGAAGGCCTGTGCATAATTCACCTCCTCGATCAGTCTCAATGTATCCTCAAAATCCTGATCTGTCTCCCCCGGGAAGCCGACGATGAAATCGCCCGAAAGGGCGATATCCGGGCGTGCAGTACGGATCTTCTCGATGAGCGTCAAATATTCCGCAGCCGTATGCCGGCGGTTCATGGCTTTCAGGATGCGATCCGAACCGGCCTGAACCGGCAGATGCAGGTAGGGCATCAGCGTGCGCAAGTCGCGATGCGCGCCAATCAGCCGATCGTCCATGTCGCGCGGGTGGCTGGTGGTGTAGCGCAGCCGCGCGAGGCCGGGGATTTCCGCCAGGCGATAAAGGAGATCGCCGAGGCTCCAGGCTTCGCCCTTCGGGCCGATGCCATGCCAGGCATTGACGTTCTGGCCGAGCAGCGTGATCTCGCGAACGCCGCCATCGACCAGCTTTTCGGCCTCTTCGACGATCTGCGAGACCGGGCGCGAGACCTCGGAGCCGCGGGTATAAGGCACGACACAGAAGGTGCAGAACTTGTCGCAGCCTTCCTGCACCGTCAGGAAGGCGGTAACGCCGCGGGCGCGGATCTTCGTCTTCTCTGCGATCGGCAGATGCTCGAACTTGTCCTCGATCGCATATTCCGTATCGACGACGCGCTGGCCTTCCTTGGCGCGGCGAAGCGCGTCCGGCAGGCGATGATAGGTCTGCGGGCCGATGACGACATCGACGGCAGGCGCGCGCCGCAGGATTTCCTCGCCCTCGGCCTGCGCGACGCAGCCGGTGACGCCGATCATCATCTCGCGTCCGTCGGCAGCCTTGCGCTTCTTCATCTCGCGCAGGCGCCCAAGCGCGGAATAGACCTTTTCGGCCGCCTTCTCACGAATATGACAGGTGTTCAAAAGGACGAGATCGGCCTCTTCCATGTCCTCTGTCGGCTCGTAGCCGTCGCGGGACAGCGCATCGCTCATCCGTGTGGAATCATAGACGTTCATCTGGCAGCCGTAGGTCTTGATGAAGACCTTGCGGCTGTTGGAGCCATCGCGGGGACCGAGCTGCAAAGCGTCGGTCGCCGGGGCGTCGAGGGTCAGGCTATCCTTGGTCATGGGCCGCTATGTAGTGGCTTTTGCTTTCGGAGAAAATGAAAAAGTTGGAATCACCTGGAAATCAGGCGATCTCGCGACCCAGCAGCCGGCTGGCGAGCATCGCTCGGATGCGCCGCGCAATGGTGGCGCTGACTTCCTTGCGGTTGGTGCCGGCACGATAGTCGACCGCCTGGCCGAAGCAGACATCGACATCGATGGCACCGCACTGGATGATGCCCTTCAGGTGCGGCACGAGCTCGATATCGCCGGGCCATGCCGTCAGCGGGCGATAGTAGCGGCCCATCGGCGTTCCATGGACGCGGGTATAGGCGACCGCGACCGGCTGAACATGCACGACGGCATCCGGCGCCTTCGGCAGGGCGGCAGCGGCCGCGCCGAACAGCGAGGATTTGACTTCAAGCAGCCGATTGCCGTCGGACGTGGTTCCTTCAGGGAACAACACCATGATTTCGCCGTCGGCCATGCGATCGGCAATCTCGTTCACCTGCTCGCCGGTCTTGCGCTTCTGCTCGCGCTCGACGAACACGCTCTTCTGCCACTGCGCAAACAGGCCGAAAATCGGCCAGTCGCGCACTTCCGACTTAGCGATGAAGGCAACGTCGGCCACCGCCGAGAGTACGAGAATATCGAGCCAGGACGAATGGTTGGACGCCAGCATCAACGGCCGGCTCGTCTCCATCTTGCCGACAACATGGATGCGTACGCCAAGCCAATAGCAGACGATGCGATGCCAGTAGCGCGGCAGATAGCGCCTGAGCTTCCAGTCGAAGCGCAGGCAGAGGATCTGCAGCGGCAGCATCACGGCGCTGACGATGCCAATGACCACGGCCGCACAGCCGATGCGCAGCCAGGTCATCAAATCGCTCGCTCCTGCATGAAAGCCTTCACGTCAACCTTCGTCCTTCTTCAGCGGGATGCCGTAAAGCTCCAGCCGGTGGTCGACGAGTTTGAAGCCGTGTTCGCGGGCAATGCGCTCCTGCAATGCCTCGATCTCCGGCGAATGGAATTCGATCACCTTGCCGCTCTTCAGATCGATGAGGTGATCATGATGCTCTTCCGGCACGGTTTCGTAACGGGACCGCCCATCGCGAAAATCGTGGCGGGCGAGAAGGCCGGCATCTTCGAACAATTTGACGGTGCGATAGACCGTCGAGATCGAGATTTTCGCATCCACCTCGACCGACCGCCGGTATAACTCTTCGACATCGGGGTGATCCCCGGAGCTCTCGATGATGCGCGCAATGATCCGTCGCTGCTCCGTCATGCGCATGCCGCGCTCGGCGCAAAGCTCCTCCAGGGATTTTACGGCGTCTTCCATCAATCGCTGTCTTCGGTCTGCTGGGACTGTGACAAGGGGCCAGAGCGCCGAATTGCCGCTCTATCTATTTGTTTTGCCGCATTTGTGCGACGCCAGATGATGCCACCTGGCTGCAAAATGCTCTAGCGAAGAACGCGGCGCATGACAAGCGCCGTCGACTTCTGGCCGTCTTCGCCGACATAATAGGCCTTGCGCTCGCCGACGGTCTCGAAACCGAGCTTGCGGTAGAGGCCGAGCGCCGGCTGATTGCCGCCGTCGACCTCCAGGAACATGGTTTCGCCGCCACGGCTACGGGCCTCGCGAAGAGCGGCCTGCATCAGCCTCCAGCCGAGACCGGAGCGTCCGAGCTTGGCGTTGACGGCGATCGTCAGGATTTCGCCCTCCCCCGCAACATGCCGCGCCAGCACGAAGCCGGGAAGCGCCTTCTTCAGGATGGCATTGGTCTGGCGGGCGACGAAGCCGAAGGTCGTTTCCTGCCCAAGGAGGCTCTGAAATTCACTCTCGTCCCAGACCCGCGGGAACCGCTCGCCATGCAGAAGCGCCACCTCGGCGCAATCCTTCGGCTCCATCGGGACGATTTCGTATTCGGCTTTCAAGGTCAGGTAGGATTCGAGCATGTCTATTGCCTGGCAATTGCGTATCCGGCCTGCGGTCTGGCATCGGGTCCGCGAAGATAAAGCGGCTTCGGCTTTTCGCCGGCAGGCTTGCCAGCGCCCAGCCGGGCGACGGTGGCAATCGGAAATGCGTCTGGCCGCTCCGCCGGCGGCGCGTCGCTCAACCGGGCGACGGCCGTTCCGGTGACCATGCCATCGAATGCGCCGGCGATTGCCCGCGCTTCGTCGATCGTCACGGCCCGAGCCTCGTCCAGCGGGTTGCCATCGGCAGCGAAGCTTTGGAGATAGATCTCCTCGCGCTTGGCATCGATGGCAGCCAGAACCGACTTGCCCGGATTCTGCGCTCTGGCAGTCGCCGCCATGACCTCGAGGGTCGTGACGCCGATTGCCGGAACATTGAGGGAAAGTGCAAAACCGCGTGCGGCTGCAACGCCGATGCGGATGCCGGTGAAGGAACCGGGGCCAACGGTCACGACGACACGCTCGATCGCCGAAAGCGCCGTACCGGCTTTCGCCAGCGCCTCGTCGACAACGTGCATCAGATGCTCGGCATGGCCTCGTCCGATCGTTTCCGTGACCTCCCCCATCACAGAATCACTGCCGCTATCATACACAGCGGCAGCGCAATCCACACCTGCCGTGTCGAGCGCCAGTACGATCATGTCAATTTTTCCGTTAGGCCGGGATTAGACGGCTTCGACTTCCTGCACTTCCGGGACGAAATGGCGCAGCAGGTTCTGCACGCCATGCTTCAGCGTTGCCGTGGAAGACGGGCAGCCCGAGCACGAGCCCTTCATGTTTAGGTAGACCTTGCCATCGCGGAAGCCGCGGAAGGTGATATCGCCGCCATCCTGGGCAACGGCCGGGCGCACGCGCGTATCCAGCAGTTCCTTGATGGTCAGCACGATCGCCTCGTCGCCCTCGTCGAAGAATTCACCGCCGGCATCCTGCACTTCGGACAGCACAGACGCCGAGCCCATGACCGGCTTGCCGGACATGAAATGCTCCATGATCGAACCGAGGATGGCGGGCTTCAGATGCTGCCATTCCTGATTTTCCTTGGAGACGGAAATGAAGTCATAGCCGAAATAAACGCCGATCACGCCCGGGATTTCGAAGAGGCGGCCAGCGAGCGGCGAAGCTTCGGCTTCTTCGGCGCTGCGGAACTCGGCCGTGCCGCTTTCCATCACCACTTTGCCCGGCAGGAACTTGAGGGTCGCGGGGTTCGGCGTCGCTTCGGTCTGAATGAACATCTTGATCTCCATGCGGCGGGCGAAAACCCTGTCCCGACTTTAGAATATTTCAAAAGAAAATAGGCCTTTTGGCCATTCTATTCAAGAGAGTGTTTCTCAAGAAATGACACACGCGATCAACTCAGCGCGTCGATTTCCTCGTTGCTCAGCGTATCCGGAAGCACCGTCACCGGGATCGGAAAGGCAGCGGCACGACCGGCGATCGACGAGACCAGCGGGCCAGGTCCCTCCTTCGCCGAACCTGCGGCAAGCACGAGAAGCGCGATGTCCCGGTCATCCTCGATCACCGCATTGATCTGCTCTGCGGCCGATCCCTCGCGAATGACGATCTCGGGATCGATGCCGATATTTTCGCGGACGGTCTGCGCTGCCTTTGCGGTCGCCGACTCGGCCTCCTCGCGCGCTTCCGCCCGCATGATCTCCTCGACGCCAAGCCATTGCTGGAAATCGCCCTCGGGGATCACATAAAGCAGCACGAGGCCGCCATTGGAATTCTTGGCGCGCCGTCCGGCATAGTGAACGGCACGCTGGCATTCGGGCGTGCCATCGATGACCGCCATGAACTTGCGGCGATGACCTTCGAGCCGTGAGAGACGTTTTGAAACCATAGGCCGACTCTGACACCCGAAGGCGATGTTTTGCAAGTCCCCGTTTCGTAACGGGAGCCCTCTATTACGACAACATCAATAGAGAAAGCCGATAATGTCGCGAATCTGCTTCATGGTCACGTCGGCGCGGGCACGAGCACGGGCGCTGCCATCGCGGAGCACCGCGTCGATATGGCCGGGATCGGCCATGAGGCGGCGCATTTCCATCGTAATCGGCGAAAGCACATGCACGGCCAGATCGACCAGCGCCGGCTTGAAGACGGAGAACTGCTGGCCGCCGAACTCGGATAGAACCTCAGCTTTCGACTTATCGGCAAGAGCCGCATAGATGCCGACCAGATTGTCAGCCTCGGGGCGGCCGGCAAGACCGGCGGTTTCGCTCGGCAAGCCATCCGGATCGGTCTTGGCCTTGCGGATCTTCTTCGAGATGTTTTCCTCGTCATCGAGCAGGTTGATGCGCGAAAGGTCCGAGGCGTCGGATTTCGACATCTTCTTCGTACCGTCGCGCAGCGACATGACGCGCGGCGCCGGGCCATCGATCAGCGGCTCGACCATCGGGAAATAGGCATGCACCGGCTCGTCGCCGACGGTGATGTCGATGCCATAGCCCGTGCGGCGGATATGCTCCATGTAGTCCAGATTGAACTTCATGGCGATGTCGCGGGTCAGCTCCAGATGCTGCTTCTGGTCGTCGCCGACCGGAACATGGGTGGCGCGATAGAGCAGAATGTCGGCGGCCATCAGGCTCGGATAGGCGTAAAGGCCGAGCGAAGCCTGCTCGCGATCCTTGCCGGCCTTGTCCTTGAACTGCGTCATGCGGTTCATCCAGCCGATGCGGGCGACGCAGTTGAAGATCCAGGCAAGCTCGGCATGGCCGGGCACGGCCGACTGATTGAAGACGATGTGCTTTTCCGGATCGATGCCGGCGGCAAGGAAGGCCGCGGTGATCGAACGCGTCTGGTTCGGCATGTCCTCATGAACGAGCTGCGCCGTCAGCGCATGCATGTCGACGACGCAGTAGATGCAGTCGTTGTTTTCCTGCAGGGCCACGAACTTGCGGATTGCGCCGAGATAGTTGCCGAGATGGAGATTGCCGGTGGGCTGGACGCCGGAGAATACGAGCGGCTTAAATTCGGTCATGTCGTCCTCAAAAGGCTTGTGGAGGGCCTGGGCGAGCGGCGCTCGACCCTTGGTTTCGAGCGGCTTATGCACGGCGGACAGGTTGGGATCAAGAGGCTATATGAGGCTGCATCAGGAAGAATGCTGGATCAGATCCCAGGTGTTGCCATAGGGATCGGCGAAGACTGCCACGGTGCCATAGACCTCATGGCGCGGTTCCTCCAAAAAACGCACGCCCTTTGCTTTCATCGCGGCATGATCGCGAGCGAAATCATCGGTCTTGAGAAAGAAGCCGACGCGGCCGCCGGTCTGGTTGCCGATCGCGGTGCGCTGGCTATCGCTGGCGGCCTGGGCGAGTAGGAGCGCGGCCCCTTCCCCGCCTTTCGGCCTCACGACGATCCAGCGCTTGCCCTCCGGCTGCACCTCGTCCTGCAGGCAATCGAAGCCGAGGGCATCGCAATAGAAGGTCTTGGCACGATCGTAATCGTCGACAACGAGGGTGACGAGGAAGAGGGATTGAGGCATAGGGGCTCCGCGAACAAAATAAACTGCGCATATGTGGAGGGTGCGCACCCCCTCTGTCCCTATCGGGACATCTCCCCCACAAGGGGGGAGATCGGTAGCGTGTGGCACCTACTCATATCTAATCATTAACGTGCTCATAGGGGTGGGCCTACTGGTTTACAAAGGGCGCGGCAAACTCCCAACAATCTCCCCCTTGTGGGGGAGATGTCGCGGCAGCGACAGAGGGGGGTTACGCGATCTCAGCTCGCGCGACAGCCGGCGTCGCTGTCTACTCCCCGTTCACCACCTCGGCATCCGGCGCTGGCTTCGCCCGCTTGCGCTTCAAATTGCGGCGCACCATGCCCAAATCCACGCCGCCGATCAGGAAGGCGACAATGAAATACACTGCCATCGCAATCAATATGAGCAAACCCAGGACGCCGGTCTTGGTGAGCAGCGTCGAGCCGGACCCCAGAAGCGGCTCCCACCGATGAGATAAATATAGGATGACGCCACCCATGACGGCGGAGGAGACGAGCAGCATGGCGGTGCGTCGCACCAGCGACCATTCCCAGACGAGATGCCCGCGGCGATAGAGCGTAACGAAGAGCTGTACAGCGTTCAGCCATCCGGCAACCGCTTCGGCGAGCGCAATGCCGCGTTCGGCCAGCACCGGGAAAAGCAGGATGGACAGCGCCGAATTGACGGCGACCGCGACCGCCGTGTAGCGCATCGGCGATTTTGTATCTTCTCGGGCATAAAAGCCGGGCTGCAAGGCCTTGATCAGCACGAAAGCCGGCAGACCCAAGCCGAAGATGGCGAGGATGGAGCCGACCAGCGTTGTATTGTTCGCGTTAAAGGCGCCGCGCTCGTAAAGCACGCGGATGATATCGTCGGAGAGCAGCCACAGGGCGACAGCAGCCGGCAGGGTCAGGAACAGCACGAATTCGATCGAGCGATTCTGGATATTGGCGGCTTCCTTGATATGGCCCGACTTCAGCGAACGCGCCAATTCCGGCAAAAGCACGATTCCGACCGCGACGCCGACGACGCCGAGCGGCAGCTGGTAGATGCGGTCTGCATATTGCAGGGCAGCGATCGCGCCTTCCTTGCCCGAGGCGATCGCCTGGCCGATCACCAGATTGATCTGAGTGACGCCGCCGGTGATGGCTGCTGGGATCGCAAGAAGCAGGAGCCGCTTGACATTGGGTGTGAAGCGCGGAAAGCGCAGGCCGATACTGATGCCGGCATGACGCACGCCTATATAGACGACGGCCAGCTGCAGCACGCCTGCCACCAGCACCGACCAGGACAGATACCATGCGGTGGTCAGCGGATCGGCGCCGAAATAGATCGCGTAGAACAGCGCGCTGATCATCACCAGGTTCAGGAAGATCGGAGCCACGGCCGCGGCGAAGAAATGATGCAGCGAATTCAGCATGCCGCTCATCATCGCCGTCAGCGACATCGACATGAGATAGGGGAACATCACGGCCGCCAACCGGACCGTCAGGTCGAATTTCTCGGCATCGTCGGCGAAACCAGGCGCGATGACCCAACGCACCAGGAGCGGCATGGCCAGTTCCATGACGATGGTGATCAGCAGCAGGACCGAGAAGAGAACGCCGAACACTTCTTCCGAGAAGCGCTTGGCGCCGTCGATGCCATTCGCCTCGATTTCCTTGGCAAAGAGCGGCACGAAGGCGGCGTTGAAGGCGCCTTCGGCAAACAGACGGCGGAAGAGGTTCGGAAAGCGGAAGGCGGCGTAGAAGACGTCTGCCATCGGGCCGGTGCCGAGAGCAGCGGCCATCAGCGTTTCGCGGGCGAAGCCGAAGATGCGGCTGCCAAGCGTCGCGCCACCGACCGTGATGAATTTCTTGACGAGGCTCATGCGGCGGAACCGGCTTTCTTCTCAGTGTCTGACTTTTCGACGGCGACGCCACGGGTGGCGGCGGGCGCGATGATGCCTGAAGGCATGCGCTCGCGCATCTCATCCTCCTCGCCGGCCATGACCGCCTTCAGGCGCGCGGTGATATAGGCTCGCTTGTTCTCGTTGGAAATCTTCTGCCCGACCAGATCGGTGACATAGAAGGTGTCGATGACCTTTTCGCCGAAAGTGGTGATGCGGGCCGACTGGATATCGAGCGACAGGTCCGAAAGGACGGCCGTGATTTCCGACAGCAAGCCGGGGCGATCGAGGCATTCGACTTCGATGACCGTGAACTTGTTGGAGAGGCTGTTGGTGATGATCACCGACGGCGGGATGACGAAAGCCTTGTTCTTGCGGCGGTTCTTCGTCCGGGTTGCGATGACCTCAGGCAGCCGCTTGCGGCCGGCCAGAACATCCTCGATCATCTTGCCGATGGTGGCGGCACGCCGCAGCTCGTCGGCGTCGTCGGGAAATTCGCGGCTGACATGGATGGTGTCGAGCGCGCGGCCATCCGATGTCGTGAAGATCTGCGCGTCCGCGATATTGGCGCCGGCCGCGGCACAGGCGCCGGCAATCACGGTCAACAGACGCGGATGGTCGGGCGATAGAACGGTGATCTCGGTGATGGCGTGGAAGCTGTCGGTGCGCACCATAGTGGCAAGCACCTTGTCCGCCTTGTCCGACTGGCGAATGAACTGCGTGTGGCGGACCTGGTCCTCCAGCGGCACGGACAGCAGATAGGGCTGGTAGTGCAGCTTAACGTAAGCCTTGCGATCCTTCTGGCTCCAATCCGAAAGGGCCTGTCCCAGCGCTTCGGCGGCCGCCTCGGCCCGCTCCTTGCGCGACACTTCGGAGAAGCCGCCCGCCAACAGCAGTTCGGTCTCGTAATAGAGCGTGCGCAGCAGCTGGCCCTTCCAGCCGTTCCAGACGCCGGGGCCGACGGCGCGGATGTCGCAGACGGTGAGGATCAGTAGCATCTTCAGCCGGTCGAGCGACTGCACCCGGTCGGCGAAATCGATGATGGTCTTGCGGTCGGTCAGGTCGCGCGTCTGGGCGACCATCGACATGGTCAGATGCTCGGCAATCAGCCAGACCACCAGCTCCGTCTGCTTCGGCGAAAGGCCGAAGCGTGGGCAGAGCTTGCGTGCAACCGCGGCGCCGGCTTCCGAGTGGTCCTCCTCGCGGCCCTTGGCGATGTCGTGCAACAGGACGGCGACATAGAGCGCATCGCGATCCTCGATATTGGGCATCAGCTTGTTGGTCAGCGGATGGATATCCTCGGCCTTGCCCTTGTCGATCTCCGACAGCACCTCGACGGCGCGGATCAGATGCTCGTCCACTGTATAGTGGTGATACATGTTGAACTGCATCATCGAGACGATCTTGCCGAATTCCGGAATGAAGCGGCCGAGCACGCCGGCCTCGTTCATGCGGCGCAGGATCAGAGCTGGATCGCGCTTCGAGGTGAGGATGGAGAGGAACAGCCGGTTCGCCTCCTCGTTCTCCCGCAGATCGTTGTCGATCAGGTTCAGCGACCGCGTGACGCGTTTCAGCGCATCCGGATGGAATTCCAGGCCATTGATGTCGGCAACGAAGAACAGCCGGATGAGGCTGACCGGATCGCGCTTGAAGACGTCGGGATTGGCAAGCGCGATGCGGCCGCGATCCTCGACGAATTCGACGGTGCCGGCGATCTTGCGCGAACGGTTGGCAAAGCGGCTGATGACGCCGGTGAGCCCGGGGGTGGCTTTCGCCTGCTGGTCTTCAAGTGCGGCACAGAGGATGCGGGTGAGATCGCCGACATCCTTGGCGACGAGGAAATAGTGCTTCATGAAACGCTCGACCGCCGAAAGGCCGGGGCGGGCATTGTAGCCGAGGGCTTCTGCGATATCGCGCTGGATATCGAAGGAAAGCCGCTCTTCCGCCTTGCCCGTCAGGAAATGCATGTGGCAGCGCACGGCCCAAAGGAAGTCCTCTGCCTTCTGGAAGAGGCGATATTCCTGCTTCGAAAGCACGCCGAGCTTCACCAGTTCGGCGGGATCGCGGACGTGGTAATAATATTTCGAGATCCAGAACAGCGTGTGCAGGTCGCGCAGGCCGCCTTTGCCTTCCTTGACGTTGGGCTCGACCAGATAGCGGGTGTCGCCGGCCTTGCGATGACGTACGTCGCGTTCGGCGAGCTTGGCGGCGATGAATTCCGGACCGGTATTGGTGACGATTTCCTTATCGAAGCGCGCCTCCAATTCCTTGGCGAGCGGCGCATTGCCGCAAATATAGCGGGTCTCGAGAATGGCCGTGCGCACCGTCATGTCGGATTTGGCCTCTCGGATGCACTCCTCGACCGTGCGCGTGGCGTGGCCGACCTTGAAGCCCATGTCCCAGAGCATATAGAGGATGAATTCGACCGCCTTGTGCGTGTCGCTCTCAGGCTTCGGCTGGAAGAGGAAGAGAAGATCTATATCGGATCCCGGCGCCAGCGTATCGCGGCCATAGCCGCCGACCGCCGTCACGGAGAAGGCACCCGCCTGCTTCGGATAGACGTGACGGACGGTGAAGTCGTAGAGAATGGTGATGATCTGGTCCTGCAGCCAGGAAATCCGGTGCGCGCAATCGAGGCCGCCGCCTTCCTCAATCAGCAACCGACGCGCCGACTCGCGGCCTTCCTGGCTCGCCTTTTTCAACAGCGCCAGGAGAGCGGAGCGCTCCTCATTCTTGTCCAGGCCGCGTTTGGCGAGAGCCTCGCATTCCGCCCTTAGCGCGGAGACATCGAGAATGGTCGAAAAATCGATATGATGCGTTTCCATGCTGTGCCGATCGGCTTTCTGTTCACTGACAGCGGCCCGTTGCCGGTGCGCCTGTCTTCTCGTCTGCATGCGCTATAGCCCCTTTGGCCGGTGATTGACAAAGGCATTCTACGCCCGCGTCTCTCGAGGGTAGATTGCATGGAATCGACGATCCCTATGATGTCTACCAGGCCGACGTTGACGAAGCGTGACGGCAATCGACGCAGAAGCCGGCAGTTTTAGGGCCTTGCCGGCTCGATCACCCGCCTGAGCTCGTTCAAACTATATAATATGTTGCGCGACTGGGCGCCGATCTGCGTCACCATTTCGCGCTCGCATTCCCAATAACCGGCCTTGGCGATCTTCGAGCAGATGTCGGAAATGCGGCTGCAGGACAGAGTGATGTCAAGCAGGCCGCGATCGGATTCGCAGTCCGGGGGCTCCCCCTCGCCACAGATCTTGCCGCGCGCGGCGATCGGAGAGAAGCGCTCGCCCAGAATGCGGACTTCGGCGAGAAGAACTTCGAGATACATCATATTGCCCTTGGAATATCGCCTGCGGTCAGCTGCTTTTGGTAAGCGTTTTCTTCAGTTCATAGAGCACATCCAGAGCGGCGCGCGGCGTCAGATCGTCCAGATCCAGCATTTTCAGCCGTTCCTCGACCTTGGACGGCTCGCGCCGGCCAACGGCTTCCTCCCGGCGGACGGCCACCTGGAAGAGAGGCAGATCATCGATAAGCTGGCTTGCCGGATTCTTGCGGTCAGCATCTTCGAGCCGCGTCAGGACATCACGGGCGCGCGCCACCACGGAAGCCGGCAGGCCGGCGAGACGCGCGACCTGAATGCCATAGGAGCGATCGGCAGCTCCCGGTCCGACCTCATGCAGGAAGATGACGTCGCCATCCCATTCCTTGACGCGCATGGTGGCATTGGAAAGCCGGCCGAGCTTCTCGGATAGCACGGTCAGCTCATGGAAATGGGTGGCGAAGAGGCCGCGGCATCGGTTGGCTTCATGCAGATGCTCGACTGCGGCCCAGGCGATCGAGAGACCGTCGAAGGTCGCGGTGCCGCGACCGATCTCGTCGAGGATGACGAGGGAGCGTTCCGTCGCCTGGTTGAGGATCGCAGCCGTCTCGACCATTTCGACCATGAAGGTCGAACGTCCCCGTGCCAGATCGTCGGAAGCGCCGACGCGCGAGAAGAGCCGGTCAACAATGCCGATATGGGCCGAAGCGGCGGGTACGAAGGAGCCCATCTGCGCGAGAATGGCGATCAAAGCATTCTGGCGCAGGAAGGTGGACTTACCGCCCATGTTCGGGCCGGTCAGGAGCCAGATGGCGCCATCCTTGCCGTCGGCTTTCGGCGAGAGATCGCAATTGTTGGCGACGAACGGACCGCCGGCCTGACGGCGCAGTGCCTGTTCGACGACCGGATGACGGCCGCCTTCGATCGCGAACATGCGGCTGCCATCGATGACGGGCCGGCAATAGGCCTGCTCCTCGGCAAGCAGCGCAAGCCCGGCTGCGACATCGATTACCGACAGCGCGCGGGCACCGGCCTTGATCGCCTCGGCAGCAGCCACCACGGCCGCGACCATGCGGTCGAAAGCCTCGAGCTCGATCGCCAGCGCCTTGTCGGCGGCGTTGGCGATGCGGCTTTCGAGGTCGGCAAGCTCGGTCGTCGTAAAGCGCATGGCGTTCGCCATGGTCTGACGATGGATGAAGCGCGCCTTGGCTTCGCTCGTATCCGTCATCGGACCGGCATTGCCGGCGGTGACCTCGATAAAATAGCCGAGCACATTATTGTGCTTGATCTTCAGCGACTTGATGCCGGTCTCCTCGGCATATTGCAGCTGCAGGCCGGCGATGACGCGGCGCGACTGGTCGCGCAATGCCCGCACTTCGTCCAGCTCGGCATTCGCCCCCTCCCTCAGGAAGCCGCCGTCCCGCTTCAGCAGAGGCAGTTCTTCGGCAAGCATGGCAGCGAGCATCGCTTCAAGATCGGCTGGCAAAGCTTTAAGCCCGGCCAATGCAGCGGCAAGCTCCTCCGGCAGCAAGGCGCCACCGAGAAGACGGGCGAGATCGGCCGCCGCCGCAAGCCCCTGACGAATCGCCCAGAGATCGCGCGGGCCGCCGCGATCGAGCGCAAGGCGCGATAGCGCGCGCGGCATGTCGGGCACATGCTTCAACGCCGAACGCAGATCGCTGCAGAGCGACGGCTCCTCGGTCAGGAAGCCGATCGAATCCAGGCGTTCATTGATGCGGGCGGGGTCGGTGAGCGGCGACATCAGCCGTTCGGCGAGAAGGCGGGCACCACCGCCGGTCACGGTGCGGTCGATCGCCTTCAACAACGAGCCGTTGCGGTCGCCGGAAAGCGTGCGAACCAGTTCGAGATTGGCGCGGGTGGCGGGATCGATGAAGAGCGTCGAAGCGCCGCTTTCACGCTCGGGCAGCCCCAGCGGCGGCCGCTCGGCAAGCTGGGTCTTTTCGACATAGGCGATGGCAGCGGCAGCGGCGGCAAGCTCTGCCCGGCTGAACGTGCCGAAACCATCGAGCGTCGACACGCCGAAGTAACGTGTGATCCGTCCCTCGGCGCTGGCGCTGTCGAAGAGCACCGCGGGCTGCGGTACAGCGGTCCGCCCGAGGATATCGAAAACCGGCTTCAGCTCGGGATCATGGAACATCGTATCCGGCAGGATCAGTTCTCTGGGATCGATGCGCAGGATGTCGGCCAGCAGCCTTGAGGCTTCCGTCTCGGCGAGGCGGAAGACGCCTGTCGAAATATCGATCCAGGCAAGCGCCAGCTGCGGCTCGGCGCCGCCGCGGATGCGGGTGAGCGCCATCAGATAGTTGGATTCCGAAGGCGAAAGCAGCTTTTCCTCGGTAATCGTGCCCGGCGTCACCAGACGCACGACATCGCGTCGCACCACCGATTTGCCGCCGCGCTTCTTAGCCTCCGCCGGATCTTCCACCTGCTCGCAGACGGCGACACGGAAACCAAGCGCGATCAGCTTCTGCAGGTAGTCATCGGCGGCGTGAACCGGCACGCCGCACATCGGGATATCCTGCCCCATGTGCTGGCCGCGCTTCGTCAGCGTGATGCCGAGCGCGCGCGACGCATCGACGGCATCTTCGAAGAACAGTTCGTAGAAGTCGCCCATGCGATAGAACAACAGCGAACCGGGATTGTTCGCTTTGATCTCGATATATTGCTCCATCATCGGAGTGGCCGAGGCGCGGCTTTCCTCCGAGGCAAGCTCGGCGGCCGAGAAAGCATCGATGCTGGCGTTAATACGTTCGTTCACGGAGGTGCAGTTTTTCCAAAAAAATGAGGTGCCACCCTATCCGCGCGCCGCTATAGAAGACAACAGCTATCGGACAAGAGGGACCGGTCGCCCACAGGAGGTTTGGAGGAACAATGGCTGACAGCAAGAGCAAGTCGCGTCCGGGAACGGGGATCACCGATCAGGAAGCACTGGACTTCCACAAGAACGGCCGCCCCGGCAAGCTTGAGATCAACCCGACCAAGCCGATGGCGACACAACGCGATCTTTCCCTTGCCTATTCGCCCGGTGTCGCCGTTCCCGTCAAGGCGATCGCCGCCGATCCGGCGACGGCCTACGACTATACCTCGCGTGGCAACATGGTCGCCGTCATCTCGAACGGCACGGCCATTCTGGGGCTCGGCAATCTCGGAGCTCTGGCCTCCAAGCCGGTCATGGAGGGCAAATCGGTCCTCTTCAAGCGCTTTGCCGACGTCGATTCGATCGACCTCGAGATCGACACCGAGAACGTCGACGAATTCATCAATTGCGTGCGCTATCTCGGCCCCTCCTTCGGCGGCATCAATCTGGAAGATATCAAGGCACCCGACTGCTTCATCATCGAGCAGCGACTGCGCGAGCTCATGGATATCCCCGTGTTCCATGACGACCAGCACGGTACCGCGATCATCGCCGCCGCCGGGCTCATCAACGCGCTCGAGCTGACCGGCCGCGATCTCAAGACCACCAAGCTCGTCTGCAACGGCGCCGGCGCTGCCGCCATCGCCTGCATCGAGCTGATCAAGGCCATGGGCTTCAACCCTGAGAACATCGTCCTCTGCGACACCAAGGGCGTGATCTACCAGGGCCGCAGCGAAGGCATGAACCAGTGGAAGTCGGCACACGCCGTCAAGACCGACAAGCGCACGCTGGCGGAAGCGATGAAGGGTGCCGATGTGGTGTTCGGGCTGTCGCAGAAGGATGCCTTCTCGGAAGAGATGATCCGCTCCCTGGCGGACAAGCCGATCATCTTCGCCATGGCCAATCCCGATCCGGAAATCACGCCGGAAGAAGTCGCCCGCATCCGCGACGACGCCATCATGGCGACGGGGCGCTCGGACTATCCGAACCAGGTCAATAATGTCCTCGGTTTCCCCTATATCTTCCGGGGCGCGCTCGATGTGCGCGCGACCACCATCAATGACGAGATGAAGATCGCCGCCGTCAACGCGCTGGCGAGCCTGGCGCGCGAAGACGTGCCCGACGACGTGGTCGCCGCCTATCAGGGCGCAAGGCCGCGCTTCGGCGCGCAATACATCATCCCGGTGCCGTTCGACCCGCGCCTGATCTCGGCAATACCGGTGGCTGTCGCGAAAGCCGCGATCGAAAGCGGCGTCGCGCGCCGCGAAATATCGGATATGGCCGCCTATGCGCGCGAACTCTCGGCCCGGCGCGATCCGATCGCCTCGACGCTGGCCCAGCTCTACGAGCGCGTGCGCCGGCATCAGAAGCGCATTGTCTTCGCCGAGGCGGAAGAAGAACAGGTCATGCGCGCCGCCCTCTCCTATGCCAACCAGGGACTCGGCACGGCGATCCTGCTCGGCCGCGAGGATCTGATCGAGGCCACCGCCGAACGCGCCGGCATCGATCTCAATCGCCCCGGCCTCGAAATCGTCAATGCGCGCATCTCGAAGCGGGGCGACGCCTATATCGACTATCTCTATGCCCGGCTGCAGCGCCAGGGCTACCTGCATCGCGACGTCATCCGCCTGATCCACAACGACCGCAATCACTTCGCCGCCTGCATGGTGGCGCTGGGAGACGCCGACGGCATGGTAACGGGCGTGACGCGCAACTATTCGACTGCGCTTGGAGACGTGCGCCGCTGCATCGACGCCAAGCCGGGACACCGGGTCATCGGCATATCGATCGTGCTTGCTCGCGGCCGAACCGTCTTCGTTGCCGATACCGCCGTGCACGACATGCCGACCTCCGAAGAACTGGCCGATATCGCTGAAGAAGCCGCCGGTTTCGCACGGCGCATGGGCTATGAACCCCGCGTTGCCATGCTCGCTTATTCCACCTTCGGCCATCCGCCGGGCGAACGTTCCGAGCGGGTGCGTGAAGCGGTTGATATTCTCGACAAGCGATACGTCAATTTTGAATTCGACGGCGAAATGGCGGCGGATGTGGCGCTGGACCGGAAGCTCATGGAAAGCCTCTATCCCTTCTCGCGGCTTTCCGGACCGGCAAACGTGCTTGTCATGCCCGCTTTCCACTCTGCGGCGATCTCCACCAAGATGCTGCAGGAACTCGGCGGCTCCACGGTGATCGGGCCGCTGCTCGTCGGCCTCGACAAGCCGGTGCAGATCACTTCCATGGGAGCCAAGGATTCCGATATCGTCAATATGGCCGCCATCGCGGCCTATGGTGCCGGCGCCTGACCCTTGCATTCCTAGGGCAGCCGAACAAAGATGATGGCTGCCCTGGGAATTAGGTGTAGAATGGGGGATGACTGACGCTCAGCCCCTGTTCGAAGTGCTGCGCCATTCAGCGCGGCCTGACATCGTCGACGCAATCGAGCGGATGGTGCTCGAGGCGCCCGACCGCAAGCTCAATCGCATGAATGCGCTCGCCTTCGCGGGCGACCATGGCTTCGACGACGAACACACCATCAGTGCCTTTCTCCACGCCGCGCGCCTTGGCCTGTTCGAGATGTCCTGGAACGTGCTTTGCCCGGGATGCGGCGGGGTGCTGGATGCCAATACATCGCTGAAGTCGGTCCAGAGCGAAACCTATAGCTGTACCTTATGTGCAGCCGGCTACGAACCGACGCTCGACGAGATGGTCGAGGTCACCTTCACCGTCAGTCCGCGGCTGCGCCATATCGACGCCCACAATCCGCATGATTTGCCGCCTCATGAATATTTCCGCCAGGTCTACTGGAGTTCGGGCGTCGATCTTCCCGATGACGGCTATGAGGAAAAGGTCGATGAATTCCTATTGGAAGCCTTGGAGCTGCCAGCGGGCGAAAAGGCTGTCCTGTCGCTGCAACTGCCGGCCGAATTCGTCATTGTTTTCGAGCCGGTTACCCATAGCGCGCAGTTCATCGACGTAAAGGGCGAACCATCCAAGGAACGGCAGAGCATATCGCTCGTCTTCGATCGCATGCATCGGCACCACGACACGATCGAGCTTAGACCGGGCCCGCTTCGCATCGTCATAGAGAACCATACGGAAGTGCGCACCCTGCCGTCCGTGTGCATCGCCAATGATGCACTTCATACCCTGCTCGGCCAACGCCGGCCGTTCCTGACCGCCAAGCGGCTGCTCTCCAATCAGACCTTCCGCGACATATACCGGACCGATACGATCGACATCAACCAGCGGCTGAAAATCGCGAGCCTCACCTTTCTCTTCACCGATCTTCGTGGTTCGACGGAACTCTATGAGCGGGTTGGCGATCTTGCGGCCTTCGATCTGGTCAAAACACACTTCAGCATCCTGCATGAAATCGTAGGTGCGGAAGCCGGCGCGGTCGTCAAGACCATCGGCGACGCGGTCATGGCCACTTTCCCGACGCCAGACCGGGCGCTCGCTGCGGCAATGCGGATGCGCGAGGCCATGTCCAGCCTCAACGAGGAACGCGGCAACGACGATCTTCTTCTGAAGATCGGCATCCACGAGGGACCATGCATCGCGGTCAGCCTGAACGAGCGGCAGGATTATTTCGGACAAACGGTCAATATCGCCTCACGCGTGCAGCATCTGGCGACATCGAGCGAGATATTTGCCACGGGTGCGGTGCTGGAGAATGCCCGCGCCGCCGAACTGCTGACGACACGCGGCTTGAAACCGCAATCGCATCATGTCGCGCTTCGCGGCATCACCGATGCGATCGATATTTTTGTGATCCCTTGAGATCTGTCAGCTTGCGAAGCGACCGGCATCCGCGCCGTAGTAATTGACGTAGCGGTCCGAGATGCTGGCGATCGGCAGGACGATCAGCACGTCGGTCGTGTTGAAGGCATGATCGACAACGGCGGTCGATCCGACCATAGCACCAAGGCGCAGATAACCCTTGATCAGCGGCGGCATCGCCATGAGCGCCTTTTTCGGATTGACGGCTTCAACAGGCATCAGGTCCATGTTGCGAGCAAGGGACGGCAAGGCACCGACTGTCCATTCGTCCTTGGCGACAACATTGTGATAGAGGAAGGACAGGGCCAGCGCATGCTGCTCCGGCAGGATGCCCGGGAAAGAGGCGCAGCCGATCATCGCGCCCATACCGTGCTTCAGGGCATAGGCCCAATTGCCTTGCCACAGCAATTCCACCGTGCGCTTGTTCCGGTAAGCCGGCAACACACAGGAACGGCCAAGCTCCATGAAGCGCTTGTCCGGATGACGGGCCAGCAGCGTGTCGATGTCGAATTCCGAAGAGGAATAGAAGCCGCCATTGGCCATGGCCACTTCCTGACGCAACAGACGATAGGTGCCGACGATCTGGTCTTCCGGGTCGCCTTCGATCGAATGGTCCAAAACCAGAAGATGGTCGCAAATGGCGTCCCAATTGTCGATATCACGCTGGCGACGCATGGCCTCAGCCGGCAGTTGCGCGTTCATCTCCTCGACGAAAACGCGGTAGCGGACGGCCTGAGCGGCATCGATTTCGCGCGCCGTGCGGGCAAGGCGCGTTTCTAGATTTCCGATGCGTCCGAGCACATCGCTGGCAACTGGTGCAACCGTTGCCTTTGAAGACTGAACCATTTCGCCCTGAGCTTCGCGATTCAAGATTTCGATGGACATGGCGATTCTCCCCTACGGGCCGATATAGCGCCATAAACCAAATTCGTGCGACAGGAAAGTGACACGCAGCTTTGCTAAAAGCAAGAAGTGTGCCCATTTCAATTTTCGAATGAACGCACCGTCCCCAACTTAGCAGCAGCAATTGCCATAGGTTGAGCCTTATTGCCGGCCGCTATCGAGCATTGATGAGCCGGCTTCCTTAACCTTCATCCGAAGATCGGTGCTCATGTCTAGGCGCGTTCGAAAACCGACCTCGACAGGCCCTGCAGCGTTGCCGTCAGCTTTTCGGGATCGACCGGCTTGACGATGACGGCATCGGCCCCGGCCAGCAAAGCCTGACGGCGGACCGAGTCGCGGCTGTCTGCGGTCAATACGACGATCGGAAGTGGAGGCAAACCGTGCCGA
This sequence comes from Rhizobium aureum, assembly GCF_030182495.1. Lineage (NCBI taxonomy): Bacteria > Pseudomonadati > Pseudomonadota > Alphaproteobacteria > Hyphomicrobiales > Rhizobiaceae > Rhizobium > Rhizobium aureum. Next base: position 21,434 of record NZ_JAQJCI010000009.1, on the reverse strand, counting down.
CGCTCGTAGGCCCGCAATTGCGCAAGCACGGCGGCACCCGAGCCTCCGGGCATGTTGAGATCGGTTACCAGCACCTCGGGCCGCGCTTCGGCGTTTTCGACGCGAACGCGAAGACCGTCGAAATCCTCGACGAGGCGGACTCTGTGGCCGGCCTTGGAGAGCATGGCCCTGACCAGCATGGCATTGACCGGATCATCTTCGCCAAGCAGGATATCGAGCGTGCGGTCCTCCGCCTCCGGCGTCGTGATGCCGATCTCGGAGACCGCTTCGATGAAAGCATCGCGCTTTTCCATGCCTCGCATGCGACCCCTCAGCACATCGATGAGCGATTGTTCGCGCAGCGGCCGGATGAGCCAGGCGTCGAAGAGATCGAGCGGATGGGTGTTGCGCTCCTCCGGATTGACCAGGAAGATCTTGCGCAGGCCGGGCACGGCAAGCGCGGTTCCCTCGCTGAAATACCAGGGCGCCATGCGGTGGTCGACGATGAGATCCGTCCACGCTCCCTCCTCGCCCATTGGGAACGAGCGCAGCAGGTCGTCCATATCGCCGGCGTAGATCAGCCGGCAATGGCCGCCAAGGGTACGGATGGTTTGCGTGATTGCCTCGCTTGCGGCCCCTTCCGGCGCCAGCAGCAGGACACGCGATCCCTTGAGCATGATGTCGCGCCACTCATGTTCGTTCTCCCCGGCATCCAGGCCGACCGGAAAGGAAATGATGAACTCGCTGCCCTTGCCGCGTTCGCTGGCGACGCTGAGCCTGCCGCCGAATTCGCGCAGGATGCGGGCGGAAATGGCCAGACCCAGGCCGGTGCCGGCGCTTTTTTCCACGATCGTGCCGGCCTGTTCGAACTCGCCGAAGACACGCGCCTGTTCTTCCTCGGTCATGCCGGGGCCGCTATCCCGCACCGATATCGTCAAATCCTGTTCCCGGATATCGACACGGACAAGCACGCCGCCGGTCTGGGTGAACTTCACGGCGTTGCCGATGACATTGAACAGGATCTGGCGCAGACGGGCCGGATCGAATTCCATGCTCTCAGGGACCTTGGCCGCAACGCTCGCAGCGATTTCGATGCCCTTTTCATGAGCGCGATGGGCAAGCATCTCGATGACGCCTTCCAGCAGAGGCCGCAACGCCTCCTTGCGCGGATGCAATTGAAAGCGACCGACCTCGATCGTGGAGAAATCCAGCAGGTCTTCGACCAGCTGCACCAGCGCATGACCCGACTGGCGAATGCCCGTCAGGTAATTTGCCTGCTCCAAGGTCAACGGCGTCTGGGCAAGCAGATGGTTCATGCCGAGAATGCCCGACAGCGGCGTACGGATCTCGTGGCTGACGGTGGCGAGCAGCCGCGATTTGGCCGCGCTGTTATATTCGGCCTTCAGCCGCGCATCCTCGCGCAGGCGAGCCGCCTGCCGCTCTTCCGTCACGTCGCGCGCAATGCTCTGGATGCACAATTGCCCCGTCGCCGGATCGCGGAACATGACATCGTGCCAGGCAAAGACGCGCCGCCCTTCGGGCGTGGCGATTTCGGCATCCTGATGTTTTGCATCGGTGACGGCACGGAATAAGAGACCGGCTTCTTCCAGAGTCAGGCCTTCCGGATGCGGCTTGCCGGTCAGTTTGCGGAAAGTGGCGTTGGCATGCAGAATCCGGCGATCGATGCTGCGCGTGACCGCGATGTCGCCGAGCGCATCATGAACGGTAGCAAGCAGGCCGGTGCTTTCCCTGTGTTCCCAAAGACGGTCGTGCTCGCTTTCGCTGAAATCGGCTGGGATGACTCCAGGTTTGCGCGATGCGTTGCGGGCATTGAAGATGCCGACAGCGGCAAGCACGATTGCAACAAGACCGAGAACGCCTGCAAGCGTCAGCGGACCTCCGGCAAAGCCGATCGCAAGAAGGGCCGCGCCCGCCAGAAGGCCGCCGCCATTCAGCCAATGGCCTTCCAGCCACCACGCCTTTGCCGGCGAGGCCGGCTGGCGGAGCGCATCCTGGGATGATGGGATCGGTTTCGCAGGCGGCGGCTCGGTTTCGGCCGCTCCTTCGATCGGTCCCGTGTGGCCGCGGATTTGGGCTGCGGCAAGCTTTTGCTGCAGATTTGCCAGAGTGCTCATGCAACCTGGCTAACACATGCACTCTTCCCGATGCCTTCAGGGATTCGCTAGAATTTTAAGCTTTCGCCTTTTTCGGCATTAGAAGCTCGTCGAGAATGACGCAGCCTGCCCCGACGGTGATGAAACTATCAGCGAGATTGAACACCGCAAAAGACCAGGTCTGGGTGTGGAAGAGGATATAGTCGATCACATGGCCATACAGAAAGCGGTCGATCAGGTTGCCGAGCGCCCCGGCGATGATCAGGGCAAAGCCCACATGGGCAAGCCAGCGATTGTCGGGCGTGCGCCACCAGAGCCACAGCACGAAAGCGACGATGACGAGCCGCATGCCGACGATGAACCAGCCGTCCATGCCTGACAGCATGGAGAACGCGACGCCGAGATTGTAGGTGCGATAGAGCGCCAGCATCGGAATGACCGGCACCATCTCCTGCAGCGGCAGCCAGTGATCGACCATGACCTTGACGGCCTGATCGAGAATGACCGCAACCACGATGAAGATCAGGATCGGCAGGGGCCGGGAAAACAAGGCCGGCCTCGCAGTCGGCTGTTCATTGGTCTCGCTTTCGGTCATCGGGTCTCGCTAGTTAAGTGACAGAATATGGCGGCGGGCCTCGAACAGCATGACCGCAGTTGCAACCGCCAGATTGAGGCTGTCGGCACGGCCGGCTTGCGGAATGCGGGCGAGTGCATCGGCCTCTTTCGCCAGGACATCCGGCAGGCCGGACTGCTCGTTGCCCATCAGGATGACGACGGGCTTCCTCTTGTAATCGATGGTGCGGTAATCGACGGCGCCGGCCAGGTGGGTGGCGACAACGGAAACCTCAGCCTTCTTCTTCCAGGCCAGGAACTCCTCCGGTGTCGCCTTGACGACGGGAACGGCAAAGACCGAGCCCATGGTGGCGCGTACGGTTTCCAGCGAAAACGGATCGGTGGTCTCGCCGACGAGGATAACGCCGGAGGCACCGGCCGCATCGGCGGTGCGAATGATCGTGCCGAGATTGCCGGGATCGCGCACGCGGTCGAGCGCGACCCAGGTTTCGCCCGTCTTCGGCTTGACGTCGCGAAGCTGTCGCCAGCGCTGCTCGAAGACGCCGACCACCATCTGCGGATTGTCGCGGCGGGTGATGGAGCCGATGACCTTTTCGCTGACCTCGAGTACCAGCCCGCCGGCCGCAACCGTCTTGGCGGCGACCTGCTCGACGAGAGGCTTGCCCTTGGCGGCCTTGGCATAGACCAGCGTGCGGATCGTCCAGCCGAGCTCGAGCGCGTCGATGACGAGCTTCAGGCCCTCGGCCAGGAAGGCGCCGCTTTCCTCGCGGGACTTCTTGACCGTCAGCGCCTTGATATCCTTGACGATCGGATTGGCAAGCGAGGTGACCTCCTTGACCTGTCCGACCTTGCGCGGGCCGTCATTGCGAAAATCCTGGTTCATTTCGGCACCCAGCGGCTAAAGAGAGAGGTGGAAAGCGCCCTGCCCGGCGTATGGCCGTCGAGACCGGCTTCGCGGATGACGAGCTCGCCGGATTCGACGGCGCCGCCGGCGCCGCGCATCGTCTCGCGCATCAACTCATGGATCGAATAGAAGCTGGCGCGGATGGAATAGGCCGTCAGCACGAGGCCGAGTGCCTTCGGCGACAGAATCTCGCGGCAGATATCGAGCATCAGCGGCAGATGCTCGAACAGATGCCAGACCTCGCCGTTCGGGCCGCGGCCAAACTTGGGTGGGTCGGTCAGGATGATGTCGTATTTGTTGCCGCGCCGCTCCTCACGCAGGATGAACTTCATCGCATCCTCGCAGATCCAGCGGATCGGCAGCTTTTCCACGCGGCCCAAAGCCTGGTTTTCGCGCGCCCAGCCGATCGCCTTCTTGGAGGCATCGACATGAGTTACTTCCGCGCCGGCTGCGGCCGCCACCAGCGACGCCACGCCGGTATAGCCAAAGAGGTTCAGAACCTTCAGCGGCCGTTTCGCCGCCTCGACCTGCTCCTTCATCCATGCCCAGTGCACGATCTGCTCCGGGAAGACGCCGACATGGCGAAAGGCGGTGAAGCGGCCAAGGAAATCGACGCCGAGCAATTGCAGCGGCCATGTCTCGCCGAGCGCCTCGCGTGGGAAACGCCAGCGGCCCATGCCGTCTTCATCCGTATCGCCGGTAAAGACGGCATCGGCATTGTCCCAAACATGGGAGGCAAGCGACGGCGGCCACAGTGCCTGCGCTTCCGGCCGGACGATGCGATAGGGACCGTATTGCTCGAGCTTCTGTCCATTGCCGCTGTCGATCAGGTGAAAATCGCCGGCACCCAGCGATTCGAGGATGACGGGCACGCGTTCGGCCGGCCGTTCGCCGCTTCGCGTCAGCAGCGGGCGCTCGGGCGCCGCAGGAGCGGACGCCGCATCACGCGGCTCGGTCGCCCGCTCGCCATGATTGCGCGAAGGTTTGGCATCGTACGAAGGCTTGGCTGGCCTTGAAGCATGCGCGGCCTTTGCCGGCGGCTTGCCGGGCATATCGCGCCGGGGTTTTGCCCCAAGACCGCCGGCGGCCTTTTGGCCGGGGCGGTTTTCCCTGTGTTTCACCATGCTTGTCTCAAAATTGATATGTGCGTGCAAATAGCATCTGGCCGCCACTTGGCAAAGCGCTTTCCGATCTGCGATGATCCATGCATAAAATGTCACATTGGGAGGATTGCGCATGGACATGACCGGCGAGGAGCGGATTGCGGCACCCAGGGACGCGGTGTGGGCGGCGCTGAACGATCCGGAGATCCTCAAGCAATGCATTCCGGGCTGTCAAAGCCTGGAGAGGATTTCCCCGACGGAACTGACCGCGACCGTGAAGCTGAAGATCGGCCCGGTTTCCGCCTCCTTCAATGGCGAGGTCACGCTTTCCAACATCAACGCGCCGGAGAGCTACACGATATCAGGTGAGGGAAAGGGCGGCATTGCCGGCTTTGCCAAGGGCGGCGCGGACGTCATCCTGAAGGAAGACGGCAACGAAACCATCCTGCAATATGAGGCGAAGGCGCAGGTCGGCGGCAAGATTGCGCAGCTTGGCTCCCGCCTGGTCGATTCCAGCGCGAAGAAGCTGGCGCAGCAGTTTTTCGCCGATTTCACCGCTGCCATCAACGGCCAGGCCGACGCCTGATTGCCGCAAGCACATCTGGCGCCCATATAGTCGATCATGACATCGAAATTCGAGACCTGGGCCGTCCGGCCTGCACGCGAACAAGACATGGGGGAGCTTGCGGAGATCTACCTCCGCGTCCGCCGCGAGACATTCAGATGGGTCGATCCCGACCGCTTCAGCCTTGAGGACTTCGCCGTTCATACGAATGGCGAACGGCTGTTCGTCTGCGAAAACGAGAATGGTCTGGTTGCGGGCTTTGCCGCCGTGTGGGAGCCGGATGACTTCATCCATATGCTCTACATCCTGCCGGCCTTCCAGGGGCGCGGCGCCGGAAAGGCCCTGCTCGCCGCCCTGCCGGACTGGCCCATGCGCCGCTACCGGCTGAAGTGCCTGGTCAAGAATACGCACGCCATGACCTTCTATCGAAAACTCGGCTTCGAGATTATCGGCGACGGCGCCTCGCCCGAGGGTGACTACAAGGAGATGCGGCTTAACGGCAGCCCGTCATTTTGACGGAAGCTGGCCGGTGATCTCTTCGGCACGCGTGCGGTGCTTGTCGGCCTCGGCCTGCCAGCGGACCGCCTCTCGAGACTGGTTGCGAGCGCGTTTGCGGTATTTTCCCTGATTGAACCAGGTCACCGCGGCGCCGACGATCATGCCGAGGATCAGAGCGACAAACAGCAGGGCGAACAGAGGCGCATTCAGCGACAGAACCTGATCGTCCGGCCGGAACGGATTGAGCGCCAGCGTCACGGACTGCCGGTTGGCAACGCAGAATATGATGAGGATGATGCCGAGCGGCAGCAATATCAGCAGATTGACGATCTTCTTGGCCATTGCGCAGCTCCTTTATCCGCAGCCATGGATGCCCGCATCCAAGCCGCCTTCAGCCGCAGAATAGAAAAGAGGCGGCTGAATTCAAGTGCCACCGCGTCGCGGCACAATCATGTCCGACGCTATCTCGCCGGAGCATTTTCGGGAAAGTTCGGCGCGATGGGGCCGATCAGTTGTCGTCTTCCTCGTCGCCTGCGCCCGGATTCAGGCGCTCGCGCAATTCCTTGCCCGTTTTGAAGAAGGGAACCCATTTTTCCTCGACGAAGACCGTATCGCCGGTGCGCGGGTTGCGACCGGAGCGCGAAGGCCGGTTCTTGACGGAAAAAGCGCCAAAGCCGCGAAGCTCAACCCGGTTTCCCGCAGCGAGTGCATCGGTGATTTCATCCAAGACGGCATTGACGATATTTTCGACGTCGCGGTGATAGAGATGCGGGTTGCGGGCGGCAACAATCTGCACCAGTTCCGACTTGATCACAGCTATCCCCTTAAATCATTGATTTATCAATTGGCTGCACCCTGCCAAACAGAAAGCAGGCCGTCAAGAAACAACTTATCGGTCATGATTTTCTGGAGAGCTTCTCCTTTTACAAAATCATCATAACCAAGACGATTTAGCAACCAGGAAGCGGCGCCCGGCCAGAAGAAGGACGAGGTTTTGTCTTCCGGCTTCCAGTCGACGATCGGCAGGTCCTTCTTGACCTTGCGCGTTTCGAGATAGGCAAGGATTTCGTCTTCGCCGCCGAGCTTATCGATCAGCTTGTTCTGCAGCGCCTGCCGGCCGGTAAAGATGCTGCCGTCGGCAAGCTTCAACACGTCTTCGCGCGGCAGCTTGCGGCGATCCGCCACCAGATCCACGAACCAGCCGTAGCTGTCCATGACCATGTTGCGGATCATGCTCCTGGCTTCCTCGCTTGCCGGATGGAAGGGCGAAGGTTCGGCCTTCAGCGGTGCCGACTTGATCTCGTCGAGGGAAACGCCGAGCTTGTCGAGCAGATCCTTGAGCTGCGGATACTGGAAGATGACGCCGATAGACCCGGTGATCGAGGTATCGCCGGCAACGATATCGTCGCCGGCCGTCGCGATCATATAGCCGGCCGAGGCGGCAACGGTGCGAATATCCGATACGACAGGCTTCTTGGCGGCGACGGCGCGGATCGCCTTGAAGATGCGCTCGCCGCCATAGGTGGTCCCGCCGGTCGACGAGATCGAAACGATCAGCGCCTTGACCTGATCATTGTCGCGGATCTTCTTCAGCCGTTCGAGGAGCTCCTGATCGTCCTGGATGAGCCCGGAAATCTTGACGCGGGCAATTTGCGGGCCGCGGGTGTCGGGAAGGTCTCCGGCGACGAAGCGATAAAGCGCGAAGCCGAGCCCCACAAGGAGCAAAACGGCAACAACCCGCCAAAAACCAAGCTTGCGACGCAATTGTCGCCGATCTGCGATTGCAGAACTGTCCATCACGCCTTATTTCTCCCTGCAACAAATCGAATGCGTTACGAAACCCGGATAATGACACCTTGAAACGGGCACAATCCTTAGAGAAAAGCGTTTCCCGTTCTCGATGTCCTTGGCCGGTGGCCGCTCTGTTGTTCATCAGATAGGACATTGCTCGACCTGATGCACGGGCCAATCGGATATTTTTCTGCCGAAATTCCTCGGCTGCGGAGAAAAATCCATATTGGCAAGCCAGTGCAATAATGCGAAACGATCCGATGGGCTTTTGGCGCAGCCTCGCATTAGCGTGAATGCGGTTCTCGGATCAAAGAAGACGGACCTGTTGCATGCTCAATACGATCGAGACCCCCGGAGAGGCAATCCGCCCGCTGTCGGAACGGAATGCGTATAAGGACGCAATCTTCCACTCTGCGCGCGTGAAGCGGCTGAGGGTAATGCTGCCGCTTGCCGCCCTCATCGTCTCGCTCATCTTCATTGCCGTCTCGTTGATCCGCGCCTATCTGCCGGCGGACATACAGATCGAGGGCGCCAAGATCGAGGACGGCAAGGTGGTCATGGAGCGTCCGGCCATCGCCGGCCGCAACAAGGACGGCATCAGTTATTCCCTGCTGGCGGAGAAAGCGCTGCAGGATCTCAAGAACCCGAACATGATCACGCTCAAGGCCATCAAGGCATCCATGCCCGTCAATACCGACGTGATCGCCCATGTGACGGCCCAGAGCGCGGATTTCGATCGCCAGGCCGACACGCTGAAACTGACGGAGCCTTTCATCGTCCAGATGGACAATGGCCTGCGTGCAGCATTCAAGACCGCGTTCCTCGATGTCAAGAAAGGCGACCTGTCCAGCCAGGATGAGGTTGCAATCAACAGAGGCGGCATGTCGGTTGTTGCGCGTTCGCTCAAGATGACGGATAAGGGGAGCGTAATCGAATTCGACGGGCAGGTTCGGATGCATATCGAACCGTCCGCTCTCCACAATTCAGCTAGCGAACAGAAGCCGGGCGGTTCATGATAAAGTATTGGCCAAATTCAATTTTCAACTCTGGCCTGCGCAAGGCGGGTCTTCTTGCTACCTTCAGCGCGCTCGCCTTCTTCGCAGCCGCAGAGGCAGGTGCGCAGTCGACGACCAGCTCCATGCCGGGCCTTGCCCTTTCCAGCGATCAGCCGATCCAGATCGAAAGCGACAAGCTGGAAATCCATGACCAGGAAAGCCAGGCCGTGTTCACCGGCAACGTCAAGGTTGTTCAGGGCACCACGACGATGCAGGCGGGCAAGATGACGGTCTTCTACAAGAAGAAGCAACCGGCGGATGCCAAGCAGGCCGACAATCCTGTCGCCAAGGCAGCCAAGGAGCAGAACCAGTCGCTGGTATCGGGCGATGCCAACATCGACCATATTCTGGTCACCGACAAGGTTTATCTCGTTTCCGGCACGCAGACGGCGACGGCGGAGGACGGCTCCTTCGACATGGCCAGCCAGCTTGCGATCCTCAAGGGCAAGAAAGTGGTTCTGACGGACGGACCGAACGTTTTCACCGGCTGCCAACTCACCGTGCACATGGCGACGGGTGAAGCACAGCTGGATTCCTGCGGCGGCCGCGTTCAGATCCAGCTCGATCCGAAGTCGCAGCAAGTGCAGCAGCAACAAAAGAAAAATTGATACCGGCCCTCTCGTGACCACAACGACCACTTCCACTTTGCCCGGCGTGCCCGGGCCGTCTTCTGCGGCATCGGGCGCACCGGCCGCAGATAAGGCACGCTATAAGGGGACGCTGATTGCCCGCGGCCTCACCAAGACCTACCGGACACGCCGTGTCGTCAACGGCGTTTCGCTGGTGGTGCGGCGCGGTGAAGCCGTCGGCCTGCTCGGGCCGAACGGCGCCGGCAAGACGACGTGTTTCTATATGATCACCGGACTGGTGCCGGTCGATGAGGGCACGATCGAGATCGACGGCAACAATGTCACCTCGATGCCGATGTACCGCCGCGCGCGGCTCGGCGTCGGCTACCTGCCGCAGGAAGCATCGATCTTCCGTGGCCTGACGGTGGAAGAAAACATCCGCGCCGTGCTCGAAGTCCATGAAAAGGACAAGACCAAGCGGGAGCGCAAGATCGACGAACTGCTGGAGGAATTCCACATTCGCAATCTGCGCACCGTGCCGGCCATCGCGCTTTCGGGCGGTGAGCGCCGTCGCCTTGAAATCGCCCGCGCGCTTGCGACCGACCCGACCTTCATGCTGCTCGATGAGCCTTTCGCGGGCGTCGACCCGATCTCGGTCGCCGATATTCAGAACCTCGTGCATCACCTGACGGCACGCGGCATCGGCGTGTTGATCACCGACCACAATGTCCGCGAGACGCTCGGCCTGATAGACCGCGCCTATATCATCCATGCGGGTGAGGTGCTGACCCATGGCAGGGCGAACGACATCGTCAGCAATCCCGAAGTTCGCAAGCTTTATCTCGGTGATAATTTCAGCCTCTGATAGGCTGAAATTCGATCCTTTCATCCCACAATATTATCGAATGCCGGCGAGCGCCGGAAATTTACTTTCGTTTCACAGTTCCGCTTGACCAAATCCCATAAAAAAGCAATTTTTGGGCCAGTTGGAATTTCGCGAAGGTTTTATTAACAGAAGACGCGGAATCCCGAGGAGTTCAAGGGAGTCCTGCGTCCGCCATGGCACTATCGGCCAATCTTTTCCTGCGCCAAAGCCAGAGCCTGGTCATGACTCCGCAACTGATGCAATCCATTCAGTTGCTGCAAATGACCCATTTCGAGCTGAGTCAGTTCATTGCGCAGGAAGTCGAGAAAAATCCGCTGCTGGAATTTGCGTCAAATGACGAGGATCTAGGCAGTAGCGGCGAACGCGAAGCCAAGGATGATCATTTCGAGGCCTCGGAAGAATCGCACGGCGAAGATGGCTTCGAACGAGGTGGCGGCGACCTCGCGAGCGATTGGTACGAAAACGACAATACCGGCAACGCCAAACGGCTGAGCGACGAGCTCGATACCAATTTCAACGATGTCTTTCCGGACGACGGCGTTCCGCAGCGCGCCGACGCGCCGGAATTGCTGAGTCAGTGGAAATCCATGCCTGGCGGCGAGGCCGGCGAAAGCTACGACCTCGACGACTTCGTCGCCGGCCAGGTGTCGTTGCGCGATCATCTCAACGAACAAATCCCCTTCTCGCTGCCTTCCATGGGCGACCGGCTGATCGCCCAGCATCTCGTCGACCAGCTCGACGATTGTGGCTATCTGCGCGGCGAGCTCGGTGAGACGGCCGAACGCCTCGGTGCGACGCTTGCCGACGTCGAGCGCGTGCTGGATGCCTTGCAGCAGCTCGATCCGCCCGGCGTCTTTGCCCGCTCCCTCAGCGAATGCCTGGCAATCCAGCTCCGGCAGAAGGATCGCTTCGATCCCGCCATGGAGCGGCTGATCGAAAATCTCGAGCTGCTTGCCCGGCGCGATTTCGCCACGCTGAAGCGCCTCTGCGGCGTCGACGAGGAAGACCTGCTCGACATGATGGCGGAAATCCGCCAGCTGAACCCCAAGCCCGGCAGCGGCTTCGAGGCCGACATATCCGAGGCGATCATGCCGGATATCGTCGTGCGCCCCTCAGCGGACGGGAGCTGGCTGGTAGAGCTCAATCCCGATGCGCTGCCGCGGGTATTGGTGAGCCAGTCCTATTTCGCCTCCGTCTCCAAGACCAGTCAAGACCATGCCTTCCTGTCGGAATGCCTGCAGAATGCCAACTGGCTGACCCGCAGCCTGGACCAGCGCGCCAAGACGATCATGAAGGTGGCGAGCGAGATCGTCCGGCAGCAGGATGCATTCCTCGTACACGGCGTCGACCATCTGCGGCCGCTCAATCTGAAAACCGTGGCGGACGCCATCAAGATGCACGAGTCCACGGTCAGCCGCGTGACTTCGAACAAATATATGCTGACGCCGCGCGGGCTGTTCGAGCTCAAATACTTCTTCACGGTTTCGATCAGCGCCGTGGAAGGCGGCGACAGCCACTCCGCCGAGGCCGTGCGCCACAAGATCCGCCTGCTGATCAGCAGCGAAAGCCCGGATGCGGTGCTGTCCGACGATGATATTGTCGATACGCTGAAGAAGGGCGGGATAGAGCTCGCTCGCCGCACGGTTGCAAAATACCGGGAAGCCATGAACATCCCCTCCTCCGTTCAAAGGCGCCGGGAAAAGCGGGCGCTGGCCAAAGTTTCCGGTTTCTGACGGTCGGCCACCCTCAACCATAGGATGTCAAACTCCTAACGGTCCGTTAAGATGCAGTTGACTTTCGCAAGCGGCAGGGCTAGAAGCCCGCCGCAATCGCTGCAGGACAGCACGACCATGAAACTTATCCCCACCATCCAAAAGGCGGTCGATATACGCAATTTGCCTTTGACTGCGTGAAGTGCTTGGATGAGCTTGAGGCTTGGCGTAAACTGATACGCGCAATAACCACTACAAGAAGGGAAACTCCATGAGTGTGCGTGTCTCCGGTAAACATATGGAAATTGGTGATTCCTTCCGCCAACGGATTGAAGACCAGATCGGTATGGCCGTGACGAAATACTTCGACGGGGGGTATTCGGGTCAGGTAACTGTGCAGAAGTCCAGCTCGCGCTTTGCGGCCGATTGCAAGCTTCATCTCGACAGCGGCGTGGTGCTGCATGCCGCAGGGGAAGCCATGGACCCGCAACTCGCTTTCGACGCCGCGTCCGAGCGCATCGAAAAACGCCTGCGCCGCTACAAGCGCAAACTCAAGGACCATCAGGCCGGCAATCATGTGAACGGGCAGGCGGAAGTTGCCTATACCGTCATGGACGGCGTTCCGGACGACGATGAGGAGGTTCCTTCCGATTTCGCACCGGCGATCGTCGCAGAAAGCACGAAGCAATTGAAGACCATGTCGGTGGCGACTGCCGTGATGGCGCTCGACATGACCGACGAACCGCTGCTGCTCTTCCGCAGCCCCGGCAACGAACACTTGAACATCGTCTACCGCCGTCAGGACGGCAACATTGGCTGGATCGACGCGGCCAATATCAAAGGCTGAGAATAGAAGATAAGCGGCGGCTGCGCATCATGGCAGCTGGCCGCCGCTTGCCCGTCATCGGTTCTCGGCGACACGAAGGATAAAGAGAATGGCATTGGCAGATTTGCTACAGCAAGATGCGATCATCCCCGCCTTGAAGGCAAATTCCAAAAAACAACTGCTTCAGGAGTTGGCCGCCAAAGCCTCCAAGCTCACCGGATTGCCCGAGCGCGAAATCTTCGACGTCGTGCTGCAGCGCGAGCGCCTCGGCTCGACCGGCGTCGGCAACGGGATCGCCATTCCCCACGGCAAGCTTGCCAGCATCAAGTCCATCGCCGGCATTTTCGCGCGCCTTGAAGCGCCTGTCGATTTCGAGGCGCTGGACGATCAGCCCGTCGATCTCGTCTTCCTGCTGCTCGCGCCCGAAGGTGCCGGCGCGGACCACCTGAAGGCGCTCTCGCGCATCGCCCGCGTTCTGCGGGACCAGGATCTCGTCGCGAAACTCCGCGCCACCGACTCCGCCTCCGCCATCTACGCCTTCCTCAACGAGGAGCAGGCATCCAACGCCGCGTGACGACCTGCGTCGCATCTGACCAAGGCAAAAATAAGAGCCGGATGACCTCAGATCATCCGGCTCTGTCTTTTTCGCTATCGCTCTGAAAGATCAGGCGTCTTTTTCATCCAGCGGGCTGTTGGCGCCCTGCTCGGCATTTTCCACGATTTTCGGCCCACCCTTGGCGACCCCGACCATGGCCGGGCGCAGAACGCGGTCGCCGATGACGAAGCCGGCCTGCACCACTTGGACGACCGTGTTGTTCGGCACTTCAGGGTTCGGCACTTCGAACATGGCCTGGTGGAAATTGGGGTCGAACTTCTGTCCGATCGGTTCGAGCTGACGCACGCCGTGGCGCTCGAGGGCCGATAGCATCGAACGCTCGGTCATCTCGACGCCTTCGATCAGCGTCTTCAGGCCGGCGTCGCCGCCAGCGCGGGCTTCAGCCGGAATGGCGTCCAGCGTGCGGCGCAGATTATCGGCCACCGAGAGCATGTCGCGGGCAAAGCTTGCCACGGAATAGGACTTCGCATCCTTCACGTCGCGCTCGGTGCGGCGACGGAGGTTGTCCATCTCGGCAGCAAGGCGCAGGTAGCGATCGCGCAGTTCGCCGTTCTCGGCCTTCAGCAGCTCAACCGGATCTGGCTGAGACGGCTCGGCCGCATCAACGGTTTCCGCTGCATCCTGCGCGAAATCCGCTGACGTGTCGGCCGCCGTGGCGTCAGGTCCGGTTTTTGTTGTTTCGTCGGTCATGACGGTCTCCGAATTGCTTGGTCTTTGGATGTGCCCGATATCGAGGTTTGCCCGGAAAAAATCAAGGCTTTGTCGAGAAGAACAGCCAATTCGCGGCTTTGCGGGCGGCGGCAATATGCCTCCCCGCTCTTGAATGCCGTTCGAGACATCGACTGTTCAGCCCTCCTCCCCGGTGGTATGCTGAGATGCAGCACAGCGAGGGGTGAGATCAATGTCTAATGGCAAATCCCTTTCAGGCAAGTGTTTCTGTGGGGCAGTCGAAATTACTGTCGATGGCGAGCCAGTGGCGATGGGCTACTGTCATTGCGACTCTTGCCGCGAATGGTCGGCAGGCCCGGTCAATGCCTTTTCGCTCTGGCCGCCGCAAGCGGTTCACATCACCAGAGGTGCTGACAAGATCGGCAGCTACCAGAAAACCGAGACGAGCGTGCGCAAGTGGTGCACGGTCTGCGGCGGCCATCTCTTGACCGAGCATCCGACATGGGGCGTGACCGATGTCTACGCCGCCATCCTGCCCGGCCTCGATTTCCAGCCGGCGCTGCACGTCAACTATGAAACGACAGTGCTGCACATGGGCGACGGGCTTCCGAAGCAGAAGGACCTTCCGGCCGAGATGGGCGGATCTGGGATGCTGCTTGCCGATTGACCGTCACCGTCGGATCCGTCTCGTCAAATCCCCGGCCGGGTCAGCCGCGAAATCAGCTGCGCCGTATAATCGACCATGGGCACGATGCGGGCATAGTTCAGCCGCGTCGGGCCGATGACGCCGACCGCGCCGACGATACGATCATCGTCGTCACGATAGGGAGCGACGATCAGCGAGGAACCGGACAACGAGAAAAGCTTGTTTTCCGAACCGATGAAGATGCGCACCCCCGGGCCGCTTTCGGCAAGATTGAGAATCTCGATGAGGCTGTCCTTCTTTTCGAGATCGTCGAAAAGAAGGCGCAGGCGATCCAGATCCTCCGCGCCGCCGATTTCGGCCAGCAGATTGGAGTGGCCGCGCACGATGAGCTGCGTCGGCTTGCCTTCGTCATCGCCGCCGGACCAGACGGCAATGCCGCGCTCGACCAGCTGATGAGACAAGCTGTCCAGTTCCTGGCGCACGCTTTCCTTAAGACTTTGCAACTGCCGCCGCAGCTCCGGCAGCGTCTGGCCGGTCATATGGGCGTTAAGGAAGTTGGCGGCTTCCGTCAGCTGCGACGACGTCGTGCCTGCCGGCAGTTCGATGATGCGGTTTTCGACTTGATCGTGATCGCCGACGAGCACGGCAAGCGCCTTGGTCGGCTCCAGGCGAATGAATTCCACGTGCTTGAGCACCGGGTCGCTCTTGGAGGTGATGACGAGACCGGCGCCGCGCGAAATGCCCGAGAGCACCCGGCTCGCCTCCGACATCATCGATTCCATCGGCTGATCGCGATTGCTGCCGCGCACCTGCCGGTCGATATTGGCCCGATCCTCGGCGGAGAGATCACCGACCTGCATGAACGCATCGACGAAGAAGCGTAGGCCCACCTGCGTCGGCAATCGCCCGGCACTCACATGCGGCGAATAGATGAGTCCCAGCTCTTCCAGATCGCTCATGACATTGCGCACCGAGGCCGGCGAGAGCGACATCGGCAGCAGGCGCGAGAGATTGCGCGAACCCAGCGGCTCGCCATTTTCCAGATAGCCTTCGACGATACGGCGGAAGATTTCCTTGGAGCGTTCGTCCAGTGCAGCAATGACATCCGAGACCGACGATGTCGTGAATACCATTTCGCTGTCAGATCCATTCCGTTGAGCCTTAGGCAAAATATAATCATTCGGTTAGCAATGGCAAAAGGGAAAATGCCGCTGGAGGCGCGGACAGGTCTCACAGCCTGCTTTTCCTTTGCAAAAGCAGGCTGTGGGTCGTAGAAGCGGTCAACGAACTTTCAGGAGAGTGGAATGCGGCCTTCAGGCAGAAAAACCGACCAGATGCGCAAGGTGTCGTTCGAGCGCAATTTTTCCAAGCATGCGGAAGGCTCCTGCCTGGTGAAATTCGGCGATACGCATGTGCTCTGCACGGCAAGCCTGGAGGACAAAACGCCGCCATGGCTGCGCAACAGCGGCAAGGGCTGGGTCACGGCCGAATACGGCATGCTGCCGCGGGCCACCGGCGAGCGCATGAAGCGCGAAGCCGCCGCGGGCAAGCAGGGCGGCCGCACGCAGGAAATCCAGCGCCTCATCGGCCGGTCGCTGCGCGCCGTCGTCGACCTCAAGGAACTCGGCGAACGCCAGATCACCGTCGACTGCGACGTCATCCAGGCGGATGGCGGCACGCGCACGGCCTCGATCACCGGCGGCTGGATCGCGCTTTATGACTGCCTGAAGTGGATGGAAAGCCGCAACATGGTCAAGGTGGAACGCGTGCTGAAGGACCACATCGCAGCCATCTCCTGCGGTATCTTTGCCGATCAGCCTGTCATCGATCTCGACTATCTTGAGGATTCCTCGGCCGAGACCGACGCCAATTTCGTCATGACGGGCAAGGGCGGCATCGTCGAGATCCAGGGAACGGCTGAGGGCGCCCCCTTCAGCGAAGAGGAATTCGCCACGCTGATGCACCTTGCCAAGAACGGCATCGCCGAACTGGTGGAGCTGCAGAAGCAGGCCATCGCCTGAGGATATCAACGAATGCGGAGCGTGCAGCCTGCCCCTCATCCGGCCCCCGAGTTCATCGATGGGTGGCCACTTTCTCCCCGCCGAGACGGGGAGAAGGGGCTAGATGCACCCTTTGTTATCCCTCTTCACCACGCTGGAATCGGACGACGATCGAGCCTGAGGTCGTCCCCTCTCCCCGCATGGGGGAGAGGGCTAGGGTGAGGGGCTGATCCGTTGAGCGATGCGACACTCACAGGCGTTCTTGAAACTGCGCTCTATGCGGACGATCTCGATGCAGTCGAAGCCTTTTATGGCGGCATACTCGGGCTGGAGAAGATATCGCGAGGCGGCAATCGCCATGTCTTTTATCGCTGTGGGCCAGGTGTGCTCCTGATCTTCAACAGCGGAGAAACGCTCAAGCCGCACGAACCGGGCGCCCTGCCCGTGCCGCCGCATGGGACCAAGGGCCATGGCCATGTCTGCTTCCGTGTCGATAGCAACGATATCGAGGCCATGGCCGAGAGGCTGAAGGCTGCCGGTGTCGATATCGAAGCCGATTTTCACTGGCCGAACGGCGGCCGATCGATCTATTTCCGCGATCCGGCCGGCAACAGCCTGGAATGCGCCGAACCCCGCATCTGGGGGCTATGACAGGACAGCACATGCGCAAGCTCGATACCAAGACCATCGTCGTCGCCAGCCACAATGCCGGCAAGATCCAGGAAATCCGCGATCTCATCGGTCCGCTCGGCTTTACCGCCAAGTCCGCCGCCGATCTCAACTTCATCGAACCGGACGAGACGGGCACGACCTTCGAGGAGAATGCGACGATCAAGGCGCTCGCCTCCGCCAATGCCTCCGGCCTGCCGGCACTCTCGGACGACTCCGGTCTGGTCATCGATGCGCTTGGCGGCGATCCCGGCGTCTATACGGCCAATTGGGCGGAGAGGCCTGACGGTACGCGCGACTTCGCCATGGCCATGCAGAAGGTCGAGACCGCCCTGGAGAAAGCCGGCGCCACCTCGCCGGAAAGCCGCACGGCGCGCTTCGTCAGCGTCCTTTGCCTTGCCTGGCCGGATGGGCATACCGAACTTTTCCGCGGCGAAGTGGAAGGCACCGTCGTCTGGCCGCCGCGCGGCACCCAGGGCTTCGGCTACGACCCGGTCTTCCAGCCCAAGGGCTACGAGACCACATTCGGCGAAATGAGCGCCGAGCAGAAGCATGGCTGGAAGCCCGGCGACGAGCAGGCGCTGTCGCACCGCGCCCGCGCCTTCAAGATCTTTGTCGAAACCTGCCTGGAGGCGTAAGCTAATCCCGTGGAAATCGTGGACACACAGGATCTGATGCACGGCGCGCAATTGCTGCCCGATACCGGCGAACCCGGTTTCGGCGTGTATGTGCATTGGCCCTTTTGCGCGGCCAAATGTCCCTACTGCGATTTCAACAGCCATGTGCGCCACCAGCCTGTCGATCAAGAACGCTTTGCCGCCGCCTTTCTGAAGGAAATGGCGACGATGCGGATGATCAGCGGCCCGAAGACCGTCACCAGTGTCTTCCTCGGCGGCGGCACGCCGTCGCTGATGAAACCGGAAACAGTCGGTGCGGTGCTCGATGGTATCGCCAAAACCTGGCATGTGCCTGATGGTATCGAGATCACCATGGAAGCCAATCCGTCCAGCGTCGAAGCGGAGCGCTTTCGCGGCTATCGCGCCGCCGGCGTCAATCGCGTGTCGATGGGCGTGCAGGCGCTGAACGACCGCGACCTGAAATTCCTTGGACGTCTGCACAATGTCGAAGATGCGCTGAAGGCGATCAGGCTGGCGCGCGAGATCTTCCCGCGCATGTCCTTCGACCTCATCTATGCCCGCCCCAACCAGACCGTCGAGGAATGGGAGCGCGAGCTGAAGGAGGCAATCTCCTATGCGGTCGATCACCTCTCGCTCTATCAACTGACGATCGAGGAGGGCACGCCCTTCTATGGCCTGCACAAGGCCGGAAAGCTGATCGTGCCCGATGGCGATCAATCGGCGCTGCTTTATGAAGCGACGCAGGAGATTACCGAACGCGAGGGCATGCCGGCCTACGAGGTTTCCAATCACGCGCAGCCCGGCGCCGAGAGCCGGCACAACCTCACCTATTGGCGCTATGGCGACTATGCCGGGATCGGCCCCGGCGCGCATGGCCGCCTGACCCGAGGGCCGCAGAAGCTGGCGACGGCCACCGAGCGCAAGCCGGAGAGCTGGCTCGATATGGTCGAGCGCGATGGCCACGGCATGATCGACCAGGAAATGCTTGGGTTCGACGAACAGGCCGACGAATTGCTGCTGATGGGCCTGCGGCTTCGCGAAGGCGTCGATCTCGCCCGCTGGCAGCAGCTTTCCGGCCGCGATCCCGATCCGCAGCGCGAAGCCTTTTTACTGGAACACGGTTTCATAGAGCGGATCGGCAATTCCCGCCTGCGCTGTACGCCGGCGGGAATGCTGGTTCTCGATTCGGTCGTCGCCGATCTCGCTTGTTGACACCTCCCCCTTGAGGGGGGAGGTCGCCGCACAGCGGCGGGTGGGGGTGACCCGCGTATGTGCGATGATGACTCGGTTGTTGCCGAGATCACCCCACCCCGGCACTTACGTGCCGACCCTCCCCCTCAAGGGGAGGGTAAGCAAACGCCCATCGATTGCGGCAAGACCGACGGCGATGAGGGCCATGCCGATGAAATGCTTCGGCTGCAGGCTCTCGCCGAGAACGAGGGCTCCGAGCAGGATCGCGCTGACGGGAATCAGGAAGGTCACCAGCATCAGGTTGGTGGCGCCGGCCGTCGCAAGGATGCGAAAGAACAGCATATAGGCGATGGCGGTCGACAGGATGGCTAGGCCGGCAAGAGCAAGCCAGGTCTCCGACGACGGCATTGTGAGCGTCCAGGGACGGTCGACGAAGAGCGCGATCGGCAACAGCAGGATGGCCGACCCTGTCACCTGACCGGCGGCCGGAATGATCGGCGCCAGCCCCATGCGGCGGAAACGACGCCCGAATATGCCGGCCAGGGAATAGCTGAAGGCGGCACCCAGCACGGCGAGCTGCGCCAGTACGTTGGAACCGAGGCTCGCCAGCACCGACGGGCCGATCATCAGCGCCACACCGGCAAAGCCGACGATGACCCCGATCAGCCGATTGCCAGTCATCTTCTCATCCTCCGTCAGGAAATGGGCGACGACGACGGCAAAGAGCGGCGTGGTGGCATTGAGGATGGATGCGAGACCACTGGCGATATGCGTCTGCCCCCACACGATCAGCAGGAAGGGAATGACATTATTGAGGAAGCCCATGCCTAAGAAGGCAAGCCAGGTCTTGCCGTCTTTCGGCATGGAATGTCCGGTGGCGCGCACGATGACATGCAGAGCAATGGCGGCGAGCGCGACACGCGCGGTAACGATGGTGAAGGGCGGCAGTTCGCGCACCAGAATGCCGTTGAACAGGAAGGAGCCGCCCCAAAGGACGGACAGCCCCATCAACATGCTCCATTCGACTGCGCCCATGGATTTCTGAGACATCTGATTATCTCCAGCATCTGCCGATTGAGTTTTGCTTATCGATGGCCGGATCTCGATATGATTGCCAACCTTTCGAATTGCTGGAATAATCCCGCTATTCTTGGACTCTGACAAACGAGTCTTTTTCAGATCATGATTTAGCTGAGCTCAATTATCATGGATCAACTGCCATCCCTCTCGGCGCTGCGCGCCTTCGAGGCCTCCGCCCGGCATCTCAGCATGACACTGGCGGCAAACGAGCTGCATGTGACGCCAGGCGCCATCAGCCTGCAGATCCGCGATCTTGAAACTGCGCTCGGCGTGCGGCTTTTCGAGCGGCGGACCCGCAGCCTCGCATTGACGAGCGAAGGCGCTGAATATTTCGCGACGATGCGAACGGCCTTCCGCCTCATCCGCGAGGCGACAGCGGCCTTGGCGATGCGCTCGAAGGACACGGTGCTGACCGTCACCTGTACCGCCGGCTTTGCCACGCATTGGCTCGTGCCGCGGCTGCGGCGGTTCGAGGAAGCGCATCCGGATATCGACCTGCGCATCAGCGCTTCGCACCGCATGATGGATTTCCAACGGGATGGGATAGATATCGCCATCCGCCACGGCCTCGGCGGCTACGAGGGGCTGGCGAGCGAAAGGCTGCTGGATGACGAGTATGTACCGGTCTGCACGCCCGAGACGGCGGCGACCCTCGGCCCTTCTCCTGAAGTCGACGCTCTGGCAAATCTGACGCTGATCCACGATGTCTATCGACGGGACTGGGAGCTCTGGCTGCAAGCTGCCGGTGCGACGCGCGTGGACGCGATGCATGGACCGGTCTTTACCGACGGGACGGGTGCCTATCACGCCATGAAGGCGGGGCTCGGCATCGCGCTGATGCGCCGGTCCTTCGTGGAGCAGGAGCTGGCTGAGGGTACGCTCGTCGCGCCCTTCCCCATCGGATTTGCGAGCGCGCTCGCCTATCACCTCGTCTATCCGCCCGGCGCATTGGAGCGGCCGGCTATTGCGGCCCTGCGATCCTGGCTGTTTTCCGAAGTGTCCCGCACGGTGCCATCCGCATAGGCGTGCTTCTCCGCTCTGCCTGATCGTACAAAAGTCATGACCTCCACCAGAGGTGGAGGTTTGAAACGCTGCGCTTGAACCGCTAGAAGCGGTATTGTTAGCGCTTAGTAGCTACGATTGAAGAGGTCGGCAAAGTCGGAAGCTTTGTCGGCCTTTTCCTGATTACGGATATATTGTCTGACGACCTGCTCGTTATAGCCCGTCGTCGATACGAAATACCCGCGTGCCCAAAAGTGATACCCTTTGTAGCGGCGCTTGCGCGCATATTTGTTCGCTACGTAAAGGGCCGTCTTGCCCTTCAAGAAGCCGACAATATGCGAAACCGAG
>NZ_JAQJCI010000008.1:0-246090 GCF_030182495.1 Rhizobium aureum | reverse complement strand
GTGCCAAACCGCACGCCTGCGGCCATCAGCCGATCGATCTCGCCGAGCGCGATCTCCGGTTTGGTGCGGGATAGGCGCATCTCCTCGGGAACACCAGCCTTCGCCATCCGATCCTGATCACTCGTCCAACTGTCGGGCAAGAACAATCGTAAGCCCACTGGGACGGGAACCTCGTCGCGGGCCAGCGTCAACGACACCAGCGTCTGGCAATTGGCGCGCTTGCCGAGCATCGACGCGTACTGCGGCGCGACCCCAACAGAATGGTCGCCTTTCTTCGGCAGACCTGTGTCGTCGATCACCAGAAAAGCATCTGAAGCCCCGACAATCTTGTCGGCCTGCACCGCCAGTTCCGCCTCAAGAGGACCGGCATCCCAAATCCCATCCGAGATGAAATGATGTAGGCGGTCGTAGCGATCAGGTGCCAGACGTTCCGCCATCGGCTCGATACTCTTGCGATCACCAGGTCCGATGAGGCCCGAAATATAGACCGGGCACATCTGCCGCCGCTTCTTGTGACCAAGCTTCTCGACGAACGGCTTCAGCCAATCCGCCAGCGCAACATCCAGTTCCGACATCTCGCGCACCCCTGTGAAAGTGCCCAAGATGGCCCATCATCGTAAATGACCGGTTAATCTGCCAAAGTAGTGTTAGTCTTTGGTGATGAAATCCACGAGCACGATGGCGTGATTGTGCTCGCTGTCTTTCGCACCGTAAAGAAGCGTCGCAGTCGATTGTCCGATCTCGTCTTTAAGCTGATCCACCGCTTTGGCGTTCTTCTTGAGTTCATCCTGATAGCGATGGCGAAACTCGTTCCATTTGTTCGGATCGTGAGCGAACCACCGCCGCAGATCAGCGCTTGGTGCGACGTCCTTCAGCCAGACGTCGATATGGGCATCGCTCTTGGCTATGCCGCGGGGCCATAATCGGTCGACAAGGATACGCTTGCCGTCATGCTTGTCTGCAGGTTCATAAATTCGCTTGATGCGCACGGACATATCGGATCTCCGCCTTCAGCAGATGTCGCCACGAGAACGCCACAGGCATCTTATGCCTGTGCGCGGCGTAGCTCCGTCGGTGATTGCCCAAATAGCCTTCGGAACAATCTGGCAAAGTGCGACGCACTGTCAAAGCCCACTTCAAGTGCAATTTCGATGAGCGGCGCCTGCGTCTGAAGAACCAGTTGCTTGGCGCGCTCCATGCGAATGCGCGTGTAGACAGCTCCGGGAGACGTCTTCATTTCCTCCAGGAATAGGCGCTCGAGTTGTCGCCGAGACAGGCCGACGGACGCGGCAAGATCTTCGGTCGGCACGACGTCCTCGATATGGCTTTCCATGGTGATGAGCACGGCTTTCAGACGCGGGTCCTGGCATTCGATGGCGAGCGGCTTGCGCGGCTGGATATCCAGGCCGGATCGAGCCCGCTCGATCTGCAGCACTTCTAGAGCATTTCGTTCGGCATCCCTGCTGATATGCCGTCTGACAAGGAAGGCCGCCATATCGGCAGCGCTGCTTCCGCCGGCACACGATCCGCGGCTGCGATCGAGATTGAACAGGCGGTCGGAACGAACCGGATTGTCGGGAAATTGCTCTCGATAGGCCTGGTAGTGCAGCCAGCTGACGCAGGTCTGGTGTGTTTTCATCAGGCCGAGGCGCGCCAGAATGAAGGTGCCGGTGCAAACGCCGATGAGCGGGATTTTTTGAGCCGCGGCCTTCTTCAAATAATCGGCGGTCTGATTGTCTATCGTGATGTCCGTGTTCAAAAGTCCACCGACCACGACGATGTAGTCAAACTCCCGCGGCTCGATAAAGTCCGATGTCGGTGCGACCTGAACCCCGCAGCTGGAGGTGATGAGATGCCGTGTGCTACCCAACACCTGCCAGTCGGCCAGGACCCTGCCGGACTTATCGGCCTCATCGCTCGCCAGTCTTAGCGTATCGATAAACAGCGCGAAGGCGGAAAGGGTAAACGATCGCGCGAGAATAAATCCGACCTTCAAAGGACCATGCTTCAATTCATGCTTGCCGGATTTCATCTAATGCCTCGCCTGATCAAGCCCTTCTACTTGATCTGGAAACCATACGCCAAGGGATAACGATCGTCGACGAAGATCGTATTGTGACCGACGATCCGCGCGCATCCGCTAACGCTCGGCTTGATGCCCTTGAAGTGCCCGATGTCGGCCTCGGCTCTCGAATTCGCACGATTTGATCCGCTTGGAGCGGGCGGCGCCTCTATTGGATTGCCGTTCCCTTTTTGAATAGGCAATGTGGATAGCGATGATGGTAGTCCGTTTGATGAAACATGGAACGATATGAGCGTATCGCATTTGGAGAGCAGCGGTCTGCGCAAGACCAGGCTCTATGAGGAGCTTCACGGGCGATTGAAGGCCGAGATCTTGGCGGGAGCCGTGCCGGATGGACTTGTGGTGACGGAGGCGGCACTTGCCGGCCTGGTCGGCAGCAGCCGCGCGCCGGTGCGCCAGGCGCTGCAGCTGCTGCTTGAGGATGGTCTTATCGCCCGGTTCGATGGCCGAGGCTTTATTGTCGGGGTGCCGGGAACACCGCCGAAACGGGTTAAGCTCGACAATTATCTCGGCAACTTGCTTGATGAAAACAGCGGCAGGCCCGCATTTGCCTGGCAGGCGCTTTATGAAGATGTCGAGCGCATCGTCGTCCATCGCTCCGTCTTCGGTCGTTATCGCATCAATGAAAACGAATTGGCGCGGCATTTCGGCGTCGGGCGCGGGGTGGCGCGCGATGTGCTGCTAAAGCTCGAGACGCTCGGCATTACCGAGAAGGACGACAATTTTCGCTGGTCGATCGTACCGCTCGACGCTCAGCGCATCCGCGACCTATATGAGGTTCGCGAGCAGATCGAGCCGGTGGCGCTCGCCAGCGCCTTGGATGGACTTTCCAGCGACCACGTCGAGGCGATGCTTGCGCGGCTGTCGCAGGCGCTTGCGGATTATCCCGATGTCACGGCCTCGACAATGTACGAACTCGAGCTCGATCTTCATCTGCGCAGCCTGCAGGCCTGTCCGAACAAGGAATTCCTGAATATTCTGAAGCGGACGCATTGTATCCTGACGTTGAGCAAGCACATCGTCGGTAGTCGCATCAAGAGGCCGGACCATGAGCCGTTTCTTGCGGAACATATCGGCGTGTTCGAGATGGTGCAAAAGCGCGACGAACAAGGGCTGCGGAAAGCCATGCGCGATCACATAAGCAATTCGCAGCCTAATGTGCAGGCGCGTGCCGCCTATATCCGCGAGCACTACCAGCCGGACGAATACAGCTTCATCACCTGATTTTGACGGCGTCAGGTAATGGCGCCGACCTGCCAGGGAACGAATTCATTGTCGCCATAGTCGAAGGTTTCGCTCAGCGTCTTCTTGCCGGAGGCGACAGCGATGATTTCCTCGAAGATCCGTTCGCCGGCCGCCTCGATCGTGTCGTCGCCGCTGACGATGTCACCGCAGTTGATATCCATATCCTCGCGCATATGGTTGTACATCTCGGTGTTGGTGGCGATCTTGACGCAGGGTGCCGGTTTGAATCCGGACACCGATCCCCGGCCGGTGGTAAAGCAGATCACATTGCAGCCGCCGGCCACCTGGCCGGTGACGGCAACGGGATCGTAGCCGGGGGTATCCATGAAGACGAAGCCGGGTTCATCGACGATCTCCGAATATTCGTAGACGGCCTTCAGCGGCATGGAGCCGCCCTTGGCGACCGCACCGAGCGACTTTTCGAGGATGGTCGTCAATCCGCCGAGCTTGTTGCCGTAGGATGGGTTGTTGTTGAGTTCCGCGCCGTTGCGGCGGGTATAATCGCGCCACCAATCAATTCTGGAGAGCAGCTTTTCGGCGACTGCGGGCGTGACCGCTCTGCGCGTCAGCAGATGTTCCGCGCCATAGATCTCCGGCGTTTCCGCCAGAACCGATGTACCGCCATTGCGCACGAGAAGATCGGAGGCATAGCCGAGCGCCGGATTGGCCGAAATTCCCGAATAGCCATCGGAGCCACCGCATTCCAGGGCGAGCTTGATGCCCGAGAGGGGCTGAACGGTGCGCTTGGCTGAGTTCACCTCGGGCAACATGTCCTTGATCATTTCCGAAGCAGCCGCGATCGTTTTGCGGGTACCGCCGAGATCCTGGATCGTCATGGTGCGCAGCCGGTTTCCTTCCTCGAGCTTGTAATGTTCGAGAATGGGCGCGATCTGATTGGTTTCGCAGCCAAGGCCGATCATCAGGATGCCGCCGAAATTCGGATGACGGGCGTAACCCTGCAGGGTGCGGGCGAGATAGCGATAGCCTTCAGACTGGGTATTGATGGCGCAACCGCCGCCATGGGTCAGTGCCACCACGCCGTCGACATTGTCGAAGCCGTCCAGGCCTCCGGTGCGATTGAAATGCTCGGCGATATATTTTGAGACGGTCGCAGAGCAGTTCACCGTGGTGATGATGCCGATAAAGTTGCGCGTGCCGACACCGCCTGCTCCGCGATCGAAGCCCATGAAGGTCCGACAGTCCTCGCGCGGCAGCATGCCCGTCTCTTCGATATCGACGCTGAACTGGTAGGGGTGTTCGGATTCGATGACTGCCAGGTTCTGCAGATGGACATGGCCGCCGGCCGGAATGAACTGCGTCGCAACGCCGATCGGCTGGCCGAATTTGCGGATTTCCTGGCCCGACTGGATGTCGCGGACTGCAACCTTGTGGCCGCGCGGGATCTGGTCTGCAGCAATCAAGCCGTCGATGCCGGTGGCGCTGCCGGCGCGGATCATCACGCGGGCAACCGCGACATCGTCGATGGGATTGAGCAGGATGACAGGCGAAACGGCGGACATGAGAAATTCCGTATGGTTGGATTAATGTCTATTGCTAGCAATAGACAATTATTCGGTAGAAGACGTCAAGCGTGATCGACGCCGGCGGCAAATTCTGTCACTCAATCGTGGGGCTGGCGGGCGAGCCAGCCGGTAAGATCGGTTTCCGCCCGCTCCAGAGCACTATGATTGAGCAGCTTTCTGAGAAACGCCACGGCCACGGCGCGGGCTCTTAGGTTGAAACGGCTGTCGTCGTCCTGATTGCCGAGCGGCTGATAGACCCCGAGCTTGATGTAGAGCTGCTGTAATCGATTTTGAACGCTGCGCACTGAGAGATTGCGCCTTTGGGCAATGGCGCGGTCGGTCAATCCCAGTGCGATATCGACCAGGATCTCATATTCGGCTTCGGTGAAGCCGTTGACATTTCCAAGGCTTCTTTGCTGCATGCCACGCACTTCGCGGTCGATCACGCACTGGCTCTCGATGAAGATGCTGCGCAGCGCCAGCTTCAACCTGTCATCTGAAGCCGATTTCAAAACATAGCCATAGACGGCACCGGCCGGCACGATGCGGGAGACGCCGCGAACATAGGCTTCATCGGAATAGTTCGACCAGAAGAGGATACGCGTCTCCGGCCGCTCCTTCCATATGGTGCGCGCCGCCTCGATGCCGTTGCGCTGGCTCATCTGCAGATCCATGACGATATGGGCAGATTTGCAATCCCGCGCCAGCCGTTCGCCGCTGTTGCCGTTTTCGGCTTCCAGCACGCCATCGCATTCGGGAAGTGCGGCTCGGATTGCTTCGTTGAGATAGGAGCGATGAAGCGGATCGTCCTCGATGATCAGAACCTTCATGCCGCGGCTCCTCCCACCGGCTGCGCCTTGGCGGGCAGGGTGACGCTGACCAATGTTCCTCCGGATGCGCCGGCCGGTTTGATCGCAAAGCGTGCCGAGATCAGCCGCGCGCGGGTCCGCATATTTTCGATGCCGCCACCTGACGGCCTGCGGGCATTTCCAAGTCCAAGACCGTCATCCGTGACGTCAATGGTCACCGCGCCCCCGGCCGCTTTCAGGTGAACATCAATGTTGCTGGCATGGGCATGGCGTATGGCGTTATTGATGGCCTCCTGCGCGATGCGGAAAAGGGCAATGGAAACTGGCTGTTCGAGGCAGTCGATGGCGCCGCCGGTCTCGTCTTTCAGCGTCCAGGCCAAAGTGGCGCCGCTCTCCTGAATCGACCGCTCAAGATGGTTTTCCACCGCTTGCGCAAAGCCGAACAGCTGAAGGACCGAGGGCTTGGCCTCCTCGATGATCTGGCGAAGATCGTGCATGCTATGCTGCAAACCGCGAAAAAGCGGTTCAAGAGCCTCACCGGTGACATCGGGCTGGCTGGCAAGCCTCTCCAGCCGGCGGGAGAGGCGGGTCAGATCGGCCAGAATCTGATCGTGCAAATCCATGCCGATACGTTGCCGCTCGGCCTCCAATGCCTCAGTCAATTTCAGGGCACCGAGGCGAAGACCTTCTTCGCGGGCGCGGGCTTCGGCTTCGACGATGGCCGAGAGCTTAGCCTGGTCGGCGGCACGGATGGCGAAGAAATGGGGTGCCAGCAGATCGGCAATGACGCGGGCGCTTTCGACATGCTGCATGGTGTAGAAGCCGGTCTGATGGCTCGAGCAGGAAAGCGCGCCGATAACGTGCCCCTGTACTTTCAGTGGTACGTGCACGCGGCTATGCAGCGATTGGTGAAAGATCGGGTGTGAAAAAGCGCCCTGGAAATGGAACTGCGGGTCGCTCCAGGCATCGTCGGTCAGCAGATAATCGCTCTCGCCCCAGAGAAGCGTGCGGATGGGGCTGTTGCTGACCGGCGCCGGAAACCGGCGTCCCCAATCGGTTTCGAGCCCGCTCTCGTAGGCCGTGTGAAATTGCTCGTCCACCAGCAGGATACAGACGTCGAGATGATCGTGCGGGATCACGTGGCTGATTTCGGCTGCGACTGCTCGGATGACGGAGTGAAAGTCGAGCTGGCCGGCGAGTAGCCTCGATATGTTGAGATAGTGGTCGAAGACCGATTGCGGCGCCAGATCGCGCAAGGCACGCCCTCCCAGGCAATGCGTCGACCGCTTCTCCTCCGGTCGATCGCAGCATAAGGATTTCCGACGCTATTAAGCGCCGATCCGAGCCGTTCGTCCTGCGGGCTTGCGCATTTTTTCTGCGGGATCCCGCAAGGTCCCGCAGCTTAAGCGCCTGTACAATCGAAACAATCTCGGACATCCTGTTTGTACTGACAGGGGAACCTTCAGTGCAAATATTATTTTCGGTCGTTCGTTGAGGAGCGCGCTCGAAAATCTTGGCCTGGAAGAGGAAGTACGGGCTCATTGGGAGGAAAATATGAATATTGCCAAGATGCTGCTGGCATCCGCCGTCATCGCCTGCGTTGCCGTGCCGGGTTCCGCTTTTGCTGATACATCATCCAAGAAAATTGCGTTGTCGAACAATTACGCCGGCAATTCCTGGCGCCAGGCCATGCTGACCAGCTGGCAGAAAGTCACGGGCGAAGCCGTGAAAGCCGGCGTGGTGGCTGCCGCCGATCCGTTTACGACGGCGGAAAATCAGGCAACCGAACAGGCAGCGCAGATTCAGAACATGATCCTGCAGGGCTATGACGCGATCGTCATCGACGCCGCGTCGCCGACGGCGCTGAACGGTGCGATCAAGGAAGCCTGCGATGCCAAGATCGTCGTCGTTTCCTTCGATGGCATCGTCACCGAACCCTGCGCCTGGCGCATCGCCGTCGACTTCAAGGGCATGGGCGCCAGCCAGATCGAGTATCTCGCCAAGAAGATGCCCAAGGGCGGCAACGTCCTCGAAATTCGAGGCCTTGCCGGCGTTTCCGTCGATGACGAGATTTCCGCCGGTATCCATGCGGCTGCCGCCAAATATCCGCAGTTCAAAATCGTCGGCTCCGTGCACGGCGACTGGGCGCAGGACGTCGCGCAGCGCGCCGTCGCCGGCATCCTGCCGAGCCTTCCGGATATTGCCGCGGTCGTGACGCAGGGCGGCGACGGCTACGGTGCTGCACAGGCATTCGCCGCTGCCAAGCGCCCTATGCCGACGATCGTCATGGGCAATCGTCAGGACGAGCTTGCCTGGTGGAAGAAGGAGAAGGATGCCAGTGGTTATGAAACCATGTCCGTCTCGATCGCCCCCGGCGTTTCGACGCTTGCCTTCTGGGTGGCGCAGCAGATCCTCGACGGTCAGCAAGTGAAGAAAGATCTGGTCGTGCCGTTCCTGCGCATCGATCAGGACAATCTCGAAGCCAGCCTGGCCACCACGCAGGCGGGAGGCGTCGCCAATGTCGAATACACGCTCGATGACGCCAAGAAGGTCATCGCCGCAGCGAAGTAATCCATATCGACAAGCAAATGAAGGCCGGTGCCGCCGATAGAGGGCGGCGCCGGTTGGATACAACGCCCGGCCGGACGATCCATGATTGCAGTCAAAGACAATAGTTCGATGAAGGAAGACACCGAGCCGCATGCCGTCGTCTCGGCGAGAGGCATCAAGGTGCATTTCGGCGCGGTGAAGGCGCTCGATGGTGCCGATCTGACCATTCACGCCGGCGAATGCATCGGCCTTGTCGGTCACAACGGTGCCGGCAAGTCGACGATCGTCAACGTCATCAATGGCGGTCTTAACCCGCATGAGGGAACGATTACCTACGACGGCAACGACAAGGCGCACGGCATCAATGCCGCACGGGCATACGGCATTCGTTGTGTCTTTCAGGAGCTGTCTCTTGCTCCCAATCTGACCGTTGTCGAGAACATGCGGGTCGTTCATCACGGTCTTTCCGGCTGGAACTGGCGCCGGCAGGCGGCTGGGATCGTACGCGCCAAGCTCGACGAGATTTTTGCCGGCCACAAGATCGATGTTATGCGCAGCGTCGGTGAGCTTTCCATCGCCGAACGGCAGATGGTGGAGATTGCGATCACCTTCTGCACCGTCGGTCAGAAGCCGAAGCTGGTTATTCTCGACGAGCCGACCTCATCGCTGGATGCCGGATTGGCCGAGCAATTGATGACCTATGTGCGGGCATTCGTGCAGGCAGGCGGCGCGGTGATGCTGATCTCGCATATTCTCGGCGAGATTCTTTCGACGGCGAGCCGCATTCTCGTCATGAAGGATGGCCGCGTCGTCGCCGATCGCGCCGCCCAGGACTTTAATGTCCGAAGCCTTGTCCAGGCCATGGGCAGCGTCGTCAAGGAACAAGACCGCAAGCACGGGAATGAGGAGCGTACCGCTACACCTCCCATCCTCACCTTGCCGTCGCGCAGGGGCAGGGGCCTGACCTTCGAGGTCCGAAAGGGGGAGGTTGTCGGACTTGCCGGACTTGCCGGTCATGGCCAAACCGACATGCTGCTCGATCTCCATCGCTCCTTGTCGGGCAATTGGCTGCCGGGCAGGCGGGAGAATATTACCTTCGTCGCCGGCGATCGCAGCCTGAACGGAACCTTTCCTCTGTGGAGCATCTTGAAGAACCTGAGCATCGCATCGCTCGGTGATCTCTCGAAGATGTCGCTCGTCAACAAGGAGAGTGAGAAAAGCCTCGGAGCCGAATGGAAGGGTCGCATCGAAATCCGCACGCCAACGATGGAAAACGGCATCCTGTCATTGTCCGGCGGCAATCAGCAAAAGGTCCTGTTTGCCCGCGCGCTTGCGACGACGGCACCGATCGTGCTGATGGATGATCCCATGCGCGGTGTGGATATCGGTACCAAGCAGGAGGTCTATCGCATCCTGAACGATGAGGCTTCAGCCGGCCGGACCTTCATCTGGTACTCCACTGAAATGGATGAAATCCGCCTTTGCGACCGTGCCTATGTCTTTCGAGACGGCGTCATCGTTGCGGAACTGGTCGGAGAGGAAATCACGGAGGAAAACGTGCTGGCAGCGTCCTTTGCCGGAGAGGGCGCATGATCCGTCCATCGTCCACCACCTTGCGCCTGCTTATCCCCGCGCTGTCGCTTGCTGTCTTGCTGATCGCGGTCTTCTATCTCCAGCCGCGGGCCATGAGCTATATCGGGCTCAATCTGCTCTTCAATCTCGCCGTCCCGATTGCGCTCGCGACGATCGCCCAGATGATGATCATGTCGGTGAACGATCTCGATCTGTCGATGGGAACATTCGTCAGCTTCACCGCTTGCGTGGCGGCGACCTATCTTCATTCGTCACCGCTCCTGGGCATCCTCATTCTCGCCGCGGCAATCGCCGTTTACGCCATCATAGGGGTGATCATCTATGTCAGGGACCTGCCGTCGATCGTCGTCACCCTCGGCATGAGCTTCGTCTGGGGCGGCTTTGCGGTGCTGCTGCTTCCCGCGCCGGGTGGCACGGCGCCCGACTGGGCCCGCTGGCTGATGACCTCGAAGCCACCGTTGGTTCCTATGGCGATCGTTGCGAGCGTCGTCATCGCGCTGATGTCCCACCTGATCGTCATGCGCTCTTCCTTCGGCGTGCTGATCCGTGGCGTCGGCGGCAATCAACGTTCGCTTGAGCGGGCCGGCTGGTCCGTCGTCGCCCTGCGTGCGGCAGCCTATGGGCTGGCCGGCCTCTTTGCGGTGCTATCGGGCATCGCGCTGGTCGGGCTTACCACCTCGGCGGATGCAAATATCGCGTTGCGCTATACGCTTCTGTCGATTGCCGGCGTCATCCTTGGAGGCGGGGAATTCATAGGCGGCCGCGTTTCCCCGATAGGGGCCGTAATCGGTGCACTGACCCTGACCTTGGCAGGTTCGTTCCTGTCGTTTCTGCGGATCTCGCCGGATTGGCAAATCGGTGCCCAGGGCGCCATCCTGATCATCGTGCTGGCGCTACGGCTCTTGCTCAACCGCGTTGAAAAGCGGGAGAAACAATCATGATCGCTTTTCGCGTGCTTGGCCGGAAGCCCTGGATCTGGTCCTTCTTCGCCACCATCATCGTTTGGCTCGTCACCGTGCTCTTCACGGGCGGCGCGAGCTCCATCGGCCTCTCGCAGGCAGCGCTGACCTTCGCCGCTTTTTCCGTGATCGTCGGCATCGGCCAGATGTTCGTCATTACGCTCGGACCGGGCAATATCGATCTGTCGGTACCTGCCACGATGACGCTTGCCGGCACGGTCGCGCTCAAGCTGATGAATGTCGAGGACGGCATGATCGTGCCCGGTCTCTTGGTGTCGATCCTCATTGGCCTTGGCATCGGTATCGGCAATTATGCCCTGATCAAGCTTTTGCGCATCCCGCCCATCATCGCGACACTCTCGATGAGCTTCATCGTCCAGTCGACCGCCATCTGGAGCAATCGCGGCCTGCGCATCAAGCCGCCGGATCAACTGGCCGATTTCACCACGTCCGGTTTCCTCGGTGTGCCGAATGTCGCGATTGTCGCTCTTCTGCTCTCGGTCGTTGCCTGGGTGCTTTTGGAGCGGACGATCTATGGCCGCTGGATATCGGCAATCGGGCAGAGCATGTTCGCGGCGCGCATGGCGGGCATTCCTGTCGACGGAACACGGCTTGCAACCTATGTGCTTTGCGCTGTGCTCGCCTCGATCTGCGGCTATCTGCTCGCGAGTTTTTCCGGCGGCGCCGCTTTGAACATGGGGGCCGAATATCTGCTGATGTCGATCGCCGTCGTTATCATCGGCGGAACGGCGGTCGCCGGCGGCGATTCGAACGTGCCGGGCATATGGGGCGCGTCGCTTTTCATGTTCCTGGTGGTCTCGATGCTGAACACCTACGGCTTCGGCGCCGGGCCGAGGCTCATTCTGACCGGCCTCATCATCATTGCCGTCATTCTCGTTGCAGGCGGCCGCCCCATTGGCGGGCGCTGACACTGTTCTCCAGCAGTTTTAGGACAATCAAATGTCGAACGACTCCTCGTCCCTTTACGAAATCTACGATACCCGTTTCCGGAACCTCATTGTTCCAAGTGCCGGGCTGGAGGAGCTTTATTCGGACTGCCGCTGGGCGGAAGGACCTGTCTGGTTTGCCGATACCGGATGCCTGATCTGGAGCGACATTCCCAATGAGCGCATGCTGCGCTGGGTGCCGGGCGGCGGCGTCTCGATCTTCCGCGCGCCGTCGAATTTCGCCAACGGCAACACGCGCGACCGGCAGGGGCGATTGATATCCTGCGAACATGGTGGCCGCCGGGTCACACGCACGGAAATCAACGGTTCGATCACGGTGCTTGCCGACAGCTACAAGGGCAAGCGCCTGAATTCGCCGAACGACGTGATCGTTCGTTCCGACGGATCCATCTGGTTCACCGATCCGACCTATGGCATCCTGTCGAACTACGAGGGCTACAAGGCGGAGCCAGAGCAGGCGACCCGCAACGTCTACAGGCTTCATCCGTTGACAGGCGAATTGGACGTCGTCGTCGACGATTTCCGCCAGCCGAACGGCCTGGCATTTTCTCCCGACGAGACGAAGCTCTATGTTGCCGACTCCGCCGCCAGCCACGACATCAGCGCCCCGCGCCACATCCGCGTCTTCGATGTCGTCGATGGGAAGAAACTCGCAAACGGCCGGGTCTTCTGCAACATCGATACCGGCATACCGGACGGTTTCCGCGCCGATATCGATGGCAACATCTGGACCAGTGCCGGCGACGGCATCCACTGCGTCGCGCCTGACGGCACCCTGATCGGCAAGATCAAAATACCCCAGACGGTCGCCAATCTGACTTTCGGTGGTCCGCGCCGCAATCAGCTGTTTATCACTGCGACGCAATCGCTTTATCGGATCTACACGACGGCGACCGGGGCGCAGGTGCCGTGAAGGCGCACTTGTTTGTGCTTGCCAGTGGGGCTGGTGATACCGCTGGCCTCAATAATCCCCCCCCGGCTGCGGATGCTTGGCGAGCATGAGGTCTCTAAGTCCGCGGCTGCCGTCGCGGTTGCCGGTGGCGGCGACGGCGGTGAAGATGCGTTCGGCGTCGTCGTACATTTTGAGATTGAGATAGCAGTATCCGCGTAGCACCATGAGATCGACCCGCTCCTGTTGCAGTTGCGCGCGCTGGTCGAGATAGAGCAGCGTCTCGTGATAGCGTTTGCCCGAGAAGGCTGACAATGCCCGATCGGAGAGTATCGCCACCTGCAGTTCGGCGGCACGTTGGTGGCTCATCGAGGCCTTGGTCGCGGCAACGGCCGCATTGTTGGCGAGGCCGGCGCGGAGATAGGCGAGGCTCTGGCCATAGGCGGCCTCTTCCCGGGATTTGGGATCGGCATTGTTCAACGCGACGCCGAAGGCTTCCACCGCCTCCATCGGCCGATTGAGGTTCATCAGGCACCAGCCGCGCGACAAGGCATTGGCCGGTGTGAGCAGCTCTGCATTGGTTGTGGTCGCGCATCCGGACGGCTGTCGCGCTGCGCGCGCAGCCGTTCTCGTGCGGGGTGTCGGTTCGGCATAGTCGACGGACGGGGCTCGACGAGCAGGCGTGAGCGGCTGCGTGGCATTCGGCGCGTTGACGTTAGATTGCGCCATGGGGGCTTGAGTCGCCGCTTGAGGAGTGACCGGCGCTGTATATTGCGGGCTGCCCTGTTGTGTTGTCTGGGACGTTCCTTGCGGTGATGCCTGCTGTATTGTCTGCGCCGCCTGGTTGGGAGAGGGCAATGGTGCCGAGGCAGGTGCGCGCGGCGCCGGCTCACCGAGAACGGCGATGCGCTGCGAGCGGCCGGCCCAAAGCCGTTGGATCTCGGCGACACCCTGCCGGTCATTCAACTGATCGCGTGTGATTGCGAGGCCATAGGCGGAAGGTTCGTCATCCGGTTTCCAGCGCAGCGCCGTCTCGAACCAGCGGGCGGCCGCCTGCGGCTGATTGAGCGTGCGGGCATACCAGCCGAATTGCTGCGCCGTCGGCACATATTTCTCCTTCACGATCTCAGCGGCAACACGCTGCAGCACGTCCTCGCCAAGATTGGCGGGCGGTTGCAAGGCCATCAGATTGGCGGTCGCAGCGAGATACGTCGCCATCGCATCCTTGGATTCGTTGCGCCATTTGTACATGACGTCTTCGGCTTCCTGCGGCTTGTGATCGGCGATCAGAACCAGTGCCAGGCCCTGCGAGATCGTTGCGGAATCCTTTTTCTCATGTGCTGCTTTGAACCATTGTTCCGCATCGCCGTAGTTGCTGCGCCGCAGATAGTACCAGCCGAGGAGCGCATCATCCGATGCCAGGCCCTGGCTGCGGGCGATACGCTCGACCTGAGACAGATAATCCTGTGCAATGGTCAGCTTCGGGTCTTCATTGCCCTGGGCCACGAAACGGCGGGCAAGATCGATCCTTATGCTGTCGAACTCCCGCCCACCATTGCCGTCGGGTTTTTCAAGCGCCAGCAGCTCCTGCATCGGTTGATACGACAGCAGGCTCGCGGCCTTCTGAATGGTGGCAATTCTTTCCTGCGGGTTGGTGCAGGTCTTTAGAATATATTTGTAGGCATCCTGGCCGCGCGCGGCGCGATCCGTGCGGATGAAGGCTTCGGCAACGCGCCAGAGGATGTCGATGTCGCTGCAGGTCAGCAGGCTTGGCGTATTGGCGCCGACGGCGATCACGGTCGCGTATTGCTTGAGGTCGGAGGCGTTGACAAGGCGGGTGCGGGCTTCCGCTATCTCGAGGCGCTCAAGGAGATCAGTGGGCGGCTGCCAGCCGGTTTCGGCCGTCTGGCGATCGGCAATGGCCTTGCGCACCTCTGCATAGCGGCCCTCCGAATAGAGCTGCCACATGGCCTCGAGCTGCTTGTCGCCATTTTGCGGGACGGCCAGCGGATCGGCGGGCGGCGTCCAATTGGGATAGAGCGCCTGCAGGCGCGAGATCTCGGCCTGTAGCCTTGCCTTGTCGCCACGGCTGGCAAAATAGCGCAATGCGCTTTCATCCACCTTGGGCGGGTTACTGCCTGGTTGAGCCTCGCCCTGTTGCTGCGAGGATGGCTGCGGCTGTGATTGCGATGGCGGCGTGGTCTGTGCGACGACGTCCGGTTCGGCCGAGCCCGCCTGCTGCGTGCTCGAAGGCTCGGAGAGAACCGCAGAAGGCGCGTTTGCCTGTATGTGATCGGCAAGCGCCCGCAGGTCGACAGGCTGTTCGGGGGTGTCGCCCCGCGCCATCTCCCCAGCGAGCGCGATCTGCGGTTCCAGGCGACTGGATTTTGCCAGCCTGATCTTGTCCTCAGGCGAGTCATGATCCTTCGTCGCGAGCGTGAACCCCGCCATGGCGACGGCCATGAAAGCCATGATCAAGGTGGACTTTATAAACACTCCGGGTGTTTCTCCGCGATGAAAGCCAGGCTCAGCAGTTGCAAGGTGGCTGGATAGTAAAGCGATGGTGCGAACTGCCTGACCGAAGCTGGCAGTTTTGTTCCGTTCACCACACACGCCACAACATGGTTAACAATTTCATAACCGGGATCGGAAAGCAGGTCCTTCGGCTTGCCGGTTGTAAGGTCGATCGTCGCCGGCACATCTCCCTCGACACTCATGCCTTGCCGCAGACGCGTGAGCAGGGCTTTGTCGTCTATGCCAGCTCGCGCCAGGTAGAGCGGGATCCTGACGGCATTATAGCCGAATTCCGCCTCGAAGCCGTCGGCGGGCTCCGGCTTGGCCCTCAGGCTGATCCAATCGGCCGGGAGCTTGCGTGGGCCGAACTGTATCGTGTGCAGCAGGGCCAGACCATCGTCGCTCAGCTTCCGCCAGCGATCGGAAGGCGCCAGCAGGGCCATGACGGGAAACGCTTCGAAGATCCAGTAGGACGGATTGATGACGGGGCCATCCTTGCGCCCAGGCGGCAGATACCCATCCACACCCGGGATGAGCAGCGTCCGCCCTCCGGAATTGACGACTACATGCGAGAGAATTGCCTTGGCCATATTCGCCGCCGCCTGCAGGTAATCCTTCCTGTCCCAGGCCGATCCCGCAAGCGCCAGGGCATAGGCGATCAACAGGTCGCCATCGGAGGCGTCATTCGTGTCGGTGACGTGAGGTGTGACCGCCGGATCCCATTTCCAGACGGCGAGACCATCGTCGCGGAGCAGGAGTTCCGTGCGGGTAAAATACCAGATCTGCTCGAAATCAGCCTGGCTATTGGCAAGATAGGCAAGAAGGAGACCGTAGCCTTGCCCTTCGCTGTGGCTGACACCATTATTGCCATTGTCGATGATACGGCCGTTCTGATCGAGAAACTTCGCTTTATAGGCAGCCCAGGCTTGCGCATCGATCGCTGCGCGCTGAGCGGCGACCGGTTGGGCCACCATCAGGGCGGTTGCGGTGCAGATCGCAAGAAGGGAGCGCCAGCCTCTCATTCACGCCTGCCGATCTTGGAAAGGACGCTCGCCGTGCTGACGCCGAGCAGAAAAGAGGCGGCTACAAAAAGAAGTGCGTAGGACAGGATGTTGCTGGAAAGCCAGTTTGCAGCGATCAATCGATAGTTTGTCAGCGACCAGGGCTGGGTTGTGACAAAGGTGAAGCGGCTGATAGGGACCGTATCGATCTTTCCGGTCTTGCCGGAATAGACGGTGATGCGACCGCTGATCTCAGGCCAGGTGCTCTGCATGGTCATTGCCTCGACACCGGAGCGCAGGTCTTGGGCGCTCGGTGCGGTCACGGCGGTCCAGGTTGCATCATTGGTCGGATTTGCCTCCTGGGCGATCAGAAGGCTGTTGGCGTTCGATGGCGTGAACACCTGCTCCGAGCTGGGCATGAAGCGCAGCGAGCTCAGCGTGATATCGAAATTGCGATGCATCCATTGCTGGAAATGTTCCATCTGCCCCTGCAGCAGTCCGCCGCTGATACGGGAGCGCCAATCGGCGATCGTCACGGAAGCCTCCGGCGTGCCGGTCTGCCCCGGGGCTGGCGGGCGCCATGCCACCTGGGTCGATGAGGCGATGTTCATTTGCGTGAGGACCGTCGAGGGCAGTTGCGAGACGGAGCCGATGAACAGCGCATTGCTGGACCCGACGGTGTTTGAGGAGACCGTCGGGTCCACGCCGATGGGATGTCCGGCAACGAGCGCCATTCGACCGAGGAGTGTCGCGGCCGCAGATAGCGTGTCGGCATCCGCCCGGTCGATGAAGAGTGCGGTCGGTTCACTGCTGCGATTGTAGGGATAGCCGGTACCGGCAAACGCGGCAAGGTTGGGCCGCTGTGCGACCCTTGCAAAATCCGGCACGCGGAACTGGCTGGTATCGAACAATGCAAAACGCGGTGTCGTGCTCGATGTTGCCGCAGGCGTACAGGCTCGATCCTCGTCTGCGAGCAATATGGCTTCCAGTGTGATTGTGTTCAGGCCCGGCTTGAAATGGCGCATGGTGATGCGGACGGGCAACTGCCGGAAGATGCCGCCTCCGGTCGCCGTGATCGGCTTGGTCGTGGCGATGCTGCCGTTGACGTAGACGTCGATATGGCTGCCCGGCCGCACATCCCTGGCGTAGGCTGCGTCAAGCAGGATGGTGGCTTCCCCATAGGCGTTGGCATAGAAATCGGATGGAATTGCCACATTGAAGCTGGTGTGGAAGCGCCGCCCTGAGAATTCGGTGGTCTTGATGCCCAGCTGCTCGAAGGAAAGGCTGGCGCCGGAGTAGATCAGCGGCGCATCCGGAGCCGACCATCGTTGCGTCACCAGCACATCCCGGCGGGTATCGGGATCTCGGTCGGTCGGAGAAACCACCATATCGATCGCAGAGGAAATCGCCTGCCAGGATGGACCGCTGATAAGCAAAAGCTGCTGACCGCTGCGCGGATCGGTCGCAAACGTCGCCAGAGCTCCATTCTGCGCCGAGGCCGGAACGGCAAAGATCGGTTGCAATTCCGCCGGCGTGCCGACGATAACAGCCATTTTGCCGGAACCGGGCGGGGGCAGTGCGTCCGTATCGAACGAGAAGATCTCGTTCGGCATGCCGCTAAGGAGTGCAAGGCCCTGTGCGAGACGGAGGATCGGCTTGGTCGTTCCGGGTTGTGCGAGCGCCGGCACGACAAGATTGAACTGCGTCTTGCCGGCTCCGTCGACGCCGATCGCGCGGATTGCATCGGTCGTCGACAATTTTTCCGCCTCACTGCTGGCGAAGCTCAGATAGGTTCTCGCGGGATCGATGTCCGACCAGAGCTCGTAGGTCGAGGGGATATCGCAATCGACGCGGTGGCGTTGCGCCGCCTCGAAGATCAGCAGATTGGCGCCGGGTTGCAGGAGCCCGCGCGGGATGTCGAACGTGACATCCGATTCACTGTCGGAAGAGCCGATCTGCTGTTGGTGGACTACGCGATCGTTCAAGAGGACGGTAAGCTGCGATGCCTCCGGAGCAACGACGACGGCGTTCTGATAGGCAAAGCTCAATCTCGCCGGTGCGGCTGCCTGTTCCGGCGTCAGATAGATCGACCAGGACCTGCGATCGGCCTCCCCCTCCAATCGCAATTTGGCGAAGGGAACGACATAACGCCGAAATGGCGTGGGTGCGACAGCGGCTGCCGGTTTTGCCTTCGGCATTGTCTGTGGGCTTGTCTGCGCCGGGGCGGCGGGCGTTGTGGCCTGCGGCGCAGCGGTTTGCGGCATGGCGGCGGGCGGCGCCACGACCAGGGGCTGGGTAACCGGTGGAGCAATGGCCTTAGGTACAACGGCCGGAGGAATTGCGGCTGAAGGCGCCGTCGTCTTGGGCCGTTCGGCCTGTGGTACTGTCGTGCGGGGTGTAGTGATCTGCGGCACCGTCGGCGATGCGTCTTTGGGCCGCTCGCCCGACATGTCGAAGGGGGCGGTCTGCGCCTGCGCGGCCGCAGGGCCCCAGAGAACAAGGAGAATAGCAAGAGCAGGAAGGATAAGGGTGGACAGGATACGGTTCATCAGCTTCTCGCCTTCGCCTCCTGCCGCTGCTGGGTGCGATCCGAGCCGACGCCCCTGAAAAGGTAGATCAAACCGCGA
Source organism: Rhizobium aureum (assembly GCF_030182495.1). Lineage (NCBI taxonomy): Bacteria > Pseudomonadati > Pseudomonadota > Alphaproteobacteria > Hyphomicrobiales > Rhizobiaceae > Rhizobium > Rhizobium aureum. Next base: position 227,329 of record NZ_JAQJCI010000008.1, on the reverse strand, counting down.
CTGGTCTGATAGAACGACAGGCTCAGGAACCAGATCGTTCCCCGGATGATGCCGGGATTGCGCCGTCGCGCTTGCTGGAACTTCGTCCATTGGTCGGAATTGGCGAAGACGAGATCGGCGATCAGGCGATGGTCGGCCGCGCCCTTCGGAACATACTGGCATCCAACGGCCGTGATATCGCCCGTTTGTTCGATATTGCGGATCACGACCGACAAGGTCACCATGTCGGCGCCACTATAGGGCTGGAAGCGAATGGTGGCTTCCGAACCGACCTTGATCGGTTCCATCCCCCTGTTGAAGACGTTCAGCCTGGCGCCATGGACGGAAACATCCTCGATGGATGCGGAGTTCCAGTTGCCGTCGGTCCCGAATTCGCTGCGCCGATCCACCCTGACGCGCCGCGAGGAGGCGCGCTCCCCGCGTTCCGAGACGACGCCAAGTGCGCAGCCGGACAGGATAAGGTTGATGAGGTTCCAACCACCGACGACGAGCGTGACATCCGCCTTATAAGGTTCCGCATAGACGCGGTATATGGTGACCGCCAGCGCGATGATCTGAACGGCGAAGATGACGAAAAACGGACGGCTGATCTCCGAGAGCCGGCTGACGGCGATCGATTCGTCCTTGGCAGTGACCTTGAAGGTCGGCTTGCGCGGATTGAGCATGACCGAAACGACGGCAGGCAATAGATGCACCGTCTGGACATATTCATAGAGCTCGGAAATCCATGGCCAGCGGAACGAGCCGTAGAGATAATTCTGCATCATCAGGTTCACGAGCATGTAGGCAAGCGTATAGGCGAGGAACTCGCTGCCCGACGCCGTAAAGATCTCGAGGTCGAAGAACAGATAGAAGAGCGGCGCGAACAGGAAAATGACGCGCGGGAACGGAAAGAGCCAAAAGAGCGTCGACGACATGTAGCAGAGGCGCTGCGGCAGCGTCAGGCCGCGCTTCAGGAGAGGAAAGCGGAAGCGCAGGATCTGCATCATGCCCTGCGCCCAGCGGCTGCGCTGGCCGATGAAGCTTGCAAAGGTCGCCGGCTGCAGGCCGGCAATAAGGGGCTTGTCGACATAAATGCTGTTCCAGCCGGCCCCGTGCAGGGCAAGCGCGGTTTCGCAATCCTCGGTGATGCTGATGCCGCTGAAGCCATTTTGCGATTCCAGCGCCCGGCGGCTGAGCACGGCGGCGGACCCGCAGAAAAAGGCCGCATTCCATTTGTCCAGGCCGCGCTGAATGATGCCGTAGAACATCTCGTTCTCGCTCGGCATGTTGTCGAAGGTGCGCAGGTTGCGCTCCAGCGGATCCGGATTGATGAAGAAATGTGGCGTCTGCACGAGGAAGAGCTTTGGATCGTCCTCGAAATATCCGACCGTTTCGCGTAGAAAATCGCGAGCGGGCGCGTGGTCGGCGTCGAAGACGGCAATCAATTCGCCGTTCGAATGCTCCAGCCCGTTGTTGAGATTGCCGGCCTTTGCATGTTCGTTGCGCTCGCGTGTCAGATATTCGACTTCCAGATCGTCGCACAGCTGCTTGAGCTCATTGTGGCGTGCGATCGCAGCCTGTGATTCCAGAACCTTCGTCGAGTTGCGCTTTTGCGCGGTACCACCGTCGTCCAACAGCCAAACCCTGAGCTTGTCGGGCGGATAGTCCATCGCCTTGGCCGAGGCGAGCGTATTGGCAAGCAGGTTGGTGTCTTCATTATAGGATGGTACGAAGACGTCCACCGTCGGGAAGTTCTGTGTCTTTGCCGCGCGTGCGGTACGCGGGGGCAGGGGTGTCGCGACGATGAAGAGGCTGAGCATCAGCATCGCGACGTTGTACATTTCGGCGAGATAAAGCAGCAGGCCCGGGATGAAGTTTTCCAGCTGGTTGACCGGCGGCAGCGTGTAGGAGGTGCGCCAATAGACATAGCGCAGCACGATGGCGGTGCCGAAGGCGAGGGCGACCAGGCGCCATGTTCCCTGACGCTTGAGAACCTTGATGATGGCCATGATGGTAACGACCACCGTGCCGGCAATCAGCTGGGTTTGAAGGTTGACCGGCAATGTGATCAGCACGATGCCGCATAGCGCTATCACGGCCCATATCAAGATGCTGCGTGCTGTGTGCATCGGTGTCCCTTCAAAGGTATTGCCAGACGCCATCCTGGCGTCCCTAAGCCGTTCCGCCTGCTAGCGGCACTCCTGGGATATGCCAGCTTCTCCGTTACAGTCGGGTAAAGGCACGACGATATTGCTTGCCGTATTGATTGACGGCGGCTGCCCGATCGAGGTTGGCCCGCTTGCACCATTCGTCTGTGGCGGCACACCTTGTCCGTCGGGCAAGGGTACCCGCGGTCCGATCATTGGCGGCAGGGTTGGCTGGACCGGCGGCTGCGGCTGCACCGCGGCCGGGCGGCGGATGACAACGGTGCGCGCTGGTGCGGGGCGGTTCTGGTAGCCGATGCCGATCGGCGCCGCACGATAGGTCGTCGCATCGGGATAGACCAGTTCGCCCGGCTTGCCCAGAACTGCATCGGCTCCGCGCGGCCCGCCGAAGGGGTTCAACGCGGCACCGGCAAAATGGCCGGCGATCGTATAGCCATAGACGGTGCTCAAGAGCTGGCGTTCGGTCGCATGGGCGTCGCAGAGCCGGATGCGCACCTGCACCATGCCGAAATTGCGTTGCTCCTGCGAGGGGGCAAAGCCGGCCTTCACCTGCTGCCAGGCATAGAGACAGGTATCGCCGGCCCTGCTTTGGCCGGAGGCATAGCCAAAGGGACCGTAGCTGTTCTGGACGAATATCGCCGAGCGAGAGAGCCGCACGCCGGGGATTGCAGCCGCCATTTCACGCGCGATCGCGCCCTCGCTGACCGTCTCGAAGGGCCTGCTCCCGAGCCCGGGATTCGAGCCGGTTATGCCGAGAAACTGAACCTTGAGAAAATTCTGGCCGGGAACTGAAGATGAGGTGTAGAGCGAGATTGTCTGCTCGACATCTTTCGCGCGCCTGCGCTCCACCACATTGACAATCGCCGGTCCGCCCGGAGGCGGAAAGGCCAGCGCCTTGTCGGCGGCAATGGTTTCCACGCCGATCGACTGGCGAACCTGGCCGGTTGTCGTGCATCCGGCACCGAGGCAAGCCAATATTATCAACGCTATCGCTTTTGAAAAATGCATCTCGGGATCGCGGCAATCGTGTGTGGTCGCATTCATCGCAAATTGCGCGACGCTCTTTAGAATCAAGCCCTTGTATTCAATATAGCAAAGAAAGGTGATTATGGTTAACCAGGGGTTAATTTTGCTTGATCGACTCTCCGAAATGACGGGAAATCCGCGCCGAATACGCCTGTCGCGCCGGCTACGCGAGCAGGCGACGTTGCTGAAGAATGCGGTGAAGCCGCAAGTGGCAAGCGGATGAATTTTCTAACTATTTCATCCTGCGAAATGCGATCTGTACAGCCCGGTTCAAAGCGACCGGAAGCACCGACATATGGTTCTCTCCGGCATATTCCTCAAAGCTTATAGCTCCTGTGGATGAGGTCAGCTTAGCCCATCTGTGCGCCATCTCGCGGGCGAGTTCCACCGTGCGCGTGTCCTTTGCGCGTTCCAACCGCTTTTGTTCTTCCGGCGTACCCTTGTGGAAGGGCGCAAGAGTCTCGCCTTCATACTGGCCGGCGGAGAGGTGCAGTTCGATATCGATAGCGTCGTGATACTTATCTAGGAATGCACTCTCGGTCGAAAGAATGGCAGCGTCTTCCCAGTAGATCGCGGGGCTTGCCGAAATCCAGCTGCTGAAAGCAGTTGGTTTCGTCATCAGCGCGTAGAGCACGAAAAGGCCACCGAATGAATGGCCGAAAAGTATCTGACGCGATCGGTCGATCGGAACCTGCTCTTCGACCCAGGGTTTCAGTTCGTTTTCGATCAGCGTCAGGAAATGCTTCCCTCCGCCTGTCCTCACGTCGGGTGTGTCTGGAAAAAATGGTGGATAAACCCGGCCCGGCGGTGGGCTTAGATCCCAGGAGCGGCGAAGCGGATCATACGGCTCGTCCGTGGGATAGCCGATGGCGACGATGACGCCTTCGCCGACATTGGTCCCATTCGGGTAGCTCGCCTGCACCTTCAGCGCATCGACGGAGGTGGCAAAGCAGGCGTTGCCATCCGTCAGATAGAGGACCGGCCATCCCTCCGGCGGCGCCGGCTTGCTGGGGCGATAAAGAAAAATCCTGTGCGGCTGATCGGCATTCTCAAACGTCAGATCGGCAAACGTGCAGCCGCCAAGCGTAACGGGTGCCTGGACACCGGCTGTTTCAGGTAATGACGGTTCGGACATGATTTCTCCGGCTGACCGAATATTTGGAACATCGAATTGCGCGGCGTCCCGACGAAAAGATGATTTTATCCCTCATATTATCGGAGACGCAATCTGACAAGCCACTCAAATGAAGTGGCAATGCAAATTATGGTTGTGCATTTTCTGCCGGCCGTGGACCAGGCAGGCCATTTTGCAACAAGGATTCGGAATTCAGAAAAAAAGATGACTTAATAACTCATGTATTCTTGACGCCGGCTGCACCCGCGAACTAGTTTGCGCCATCTTTTTTCAGGAACGGGCAGGCGAAAAGGGAATATGAAGCAGGGATCGTATAATTATATCAATAACTTGACGCGTCGGAGATTCCACCTTACGGGCAGTGCTACAGCACTTGCCACTGCGCTTGCGCTGGGCGGAAATGCCTTTGCGCAGGATTCCAATGCGGACAGCGGCAACGCGACCAAGCTAGCGCCGATCGTCGTCAGCGGTCAGTCGAGCGATGCAAGCGACAATACGACGATAGCGGCAAAGAAAAGCCAAGGCGCCACCAAGATCAGTACGCCTCTGGTTGAAACGCCACGCTCCGTTTCGGTCATAACCAAAAAGGAGATGGAAGAACGAGGCGCGCAGGATATCATCGAAGCGGTTCGCTATTCTGCCGGCGTCCAGACCGGCTCGTACGGCTTCGATCCGCGTTTTGACCAGATCTATATTCGCGGTAACGACGTCACCACTAATGGCGACTACCGCGACGGATTGCGGCAGCCCTACATGAATTACGGGATGTTCCGAACCGATTCCTATGCGCTCGATCGGGTTGAAGTGATCAAGGGGCCGGTATCGGTGCTCTATGGCGCCGGATCGCCTGGTGGTATCGTCAACAAGATCTCGAAGCTGCCGACGGAAGAAACGATCAGGGAGGTCGGGGTTCTCTGGGGAACGTCGGATCGCGCCCAGACGATGTTCGATTTCGGCGGGCCGGTCAGCAAGGATGACGACACCATGCTGTACCGGATCGTCGGCCTGGCGCGAAAGGGCGACACCAATTTCGATATCGCCGACGACCGCTATTTCATCCAACCTTCCTTCACCTGGAAGCCTGACGATGCGACGAAATTTACGGTCTATGGATCAGCGCAGTCCACCGAGACCGACGCCAATGTCGGCGCACTGACCGGTCCGGACGGTAATGTTCTCAATCTCCGCGACAGCGATCCGGACTATGACTATCAAAAGACTCAGCAGCAGCAGGTCGGCTATCAGTTCGAGCACGAATTCGATGGCGGCTTCACCTTCCGTCAGAACCTTCGCTTCTCGCATCTTGATCTGAAGTCGCGTTATCTCAGCACTTACAGCTGGATCGGCGACGTTGCGCAGCGCGGCGCGACCGCGATCGGCGACAAGATGAATGTCTTCCAGGTCGACAACCAGCTTGAATCCAAATTCGATACCGGCCCTGCTGCCCATACCATGCTGTTCGGTCTCGACTATACCCGCATGAACGATTCGTTCGCATATGGGATGGATGGAACGACCAGCCCCGCCTATGACTTCGATATCAACAACCCTACCTACGGAGTATCGGGTCCGACGCCGGCCTATAATCTCAGCCGGGTCGATGGCAGCCTGCAGCAGTTCGGCGCCTACGCCATGGATCAGATCGAAGTCGACAAGTGGCGCTTCACGCTCGGCGGGCGCCAGACATGGGTCAAGCAGTCGACCGACACCACTATCGTCTCCACTGATACGACCACTGGTGACCGCCTCGACAAGAATGCATTTTCGTACCAGGCCGGCGCCCTCTATCTCTTCGACAACGGCATTGCGCCCTTCACCAGCTATTCGACCTCCTTCAACCCGGTTACCCAGCGATCCGCATCGGGCAGCATCCTCGATCCGACCAAGGGCGAACAGTATGAACTGGGCGTGAAATACCAGCCGCCAGGCACCGACATTCTGCTCTCGGCCGTCGCCTATCATCTCGCCGAGAAGAACAAGCCCGTTCTGGTCGATCCGCTAACGGGCATCTATGCCTCGCTCGGCGAGGTGACCAACAAGGGCATCGAGCTGGAAGCCAAGACGACTATCAGCGACGGCTGGGATGTGATTGCCGCCTACTCATACAACCATTCCGAAATCACCCGTGGTGACGATGCCGGCAATGCGCCCGCAGTGACGCCCAAGAGCATCGCCAGCCTGTGGTCGAACTATACCTTCCAGGAAGATTCGGCAGCAAAGGGCCTCACCGTCGGCGCCGGTGTCCGCTACACCGGCGAGACCTATACCAGCACTGCCAACACCGCCAAGAACGACGCAAGCTTCTATCTGGACGCAGCACTCTCCTACGACTTCGGCGCAATCGACCAGAAATACAAAGGCCTGACCGCCTCCGTCGACCTCCGCAACATCGTCAATCGCCGCCTGACGGTTTGCAATGAGGGTTATTGCTATCTCGGCCAGGGGAGAAACGTCACGGCGTCGTTGAGGTACAGGTGGTAACGTTGCGTAATAGGCGCGCGTTTTTTCGCGGCGCCTGATGTACCTACCAATTCGGCGAGATTTGTCGCTTACTGCTAACTGCATTCTATAGAAGCGGCCAAGATTTTGAGCATCCACTGTCCTTTTTCGCCGTGCTCCACCGGCTCTGGACTGGGCAAGGATGAGGCGGAACAGATTGATAACTCAGCCAAGGTCGGCTTTCTGCGCCAACGTGGTTGGAGTTTTCCGGCGCCTCTCTAAGCGGGATTGCAGCCAGCTTTCAACTTGCAAATCGGTTGCGTTGGACAATGGCATAGCTTCTACAGAAGGTCATACCATCGTTGAGATCTTACAAAGCTTACATGTGAGTTGGATCGAATTTAAAGAATGAAGCGATCATTTTGATCGCTTCATCAGCATCACCAGCAGCAGCGGCGCCCCCACGAGTGCCGAGATGAGGCCGGCGGGCATTTGATAGGGAAATGCGATCATTCTGCCGAACCAGTCTGCAAGCACCGTGAGGCCGCCGCCGGCAAGGGCGGCGCCGGCGAGTTGGGGTGTGGCGCGGCGCAATCCGAGCTCGCGCGCCAGATGCGGGCCCATGAGGCCGATGAAGCTTAAGGGGCCGAGGACGAGGGTGGCGGCGGCGGTCATGGTTGCTGCCAGCGCAAAGAGGCTAGCGCGGGCGAGATTGACGCGGATACCGATCGCTTGTGCTGCCTGCGGCCCGAGCGGCAGCAGATCGAGCCAGCGATGGGCGAGGAAGGCAAGCGCAAGGCCCATTATCGCAGCCGCAGTTGCGGAAATTGCCTTTGGCGTGTCGACAAGATAAGTCGATCCGCTCATCCATTGCATGACGATCATCGCACGTGGATCGCCGCCTGCGGCGAGCACGCTGATGAAGGCATCGAGCATGGCTCCGAGCGCGATCCCCGTTAAAAGGACACGCTCGGGTGCGAAACCGGATCGGATGCCGAAAAGGAAAATGGCAACGAGAACGGTGAAAGCGCCGATACCGCCGAAGCCGAGTTGCGCGGCAATGCCAGGAGCTGGCAGGAGAAAGAGCGCGGCAGTGACGCCCAAGGTGGCGCCCGCGGAAATGCCCAGCACCTCGGGGCTTGCCATCTCGTTGCCGCTCAGCCGCTGCAGGATAGTGCCGACCACGCCCAGCATCGTGCCGGCCGCAAAAGCACCGGCGATGCGCGGCAGCCGATAGGGCAGCACGTCGGGCCAATGCATATAGGTGAGGAGAGTCCATGCACCGTCCGGTGCGCGCCCGAAGAAGACCGCACCGGCCAGCAGAAGGACGAGCGCCGGAACTGAAGCAACCAGCAGCGCTTTCGATGTTCGAATGGCATGGTTCGCATCCTGCGATGGATGCGCAATGTTGCGCTGCACTGTCTTCAGGCGCGGCAGCATCAGAAGCAGCAGCGGCGCGCCGAGCAGGGCTGTGATGGCGCCTGTCGGAAGGAAGGTCGAGGATGCCCCGGAAAGGAGCACCAGTGCTTCATCCGTCAACAGCAATAGGCCGGCTCCGATGAGGGGGGACCAAACGAGCTGGCTCTTCATCTGCCGGGCGCCGGCAAGCTGGGCGATCCGCGGCGCGATCAAACCGATGAAGCCGATGACGCCGACCGCGCTGGTGACGATAGCGGCAAGCGCGATCGCAATGCAGACGGCGGCGATGCGCGTGCGCTTCACCGACAGGCCAAGTCCGCTAGCGCCGCTATCGCCGAGCTCCATGAGTGACAGCGGTTGCGCCATCAACAGGGCAGCTCCGGAGAGGACAGCGATTTTCGGGAGGAGAGACAGCGGAATGGTCCAGCTTTGCTGTGCCAGCGATCCGGCGCCCCAGATGAAGAGGCCGGAGAGATAGCGATCGTTCATCAAGACGAGAATGGCGGCCAGTGCGCCGCTCCAGACGCCGACGATCAGTCCGGCAAGGACGAGTGCCAAGGGCGAGAAGCCGCGTCTCGCGCCGATGAGAAAAACAATAGCCGCGGCGGCAGTACTCCCGAACAGGGCGACAGCATCGCGGCTGAGGCCCTGCAGAGCGGGAAAGGCGAGCATGACGGTGACGAGCGCGAGATTGGCACCCGCGGAAATGCCGAGCGTCGAGGGGGAGGCCAGCGGATTGCGCAGCACCTGCTGCAACAGGCTTCCCGACAGCGAAAGCGCGGCGCCGGCCAGCAACGCCGTCGCGATTCTCGGCAGCGTCGAATAGAGCAGCAGCAGACGCTGCGGATCATTACCTGCTTCCTGCTCGGTCAGCCGTGCGAGATCAGGTGCCAGCTGATGCCAGGAAAGGAGTCCGGCGAGCGCCAGCAGTGTCAGCGCCACAGCCGGAGCGCCGAGGATATTGTTCGCTTCGATGCGGGTCATGCGAATGTTTCCAGATGATCGAGCAGGATACGCGCGAAACGCTCCGCTTCCTGCACCATGCCGAACATCAAGGTGCCTGGCAGCACCGAGACGCGCCCAGCACGCACAAAGGGGAGGCTGGTCCACAGCGGACTATCCTGCAGGTTGTCGAGCACGTTGGGCGGAAGCAGCGGCTCGAATGCGATCAGCCTCAGGCTTTGGTCGAGCGTTGCCAATTGCTCCAGGCCGATCGCTTCAAAGCCCCAATAGTCTCCCGGTCCGGTCCATGCATTCTTCAGGCCGATCCTGGTCATGACGTTCTGGTAGAGGCCGTCGCCGCAATAGATGCGGGCGTGGCGCTGGTCGACGAAATTGATCAGCGCCAGAGGCGGCGGGTTGAGCTTCTTCACCCGGTTTGCGCAATCGTCGAAGAATTGCTCGGACCGGGCGAGGAAATCTTCTGCTTGTGGCCGACGGCCGATGGCGTCGGCAAGCAATCGCGTCGCCGTGATGGAGCGCTGCAGTGCCTCGCCGCCCTCGGCATAGATCGTCAGTTCCATGACCGGCGCGATCGCTTCCAGCCGCGGCTTCAGGGGGGCGAGATAGGGCGTCGTCAGGATCAGTGCCGGCTTGATACTGGCGAGGACCTCGAGATTGATCTCGCTGGTGGTGCCGAGGTCGATGACGCCATCAGGCATTTTCGGCTCGACGACCCAAGTATTCCAATCGGCAAGCGAGGCGATAGCGGCCGGTGTGACGCCGAGCGCAAGCAGTGTCGAGGCCAGACCATAATCCAGAGAGACGATCGGGCCTGATATCGCTTCGGCCGCCATTCCCGCCCGCGGAACGGCACAAAGTGCAGCGGCGGCAAGAAACAACGCGCGACGGGATAATGCCAGAGTCTCGAAGCGACGTTCAGATGACATAGGCGAGCGGCGTTCCATGCACGGGGTGGGCCGTGACGCCCATATTGGTGCCATAGATCGTATGCAGTGTCTCGGCTTTCATGAGGCTTGGCGAAGGCCCCGCGGCAATCAGGCGTCCTTGCTTCAACGCATGAAGATGATCGCAGAAATGCGCCGCGACATTGATGTCGTGCAGGACGAGAATAACGCTCAATTCCTTCGTCCGGCAAAGCTCCCGCACAAGCCCGAGAATTTCCATCTGATGGGCGATGTCGAGCGCCGAGGTCGGCTCGTCCAGCAGCAGGCAGCGGCTATCCTGGGCGACCAGCATCGCGATCCAGACGCGCTGGCGCTCGCCGCCGGAGAGTGTATCCACCATCCGCCCCGCAAGCGTATCGACATGCGTCAGCTTCATTGCCGTCTCCACCTTTTCCCGGTCGCGATCGCTGAAACGGCCGAGCGCTCCGTGCCAGGGATAGCGCCCGCAGGCGACAAGCTCCTCGACCTTCATGCCGGCAGCCGATGTGGTGTCCTGCGGCAGATAGGCGACGGCGCGCGCGAAAGCACGCATGTCGTAGGAGCCGGCGGCTACGCCGTCGAATAGAATGCGGCCGCCCGTCGGCTGGATCTGCCGGGCCAGCAACTTGATCAGCGTGGATTTGCCCGAGCCGTTGTGACCGATCAGACCGGAAATCTCGCCGGCATTGAAGCTGATATCGAGCGGGTGAAGAATGGTTTTGCCATCGACCTCGAAACGCAGGCCTTCCGTCTTGAAAACCGTTGCATGACGCTGATCGTTTCGGGCGCTAGTTTCGTCTTTCATTATCGTTCCTGCTGAAGCCCGGCGGCTCGCTGACATGTCGACTGCCGCTGGGGCGGTTTAGTTAATTGATTGGAATCAATGGTTTGACGAAGAAAAGACATGGATCGCTCTCGCGCCAGAGCGTCGGGAATATTTCGGCGCGGATGAAGCCGTTCCTGTCATAAAAGGCGCGTGTCTTTTCATATTGCGGTTCGTCTCTGCCGCGCGGCGCAAGCGTCTTCACCGTCAAGAGCTTGCAATCGGAAGATCGCGCGAATGTCTCGGCTGCCGCCAGCAATCGCTTGCCGACGCCGCTGCGATGGTATTGGCGTCGCGTCGCAATCACCAGGATCTCCATGGCAGCCGGCGGATGCGCACGCAACGAAACGAAACCGGAGACGGTGTCTGTCTCGACGCAGCCGAACATCGGCAGGGTTTCCACAGCTCCTGCGCAGGCTTCGACGACATTGGGGTCGGTGAACCACTCCGTAAGCTCCGACATGATGTCACGACAGATGGCACCTTTGGATTCGGTTATCTCGATAGCTTCCTGCATCTACTTTTCCTTACCTGTCGGTTGAGCGTTGTTGGCAGAAGATGGCGGTGTATTCCCATCAGGCGCGCATTTCCCGAACCCGTGCGGATCGGTGGCGGCGGTGGTTGCTGGTGGCGGCACAATCATGATCGGCTTCAAGCGAGATGGCGGCAAGGCAACGCGAATGCGCCTCCCGCAGAAGGCCGCAGACGAGGGCGCAGGATACGCCTGCCTCCTTGGCGATGATGTTCTGGGGAATGTCGTCGAAATAGTGCTCCTCGTAGAACTTGCGGGTTCTGGCAGGCATGGCTTCGACCGTGCAGCGAAAGGCCTTGTAGGCTTGGGCCTCATGGAGATGTTCTTCAGGGCTTCCATAGGCCGAGGTATTGCCCCCGACCTCTTCCTCGACGAACAGGCCGCGTTCATATTGCTGCCGCCGCATATAATCGGTGGCCAGATTGCGCACCATGCGCATCACATAGGACGCAGGCGCCGCTATGTCTTCTCCCAGCGGCTTTGAGACCAGCTGCAGGAGAACCTCCTGCACGACATCCTCGGCCGTGGTCATGGAGCCCGTGATCCTGCGCGCGACGGAGAGAAGTTTCGGGTAGGCGTGAAGTGCTGTTTGGAGTTGCTCATTGGAAGTCGACTGCGAATGGTTGGCAATCATGTCGGGCTCTCGCTGAAATCCAAAGTTGCATTTCTGTGTGCCCCTCTTTTTGAGAGGGAACCTATAAAACATGACAATGATAGTCAAGATAGCGGAGTGGAAAAGTGCAGCATCTCCTAAATCATGGCGTATGCGCCTGATTCTATTTCAACTTTCCAATGCGATCTATAAGGAAATCCCGTTTATGTGATGCCGCCATTGCGGCTCTGTCACGAGCCTCGATGTCGCGATTGCCCATTGGAAATCCCCAATTTCTCCGTCGCCGACCCGGCCGGAATTGATGAAAATCGGCTCGCTTGATAGCTGGCTTTTGCTGCCAAAAGTTGCATAATCGGGTGAGAGCGTCACGCATCGCGGGTCGGCGAGGAAGCCCCGGCCAAGGCATTTCAGGGCAGCCTCCTTCTGAACCCAGCGGGCGAGAAGAGCATCGCGGCGATATTGCCCGTCCAACTGACGAACTTGATCGAACTCGTATTCGGAAAGGATCATCGGCATGATTTCGCCGGCCTCCTCTTCCGAAAATGCATCGACGCGTTCGATATCGATGCCGATCAGGCCGCCGCGACAGATCGCGAGAGCCACTCGGTCCCGCACATGCGAAATATTGAAGTCGATATCGGAAAAATCGGACAGGTAGGGCCTGCCCGACTGTGTAATCGCAATGGAGAGCGCCTGTGGCGCGCAGCCGAGCAGATCGCCGAGGATGCGGCGACAAAGGAACCGTCCGGCAACAAAAAGACGCCGCGCTTCGGCCGATCGGAATGCCGCCGCTCGGTGTCTTTCCTGTTCACTTAATATCCAGTCCGGGACATCAACTCGGTCGCGCAGATGCAGGCTGTGAAGCTCGACCTGCGCGACGCTTTCTCTCTCTCGGAGGGGAGGCACTTTATTCTGCCGCCTGTCCCATATGAGAGGCGATTTCCGACGAATGCCCCTTCGTTTCCCACTGAACGATAGGATCGAGCTGGCCGATATTGAAATGCTGACGGCCGAGAAGGGTATTGGCGATGACGGCGCTGCGCCACGCAGCCAGGCTGAGCTGCGGTTCCGCGATGCCGTGGCTATGGCGGCCGGCATTGAGAACGAAAATGCGGTTTTCACGCGGGCCGTCCCATGCCAGCGAGAAGTCGCTTTCCAGCACCGGCTCGCCGATGGAGCTCAGTTCGATGCGGTTTTCGAGCGAGTGCAGAAATTCCGGAAGCACGAAGCGATAGCCGGTCGCAAGGACGATCATATCGACAACAAGCGTTTCGATACTGTCGTCGAAGCCGTTGCGCATGGTCAGCCGTATTTCGGGGCCATCCTGCTCGGCCGCGACGACGTTTCGGAAGGGACGCAGAGAGATGCCATGATCCGCGCCGCCTGCGGTATCGAGCTTGCGCTCATAGAGGCGGCGATAGAGCTTTTTCAATGTGGAGGCGGAAACGCCGTCGCTCGCCAGCACCTGCCGGCGCGTATGAGTGAGGCGTAGCTCCTCGGGCAGCCCATGGAAGCGTTCCATATAGCCAGGCGTGAACAGTTCATTGGTAAAGGGCGTGGCATCGAGCGGCTCGAAATTCGGCCGGCGGCTGATCCAGTGAAACGTCGAAACGGCATTCAGATCCAGAAGGGCATCGAGGATCTCGGCCCCACTCTGGCCGCCGCCAATAACGGCGACACGCGGAGCCTTCACGTCGCCGAGGCGCTGCGTCGCTTCGCTGCTGTGGAAGGTCATGGATCTCGATAGCTGCTCGGCCCAGGCTGGACGAGCCGGGACCTTGCCGACGCCGACGGAAAGATTGCGGGCGCCGATGGCGTCATCGTCGGTCGTGATGGAAAAGAAGCCATCATTGGCATGGACTTCGCGCACGCTTGCGCCGAAGCGAAGCGAGGTCAGTCCGCGTGCCACCCATCCAAGATAATCGGCGAATTCCTTGCGCGGAACGGCTTCGTATTCTGCATTAAGAAACTGATAAAAGCGTTTATGAGCAACAAGATAGGAGAGAAAGCTCCAGGGGCTTGTCGGATTGGTCGCGGTCACCAGATCCTTGAGGATGGACGTCTGCATCTCGGCGCCCGGCAGCATCATCCCCGGATGCCAAGCGAAGGATGGGCGCCGCTCGAAGAAGCGGACCGCGAGTTCCGGGACGGAGTCGAGCTGGGCGGCGAGGCTGAGGTTGAACGGACCAATTCCGGCCCCGGCGAGGTCGAGCACGTGCGATGTCATGATGCAGCTCCAGAACGATATCGAGAGAGGGATTACTTGATGATGCCCGCAGGAAGGGGCGCGGGTGCAAAAGCGTGATCGAGCCGTCGCGCAAATCGCTGGTGAAAGGGCGTCTTGCCGATGATCGTCAGGTGGTTTGTGCCGGTGACGATCTCCGAGGCCGTGGCGTTTTGCGAATAGCGCCGCCAGTCGATGACATTGAGGGCGCGTGTAAGGGAATCCTCAGCCGCAAACGCGTGGATGCGGAAATCGGATTGCTGAAGGCGATAGTTTCGGAAGATCATCGCATTGTCGATGAGGATCCAGAACGTATGCTCCTCGGAACCGATATCGGGACCGTCCGTCGGCAGTTTGACATTATGCTTGACGACATGGTGGAGGAACTGTTCGTAAACCTCCTCGTTCATGGCGGCGAAAAGCCTCTTCCAGTCCTCGCGCATCGGTGTGGTGGCAAGCCAGCTCTGCACGGCAGCATGGGTGCGATCGCGAATACCGTCTTCGAAGCGCGGCATGATGCCGACGGTGAATTCCTCGTCCATGTCGCAGACATCGACCATGCCGATCATGCGCAGGTCGATGTCATTGCCGAGCTGACGCGCGGCCTCATAGGCGAGCAGTCCGCCCCACGACCAGCCGAGAAAGGCGCAGGGGCGACCTTTGGCTTTCCTGCGCACAGCCTCGGCGTAGCGCGCCGTGATATCTTCGACGCGGGTGCTCAGCGTCTTGGTCTCGGTCAGCGAGTAGCAGATGAACCCCGTTGCGGGTTGTTCCGGGCCGAGGTAGTCGACGAGGCGCATATATTCGCGCGTGCTGACGAGAAGCCCCGGGAAGCAATAAAGCACCGGCCGGTCACCATTTCGCCGAAGATAGACCACGTCGACGCCGGCCTCGTCGCGATTGCCATCGATCGCGAGCGCAAGATCGCGCACGGTGGGATGATTGAACATATCGGCGATCGTCAGCGGCCATTCGGGATGGCGCATCTTCAGGCGCGAGACGATGCGCACGGCTGCCAGCGATTGGCCGCCAATATCGAAGAAATTCTCCGTAACCCCGATGTCGCCGATGTCGAGGATTTCCTTCCAGGTGTCGAGGATCGCCTTTTCCTTGTCATTGGCAGGTAGCGCCATCTCGCGTTCGATGCGCGGTGTCGGCAGGGCGGCGCGGTCCAGCTTGCTGTTCGGTCCCATCGGCAGCTTGTCGATCAGCATGATCGTTTGCGGCACCATATAATCGGGCAGGGCCGTCATGGCGGTACGTCGCAGCTCCGTCACGCTCAAGCTTTCGCCTTCGCGCGGCACCACATAGGCGACAAGCGAGCTGCGACCGCCTTCATTGTGCAGCAGGATGACGGCCTCTGCGACACGCTGGTCAGAGCGCAGCACGGCTTCGATCTCGCCCGGCTCGATGCGGAAGCCCCGCAATTTGATCTGATGATCGACGCGGCCGGCGAATTCGACGATGCCGTCTTCCCGCCAGCGGCCGAGGTCGCCGGATTTGTACAGTCGTCCGCCCGGTGTGAAAGGATCCGGAATGAAGCGTTCCGCCGTCAGCTCCGGCTGACCGAGATAGCCGCGTGCCAGGCCGCTGCCGCCGATATAGATCTCACCGATCACGCCGACCGGAACGGGCGCAAGATCGGCATCGAGCACATAGATGCGACGATGGCCGACGCCGCGCCCGATCGGTGCGACAGTCCCCTCGAAGCGGGTTCCAGCAGGGATCTTCCAGATCATCGGCGTCATGATCGTTTCGGTCGGACCATAGCCGTTGATCAGCAGCTGTGCCTTCAGGTTCTCGGTGATCATGTCGAACACCGCCTGCGACAAGGCTTCACCGCCGAAGGAATAGAGCCGCAGTCGGGGTATCTCGCTGTTCTCGCCGGCATATTCGGCAAGGCCGCGTACATAGCTCGTGGGCAGGCTGGCATTGTTGACGCCATGGCGCTTCATCATCGCGAAGGCATCTTCGGGCGTGGCAAGCTTGTCTGGTGTCAGCACCACCCCGCCGCCCGCCATCAGCGGCACCATCCAGCGCTCATGACCGCCGTCGGAGGTAAAGGGAAGAACGGGATATTCGCAGGACTCCTCGCTCATCTCGTAGATGCGCAGGGTCGCCTTGCAATGATGCGCCAGCGGGCCATGCTCGACCACGACGCCCTTCGGCACACCTGTCGAGCCCGAGGTGTAGATCACGTAGGCAAGCTGCTGTGGCGCAATGACGGTAGCAGGCGCCTCGCTGCCTTCCGAGGAAAGGTCGACGGCGTCGAGATTGAGGAAGGGGGTCGCAATGTCGCTTGGAAGGTTTGCGATATGGCGAGCGCGCGAAATGACCAGCGAGAGCCCCGGCGCCGTCAGAATATGACGATTGCGCGCTTCCGGGTGATCGGGCTCGACCGGTGTGAATGCCCCGCCCGACTTCAGAACGGCCAGAATGGCGATGATGGCGTCGATGGACTTCTCGAGTGCGATGGCGACGCGCTTCTCTGGGCCTATACCCAGCGCCATCAGGCGGTGGGCCAGCCGATTGGAGGCTGCCTCGAGCTCACCATGCGTTACCGATTTTTCGCCCTGGGCCACGGCGAAGGCATTCGGTCGTCGTTTCGCCTGCGCGGAGATGACCTCATGGATCGGCGTGCCATCGTCCGGTTCCGGCGCGTCGGGATAGGGCGCCGAGAGCTTGTCCAGTTCTTCAGGCGAAACGAACGGAACATGCTTGATCTGCTCGTCCGGACTGGTGTTCAGCCGCACTAGCGCGATGGCGAGATCGTCGGCAAAGCGGAGGATTTGCTCTCGGTCATGCTTTTGCGGATCGAAACCGAAGCCGATGCGCAACGTTCCACTGTGTGCCGGGGAAACGGTGATGACCAGTTCGGCGTCGCGGCGCGCCCGGGGCTCCATGACGCTGTGGCTTGCCATGCCATCGGGCGTTGCTTTCATGAAGCGCAGGGCAGGTCGCACATCGAGAAGCGTCTTGACGAGGCCGGTCGTGTCGAACAGCTCATCCCGGCGCAGCAGGGCATCGGCAAGCGCTTCGAAGGGCAGGGCCTGTTGGGCGGCGGTCTCGATTTCCTCTGCAAATGCCTTACGGACCTCGTGAAGCGTCATGGCGCCGTTGAGGTCTGTCGTGAGGATCAGCACATCCTCACTGCGTGCTGCGACCGTCTGACTTTCCGGCCGAGTGACGAGGCCGATCCTTTGCGTGCCGTAGCCCGAATGCCGGCGAAGGGCGATCGCGAGCGCGGCGAGAAGATCTCGGGAGATTTCTGCGGTGGCCGGCGTCCGGATAAGCCGCCCCGTCACAGGCACTTCAAGCAGATGCTCGAACCACGCCTCGTCGACTATATTCTTCCCCGTCGACGTCTGTGGCGGCAGCGATGCGATATTCTCCTGCCCTGTCAGCCGCTGGAACCAGAAGTCGATCAGCTCCGGTGGCGGATTGCGCGGTGCGCCATTGCCGGTCATCCACGATGCTGCGTCGGCCAATGTGGTTTCGGCGATGCCGGCCGGCCGGCCGCTGTCGATATAGCAAAGGAAATCCGTTGCCAGCAAATCCAGCGTCACCGCATCGGCAAGGATGGCATGCAGCGAAAATACGGCACCAACCGCCTGGCCGTTCTGCACGGCGAGAATGAAGCGCGCCGGATTGCCTTTCGTCAGATCGATCGGGCGGGCCTGTTCGGTGGTCGCGACTGCGGTCAGCGCCGCGTTCAGATCGCCACCGGTAGTCAGTTCCGTCTCGATGATATCGACCGTGCGATCGTTCCTCAGGATCTGCTGAACGGTGCCGCCCGGCCGAGCCTCGAATTCCGATGTGATGAGGGGATGCTGGCGCGAAAGCATTGCAAGAGCCTGATGCGCCAAAACGAGAGAGATTGGAGGGAAGGTGACGGCGAGTATTTGCCGGCCATAGACGGCTTCGTTACCCGTCTCGGACAGAAGCCAGATGCGCGATTGCGTCGGTGACAGCGAGCATTTTGCGAGGTAATCGGAGTCATTCATTGCCTTGGCATTCCGATTATGAATGGTCATTTCTTCGCCGCTCTCCGTCAATATTTCTGAATACATATCCGGCCATTCTGAATACAATAGCGTATGCATAACAATGTCTTGAAATAGACATTGAGTTTAACTTGCCGCTTATGCTGACTTTCTTGTGTCTGTAAGTTCCGATGTTTCGGAAATTACCTTGTTGTAGCTGCATGACGAACGGCCGATGGCGAAATTCAGAGGAATCTCAAAAAATATTTTCGGAAAATATTTTGAATTCTGTCTGACGCCGTTCGTCACTGCGGAATGAACGCCTGTACGGCTTGCCGCTTTAGAGAGTGTGCGGTTTTCGAAATATGGAGAGAAATATGGATGCTTCCGTGGCATTGAGGGGCGAAAAGGCGGCGGAGCGATCATTTGATTTGCGCCTGCCGGCAGCGGGGTTCGCAAGCCATGCACGCGCTTGTGTTCAGCCCCTCATCGTGTCGCCGGGGCAGCTATCCGGCAGTTTCCGCGTCGAGCAAGATGGCCTTGAGGTCGCCTCGGGCTTTCTCTCGAGGCCCGCCGCCAATCTGTTGGTCTTTGACACCATATCTTCAGCCGCTTCGCCTGCTTCCGGTGAGGATATCATCAACGCCGTCTTGGAAGCTATTCTCATATGCAATCCGCACCTGGTTTGCTTCGAGATCGAGCTTGCGGACGGCGGCCTTGCGAAGCGCCTCACAGAAGCGGGCGCGATCGAGCGTCGCGGCGATCGCTTGATCGTGCGCCCCGAATCTTTCTTTCAGCAGGCAAGACCCTGGATTGGAAGCGGAGCCGCTGCCTATCCGGAAGTACCGGTCCTGACAAACAATGTCCTTCATCCGCAAAGGCCGCCGAAGCCCGTCGGTTCCGTATATAACCGCTTCATTCCCTGGCTGAACACGCAGCTTGGCTTCCATGTCGCCGATGTCGAGGCCGATCTTCCGCATTTCCATCGCTGGATGAACGACCCGAGGGTCGCCGCGATATGGGAAGATAGTGGTGATCTTTCCTATCACCGGGATTTCATCGCGGGCCGCCTTGCCGATCCGCGCACTCTGCCGCTGATCGGAACGTTTGGCGGTGTGCCCTTCGGTTACTTCGAACTCTATTGGGCGAAGGAAGACCGGATCGGACCGCATTACGACGCCGACGGCTATGACCGCGGCTGGCATGTGGCCATCGGCGAGGATGATTTCCGCGGAAAGGCCTTCGTCAGCGCCTGGCTGCCATCGCTGATGCATTACATGTTTCTCGCCGATCCGCGCACCCGGCGCATCGTCGGCGAGCCGATCCATCATCATGCTCAGCAGATCCGCAATCTCGACCGTTCGGGTTTTGCCAAGGTCAAGCACATCCAGTTCCCGCACAAGAAGGCGCTTCTGGTCATGCTTTTGCGCGAACGCTTCTTTATGGATCGGTTGCTGTCGCCCGATCTCACCGGCCTTTCCAGCGAGGATGGCCGGCCTGTTCTGGGTTCGCTGCCGCGAGATGCAGCGCGATGAAGGCAGCCGTCGATATGAACGATCCGCGCATCATGCGGCTCGTTCTGGCGGTCGCTTTGCCGGCGGTGGCGGGATTGGCCGCCAGCGCCGGCCATCATGCGATCAATGCGATCTTTCTCGGCGCGCTGGGACCGGATGTGCTGGCTGGCATCAGCCTGGTCATGCCGCTGTTCCTGCTTGTCGCGGCGGCTGGGCAGGGGCTTGGCATCGGACTTGCCACGCTTTTGGCGCGCCATCTCGGCGAAGGCGATCTGAAAGCCGCTTCCTCGGTTGCCACAACCGCGCTCGCGGCAACGATCCCGCTCGGCATAGCCCTCTCCATACCGATTTATCTCGGGCTGCCCGATTTCGTCGGTGCACTCGGCCCAAGCGACAATCTTCTTGCCCCGGGGCTGGACTATGGGCGGCTGCTCGCCTTCGGCGTAACGCTCGGGCTTTCGCAGGCAGTCTGCGATTTCATCGCGATTGCCGAAGGCAATTCACGCTTCTCGATGATCGTGCTGATTGCCAGCTTCGCCCTGAACGCCGCCCTGGATCCAATTTTCATTTTCCTCTTCAAGCTTGGTGCCTCCGGCGCGGCACTGGCGACCGTCGTTTCGTCCATTGCTGCACTCGCCTGCTATCTTGTCTACTTTGCCCGCAAGTGGGGAACGGTTGGCATCACCGCCGGCCTGATACGTTGGCAGCTGTTGCAGCCGATCGCGAGGATCGGCATTCCCGCCGCCGCCGCCAGCATCATGACCGGCTTTGGTTTTCTCGTCCTGATGCGGGAGGCCGCGGTTCAAGGCGGCGACACGGGTGTGGCCGCGACTGCGATCGCCATCCGCCTGATGACTCTGGGGCAGCTTCCGTTGTTCGGCTTCTGCCTGGGCGCCCAGGGTGTCGTCAGTCATGCCTTTGGCGCGGGCGATGCCGAGCGCCTGAAAGCTGTCATCCGGTTCATGCTGGCTGTGACGATACCGGTCGCATTGCTCTATTCCATCTTGCTGTTCCTGGCGGCGGAACCGATCGCACACCTGTTCACCGATAGTTTGCAGGTCGTCGAAGAGGCAGTGCCGTGGCTGCGAGCACTCTTTCCGGTCTTCCCGCTGGCAGCCTTTCAATCCGTACTGCTGGTGATGCTGCAATCGCGGGGCAGGGCCGGCTTGTCCGCCCTGGTCGGGCTCGCGCCGCAAGGCTATCTGCTAATCCCGCTTCTTCTTCTGCTGCCGCCTTGGATGGGTTTTGACGGTGTTTCCGCAGCACCTGCAGCCGCCGCCATCCTCGCCGCCGTTCTTGGCCTTTTCGTCGCCCGGCGGGAATGGCTCGCCATTCTGCCGGTGGATGTACCAAGCCTCGCCGGCCAATCGACACTTCAACCCTGACCCTAGAGGAATGCCATGAACGAGACGCCGAGATTCGATGCCTACAGACACGCCATTCCAGATGCGCTGATGCCGCCGCGCGACGATCCGTTCGACGCGGCAGTACCGCCGATCTACCAGACGTCGCTCTTTCTGTTCGATAGCTATAAGGAGCTGGAGGACGTGTTCGCCGGCCGTTCGAAGAAGCCGATCTATTCGCGCGGCGACAATCCGACCGTGCGGCTTCTGGAGCGCAAGATCGCCGAGATGGAAGGCGCGGAAGAGGCACGTGCCTTTTCGAGCGGCATGGGTGCAATTGCTGCCGCGGTTCTCGCTTTCGTCGGACCCGGCGACCGTATAGTCACCGTACGGCACGTTTATAGCGATGCCTTCCGCTTCTTCGAAAAGGTCCTGAAGCGCTTCGGCGTCGTCGTCGACTATGTCGACGGCACGGATACCGAGGCGATGATCGCAGCGCTTCGGGGCGCCAAGCTTGCCTATCTTGAAAACCCGACCTCGATGGTTTTCGAGCTGCAGGATCTGACCGCCATCGCGGAGGCGGCGCGCCGTCATGGCGTCGTGACCATGGTCGACAATTCCTGGGCAACGCCGCTCTACCAGAAGCCGCTCTCCGTCGGCATCGATATCGTCATCCACGCCGCCTCGAAATATCTTGGCGGACAGAGCGATACCGTGGCTGGTCTCGTCGTAGGCTCCAAGGTGCATATCGACCGGATCAACAGCGAAATTTACCCCTATACGGGTGCGAAGCTCGCTCCTTTCGAAGCGTGGCTTGTCCTGCGCAATCTCGAGACCCTGCCATTCCGCATGCGCCATCATCACGAAGCCGGTCTGGAGGTGGCATCCTGGCTGCAGGCGCAGGGGGACGTCACCAATGTCATGCATCCGGCACTCGGCGATCATCCCGGAAAGCGCACCTTCAGTGGTTTCGGGGCGTTGTTTTCCTTCGAGGTTTCCGAGCGTATCGACGTTGCCGATTTCGTCGACGCGCTACGCCTTATCCGCATCGGCGTCAGCTGGGGTGGGCCGGAAAGCCTGGTGGTGCCGGCAAAGGCAGCGCTCAGCATTTCGCCGGAGACCAATGTTTTCGCGCGCTTCGGCGTCAGCGACCGCACGATCCGCCTGAATGTCGGGCTGCACGCGGCAAAGGACGTCATTGCCGATCTCGAGCAGGCGCTTTTGGCAACGAGACGCTAGGCGGGCTCTTTACCTTGACATCGCAAGGCTGGTGGAGTGGCACTGCCGCTCCGCCCATATTATTATTCATTGTTGATCTATTCCCGCCCTGACCCGATCGAGACAAGATGACCATCCCTTCCAATGAAACGTTAAGCGCGCTTGCCGCCGAATATGGAACGCCGCTTTGGATCTACGACGCTGCCGCAATTCGCCGACGCATCGCGCAACTCTCCGCTTTTGACGTCATTCGCTTTGCGCAAAAGGCCTGTTCCAACATTCATATCCTGAAGGAAATGCGCAGGGAGGGTGTGCATGTCGATGCCGTCTCGCTCGGCGAGATCGAGCGGGCGATGCGGGCCGGCTTTGCTGCCGGCAGCGCCTCGGGCGCGGCGGAGCTGGTCTTCACCGCCGATGTCTTCGACAGGCCAACCCTTGATCGCGTCGTTGCCGACAAGGTCGAAGTGAATATCGGCTCCATCGACATGCTGCATCAGCTCGGCGAGCGCTCACCGGGCCATAGGGTCTGGCTGCGCATCAATCCCGGTTTCGGACATGGCCATAGCAAGAAGACCAATACCGGTGGCGAAAGCAGCAAGCACGGCATCTGGTTCGAGCAATTGCACGAGGCCGTGGCCCTGACGCGTCAATATTCCCTGACACTGGTCGGCCTGCATATGCATATCGGCTCCGGCGTCGATTACGGGCACCTGCAGCGTGTCTGCGGTGCGATGGTCGGCTTCTGTCGTGCGCTTGATGTCGATATCGAGGCGATCTCGGCCGGCGGTGGTCTTTCCGTGCCCTACAAAGAGGGTGAGGAGGAGATCGATCCCGCTCACTATTTCTCGCTCTGGGATGCGGCCCGCCGAGAGATCGAAACGCATTTCGGCCATCCGATCCGGCTGGAGATCGAGCCCGGGCGCTTCCTGACCGCGGATTCCGGCGTATTGCTGGCGGAAGTGAGGGCGGTGAAGATGATGGGCCGCAATCGCTTCGTGCTTGTTGATGCCGGCTTCAGCGACCTTGCCCGACCGGCCATGTATGGCAGCTATCACGAGATATCGGTGATCCCGGGCAAGGCACCTCGCAATGCTGCAGGCAAAATTTTCCCGACCGTCGTTGCCGGTCCCTTGTGCGAATCCGGCGATGTCTTCACGCAGACGGACACCGGCACGGTCGAGACCCGCGATCTCCCGGAAGCCCATGTCGGCGACTATCTCCTATTCCACGGCGCCGGCGCTTACGGGGCGACAATGTCATCGAACTACAACAGCCGCCTCTATGCACCCGAGGTGCTTATAGACGGCGCTGCCCACCGATTGATCCGTAGGCGGCAGAGGTTGGACGAGCTGTTGATGCTGGAGAAGGTATAGCGAGAGCCATGCCGTTGCCTTTAGGTGCCGTCAGAGGCCGCCTTGCAAGGCAATAGACCATCTTAGCATCCAAAGCTTTGCAAAGCGTCACCCTGCTATCCCCAAAACGGCGTTTAGCCGACGGATTTAATGACGCTTTGCCGCAATTAGATGTTCTTAAATCTGCACCTACCCGATCATGGACAGCGTAAAAAGCGCGAAAATGCTTAAGACGCCGAAGATTGGCAGAAGCGTTAGCATGATGCGACGAGCGAGCATTTTTTCGCGGGCAGTCATGAAGTTGCACTGAAGAGTTCCAACCTGTTTAATTTCTAGGAACATGTGGTCGCGTTCGAGCAAACGTTCGGATCGTCGCGGTTCCCAGCCCTGTCGTGGCCCGCACTGGACCCGCTGTCACCGATTCGACATTTCGAACTACGGATGAAAGCGACTGAATACCGGGCTGGAAGAACTACTTTTGGGTTGGTCCATTTCCTTGTCGCTTGATAGCGACAATGGCGAGCGAAGGTCATCCGACAAGAAACTCTGGTCGTCGGACTTTCTTTTGTGACTGCAGGGGCAATGCCTTGAGTATCTGCTCGCCAAATCGTACTTCAGCAGACTGTCGAAGCGTATGGGTTGCCGAGAAGCTGGCAAGGTGGCTACCGCCGCCACTTGAGAGATTTCAACACTTTATCAGATTGCTTTCGACGCGGGGCCAATCCACAGGATTATAGGCAACAATACGCAGGCGAGTATACGGTTTTTTGGCCTCTCGTATGACGATGTAATGACGGTGAAATTAGGTATTTGTCCCGCCGCCGCTTTTTTTCTAGACCCTTTGAGGCGCACCCCACGGATTCTTCGAGCGGAATGTCAACGGAGAGCTCGCCGAACTCGCCCTCAGGCATCAGTTCGCGCGACTGATCGGCACACTTGGGCTTTGCCGCCAAAAATGCCACCAGATTTTCGTGCGCTATCTCCAGTTCGTCAATCAATACGAGCGTGACGGCCTGTCGCTCGACCGCTGTGGTTTGATCCCATCATAGGTGACAATCCGCCTTCCGGTTGTCTGTTGGTAGCATTTTGCCACTGTAACGGCATCAACCACCGAGACACTTCCAGACGTGACTTGGCCGAAAAGCCTCGAAACTCGAAAATAGAGATCTGGTTTATTGGTCTAATGGATCAGAAAGAGAAGCGGCTTTTTCGAGCTATCATAGCCGATCGAGATGTTTTCAAGCTGATCCACAACGAAAGCCCGTTACACCATGGCGTTTCTTTTGATTCTGCCGTTATGTTCGCGCTCCGCATCGAAGCCATCGCGCACAGGTGCAAAGTCGATATCACTGCCCGCCGTAGCCTATTCAGTGCTTTTTCCTGCTTCAAGCTGAAAAGCTCATCGTCAAAGAGGCTCTTGGTATCGTAAAAAGCGTCCTGAGAGTGTTGATTGTGGACCATCCACCGAGCCAAATGTCATGAAGCGAAGCAGTGCTTTGTTGTCGTGAAACATTGGCGTCAACATCATTACGTCTGGAACGGTGAAAACCAGCCCACCAAGCAGCAGCATTTAGACCTCGATTATGGCCTTGATCACTCCCATCTCAGGCCGCAGCCACTCGTTGAACAACGTCGGCGCATCATCAAGCGAACCCCGATGCGTGTTCAATGCTTTCGTTGGCACCCGGCCGTTTTCCATTTGCTTCACGACCTCGGCGAAATCGTCCGGTTGCGCATTGCGGCTGGCGAAGAGGGTGGTTTCGCGTTTGTGGAATTCCGGGTCGGAGAAGGTTATGTCGTCGCGCACGACGCTGACGAGGACGTAGCGGCCACCGTGGGCGACGAAGCCGAAGCCGCGTTGCATGGCCTTGGTGTTGCCGGTTGCGTCGATGACGACGTCGAAGAAATCGCCGTCGGTGAGGCGTTTTGCATGGGCTTCGGCTTCGTCATTGGCAATGAGTGTCCGATCGGCGCCGAGCGCAGCGGTGGTGAAATCCAATCGGTCTTCGCGGACATCCATGACGGTGACGTCGGCGCCGCGTGCCTTAGCGAAGATGATGGCGGACATGCCGATCGGGCCTGAGCCGACGACGAGCACTCGGTCGGCGGCGGTGATGCCGCCACGCTTGACGCCATGGGCGCCGATCGCCAGGAACTCGATCATCGCAGCCTCCTCCAGCGAGGCCTTGCCGGCGGAGATGACATTCCGCTCGGGAACGCAGAGGAATTCGGTCATGCCGCCATCACGATGTACGCCAAGCACGGCGATGTTTTGGCAGGCATTGGTCACGCCGCGTCGGCAGGCAATGCATTTGCCGCAGGCAAGATAGGGAACGATATAGACATTTTCTCCCTTCTTGAGGCGGCTCGAACCATTTGCATCCTCCACCGTGCCGGATAGCTCATGCCCCATGACGCGCGGATATTCGAGAAAGGGATGCTTGCCCTGATAGATGTGGAAATCCGTGCCGCAAATGCCGACGCGTCTGATGCGCACCAGCACCTCGCCTTCGTCGGGCGTCGGAACATCGCGCTCGATCAGAGTGAGCCGGCCGGGTTCGTTGCAGATCAATGTCTTCATGGTAATGCACTCTCGAAAGGCTGGCGATGCCGGCCGCTGGTGTTAAATGTATGCTTGCCGACTTTCCCAAAACGGCGAGCCGACAGTCCTCGGTTCATTCATCATTGCTTCGCGGCGCCTGCGCCTATTTCGAGCGCTTGCCGCACCCTATGGCGCCGCTTCAATCGGGCTATAGCGGGCGGTGATTTCTTTAAGCACAGGCGCATCCAAGGGCTCGTCTGCCTTGTCCGCCCAGTCCAGGAAGGTGCGAATGCGGCGAGCCACTTTCTCGCCGTGGTGCTGAGCGATGTCGGCGATGCGATGGTCCAGAAAGGGATTGAGGAAGCGGTCGAGCGTTGTTGCCACATAGGCTTTCGCATCATCACCCAGGCCGTTTGCGGCAAAGCCGGGCAGCACTTCGTTCTGATAGAGCGCATCCAGCCTTGCGCGTATTTCCCTGTCGGCCAGTATGGCGCGCACCGTCTCGTCCGCCGGCCGGTTTTCGCGTTGCCAGATTTCGGCAAGGACGGTATGGCCGAGATTGAGGATATGCAGCTTCAGGCGCTCGTAGGGCTCAAGATCGTCGGTCAGCACGATGCTCGGATGATTGCATGGCAGGCGGACGCCCGGGGCGCGCTTGATTGCCCACAGCGCATAGGGTTCGGCAACGGCGCCGATCGGCTCTATCGGTTCGGAAACGATACGGTCGACCAGGGTCTCGGCAAAGGCGACATGCTCGTCGAGCCAGGTGAAGAACTCCGCCGGTAAAGCGTTGAGCTTGGCGCAGTCGATCACCGCCTGCTTCAGGATGCGGCCATTGCCTGTCACCAGCTCGCAGGGAAGAATGACCAGGGGGCGAGCCGATATCTGCCAGCGCTTGACAAGCAGCGCGGCTAGCTTGGCTGGGAAGGAGCGCGGCACCTGACGAGCCGCGCCGAAACCATCTTCCTCCGGCCATGTCTGGTAGCCGGTATCGCCGGTATTGGAGATGACGAATTCGGCTTCCTCGGCAAAGAGCTTCGATAATTCGTCCCAGTGTTCGAGGGCGGAGAGACCATGATCGACGCTGGTCACTTGCACGGTGCGATCGACGGGCTGCCCGCCCTCCATGCCGCGAATGATGACCGGATATCCTTCCGCATTGCCAAAGGCGCCGACGCGGCCGCTGCGGCTGCTGGCGCCGGAAACCTGAACGACGGTGATGGGGCCGACATCCTGGCCTGATTGTCTTGCCTCATGCACGAAGAATGCCGCATGGGCCTGCAGAAACCGGCTGGTGCCGAATTGAATGATCCGCGAGCTCACGCCAGGCTGCTCCTACCTTCGATGTTGATTGATAACGCTGGATGGGAGAGTGCCAATATTCACCAGTCCAGTCAGCGTTTGTTTTTTATCCATAGAAAACAGCTAGGCCATCAGTCGTCAAATGTTTTTTATATCGATAAGCAAATGACGGAACGTCGCCGTTTGAAGTGAGGGCGGCGCAGGCGGAATCCAGTCGCGGCTTGAGTTCGCGGCGGGAGATCGAGTGATCTATCTTCGCGGAATTCGAAATGGGCCGCCATAATCCAAGGCAATTTTCTTATGGAGTCACAAAAAAATGTCATAAAAACTGTGATTTTGTTATTTTTATTTGTTATGAATGCTGGCGCGGCAGGAGCGCTGGTTTGTTAATCCTTGGAGACGAGGTCGGGTATCGACGGCATTCTGTTTCTGTAACCGCTCACCGGCGTTGTCCGCGCGATTTTGACCGCCCATCAGGGCCAGGGGAGAATTGAATGGCACGTATCACCTTAAGGCAATTGCTCGATCACGCCGCTGAAAACGGCTACGGCGTTCCCGCTTTCAATATCAACAATATGGAACAGGCGCTCGCCATCATGGAAGCGGCCGATGGCGTCGATGCGCCGGTGATCATGCAGGCGTCGAGAGGTGCCAAGGCCTATGCCAACGACATCATGCTGAAGCACATAATGGATGCCGTCGTCGAGATCTATCCGCATATTCCCGTTTGCGTGCATCTCGATCACGGCAATGATCCTTCGAGCTGCATGACGGCGATCCAGGCTGGCTTCACGTCGGTGATGATGGATGGTTCGCTGAAGGCGGATGCCAAGACCCCGGCCGATTGGGACTATAATGTCGGCGTGACAAAGACGGTGACTGACATGGCGCATCTCGGTGGCATTTCCGTTGAGGGCGAGCTTGGCGTGCTCGGCTCGCTGGAGACCGGCATGGGCGAGGCTGAAGACGGTCATGGCGCCGAAGGCAAGCTCTCCCACGACCAGTTGCTCACCAACCCGGACGAGGCGGTCAAATTCGTGCGCGAGACCAAGGTCGATGCGCTGGCGATCGCCATGGGAACCTCGCATGGTGCCTATAAGTTCACGCGCAAGCCGGATGGCTCGGTGCTGGCGATGAACGTGATCGAGGAGATCCACCGCAAGCTGCCCAATACGCATCTCGTCATGCATGGTTCCTCCTCGGTTCCTGAGGAGTTGCAGGAGATCATCAACAGATATGGCGGCCGGATGAAGCCGACCTGGGGCGTGCCGGTCGAAGAAATCCAGCGCGGCATCAAGAACGGCGTGCGCAAGATCAACATCGACACCGATGGCCGCATGGCGATGACGGGCCAGATCCGCCGGGTGCTGCAGGAGGATCCAAGCGAGTTCGATCCCCGCAAATATATGAAGCCGGCCATGGCGGCGTTGACGAAGCTCTGCAAGGAGCGGTTCGAGCAGTTCGGAACAGCCGGACACGCCTTGCGCATCCGGCCGTTGACCGTCACCGAGATGGCCAGGCGCTACACGTCCGGCTCACTCGATCCGGTTTTCTCCTGAGCCAGATGATCAGCGCATAGCCGGGCCTGCCGCCCGGCGCACGCTGTCTTCGCTCAGCGTCTGGCCGTGGAATTTCGATAGCGATACAACGACATCGTCGATCTCCTTGGCCAGTCGCTGCGCATCCCACTGCAGGGCGGCTGCGGCGATCGCGCCGATTTCCCGTAAACCCTGGATGGTCAGCAGGCCCTCGATCGCCATGGTCGTGCGGCGGAAGACGATATCTGACAAATGAACGACCATCTCCTGCCGGGCGATCCAATCGATCTCGAGCGCGCTATGACGTTGCGCGCCGCTGATGCGCTGACTGTCGCTATAGGTTGAAGGATAGGCGAGGATTGCCGCTGCCGTCGTGCCGTATCGGCCGAGCAACTCATCCACTCTGCTTGCCTCGGCCCCGGTCTTTGCGGCGACCGATCGGATCCAGCTCGCCCGCTCATTGGAATTGACCGGAAAATCCCGGCCGCCGCCGATCGCAAGACGCTCCGTGGATGTCTTGCGGCCACGCTGAAGGCGTGCCAGCACGATATCGGCCACTTCCTCGGCAAAGCCGCGGAATGTGGTCCATTTGCCGCCGACCAGAGAGATGATGGGGAAGGGACGTCCGGCCTGCGGCTCGAAGACCGGTGCGGAGTGATCGCGGCTGATCAGGCCCGGCGAAGAGGCGTCCGAGGCGGGTAGGGGGCGGATACCGCTATAGCTGTAGGTCACTTGATCGCGGTCGAAGCGAAGGCTCGGAAGCAGCGACCTGACGCTGTCGAGGAAATAATCGATCTCCGGCTCTTCGCAGCGGACATTGTCGGGATCGTCGCAAGGGATGTCGGTCGATCCCACAAGCGCCTGGCCGAGATAGCCGTAGACAAGGCAGATACGGCCGTCATCGGCTTCGAAATAGATCATATGGCCGTTCAGGCTGCGCACCAGCTCCGGATGGTCGAGCAGGATATGCGATCCCTTGGTGCCGCCGATCAGATGGGCCGGTGCGCCGAGAGCGGCGTTGACGTGATCGATCCAGGGGCCTGCGGCATTGACGACGAGCTTCGGCTTGACCGAAAAAGCATAGCCGTCCGCGCGCTGGAAGGTCAGCACGCCATCGGCAGCAGAAACGAGCCGGGTCGAATTTGTCGCCAATGAAGCCTTGTTCGCCTCCAGTCCGTCGTTGACCAACTCATAGACCAGCCGTTCCGGCCGGCTGATCTTGGCGTCGTAATAGATGCCGCCCGCCACGATCTCGGGTGTCACATGCGGCATTTCCTTCAGCGCCCGGCGCTTTAAAAGGAACCGGTGGCGCGGCATGACACGGTTGCGCGAACCGAAGAAGTCATAGAGCGCAAGCCCGATCTTGATAAGCAAGGCACCACGGCTGCGCGGGGCGGTGGCCGAGCCCGTCAGCGTGCGGAGGGCTGCCCAGATGCCGCGTGTCCATGAGAAGATCGGCACGAAGGTCGGCAGTGCTTCGACGCAATGCGGCGCGTTCTTGAGCAGAAGGTTTCGCTCAAGCGCCGATTGCGCAACCAGGCCGAATTCGCCGGTTTCCAGATATTTCAGGCCACCATGGATCAGCCTGGATGGCGCTGCACTCGTTCCCGAGCCGAAATCTGATTTATCGACGATCAGGCAGTTTATGCCCTGCAGCGACAGATCGCGAAACAGGCCGGCACCGTTGACTCCGGCGCCGAGGATGACAACATCGACATCTCCGTCTTGAAGTTGAGAGAAGCGTTGTTTCAGATCGGCGGCCATATCGGTCATAACATCATTGTCCTGGTGAACTGCCGCGACAGATGCTGCCTGCGCGGTGCAATTTAGGTTTAGCCTTGGGAGTGCTGGGTTGCGAGATTGCCGATCCGCGGCCAGAGCGGTGTCATTGCTTCGGCGATGTCGCGAAAAAGCTCGTAACGGATACGATAATCGGCGCTACGGGCCGGGTCCGGGTGATAGGTCCTGGCGATTTTGCCGACATCGCGCGGATCGCTCTGCGGGGTAGCGTAGACACCGATACCGGCGCCGGCGCAAAGGGCAGCACCCCAGGCCGCAGCTTCATCGGTTTCCGTCACGGTGACGGGCATGGCGAAAATGTCGGCGAACATCTGTACGACCATCGGATTGCGTGACACGCCGCCCGCCAATCTTGCCTGATCGAAGGAAAAACCGTCACTTAAGGCATCGACGTGAATCTTGTGGTTGAAGGCGATGCCTTCGAGAACCGCTCGCAGCATGTCGCCGCGATCATGCCAGCCACCAAGTCCGAAGAAACTGGCGCTGGCATCGGCACCAAAGGGCGAGCCGAAGAGATAGGGGTGGAAGAGCGCGCTCGACGGCCGGTTGAACGCTGCCTCGATCTCGGGGCCGAGCACGGCGTGGATCGACTGGCCCGCTGCCTCGGCGCTTGCAATTTCGCTGGCACAGAGCTTGTCCAGGAACCATTCATAATTCGCCGATGACGCGGGCGAAATCGACATGTTGTTCCATTGCCCCGGCGCGATGGCGTTCCGGCAGAACCAGCGGCCGTCGACGCGCGGTTCTGAGGAAAGCGTTTCGTTGATCGAATAGGTGCCGGCTATGACGGCGACGACGCCGGCTGCGTAGCCGCCGGCCCCAAGCGCAGAGGCGGTGACATCATGCAGGCCGGCAACGACAGGCGTGCCTTCGGCAAGGCCCGTCCGCTTCGCGACGGCTTCGGTCACGTATCCTACAATTTCGTCGGATCGCGAGACAGGCGGCAAGGCGCCCGTCACCTCGGCAACGCCGAAGAGCTTCAGCGCATCCGGGGAATAATCCTGTGTCGAGACATTGGTGAAGGAGGTGCTTGCTTCGGTACGGTCGGTACCGGCAACGCCAGTCAGGCAAAAGCGGAGCCAGTCCTTGCAGCTTAGAATATGTCCTATCGCTGCGAATCGCTCAGGCTCATTGGCCCTGATACAGGCAAGCAGCGCCGATGGCGCCGAGACGTGTGGCATCTGGCCTGTGAGTGTCAGGGCTTCGTCGGCGAGCGGGCTTTTCAGCCATTGTTCCACGATTGATCCGGCGCGGCTGTCGAGAGAGAGGATGGCGCGTCCGAGCGGCTTTCTTGTCTTGTCCAGCAGATAGATGCCATCGCCATGAGCGGTGGCGGCAATCGCCTGAATATCGCTGGCAGGACGGTTGCTGAGCTTGATCGCCTCGGCAATGGCGTCGGCCGTCCGGGCCCAGAGTTCGTCCATGTCGCGTTCGACATGGCGGGCTTTCGGCATGAACTGGGTTACGCGGCGGCGGGCGACTGCAAGCGGCGTTCCATCGACGTCGAAGATGACGGCCTTGGTGACGGTCAAGCCGCTGTCAATTCCGAGCAGACTCGGCATTCTCGATACTCCTGATCGTGAACGATCCCTGGGCCGGCGGCATGGGCCGGATCGTCAGGATCGCTTCTCGTCGCCTTTGGCGACGACCACATTGATGTTCTTGTTGCGCATGCGCTCCAGGTGCGGGGCGGGTGTCTTCTCGTCGACGATGACGACATCGAATTCACTCAGATGTGCGAAACTATGCAGCGCCCGCCGTTCGAATTTCGTATGATCCATTAGCAAGATGCGCTTGGCGGCGCTGTCGAACATTGCGCGCTTGATATCGACGATCTCGGGTGACTGATGGAAAACGACATCGTCGATGATGGCTGACATCGAGATGAAGGTGACATCGGCTCGCAAACGATTGATCTCGTTGATCGTCATGCGGCCCATGAAGGCGTTGCACCAATTATAATATTGCCCCCCGAGCGCCAGAAGCGTCACGTCATGCATGTCCTTCAGGGCGTTCATCAGTGTCAGCGAATTGGTGATCGCCGTCAGCGGCACCTTGGTGGGCAGCAACGAAGCCATCTGCAGGACAGTGGTGGAATCGTCGAGAAAGACCGCCTGACCGGGCTCGATGAATTGCATTGCGGCAGCCGCGATCATCTTTTTTTCGCTGGCCTGCCGATTGGCGCGGTAGACGTCGCTGGATTCGATGAGGCTGGTGGCAGCGGCGGAAACGATGCCGCGCGTCTTTCGAAAAAGGCCCCGGCTGACCAGCTCGTCGACATCGCGATGCGCCGTCATCAGGCTGATGCCGAAGCGCTCGGTCAGATCCTCGATCCGCATGGAGCCTTCCGCCATCACGGCTTCGGCGATCATCTGGCGCCGGGCGATCTGACGGGAATGCCGGCTGTCGCTCGGCAGTTCATCTTGCAGGAATGATACGGGGCTTGTCTTATCTGTCA
The DNA here is from genome assembly GCF_030182495.1 of Rhizobium aureum. Taxonomy (NCBI): domain Bacteria; kingdom Pseudomonadati; phylum Pseudomonadota; class Alphaproteobacteria; order Hyphomicrobiales; family Rhizobiaceae; genus Rhizobium; species Rhizobium aureum. The sequence continues at coordinate 194,035 of NZ_JAQJCI010000008.1, read as the reverse complement.
CGTCGGCCTCTAGCGCTGAGCCTTGCGGATGTTCCTTGCCGCAGCGAATGCCATGCTATGGGAAAAGGCATAAAAAGCAATTCGCTGCTGGCAATTCTGCAAGTCCTGCCTGATGTTCTGGCAGAGTGTCGCCGATGGCGGTCAAAGGGTGGGAGCGCCGGCTTCCAGCGCCCCCGATCGCATTATTCGGACAGAACGAAGGGTGCCGTGTACTTGTCGACATTGTCCTTGGTGATCAGGATGCAGTCGAAGAGTTGCTTTTCGCTGGTGGCACCGGTCTTGCCGGTCTTGATGAAGCTATCGGCCTGCTTGACGGCTTCTGCCGAGAAAGTGGCGACCGGCTGCAGGACGGTGTACTGCAATTCACCGGCCTTGATGGCGGCAACAGCATCAGGCGAGCCGTCGAAGCCGCCGACCTTGACGTTGGCGAGCTTGCCGGCTTCCTTGAGTGCGGCAATCGCGCCGAGTGCCATTTCGTCATTGCCGGAGATTACGCCGGTGATGTCCGGATGCGCCTGCAGGATCGACTGCATCTTGTTGTGGCCCTGGGTGCGGTCCCAGTTGGCAACTTCCTTGGCAACCTTCTTCAGGTCGGGATACTGGGTCAGAACGGTTTCGTAGCCGTTCGAGCGGGTTGCGGCGTTGTTGTCCGAAGGAGCGCCGAAGAGTTCGGCGTAATTGCCCTTGTCGCCAACGGCTTCGACCCACTGCTGAGCGCCGATAGCGGCACCCTGGGCATTGTTGGAGACGAGCTGAGCCTTGGCGAGGCCTTCCTGGTTGATTTCAGCGTTGACCAGGAAAACCGGGATGCCGGCCGCAACGGCCTTCTTGACCGCGCCGACGGAGCCGTCGGCATTGGCGGGATCGAGAATGATGGCAACCGACTTGTTGGTGATTGCCGTATCGATCAGGTTGCTCTCGGTGTTGGTATCGCCCTTGTGAGCGCTAACCGTTGCCGTATAGCCGAGCTTTTCGGCGGTCGCCTTGGCGACATTGCCTTCCGTCAGCCAGTAGGGATTGGATGGATCGTTGACGATGACCGTCATCTGGCCGGCAGCCCATGCTGCTCCCGTCAGAAGCGGTGCCACGGCAACTGCTGCCATGACGGTACGCAAAGCTTTTTTGAACATTAGTCTCTCTCCCTTTTGATGAGCTCTGGTGATGCCGGCGAACCGGCGGTTCTCTCCCCGATCGGCACTCTTCACCGATCGGTGATAAGTTCGTGCGGGCGTCAGCCGGACTTGGTCCGGCGTCCGTACTGGATGCTGTTCATGAGCACGGCGAGCACGATGACCGCGCCGGTAAAGACTGTCTGCCAATAGGCCGACACGCCGATGATGACGAGGCCATCGGACAGGAAGCCGATGACGAAGGCGCCGAGCATGGTGCCGCGCACCGTGCCACGGCCGCCCGTCAAGGCGGCACCGCCGATGACGACGGCGGCGATCGCCGTCAGTTCGTAGGTGGTGCCGGCGGTTGGGCCGGCGGACGTCAGCTGCGAGGACAGGACAAGGCCGGCGATGGCCGCGCAGACGCCCGACAGGACATAGACGATGATCTTGACACGCTTGACCGGAACGCCGGAAAGATCGGCGGCGCGCTCATTGCCGCCGGAAGCGTAGAGCCAGCGGCCGAAGGCGGTGCGGCTGAGAACGAGACCGCAGATGATCGCAAGCACGGCAAGCACGATGACGCCGATCGGGATGCCGGCGAGGCGGTTGAAGCCAAGCCAGTCGAAGCCGGTATTGCCGAGTTCGGGACGGCCGCCGAGATTGTTGTAGGTGAGGCCGTTGGTCATCAGCAGTGCGATGCCGCGGGCGACATAGAGCACGCCGAGCGACGCGACGAAGGCCGGGACGCGCAGGTAAGCAATGAGCACGCCGTTGACGGCGCCGACCACCGCGCCTAGCGCGCAGGTCAGCACGACGACGGCCCAAACCGGGGGATAGAGAATGACGCCGAAACTAGACAGCGTGACACCTTGCATCAGGAAACCGGCGATACAGCCGGCAAGACCAAGGGTCGAGCCGACCGAAAGGTCGATGCCGCCGTTGAGGATGACGAGCAGCATGCCGATGGCGAGGATGCCGAAGATCGCGACATGTGAGGCCATCGTCAGGAAATTGCTGAGCGAGAAGTAATAGGGCGACAGGAAGGAGAAGACCGCGATGATGACGATCAGCGCGAAGAAGGCGCGCCCTTCCAGGATCAGCCGCACGAGACTGAAATTCCGCCGCTGTCCGTTCGAAATTGGTTTCTTTTCTGTGATGTTCGTGACTGACATAATCAGTGCTCCATGAATGCGGCTAGTGCGCGACCACTGCTTCGCCGGAGGCGGCCATGATCTTCTCTTTGGTGACGTCGGGTCCGAATTCGGCGGAAATCTTGCCGCGGTGCATCACGATGATGCGGTGGGCGATGCTCAGGCATTCGGCGACTTCCGACGTCGAATAGATCACTGCGAGACCTTCCTTGGCGCGCTCGGCAAGCAGCTTGAAGACTTCGGCCTTCGCGCCGATGTCGATGCCGCGGCTCGGCTCGTCGAGCAGGATCACTCTCGGCTTGGTCGCCAGCATCTTGCCGATGACGACCTTCTGCTGGTTGCCGCCGGACAGAGAACCGATTGCGGCCTCGCCGCCATCGGTCTTGATGTGCACCTTGCGGATGGAGTCGTTCACCAGCGACCGCTCGCGGCCGCCCGAGGTGAAAAGACCCTTGGTGAAAGCGCCGATGCTGGCAAGCGACAGGTTCGAGCCGACGGTCATCGTCTGCACGAGGCCGTCGCGCTGCCGGTCTTCCGGCACCAGCACCAGGCCTTGCGCGATGCGGCCGGCGATGCTGAGACCGCCGACGTCGGTATTGCCGAGCAGCACACGACCGCCGCTCGATCGCAGGCGTCCCGCCACGCATTCCAGCAGTTCGGTGCGCCCGGCGCCCATCAGCCCGTAGATGCAGACGATCTCGCCTGCGCGGACTGCAAGCGACATGCGGTCGACGGCGTTGTAGGCAGCACCCGAAGGGCCTGGCACGGTGAGATTGTCGATCGTCAGCGCCACATCGCCTATTTTGTGGCCGGTCGGCGGGCTGCCGAGGTCGAAGTTGTCGCCGACCATGTTGCGCACGATCCATTCGAGATCGATGTCCTTGCGCTCGGCATAGGCCGTCATATTACCGTCGCGCAGCACGACGGCATGGTGTGTGATCTGCAGCGCCTCTTCCAGGTGATGCGAGATATAGACGATCGAGACGCCACGGTTCGTCAGGTCGCGAATGACCTTGAAGAGGACTTCGACTTCGCTGGCGCTCAATGCCGAGGTGGGCTCGTCCATGATCAGGATGCGGGAATTGACCGATAGCGCCCGCGCGATCTCGACGATCTGCTGCTGGCCGAGGCGAAGATCCTCGACCGGTGTCATCGGATCGATGTTTTCTTCCAGCTCCTCCATGAGCGCCCGGGTCTGGCGCTCTTCCTCGGCAAAATCGACCACGCCGTTCTTCATGATCTCACGACCCATGAAGATGTTGTCGCGGACACTGAGATTGGGTGCCAGGCTCAATTCCTGGTGGATGATGGAAATGCCGCAGGCGCGCGCATGCGTCGATGACGCAAAGCTGATCGGGTGGCCATCGAGGATGATATCTCCCGAGGTCGGCTGGATGACGCCGGACAGGATCTTCATCAGCGTCGATTTGCCGGCGCCGTTCTCGCCGAAGAGCGTGGTCACTTCGCCGCGGCGAATGTCGAAATTGACGCCCTTCAGCGCATGGACGCTGCCATAGGATTTCGCGACGTTGCGGGCGGCGAGAACGACTTCGCCGGTGGTTGCGCCATTGTGCTGGACCTGGCTCATTTCACGTCGACCTTTACCGGGGTGACGAGCCAGTTCTTCGGATTGATGAGCTTGAAAACGCCGATGACAGTTGCCGTCTTACCCGTGAGCTTTTCGGGGTCCAGGCTGCCGAGGGTCGCCTTCTTCATCTCGTTGTTGATGGCGGAACCGGCGTCCTGATATTCGATCTGGTTGGTGAATTGCCCGAATTCGATCTTGCCCGTGGCATCGCGAAGATCGGTGCCATTGATCGCGGGGCCTGTTTGTACCCGGATGGTGACACCGTCAGGCAGGCCGTCGACCTTGAACTCGTTGAGATTGGCCTTGCGCTCGCCAAAGGTGCCGGTCAGAGAAACGGGAAGAACGGGTCCGGTGGTGGTGGCAACGCCGTATTTTGTGCCGGCCGCCTTCTTGTCGGCCAGAACTGCATTGGCGAGCGTCACGGCATCGACGGCGCGCTTCTCGACATCCGCCTGCACCTTCGGGAATTCGGCAGCGCCATAAGTCTCTGGCTGGAAACCTTGTTCGCGTACGTCATGTTCGGAGCCGATCTTGACGACTTTGGTATCGGCCGCGATGGCGCCGAGCACGATTGCCACGGCGGCGACACCAGCCGCGATTTTGAACTTGGAGCCCGCCTGTTTGGCGGTTGCGTATTGAATCTGCGTATTCATGTTCAAACGACCTTCGGCATATCAGCCGGATTGCCTGATGGAGAGGGGAAAAAGGCGCCGTGATCCGGTTAGCGGAAGCCGCGCCTCGGATTCGGGGCTTGTAGGTGCTCCGTTCGGCTTGCGCTGTCGGAATGGAAATTCAACATCAGGAGCCTCCTCAGCATGCGGGCAGCTGTCTCCTCCAGTTACCCAATTCAGCTTCACAAGCATCGCATGTATGCGACAATTGTGATATAAGTATGTTAATAACTTCGTTTTGTATGTTATAAATTCCCAGACCTGTCAACTGTGGTTTGGCATGTTGTATCTGTCATGCGCCTTCCTGCACTCCAATGTTTTCTTTCTCAGATGAACCGCAACTTCCGCTTGGCGTGCGCTATTCAAGGCTTTTATCGCGGGATTTCTCAGATCGAATTCCTGTAAAGAAATTTTGCTAACTATGTGATTATAAAAATCATAATGGAACCTCATCCGTGATGATTCGGTAAAAGCCCTGTCGTCGCCTGTCGATTGCCGGCGTGCGAATTTCCTCCCATTCGCGGTTCTTGCTGTAGGCGCTTGTGGAATTGACAGCGCTCATTTTATATGAAAAAAATTACAAGACCAGAAAAATTTTACTGATGCAGTGATATCTTTGTGTTATAAGATATGCGTTGTCCGATGGATCGCCATTGCGTCGGATGCGGGTGCTCGGAGTGTCGAGTGTGCAGAATGGCCGTTCACGCTGCTCCCGTGGGCTTGGACGTGGCGGCGATGCGCGCGAGTTGGCAGAGCTGTGCTCGTGATCGTGTGGGAGGAATGAAGATGTTCGTGATGTACGCCAAAGTCCCTATCGTGGGGCGCATGATGGTGGAGCCGGCGCGCAATGCCTAAGGGTGACGGGATCATCATCGGCATCGATGCAGGTACCTCCGTTCTGAAGGCGGTTGCCTTCGAATTGTCCGGCAAGCAGATCGCTTCCGCGTCGGTGCGAAATCGCTATGCGACGGGGGAAGACGGTTCGGTCACGCAGTCGCTCGACCAAACATGGTCGGATTGCGTCAGTGCGTTGCGCGGCCTTGGCGAGAAGGTCGAGCATCTTGCCGCCCGAACGGCCGCGATCGCGGTCACAGGCCAGGGTGACGGAACATGGCTTGTGGGTTCCTGCAATGCTCCGGTCGGCGATGCCTGGCTATGGCTCGATGCGCGGGCCGCATCGACGGTGACGCGGCTGAGCGCCATGGCTGGCAACCGCGCGCGTTTCGAGGCGACCGGCACGGGTCTCAATACCTGCCAGCAAGGTGCGCAGCTCGCCCATATGGACCGTTTCATGCCCGAGCTGCTCGATCGGGCTGAAACCGCCTTGCACTGCAAGGACTGGCTCTATCTGAACCTCACCGGCGTACGGGCGACCGATCCGTCTGAGGCGAGTTTCACCTTTGGTAATTTCCGCAATCGCCAGTATGATCCTGTTGTCATCGATGCGCTCGGGCTCGCCCGCCGGCGTTTTCTTCTGCCCGATATTCTCGATGGAACAGAGATTAGTCATCCCCTGACGGAGGTGGCGGCCAAGGCTGCCGGGCTGCTTGCCGGAACGCCGGTCTGCCTCGGCTATGTCGATATGGTCATGACCGCGCTCGGCGCCGGCATTCGCACCGGCGGCCTGAATGCGGCCTGCTCGACGATCGGATCGACGGGCGTGCATATGCGCGCCAAGGCCGTGCGCGATGTTCAGCTCAACGACGAGGGTACCGGCTACGTGATCGCCCTGCCGATTCCCGGTATCGTCACGCAGGTCCAGACCAATATGGGTGCGACCATCAATATCGACTGGATCCTGGAGATCGCAGCCGATCTGATGTCCGCGGGCGGCAACAAGGTCTCCTATTCGGATCTCATTCCACGCATCGATGCCTGGTTTGCCGAGGCACGTCCGACGAACCTTCTCTATCACCCCTATATTTCCGAGGCGGGCGAGCGCGGTCCCTTCGTCAATGCGCATGCGCGCGCCGGCTTCACCGGGCTTTCGACGCGGCATGGCTTTGCCGACATGCTGAGGGCCGTGGTCGAAGGGCTCGGTATGGCAACGCGAGACTGTTACACCGCTATGGGCGACATGCCCTCAGAACTGCGCATCACCGGAGGAGCCGCGCGTTCGCATGCGCTGCGCGGTTCGCTCTCTGCCGCCGTCAAGGCGCCGGTGCGTATTTCGGACCGGGAAGAGGCGGGTGCGGCCGGTGTCGCGATGATGGCCGCCGTCGCCATCGGCGCCTATCAGGACATGGATAGCTGCATTGCCGATTGGGTGACGCCGTTGCTCGGGGCGGCAGAGGCGCCGGATCCGGAAAACGTTGAGCGCTACGACCGTTTGTTCGATGCCTACAAGGACGTGCGGCAGGCGATTGCGCCTGCCTGGGACAAGCTGGCCGAGCGCTAGCCTCGTTGCCGGCCGGCGAGAGCGTCGCCCAGGAAGATTGATTTGATGATGCCCGGAACATTCGAACAAGGGCATTCGAACGAGGGTATCCGAAGGAGCATGACATGATGGAACCGGAAATCTTTGATCTTTTCGTGATCGGTGGAGGCATCAATGGTGCCGGCATCGCCCGCGACGCGGCCGGCCGGGGTCTTTCGGTTGTCATGTGCGAGAAGGGCGATCTGGCAGAGGGCACCTCTTCGCGCTCCGGCAAGCTGGTGCATGGCGGCCTGCGCTACCTTGAATATTACGAATTCCGTCTGGTGCGCGAAGCGTTGATCGAACGCGAAGTGCTGTTGAGCTCGGCAAGCCATATCATCTGGCCGATGCGCTTCGTGCTGCCGCACAGCCCGACGGATCGTCCGGCCTGGCTCGTTCGCCTCGGCCTGTTCCTCTACGATCATCTCGGTGGCCGCAAGAAGCTGCCGGGCACGCGGTCGCTCGATCTTCATCGCGATCCGGAAGGCGCTCCGATCCTCGACCAATATTCGAAGGGTTTCGAATATTCCGACTGTTGGGTCGATGATGCCCGGCTCGTCGTTCTCAACGCTCTCGATGCCTCCGCCAAGGGCGCACAGATCCTGACGCGCACAGCTTGCGTCAGCGCGCGACGCGATCAGGGCAACTGGGTCGTCCAGACGCGCGACCAGCGTTCCGGCGAAGTGCGGACCGTTCGCGCCCGTGTGCTGGTGAATGCCGCCGGCCCCTGGGTCAATGACGTTATCGGCCGTGTCGTCGGCTCAAACAGCCAGCGCAGCGTCCGGCTCGTCAAGGGCAGCCACATCATCGTCCCGAAATTCTGGGCTGGCCAGCAGGCCTATCTCGTCCAGAACCACGACAAGCGCGTCATCTTCATCAACCCCTATGAAGGTGACAAGGCGCTGATCGGCACGACGGATATTCCCTATGACGGCAAGCCGGAAGAAGTAACGGCCGACGAGAAGGAAATCGATTACCTGATCACGGCGGTCAATCGCTACTTCAAGGAGAAGCTGCGCAGGTCTGACGTGCTTGAAAGCTTCTCCGGCGTCCGCCCGCTGTTCGATGATGGCAAAGGCAACCCTTCGGCCGTGACGCGCGATTACGTCTTCGATCTCGACGAGACCGGCGGTGCGCCGCTCTTGAGCGTCTTCGGCGGCAAGATCACGACGTTCCGCAAGCTCTCGGAACACGCAATGCAGCGGCTTGCAAAATTCTTTCCGAAGATGGGCGGCGACTGGACGCGGGGCGCCACGCTTCCGGGCGGCGAAATCCCGAATGCCGATTACGTCGCCTTCGCCGATACGCTGCGGGCGGCCTATCCCTGGATGCCACGTGCGCTCGTCAATCACTACGGCCATCTCTATGGCGCCCGCAGCAGGCAGATCGTCGGCAGTGCCACGTCGCTGGCGGACCTCGGCAGGCATTTTGGCGGCAATCTCTATGAGGCCGAAGTCCGCTATCTCGTCGCTTCCGAATGGGCCCAGGCGCCCGACGACGTCCTGATGCGACGCACCAAGGAAGGTCTGCGCATGACGGCTGAGGAAAAGGCGGCTTTCGCCGCCTGGTTCGATGCCGAACTGGCGCTGGCCGCCTGAACCACCAGATCTTGCCGGAGAATACGCATGCCCTTGACGCTTTCACTCAACACCAACCCGCTTGTCAATCGCTTTGCCGAGCCGGCCGACCTGATCGAGACGGTTGCGCGTGACCTGCGCATCCGCGATCTGCAGCTGACGCACGAATTCATCAATCCGAGCTGGCAGGCGCCGGTCATTCGCCGCCTGACGCGCGATATGCAGGCGGCACTGAAGCGCACCGGCGTTCGCGTCACGTCGGGCATGACCGGCCCCTACGGCCGTCTCAATCATTTCGGCCATCCGGACAAGGATGTTCGCCGCTATTATATCGACTGGTTCAAGACCTTTGCCGATATCACTGCCGATCTCGGCGGTCATTCCGTCGGTACGCAGTTCGCGATCTTCACCTACAAGGATTATGACGATCCGGTCCGCCGCCAGGAATTGATCGAGATCGCGATCGATTGTTGGGGCGAGGTGGCCGAACACGCACGGGCTGCCGGCCTCTCCTACATCTTCTGGGAGCCGATGAGCATCGGCCGCGAATTCGGCGAGACGATCAATGCCTGCCTTTCCCTGCAGGACAGACTAACGAAGGCGCCGTTCGCCATTCCGATGTGGATGATGGCCGATATCGATCATGGCGATGTCACCTCGTCCAATCCCGACGATTATGATCCCTATGCCTGGGCGCGTGTCGTGCCGAAGGTGTCTCCGATCATTCACATCAAGCAGAGCCTGATGGATAAGGGCGGCCATCGCCCCTTCACTGCGGAATTCAATGCCAAGGGCCGCATCCAGCCGGAACCGCTGTTGAAGGCATTTGCCGAAGGTGGTGCCAAGGACAACGAAATCTGCCTGGAACTGTCGTTCAAGGAGCGTGAGCCCAACGATCGCCAGGTCATCTCGCAGATTGCCGAAAGCATCGCCTTTTGGGCGCCTCATATCGACACCGGTGCCGGCGACTTGCATATCTAGCTGCCGGAATGGCCGAGTCTCGATTCCACCTGAGCTTATCCTTGCGAGAGGACTGTGGATTCGGGGGCATGGTCAGATAAAAAGCAGGCGAGGGGCCATGCGTGACGAAATGAAAGGGAACGGTTGATGACGGATGCGGATGCTTCGCTCGCCGTGCGGGCGGCCTGGTTGCACTATGCCGGCGGGCTGACGCAGTCCGAGGTGGCAAAACGTCTCGGCGTTCCCTCGGTGAAAGCGCATCGCCTGATCGCGCGCGCGGTCGCCGAGGGCGTCGTCAAGGTGACGATCGACGGCGATATCGTCGAATGCGTCGAGCTTGAAACGCAGCTTTCGGCACGTTTCGGCCTGCAATATTGCGAGGTCGCGCCCGACCTCGGTGAAGAAGGCTTCGAGTTTCGCGCGCTCGGCCAGGCAGGAGCCGGCTTTCTGCGGCGCGAAATCGAGAGCGGCAACAACAAGGTCATCGGCCTCGGTCACGGGCGGACACTCTCTTCCGCGGTTCATCACCTGTCGCGCGTCAGTGGCAAGGATCTGCGTTTCGTCTCGCTGCTCGGTGGTCTGACCCGAAACTATGCGGCCAATCCCTATGACGTGATGCATCGCATCGCCGAAAAGACCGGCATGCAGTCGCATGTGATGCCGGTGCCTTTCTTCGCCAATACGCGCGAAGACCGTGACGTGCTGCTCGCCCAGCGCGGCGTCAAGGAAGTCTTCGATCTCGCAAACGGCGCCGATCTCAAGCTCGTCGGTCTCGGTACGGTCGATACAGACGCACAACTGGTCTTATCCGGCATGGTCGAGCCGAAGGAGATCAGGGAGATCACCGCGGCCGGCGGCGTCGGCGAAATTCTGGGTCATTTCTTCGATGTCGATGGCAAAATCCTCGAGACAACGCTGACGGCGCGCACGTTGTCCGCCTCCTTGCCGCGGACGAAGGGCGAGCGGCTGGTCGCATTGTCCGGTGGATTGCCCAAGGTCGAAGCCATTCGCGCCGTCCTCAAGAGCCGCTGTCTCTATGGGCTGATTACCGATGAGAAAACGGCGAAGGCGCTGCTGAAAGCCTGAGCCATTGCGATCTGCACGGAAACATAAAATCATCTCAACGTAACAAATAAAATGTTGAATTGTGAGATTTGGATGTTATATTTTCTCTAGTTCCTTTCGGACTGGTGGCCGGAGTGTAAAGTGAAACGGGAAGAGCGTCAGCAATCGATCATCAATCTGCTCATCGAGCACAAGACCGTCGATCTCGACGATCTGGCCGACCGCTTTACCGTGTCGAAGATGACGATCCATCGCGATCTCGATGATCTCGAGCAGGCCGGTGTGTTGCGCAAGGTTCGCGGCGGGGCGACCATCGATGCCGGGACACAGTTCGAAAGTGATTTTCGCTTCCGCGAGCGTCAAGGCCATGACGAAAAGCTGGCGATGGCGCGCGCAGCACTCGATCTTGTCGAGCCCGGCATGACCGTCATGATCAATGACGGCTCGATGGCGGCCGTTCTTGGCGAGATGCTGCTGCAGAAACGGCCGCTGACGCTGATCACCAACAACGCCGCGATCATAGACCGCATGAAGAACGAAAGCGGCATTACCCTGATCGCGCTCGGCGGCGTCTATTCCGCCAAGTTCAATGCCTTTCTCGGCGTCGTCACCGAGGAAGCACTGTCGCGCCTGCGGGCCGATATCGCCTTCCTGTCGACGCCGGCCGTTTCCGGCAGGCTCGCCTATCATATGGACGATAACGTCGTGCGCACGAAGCGGGCGATGATTGCGTCGGCGACCAGGAGCTGTCTGCTCGTCAGCCATCAGCGCATCGGGCACACGGCCCTGCATGTGATGGCCGACCTTACCGATTTCGACGCCGTGATTACCGATCACGCGCCGGACGACGCCATTCTCGCGCAATTCCGCCGGGACGGTATCACCCTCACCATTGCCTCGAACCAGGATATGACATGACAGACAAGCCTCGCTATTGGATCGGCACGAGCTGGAAGATGAACAAGACGCTGGCCGAGGCGCGTGCTTTCGCCGAGGCCCTGCGCGCTGCCGATACCTTGCGCGATGCCCGCATCCAGCGTTTCATCATTCCGCCGTTCACTGCGGTGCGTGAGGTCAAGTCGATCCTTTTGGGCAGCTCCGTCAAGGTCGGCGCCCAGAACATGCATTGGGCCGACCAGGGTGCATGGACGGGTGAGATTTCGCCGCTGATGTTGAACGATTGCAATCTCGACATCGTCGAACTCGGCCACTCCGAGCGTCGCGAGCATTTCGGCGAGACCAATGAGACCGTCGGATTGAAGACCGAGGCGGCCGTCCGTCATGGGTTGATCCCGCTCATCTGCATCGGCGAGACGCTGCAAGATCGCGAAAGCGGTCGTGCAACCGAGATCCTGAGCGAGCAGGTTATCGGCGCGCTATCGAAGCTCTCCGACGCCCAGAAGCAGGCTGAAATCCTGCTGGCCTATGAGCCGGTCTGGGCGATCGGCGAAAAGGGGATTCCGGCCGAACCCTCCTATGCCGATGCACGCCAGGCCGAGATCGTCGCGGTCGCGCAGGATATGCTCGGCCGCAAAATTCCGTGCCTCTACGGCGGATCGGTCAATCCGCAAAACTGCGAAGAACTCATATCCTGCCCGAACGTAGACGGGCTCTTCATCGGCCGCTCAGCCTGGAACGTCGAAGGCTATCTCGACATCCTCGCCAAGTGCGCCGCCAAACTCTGAGGAGACATCTCATGAAGCTTGCTATTGCTGGAGACAGCGCCGGCGAGGGCCTCGCCAAGGTTCTTGCCGACCATCTGAAGGATCGTTTCGAGGTGAGCGAAGTGTCGCGCACTGATGAAGGTCCCGATGCATTTTATGCCAATCTCGCTGACCGCGTGGCTTCCGGCGTCATCGACGGCACCTATGACAAGGCGATCCTTGTCTGCGGCACCGGCATCGGCGTCTGCATCTCGGCCAACAAGGTGCCGGGCATCCGTGCGGCGCTGACCCACGACACCTATTCGGCAGAACGTGCAGCTCTTTCAAATAACGCCCAGATCATCACCATGGGCGCTCGCGTCATCGGCACCGAACTTGCCAAGGCCATCGCCGACGCTTTCCTGGCGCAGACCTTCGACGAAAACGGCCGCTCGGCCGGCAACGTCAAGGCCATCAACGAGGTCGATGCGAAGTACAACGCCCGTTAAGCCAGTCCCAAGACGCAGACAAGCCCGGCGATCCTTCCGATCGGCCGGGCTTGTCCGTATCTAGGCGATCCTCGCACGTCTGTTATCGAAGGCTATCTGGGCGCGCCCGGTGCGTCGTCTTTGATGTCATCAGCGAATTTGCGCATGAGCCGCACCAGGTCTTCGATATCCCGTTCGTCCCAATTGGCGAAAATCGCCAGACCAATTCTCTCACGCGCCGCGTCGACACGATCAGTCATTGCCTTTCCTTGGCCGGTAATGACGGCCTCGCGAATGCGGCGGTCTTGTGTGCTTTCCTGGCGGTCGACCAGCCCGAGGTTCTCCAGCTTGGCAACCTGTCGGCTGACGGTGGTGTAGTCGCGTCCCACGCGGTCGGCCAGTTCGACAACTCCGATGGGGCCGAGCCTCTCCACCAGAACAAGCAGCGGGAATAGGGCACGGTCGAGCGATATCCCCGCCTCGCGAACCATCGCTTCGTCACGCTGAGGCCGGTTCATGACGCCGACGATTTCGATCAGCGCACTATGAAGCTCACGCAGTTGAGCGCTAATACGTGTATTTTGCACCTTTTTCATTGACGCCCGCTCATGTCTCTCTTAATATGTGCATATTACACATATGGAGGGCGAAATGACAGAGGAATTTGCAGCCGATGTGCTGATTTGCGGTGCGGGCGCAGCCGGTCTGGCGCTGGCGATCGACCTGGCGCGAAGAGGCATTTCCTTCCGCCTGATCGAGAAGATGGGTGGCCCGTTCCACGGCTCGCGCGGCAAGGGCATTCAGCCGCGAACGCAGGAAATATTCGAAGATCTCGGTATCCTCGACAGGCTCGTCGCGATCGGCGGATCGTATCCGCCCGAACGGCGACATCGCGATGACGGCAGCTATGTCGACTCCGACGCGATGACGCATGAGCCCCCGACGGCCTCCGAGCCTTACCATCTTCCGCTGATGGTGCCTCAGTTTCTGACCGAAGGCCTGATGCGCGAACGCCTGGAGGAACTGGGTCATCGACCCGAATTCGGCCGGGAACTGGTCGGCTTCGGACAGGACGCGGATGGTGTGACGGCGCATGTTGCGGGCACGGCCGGCGACGAGATCTTGCGCGTGCGCTGGCTCGTTGGCGCCGATGGTGGCCGCAGCTTCGTGCGCCATGTGCTTGGCATCGATTTCCCGGGCAAGACCCTGGGTGTGCGTGCCATCGTGGCTGATGTCGTGCTGACAGGTCTCACTCGCGACGCCTGGCATCGTTTCAATGAAGGAAACATGGCGCGGCAGATAGCATTTTGTCCGCTCGCCGGGACTGGGATGTTTCAGATTCAAGGCCCGATCCCTCTCGAAGGCGATATCGATCTTTCCGTCGAAGGGCTGGCAGCCATGGTGGCGGAGCGCACCAATCGCAATGATATTCATATCCAATCCGTGTCCTGGGCATCGGCATACAGCATGAATGCACGGTTGGCCGATCGCTACCGCGTTGGTCGCGTGTTCCTCGCCGGCGATGCCGCTCACATTCATCCGCCGACTGGTGGTCAAGGCCTCAACACCAGCATTCAGGATGCCTATAATCTGGGCTGGAAGCTGGCCGCGGTCGCCGACGGTGCGCCCGAGACACTGCTCGACACCTATGAAGAGGAACGCAGGCCGGTCGCCGCAGCAATGCTCGGCCTGGCGACAAAACTTCTCGATGCCTTAAAGCGTGGCGACATGCGTCGTGGCCGCGAGGTCCATCAACTCGATATCGGTTATCCCGAATCCTCGCTTGCGCTGGAGCAGCCAAGCCGGATTGGCGGTCTCCTTGCCGGCGACCGTGCGCCGGATGCACCGATCCGTGGTGCAGCCGGCCAAAGCATTCGGCTGTTCGATTTGTTGAAAGGGGCGCACTGGACGTTGCTCGGCTATGAGGTAGAGCGAGGGGCCGTGCCTCCGCGTCGGGGCATGCATATTCACATATTCGGTTCGAAGGGTGATATGTTCGATGACGAAGGTCACTTCCGTGACGCCTATGCCCCTGCCGCCGGCGATTGGATACTGGTACGTCCGGATGGCTACATTGGTGCCATTGTCGCGAGCGGCGATATGGAGACCTTGGAGACCTATCTCGCGCAGGTAGGGCTCGGCTTGGTCGGCGCCGGTTGCGACTAGCGTTATTTTATCTGCTCAGGCTTAACGGCCCGCCAGCCAGCGTTTGAATTCGACATTCGTGTCGGTCTGGATCGCGCCGACGCCGGCGGCGATAAGCGTTCCCCAGACGCCTTCGGGGTCTTCAAGCGCGCGGCTATCATTGAAGTCGAGATTGTAGGAGACGTCGAGCGTATTGACCCACAGTCTGATGTTCTGGCGTTCCAGCTCGTCGCGGCCCGCGATGAGATCTGCGATGTCGGTAAACTTCACCTCGATCACCGGCGCACGCAGTGCTTCGATTGCCCGCAGGTCCTCGATGAACTTCCCGGGACGGACCGGAAACATCGGCATATGCGGAATAGAGCCGAACCAATCGGCATTGAGAACCGGGAAGTTGTCGCTCTGCGGCTCGACATCCGATTTGATGATGACGTGATCCTCGGCGCCGAGGCGTCGAACGGTGTCAATGACCAGCGGCAATTCATGCGGAAACTTCGTGTCGATATTGACGAAGACGCGCCCGCGCGCCTCTTCAAGTGCTTCCTCGAGCGTCGGCACACGCTCATCCGTCACGTGAGCGGTTTGCCCACCCGCGCCGGCGCGCAGCCGCGCGTCACGGACCGTCTCGAACGTGCTTGCGTCAACGACACCTTTGGCCGACGTGGTGCGGTCCAGCGTCTTGTCGTGAATGACGACAAGATGGCCGTCGGCTGTTGTCTGCGTATCGATTTCGACGAATTCAACACCAAGTTCGGCAGCAGCGCGGATTGATGCCAGCGAATTTTCCGGCGCCGCCGACCAAAGACCGCGATGCGCGATCGTCAGAATGTCGGAATTGGCCCGGGACAGGAGATCATAAATATCCGAAAGACGGGGCGAGGGCGAGGCGGCAGTATGCATGGGGAGTGGCTTTCGTGATCGTTCTGACGGTATGTGCCGCGTGATGTCCGTCATGGAATGCAGACGCCGTTGGCTGCGCGCCGACGCGATGCTCATTGGCACCGGTCGCCTCCATGGCTATTAATACACATAAAGTGTAATATTTATGACGGCTGCCTCGAATATGTTGGACGGGCCGGATTGCGGGCATGGATATAAGAGGGAAGGCGAGTTCAAAGGGGTTGGAATCGCAGTCATGACAGTGCTTGAGAAATCCCCACTGGCAAGCGGAAACGAACGCCTCATCCTCGATATCGTTCGCCGGCATGAGCCGATCCCGCGCGCGACCATAACGGCCCACACCAATCTGACACAACAGTCGGTACACCGCCTGGTCGAAACCTTGATGGCGCGGGGTCTGCTCCGCGCCGGTGCGCCTCTCAAGGGCACGCGCGGGCAACCGAGCCCGACGATCGAATTGGCAAGGCAGGCTGCTTACTCGATCGGCATTTCCGTCAATACCGACGCCGTAATACTGTCGGTTGCCGATTTCGGCTGCGATATTGTCGGTCAGGAGACGCTTCAGGGAGTGCCTGGTGACCGCAAGGCGACGCTGACTGCGCTTGCCCGAAAACTGAACTCGATCCTGACGCGATGCGAAATACCGCGCGAAAGCCTTATCGGCCTCGGCTTCGCCATGTCCGGCTTCTTCGTCGGCGATGATCGTCATTTCAATGCGCCGGAACCTTTGCGGGACTGGTCGCTGATCGATCTGCAGCCGGAGCTCGAGGATGTGTTCCGACTTCCGGTTTGGCTGGAAAACAATGCGACGACCGGCGCTATCGGCGAAAGCCTGCGTGGCGTCGGGCGCTGGTGCCCGACCTTCGCATATCTGTCTTTCAACTACGGATTTGGCGGCGGTCTTGTTCTTGAGGGCAGGCCTTATTTCGGTTTCCACGGCAATGCAGGCGAGTTCAGCGTCATCTACAACCCGGATGAGGCGCCGCGACGGCCAGCTCTGCAATATCTTATCCGCAGATTGCGCGAGAACGGTATCGAGATAGGCTCGGTTGAGGAACTGAAGCAAGCCCTCGATCCTTCCTGGCCGGGCGTGGAGAGCTGGCTTTCCGAAACCATGCCGATGCTCGATCGCCTGATTGCCACGCTGACCGCAGTAATCGATCCGCAGTCGATCGTCTTCGGCGGCCAGCTGCCGCCGGCCCTCGGACGGATGATGATCGAGCGCGTGAACCTGCCCTCGCAACGCCCGCACCGTTATGGCGTTGCGCCGCATGGGCCGCGGCTGGTTCTCAGCGAAACGCAGGGCGATGCCAGCGCGATCGGTACGGCGCTGCTGCCGTTGAAGTTCCGGTATTTCCTGTAGGCTTGGCGAAGAAGGCTGGTTTATCTTTCGGCGTATTCATGCGGGATTACTGGAGTGATGCCGCTTACATATTCGGTATTCGCCATCTTTCCGGTAAGTCGGCAAAATAACCCCACGAGGCCCAAGGGAGATCATTTCTGTTGCTGGGTCGCGTCGCCAACCTCCATTCGGGGGGATCGGGAAACCCATGCCACATCAGCCGCATCAAAAGCATGTCTTCACCGTCGCAGGTCGCATAAAATTCAACATCTGATCCGCGAAGGTCTCCTATTTCGGTGCCGAATACCGACTGGCCGGCATCGAGTATCGAAGCCCAGCTAATTGCCTTGGCTGCCCTGTCCTCAAATCCGGCGAATTGTAAATCCGCCAGCTTGTCGGAAGCATCCCATGGATCAGCCTCCCAGATGTTGGACGCCGAGTTCATGCGATCCGTTTGCTTCATAAACTGTCCACCCGAACTAGCCCCGGCATTGAAAGCGACAGTTTACGGAGCTTTGGCGAGTTCTGCCAGAAGGCCTCTCTTCTTATCGTTGGCCGGCGGGGGCGGTAAACGTGCGTATTTGGCAAACAGTTCAAATTTGATTTCAGTTCCGCATCATCAATGTTTCAGGGCTCTGTCAGACGGCATTGCTAATTCACGGCCGTATTTCGCTGGACAACCGCATTGGCGCGCAAGACTGCAATCATCGTTGGGAATGCTGAGCTCGAGCGCGATCTCTCAGGGGTCGTGGACGACGCGCAATTCGTGATGCGCTTCAACGAGCCGAACCTTGCCGGGGGCATGAGCGGCGAGCGCACCGATATGATCATGATGGCCGCGTCGAGCAAGATCCTGTATCGGCGGCTGCTCGATCCCGGCTTCCTGGACAATGCGGCACTGAAGGCAGCCAAGGTGCTGATGCTGGCTTATCATCCGAACATCATTCGCAAATATCATCCGCGCCCCAACATATTTCAGCGCCTGCGGGGCCAGAAGGCCGATTGGACGATGCAGGCGATCGAACGGATGGGCAATGTCGGCAAGGAAATCCGCATCATGCCGCCACAGACCTATGTTGACAGCTGTAACGAGCTCGGCATTGCCAGGCCTCGGATGCGCGAAGTCTTTCCCAGCACGGGTTTCCTCGGCATCGGTTATGCGCTGGCGAAGTTTCCGCTGTCCGATTGGGACGTCAAACTGTGCGGCTTCAGCTGGGAAGGATGGAAGCGGCACGATTGGCAGAGCGAGAGGCTCTGGGTCGAAAACAAGATCGCCAACGGCCGCGTCACCCTGCTCGCGTGAGCTATCCGATGCGATCAGATTCGAGAACTTTGCGAGACCTCTCCCGCGATTACCGCTCTCCCAGCAAGCCGCGCAGTTCCGGCAGCCGGTCGTTTACCAGCCAGCCATAATAATTCTCTTCCGGCAGCTTCTTGCCGCCTGAAGCATCCGCTGCCTGCCGCAAGGCAAGTGCGCGGCGTCGCGGCTGCCCGACATTATAGAGCGTTGCCGTCAAACCGGGATTGCCGGTGATGTCGAAACCTTGGGCGCGATAGGCATCGATCGCGTCCCTGACGATCGCGGCGATATAGATCACGCTGCGATCGGGGTCCATGATATCTCGGTAGATTGCCTGAGGGTCGTCGACAGACAGTTTCGGCAAACCGCTGGTGGCATGCACCAGATCGGTGACCTCGAGCGCGGTCAGCGGGCTGATCTGGCCGAGACCGAAGGTCTGGCCCGCGAAGAACGGCTGGAAGAAGGCGCGCTGGAAGGTCATGTTCTCATAGGTGACGCCGTCGATGATCTTGCCGCGAAAATTCCCGTCCCAGGTTTCGTCACGGCATTCCCAGAGTTCGGCGCTACCCGTGAAGGCATCGCAATGGGCGAATTCCGGCTTCTTCAGGAAAGTCTGGACGGTCACGTCCTTGTAGGCGAACTTGAAGTCGGATTGCGAATAGGCAAGCGCCTTGATGTAATAGGATTTCACCCTGTTCACGATGGTGATGTTGTAGGTATGTTCGCCGACAAGCGCGCCGACAATATGGATAGGATCGATCTGATAGGCTGCCGCGGCCTTCTTGATCGAAGCCATCAGGTTCTCGTCCTCACGCAGTACGCCGACGATCTTCTGGTATTTTTCCTCATAGGTCGTGTTGAACGCCTTGGCCCGCAGCACCGAGGTGTTGGGTATGGGGGGCTGAACATTGTCGCGATTGCCCGGAGGAACGCGCACGAGCTCATACGCGAAGCAGGCATTCGTCAGGGCGAGGACAAAAAGGAAACCGAGTGCCGGGAGTGTCGACAGGCGTGTTCGCATTCGCAAGATGACTTTCAAAATGTTCCCCGGCACGGGGACAATCTTCATACGCGATCGAGATGCGAAGACAAGCGCGGCTTCTTCTGCCGCCCCGCGAATCACAATAAACTTTCCGCAGAGCAGCTGGCGGCTGTAGAGACCTGCGGCGATCTCACCGCAACGGGTTGCAGCCGCGTCATTCTGGGTGCGGGAGAATGCTGGTGAAACATCTCGTCATGGCAGGCAGCATTCTGCTTGCGGCCGCGCCGGGTGATGCAGTGCCGACGATGGCCGATGCACCAGACCTGGCCAGGGCGGCGGTCGCGCGACGAATAGATGTGCCGCCCGCTGCCATTCACATATTGGCGGCCAAACCAAGCGAACGAATGCCCGGCTTCGTCGTTTGCGGGCGGATCGACCCTTCAGCGGGTGATGACGCCGGAAGTCCCAAGATTGGTCAACGTTTCTTCGTGATCATCCCAGGGGATTTCGCCATTCTGGACCAGGACGGCAAAAGCCTTGTCGATACCTATTGGTCTGCCAATCACTGCGAATGAGCGGCCAGCGCCTTGCTGATCATTGCGAGCTCTTCGGGCGTGCGGCCTGATTCAAGCCGAACCCACTTGTTCGGATCATCGGCAGACTGGCGCTTGATGAAGGTATAGCCCGTGGCGTCCCAGGCTTTGATCGTATCGGTGAGATTATCCAGGATCAGGTCGCCGTCATTCGTGCGGGCCATCAACACGAGATGTCCTTCATTATGCGTGTCCAGAACGACCGTCAGCAGAAGGGCCGAGCGCGGCCAGCCGGCCTCCACGAGCAGTTTCTTCTTCAGCAGGACATAGTCATTGCAGTTGCCGGCGCCGTCGTCCGGATAGGTCCACCAGTTGATAATGCCGAGCTTGTAGATGCCGTAATGGTCGTTATCGCCGATGCCCTGGATTTCGCGATTGACCAGGCTGTTGATCTGCTGCAGCTGCCCCTTGAGCTGGCTGTCGATGGCAACGGCTTCTTCGCTCTTCCGGTCAGCTTCGCATTCGGCGGGCTGAGCCTTGCAGAAGCTGGTCCAGCCGACCGGCACGCTTGCATCCGCCACCACACGGGCGAACTGGTGCGGGTGCACGGTAGTGATGTTTGCCACAGGTTTCGCAGTTGTGGCCGTCGAAAACAACAGACCGGTAACAAAGAGAAAGCTTGCAGCGACTAGGAACGAACGCATACTCGGCTCCATGAACTGGGCTCATGAAATCCGATGCGGTCAAATTTATTCGAAAGAAGATTATTCGCATTTTAGCGAACCGGTTCTTTTGGCCGTTGTGCGGACGAAGGCGTCCGATCCAGCCGCAGAATTTATGATCTCTGGCTGTTATGACGTTGACCGAGGACGAGAAAAGATATGTGATTTCATCAACATATCAGACTAGCAGAAGATCATCAGGCGCGTTTATGATTTGTTTGTGCTAAACGCGAAACTCCGCCAATCCGTGGCGAGGAAGCGACCAGCCATAGTTCGGGAGGTTTTATGATTGACGATATTCTCGACCGGATGACGCTTGAAGAGCAGGTTTCGCTGCTGTCGGGCGCCGACTTCTGGACCACGGTGCCGGTCGAGCGTCTTGGTGTTCCGAAGATCAAGGTCACGGATGGCCCGAACGGCGCGCGCGGTGCGGGCTCGCTGGTTGCCGGCGTCAACGCCGCCTGCTTTCCCGTCGCCATTGCGCTTGGCGCCACATGGAATCCGGCGCTCGTCCAGCGCATGGGCGTGGCGCTCGCTGGTCAGGCCAGGAGCAAGGGTGCATCGGTACTCCTGGCGCCAACGGTCAATATTCACCGGTCAGGCCTGAATGGCCGCAATTTCGAATGCTATTCGGAAGATCCAGTGCTGACGGCCGAACTCGCCGTCGCCTATATCCAGGGCGTGCAGAGCCAGGGTATCGCCGCCACCATCAAGCATTTCGCTGGCAATGAATCCGAGATCGAGCGGCAGACGATGTCGTCGGATATCGGTGAGCGAGCGCTTCGCGAAATCTATCTGCCGCCCTTCGAACAAGCGGTGAAAAAGGCGGGGGTGATGGCGGTCATGTCCTCCTATAACAGGCTGAACGGCACCTATACCAGCGAGCATCCCTGGCTGTTGACCAAGGTTCTGCGGGAAGAATGGGGCTTCGACGGCATCGTCATGTCCGACTGGTTCGGCTCGCATTCGACGGCGCCAACGGTCAATGCAGGACTCGATCTGGAAATGCCGGGCCCGACGCGCGACCGCGGCGACAAGCTTGTGGCGGCTGTGCGCAACGGCGAGGTCAAGGCGGAGACGGTGCGCCAAGCCGCTCGCCGCATTTTGATGCTGCTCGAGCGTGTAGGCGCTTTTGAAAAGGCACCCGATTTGAGCGAGCATGCGCTGGATTTACCGGAGGACAGGGCTCTGATCCGTCAGCTCGGCGCCGAAGGTGCAGTCCTTTTGAAGAATGACGGCATTCTTCCTCTGCGGAAAGCAGGGCTCGGGCATCTGGCAGTCATCGGACCGAATGCGGCCGAAGCCCGCGTCATGGGCGGCGGCAGCGCCCAGATTGCCGCGCATTATAAAGTCAGCCCGCTTGAGGGTATCCGCGAGGCGCTGTCGAATGCCAACAGCATTCATTATGCAGCAGCCTGCCGCAACAATCGGCTGATCAACGTCTTTTCCGGCGAGATGCGGGTGGAATATTTCAAGGGCCGCGATCTCGCCGGCCCGGTAATGGCAAGCGAAACGGCAAACAAGGGCGAGTTCTTCTGGTTCGAGCTGCCGTCTTCGGAACTCGATCCCAGCGATTTCTCCGCCCGCATGATAGCTTCCTACATTCCGACGGAAAGCGGCGAGCATCTATTCGGCATGACCAACGCGGGCCTCGCCAGGCTTTATGTCGACGGCAAGCTCGTCGTGAATGGCCATGACGGCTGGTCGCGCGGCGACAATTATTTCGGCACGGCCAATGTCGAGCAGCGGCAGGCTGTTCATCTTGAGGCCGGCCAGCGATACCAGATAATCGTCGAATATTGTTCGCCGGCGACGAGCGAGGAGGGGATCAACCTGACGGCGGTCCGTTTCGGCGTCGAAAAGCCGCTCGGTGAAGCCGATATGCTGGATGCTGTCGCAAAGGCCGAGGATGCGAATATCGCCCTGCTCTTTGTCGGTCGTGACGGCGAGTGGGATACCGAGGGGCTCGATTTGCCCGATATGCGCCTGCCTGGCCGGCAGGAGGAATTGATTGAGCGCGTGGCGGCCGTCAACGCCAACGTCGTCGTCGTATTGCAGACCGGCGGTCCCATCGAAATGCCCTGGATCGACAAGGTCAGGGCCGTGTTGCAAATGTGGTATCCCGGCCAGGAGTTGGGGCATGCCGTTGCCGACGTGCTGTTCGGCGATGTCGAGCCCGGCGGCCGCCTGCCGCAGACTTTCCCGAAGCGCCTGTCGCACAATTGCGCCATGGTTGGAGATCCGCAGGTTTATCCCGGAAAGGACGGGCATGTGCGATACGCCGAAGACGTTTTCGTGGGCTACCGTCATCATGATACGCGCGGTATCGAACCTCTGTTTCCTTTCGGCTTCGGTATCGGCTACACACGCTTTTCCTGGGACAAGGCAAAAGCCTCGGCAACGCAGATGGGCCTAGACGGCATCGTGGTTACGATCGACGTCACCAATATTGGCGAGAGAACGGGTTCGGAACTCGTGCAGCTTTATGTGCGGGCAATCGATTCCCTGATCGAACGCCCGGAAAAGGAGCTGCGTGCCTTTGCCAAGCTGCGATTGGCGCCCGGCGAAACGGGCACGGCGTCGCTGGTCGTACGGTTTCGTGACCTCAGCTATTTCGATGAGGCAACGAAGACCTTCCGCGCGCCCGCCGGCCGCTACGAGCTCCTTGCTGCCGCCAATGCCGCCGATATACGCTCCGCCGTGGCGATCGAGCTCGCAGATGAATGGATCGGCGAAACCGGCGATCGTTCGATTTGACGTTGCCGCGCGGCGTCGTGTAGCTCCGGGATAGCGATGGAGCGCAAGACATGCGCTCCGGACGATCGGCTCGCATGCCGTTACATCCAGAATATTGCTAACGGCGACGCATGCGTTGTGGCGGGACGCGGCCGGAAAATTGTGATGCTTCGTCCTGGTCGGCCGCCGTCATTTGAAAGATCTGTGCGACGGGCTTTGGGCGGCCAAGAAAGAAGCCCTGCGCTTCGTCGCAGCCTTCAACGCGCAGGATTTCCAGCTGGTGATCGGTTTCCACGCCCTCCGCCAAAACCGGAATCTCGAGGCTCTTGCCGAGTGTCAGCACGGCGCGAACGATCGCCTTTGCCTGTATGCTCTGGTCCACTTCGTTCATGAAGGACCGGTCGAGCTGGATCTTGTCGAATGGGAACGAGCGCAGTGTGTCGAGCGACGAATATCCGGTTCCGAAATCATCGATGGCAATGGTGACGCCGAGCGCCCGAATCTGCCGCAGCACATGCAGGGTGCGGCTCTTGTCGGCGATGATGGTGGACTCGGTGATTTCCAGCTCCAGCCGCGTCGGCGACAGGCCGGTTTCGAGAAGGATCGAGTGAACCAGCCGGGCAAGATCCGCGTGGGCGAATTGTACCGGCGAGAGATTGACGGCGATCTTGTAGGGCTTGTCCCATGATGCAGCCTCCTTGCAGGCGGTGCGCAGCACCCATTCGCCGATGATAAGGATCGTGCCGCTTTCTTCCGCGATCGGAATGAATTCCGAGGGTGGCACGGCGCCGTGCTCAGGATGATGCCAGCGGACCAGAACCTCATAGCCGCAGATCTCGCCGGTGCTGACCGAGGTCTGTACCTGATAATGCAGTTCGAGTTGATCCAACTCGACGGCGCGTCGCAGATCCTGCGCCAGCGTGTGCCGGGCGCGCGCCGCCTCGTCCATCTTGGACTCGTAGAAGCAGACCGCACGACCGACATCGGCCTTGGCGCGGTACATGGCGAGATCGGCATTGCTGACCAGGCGCTCCTGATCGATGCCGTCATCTGGATAGATGGCGACGCCGATGCTCGCGCCGGTCGCCGTTTCGAAATCATCGATGCGGATGGGCTCGAACAGGGTCTTTTCCAGGCGAGCCACGAAATCCAGAAGCTCGCTTTGGCTCCGGAACCGCTTGGCTGCTGCGAACTCGTCGCCGCCGACACGCGCGACGAACTCTCCATCCTTGACGAGACGCGCAAGCCGCCGACCGATTGCCTTGAGGGCCTGATCGCCGGCCTTGTGGCCGCGCAGGTCGTTGATTTCCTTGAAGCGGTCGAGATCGATGCCGATCACGGCAAGCTTTGCGCCGTCTTCTTCGGCATGCTGCATTTCGCCCTGAAGATAATCGGCGAAGCTGCCGCGATTGGGCAGGCCGGTCAGCAGATCATTCAGTGCCATATGCTGGAGCTTCTGGATGGATTCACGCGAGGCGCGCTCATCGATCATATAGCTTGCGACGCCCGTGCCGATAATGATGAGCCCGCCGCCGGCAACCGCCACGGCCATGGCCTTCAGCGCATAGGAATCAGCAAGTCCCGCGCCGGTTGCCAGCGGTGTGACCGATACGGCTGTCATCGCCGTAAAGTGAAGCGACACGATGGCAACGACGAAGAGGATAAGTGCCGCAAATCCCGAAAAATGCCAGGGACGGCGGATCGCCTGATGATGGGCCAGCGCAGCGAAGATCACCGAAAGCACGACGGAGGCGACGACATAACCCTCGTTCCACTCAACAATGCCATCGACGTGATAGGCCATCATACCGGTGTAATGCATGGCGACGATCGCAAGGCCGACGATGGCACCTCCAAATTCCGGCGCCACCCGCGGCAGGCTGGACAGGGCGATTGCGAAACCGAAGGCACAGCCGATCACGGCCAGGAGAAAGGAGGCCATGGTGAGGATCGGATCGAAGGTGACCGGCGCCTCGACCTGATAGGCCAGCATGGCGATAAAATGCGTGCACCAGATCGAGGAGCCTGCCGCGACGGCTGTCAGGAAAATCCATCCGCCCCGTTGAAGTTCGCGCGTCTTTCCCGCTTGCCGCAGCAGGCCGAACGTAATCCATCCGCCGCTGACGCAGACAAATGCTGCAAGAAGGACAAGCCACAGATTGTGTTCCGTGAAAATGCAGGAAAGAACGCGCACGCAAAAAATCCCAATTATGGTCAATAGGTGAGGGGAGCCCTCAACCAGAGCGCCCGTCTAAAATCAACGCGACTGCTTTCGCGGGTGAACACTGAAAATCGGGTAAAGATATTTTCATCAAGACTGCAACAGGGGCGTTATTCCACGATCAGCTCTACCCGGGTTTTCAACCTTGGCTATACTACTTTTTCGCGGAGCCACCGATTGCAGTTCAAGCGGGCATCATTTCCGGACAAAAGAGATTTTTATTTCGTTCTTCCGTCAGGTGGTTTCGCAAACATAGTTCGGGCTTTGGTAAATTTTCCGTGGAAGTTAACAATATAAAATAGAGATATAGCTTTTATCGGAATTTCAATATTTCCATGTGATACTATTAATTAGTATATCTGAAAATGATAATACTTAAAATTGGTGAATATTTTGAGAATGCAACTTTTATAATAGAGAGCTTGCTTGCTGAGGAAATTCTGGATTCGCTCGCAGTCGTTCGATGCAATGCATAGGCTTTTGCGAAAATTGCTCGCGGAGAGATCGGGCAACTTTGGGATGACGACTGCCCTGGTCGCTGTTCCGCTGATCGCGGCAGGCGGCTTGGCGCTTGATGTCACCAATGCCATGCTCGTCAGGACGGAATTGCAAAACGCTGCGGATGCAGCCGCAGTCGGCGCAATCGCAGATTCATCCCCGGCAGTCGCGGCTGCCATGGCCATGACGAAGGACGGCACCGTCACGATCGGTCAGGATGATGCCAACAAGCTCTTCTTCGGCCAAACATCCAGCGATCTTCAGGCCATATCAGTCAACGTCAGCGCTGCGGTGACGCGCACCGGCAATATCGTCTCTTCGACGGTCAATTTTTCTACGAACGTGCCGACTACGCTCAGTCAGGTCATCGGCAAGACATCCATTCCCGTCAGCGGTTCGGCATCCGCGCAGTATCAGACGGCGAATTTCATGGATTTCTACATGTTGCTGGACAATACGCCTTCCATGGGTATTGGCGCTACCCTGGGCGATATTCAAAAGATGGTGACAAACACGCCGGATAGCTGCGCCTTTGCGTGCCATATTCAAAATTCAACGAACGATTATTACAATCTTGCGAAGAATGTACTGAAGATCAATACGCGTATCGACGTCGTTCGTCAGGCGACGCAGTCTCTGACCGATACTGCCGTGAGGAACCGAGTAACATCCGATCAATACAGAATGGCCGTCTATACGTTCGGTCCTGACGCCACGCAAATTGGCTTGACCAATGTATCGCCGCTCTTATCCGATATGGCGCAGGTCAGCAAAGCCACCAGTGCGGTAGACCTGATGGCTGTTCCCAAACAAGGCTATAACAACGACCAGGATACGAGTTTCGATACGATGCTGACGCAGCTCGCGCCGATCATCGGCAACGGCGGCAGCGGTAAAACCGGTTCCGATCGTCAGAAGGTTCTTTTTCTTGTCACTGACGGCGTCGGCGACAGCAACAAGCCCACCACCTGCACCAAGCCAACCACGAACGGGCGTTGCCAGGAGCCGCTCGCCACTGCCTTCTGCCAGCCGCTGAAGAATCAGAACATCAAGATCGCCATCCTCTACACGACCTATTTTCCCCTGCCGACCAACGGCTGGTACAATCAATGGATCGCACCCTTCCAATCGCAGATCGGGACCAATCTGCAGAACTGCGCCTCGCCTGGCCTCTACTTCGAAGTCAGCCCGACACAGGGCATTTCCGACGCCATGAACGCCCTGTTCCTGAAAGTCATTCGCACACCACGCATTACGAGCTGACGACAGGGACCGCGATCGCCAAGGACATAAGAACGATCTAGGCCAGGGTAAGCGATTTGATCAGGCCCACGATCTTTTGACGTGTCCTTGCATCCTTGATCTTTGCAAAGGCGCGGTTGAGTTCGACGCCCTCTTCGGATGAAAGGAACCTGACGAGGTCGTTCTTGAGCGCGTGCGCCTCATGCGTCGAAGCATGGCCGTCCGATGTCGGATTGTCGAAGAAATGCGAGATCGGAACGCCGAGGCTCTCCGCCACGCGTTGAAGGCGACTTGCGCCGACGCGGTTGGTGCCTTTCTCATATTTCTGCACTTGCTGGAACGTCAGATCCAGCTTTTCGGCCAATGCCGATTGGCTCATGCCTAGCAGGCGCCGTTGCGCGCGGATGCGCTTGCCAACTTCTACATCGATGGGACTGGGGAGTTTTCCTTTAGGGCTGTCTTGCACTGGTTCCTCATGTCTTGACCGTGAAACCGCCCATCAAACTTGGGGAGCCGATGGATGGAGGCCGCGAAACTTCTTAATCGGATTCTTGGCGAGCCTTCCGTCTATGACTGCCGGGTGTCATCAAAAACGGCAACGTCAATTCACCTCGATAGAGGCAGAACCATCCGTTTGGTGCGCATTCGGTACAATACCTGCGCAATCTGACTATTCCCTGGAAGGGCTGAGGCTGAAAAGCGCTCCCGCCTAACGAGCGGGCGACTCGCGGCCGATCTGCCGCACCGTGTCGATGAAGGCCCGGAGCTTTGGCGCCAGCTCGGCGCGACGCGGGAAGTAAAGGAAAAGGCCGGCCTCGGTGACGGCATAGTCGCTCAAAAGCTGAACAAGCCTGCCGGATTGGATTTCCGGCTGCACCAGCGGTTCGAAGACATAGGCCAGCCCCACGCCGGCCAATGCCAGTTCGATTGCCGAATGCGATTCCGTGACGATGGCCTGGCCGCTCACCGCAACCGCTACATCCTGCCCGTTCTCGATGAATTCCCATTGATAGAGACCGCCGGAACGCATGAGGCGATAGCCAATGCAATTATGGTTGGAAAGATCGGAAACCGTATTCGGGCGGCCGAAACGTGCGATGTAGCCGGGGGAAGCGACGATGACCGATCGGAAAGGCGGGGTGAGGCGCACGGCCACCATGTCCTGTGCAATCATTTCGCCGATGCGTATGCCGGCATCGAAACCCTCGGCGACGATGTCGGTCAGCCGCTCATCGGAGAAGACCTCGATCTCGACTTCCGGATAGCGCTCGGCCATGGCGGCTATTACGCGGGTGAGCGCAAGCGGCAGGCAAACGCGCGACGCATTGATGCGCAAGAGGCCGCTTGGCCTTCCCTTGACGGCCTTTATGCGCTCGATGCGCTCATGGATGTCCTGCAGCGCCGGGGTGATGGTGCCAATCAGGCTCCTGCCTGCCTCGGTCAACGCCACGCTGCGCGTCGTGCGGGCAAAAAGCGGCTGTCCGAGCCTTTCCTCCACCAGCCGCACTGCATGGCTGACGGCCGATGCGCTCATTCCCAGCTCACTGGCAGCCGCCGCGAATCCACCCCGGAGTGCAACCGCGGCGATAATAGGCAGATGTGGCAGCAGATCCCGGTCCATTCATGCATGATATCGCATAATGCATGCAAATTGAATGGTCTTATCGAATGACCAAAAAGCAGCGAAATTGGATGCATCACAAATTACAGCCCATTCATTCGATCATCGAACTCGGACTGGTGTCAAAGAGGAGCATACAGATGAGCATGGAGTTTTACACACTTGGCAACAGCGGCCTGAAAGTGACGCGGCTTGCCCTTGGCACCATGACGTTCGGCACGGAATGGGGCTGGGGTTCGGACAAGGCGGCGGCACGCGCCATCTTCAATGCTTATGTCGATGCCGGCGGCAATTTCTTCGATACGGCCGATGCCTATACGGGCGGCACGTCGGAAACGTGGCTTGGCGAATTCATCGCCGAACGGGGCTTGCGCGATGATGCGGTGATCGCAACCAAGTTCACCATGAACCTGACCGCCCGTACGCCGAACGCGGCCGGCAATGGCCGCAAGAACATACTTCGGGCCGTCGAAGGCTCGTTGAAGCGGCTCAATACGGATCACATCGATCTTTATCTCCTGCATTGCTGGGATCGCCTGACCCCGCCGGAGGAGGTGATGCGCACCTTCGACGATCTCGTTCGCTCCGGCAAGGTACTTCATGTCGGCCTGTCCGATGTGCCCGCCTGGTACGCCAGCCGTGCCCAGGCAGTTGCCGAGCATCGCGGCTATGAGCCGATTTCGGCGCTGCAGCTCGAATATTCACTGGCTGAGCGCAATATCGAGAACGAGTTCGTGCCGTTCGGCACACGCTATGGCGCGGGGATCATGGCCTGGAGCCCTTTGGCAAGCGGCCTCTTGAGCGGCAAATATCGCCCCAGCGGCGAGGGAGAGACGGCGGGCCGGCTTGAGACGGTCCGCGGCACCACCAATCCCGGTTTTCAAAAATTTACCGATCGCAACTGGGCCATCGTTGCCGAGTTGGAGAAGGTGGCGGCAGAACTTGGGCGCAGCATGGCGCAGGTGGCGGTCAACTGGGCGATGACTCAACCCGGAATAGCCTCCATCATCGTCGGCGCCACGAAGCTTGAGCAATTGAACGACAATCTTGGCGCCTTGGACTTCACGATACCGTTAGAGCTGCGCCGCCGTCTCGACGAGATCAGCGCCTTGCAGCCGAGCTTTCCCTATTCGTTCTTCGGGCCGGAGGTCCAAGGCGGCCTCACCGGCGGCCAGACTGTTGGAGGCAAGCCCGCCGATTACTATCCGGACCTGAATATCTCCGGCCAATTTGCCGGCGTCAGCTAACTCCCTGGCAATTGCCACCAGCGCGCCGGCATTCGCCGGCGTGTTGTCGTGAAATATTATCGGTGCCTTGTTTCCTCCGAGTTCTGCTGCTACAGACCCGCCATGGCTTCGAAAGAGCCAAGAAATCCGGTCGCAGCCCACCCGGTCAAAACAAGGGATCCTGTTTTATGAAGACTATCGTCATCTGCTCCGGCGGATTGGACTCCGTTTCGCTCGCCCATAAGGTCGCAGCCGAACACCAGCTTATCGGCCTCGTCTCCTTCGACTACGGCCAGCGGCATCGCAAGGAACTCGACTTTGCCGCTGCTTGCGCAGCGCGCCTTGGCGTCCCTCACCAGATCATCGATATCACCGGAATCGGCAGACATCTCACCGGATCGGCGCTGACCGATGACGTCGACGTGCCGGACGGGCATTATGCCGAAGAAACCATGAAGGCGACGGTCGTACCGAACCGCAACGCTATCATGCTCGCGATCGCCTTCGGGCTCGCGGCCGCGCAGAAGGCGGATGCGGTTGCCGTTGCCGTTCATGGCGGCGACCGTTTCATCTATCCGGATTGCCGTCCCGGTTTCATCGATGCATTTCAGCAGATGCAGAACCACGCACTCGATGGTTATGCAAACGTTTCCCTCTACGCACCCTATGTGACCATCTCGAAAGCGGATATCGTCACGGATGGCGCTCGGCATCAAACACCCTTTGCCGAGACTTGGTCCTGTTACAAGGGCGGCGAACGCCATTGCGGCCGTTGCGGCACCTGCGTCGAGCGGCGCGAAGCCTTCCATATCGCCGGCATCGCGGATCCCACCGATTATGAAGACCCGGATTTCTGGGTATCGGCGACGTCGGGTTTCGTCGCGGCGGAGGTAAAGTGATGTTCCGCATCACCAAGGAGTTTCACTTCTCCGCCTCGCATCAGCTCTCGCATCTTCCTGACGACCATCAGTGCGCGCGCATGCATGGGCATAACTACATCGTCGTGGTGGAGCTTTCCGCCGCCGAGCTCGACGCAAACGGCTTTGTGCGCGACTATCATGAACTGCAGCCGCTGAAGCGCTATATCGACAGTGAATTCGATCATCGTCATCTCAACGACGTGCTCGGCCACGACCGCGTCACTTCGGAATATCTGGCCAAGCATTTCTACGACTGGTGCAAGTCCCGCTTGCCCGAGACATCGGCGGTGCGCGTCAGCGAGACGCCGAAGACCTGGGCGGAATACCGGCCATGAGCGAAGTGCGCATTCGCGTCAGCGAGATCTTCGGGCCGACGATCCAGGGCGAGGGTATTCTGATCGGCCTTCCGACGATCTTCGTGCGCACCGGCGGCTGCGACTACCGCTGTTCCTGGTGCGATACGCTGCACGCAGTCGATAGCGAGTATCGCGATCAGTGGCTGCCGATGTCGGTTGATGAGATCTGGTCGGACGTGACGCGGCTTTCCGGCGGCAAGCCGTTGACGATATCGCTTTCCGGCGGCAATCCCGCAATCCAACCCCTCGGCCCGCTGATCGCGCGTGGTCATGGCGAAGGCTATCGTTTCGCGTTGGAAACGCAGGGGAGCCTGGCGAAGGATTGGTTCGCCGAACTGGATGTGCTGGTGCTGAGCCCGAAGCCGCCGTCGAGCGGCATGGCAACGGATTGGGGCGCATTCGACGACTGTCTGCGCATGGCGGCTGGCAAGCCGCAGGTCGCGCTGAAGATCGTCGTGTTCGACGACGTCGATTACGCCTATGCGCGGGAGGCCGCATCGCGCTATCCCGAATTGCCGCTTTATCTGCAACCCGGCAATCACACGCCGCCACCGCCGGAAGCCGATGATGCTATCGTCGATATCGAGGGCATCGTCGAGCGCATGCGCTGGCTCGTGGACAAGGTCAGCAGCGACCGATGGTTCGAAGCGAGAGTGTTGCCGCAATTGCACGTGCTGATTTGGGGCAACAAGCGCGGCGTTTGAGCCGTTGCGCTTTGGCCATTCCTCACCCTTGAGCCTTGCAGCCTTAAGGGCGACAAGCTGCCATCACGACTTCTTGCCTTGAGCATCCTTGTCTTCGGCGTCCGGCGACATTGGCCCGAGTTCGGCATCGAACAGCTTCGACAATGTCTTCAGGATTTGGTGAACGCCGGGGTGATCGCAGGTATAATATCTGAATTGCGCCTGGCGGCGCACCTTTACGATACCGGAATGATGCAGTCGCGTCAGATGCTGGCTTAGCGCCGATTGCGATATTCCCAGCTTCTTGGCCAGGCTGTTCACATCCTCTTCCTGGCGTGAGAGATGAATGCAAACCTCGAGGCGTTTGGGATTGGAAAGCTGACTGAGAAGATCTGCATGATAGATGAGGCGCTCATCTTCTGTGGTCTGATCTGAATACATGGCGCGGCCGATCGTTGATGTTTAAACTGCAGAGCCCCGGCACCGCGCGATGATAAACGCAAAAGTTGCAAAATTATATCCTAAATTATTGCAAAAACGTTGCACCTTCGCGGAGCAAACGGACCTCCCATCCAGGCCGATCGCCACCGATCGACCTTTCTACAACCGACAACTAGGGTCCTGTTGCGGTTTGGGAATATGTTTCACCTTTCGTTTTGCAATTATTCTGTAACAAAATCGAACGAACTGCCTTGTTTTTGTCCGTCTTTTGACATCGCGCTGCTAATTAAACTGTTTATCTTCTGCTCCAGCGAACAGGAGGTAACCATGACCCATAGGGACTTGACGATCGCCGAAGTTCTCAAAGATCCGCTGATCCGCCAGGTCATGCGCGCAGATCGCATATCCGTCTCCAGGATGGAAAACCTGCTTCATGATGCTGCCCGCAGGCAGGCGCTTGCCTTGTCGGCCAATCTTGCATCGGCCAACATTGCACCGATTGCGCACGTAGCCACGCCCTCCGTGCCGCGGATCGATTTGCGCTGATAGTATCGACTTGGTTTTGCCTGTTTCGAGCGTTCCCACTCTCGTTTTTCGCAACGCGTTGCGCCTGCCGTCAGAGCGCTCCGCTCCGATTGAGCGAGATCGCATAGACACTGGTTGTCGCCGTGATGAAGAGCTTGTGCCTGCCACGGCCGCCGAAGCATAGATTGGAGACGGTCTCCGGCACCAGGATTTTGCCCATAAGATGACCATCGGGCGCGATGCAATGCACACCATCGGCAGCTGAAGACCAGAGATTGCCGTCGCTGTCGAGGCGCATGCCATCGGCGCAACCCGGTGAAATCGCGTGAAACACTTCGCCGCCGGACAACTGCCAGTTTTCGCCGACATTGAAGACGCGAATGTGCTGCGGGTCGCTGCCGTGCATGCGGCCGGTATCGGCAACATAGAGCTTTTTCTCGTCGGGGCTGAATGCCAGTCCATTCGGGCAATTGAAATCCGTCAGGACGGCGGTGACCGTGCCGGAGGGGTCGACACGATAGACATTGCAGGGCAATTCCTGCTCGCTCCTATGACCTTCATAGTCCGTCGCAATGCCATAATGCGGATCGCTGAACCAGATGGCGCCGTCCGAGGCAACGATCACGTCATTCGGCGAGTTCAGCCGCTTGCCCTGATAGCTGTCCGCAACGACCGTGATCGATCCGTCATATTCGGTACGCGTCACCCGCCTGCCGCCATGCTCGCAACTGACGAGCCGACCCTGCCGGTCGCGCGTATGACCATTCGAAAAATTCGAAGGCTCGCGAAAGACGCTGACGCCGACGCCCGGTACCCAGCGCATGATGCGATTATTGGGAATGTCGGAAAAGAGCAGGCAATTCAGATCCCCGAACCAGACAGGCCCTTCCACCCAGTCGAACCCGGTGGCGATCTGCTTGACGGGGGCGTTGCCGAGGATGAATTTCCCGAAGGCCGGATCGATGATCTCGAAGAACGACATTGTGACAATACCTCCCATAAGGTTACATCTGGAGACCGACGTGTTATCGATAACATACTAAATTGAGTCCGCAAGCGGGAGGATAGTTGCATGAGCCATGTTCTGACGTCGAGTGTCTTGAGCGACGAAGGCGTAATGACACTGTTGACGGCGGCCATCGCCGCTGCCACCGAGATGGGGCAGCCACAATGTATCGTTATCGTCGATCAGTCCGGCGTGACGCTGGGCTCGTTCCGCATGCATGGTTCACGCTTCCAGTCGCTGAAAAGTGCCGCGGCCAAGGCGCAGACCGCCGCCTCCATCGGTGCGCCAAGCCACTCCTTGCCGGAGCATGCCAGGGTGCCGCTGGCGATTGCCACGCATGGCGGGATGACGGGCCTGCGCGGCGGCTTGCCGATCCGCGTTTCAGGCGTGCTTGTCGGCGGCATCGGCGTCGGATCGGGTTCCGGCGAACAGGACGAGCAGGTGGCACGCGCTGCCCTCAAGGCAATCGGCGCCGATCTCGATTAACAGGATGACGCCTCCCTCGGATCTCGCCGATCCAAGGGAGGTCGCACAATCGCAAACGATCAGGCGAAGACGATCTGCGCCTTCATCGCCTTGCTTCGATCCGAGGCGATCTCGAAGGCGCTGATCGCCTCGGCAAGCGGCACGGTATGCGTGATGAGCGGCCGCACATCGATAAGACGCTTGCGCATCAGATCGACGCCGACCGCAAACTCCTCATGGAAGCGAAAGGAGCCGCGCAGCTCCAATTCCTTGGCGGTAATCGCCATCATCGGCAGGCTCATATCGCCGCCGAGACCGAGCTGCACGATGATGCCGCGCGGGCGAAGCGCTGCAATACCGCCGACCAGTGCGGCAGCGGCTCCCGAGCATTCGTACAGGACATCGAAGGTGCCCTTGTCGGCGGAATATGCGGCTAGAGCTTCCGGCTCATTCTTCGTATTGATGATCCTGTCGGCGCCGGCCTGCTTGGCAAGCGATAGGGTGAAATCGGAAAGATCGGTGGCCACGATCTCGCCAGCACCCGCCCGGCGCGCGGCAAGGATCGACAGGACGCCGATCGGGCCGCAGCCAGTGACGAGAACGCGCTTGCCGAGCATCTCGCCCGCGCGTCGCGTGGCATGGAGCGTGACGGCCAGCGGCTCCGCCATCGCCGCTTCGCCCGGCGTCAGGCCATCAGCCGGCACGCATTGGATGGCGTCGGCGACGAGCGTCTCGCGAAATGCGCCCTGGATATGCGGGAAGGGCATGGCGCTGCCATAAAAGCGCATGTTGAGGCATTGGTTGGGCAATCCCTCCAGGCAGTAGCGGCAGGTTCGGCACGGGCGGGAAGGGGAGACGGCAACGAGCTGTCCGACCTCAAGGCCCTGCACGCCGGAGCCGAGAGCGATGACGGTGGCGCTGACTTCGTGGCCGAGGATCATCGGCTCCTTCAGGCGCACGGTGCCGAAGCCGCCGTGATGATAGTAGTGCAGGTCGCTGCCGCAGACGCCACCGGTTGCGAGCTTCAGCTTCACTTCTCCCGCGCCTGGTTCTTCCTCCGGACGATCCTCGATCCGCACGTCCTTGGCGGCGTGAGCGACGATGGCTTTCATCTTTTCCTCCTCAAAGAACGGGTGTTGG
Organism: Rhizobium aureum; assembly: GCF_030182495.1. Classification (NCBI taxonomy): domain Bacteria; kingdom Pseudomonadati; phylum Pseudomonadota; class Alphaproteobacteria; order Hyphomicrobiales; family Rhizobiaceae; genus Rhizobium; species Rhizobium aureum. The sequence goes on along the minus strand of NZ_JAQJCI010000008.1, from coordinate 158,360 downwards.
CAGAGCCTGGCCGGCGAAGTGGGCTGCCAGATTGTCGCGCAGCAGCTGCCCCATCGCCTTGCGCGTCTCCACGGTGCCGGAGGCATGGTGGGGCTGCAGCAGCACGTTGTTCAGCGCCAGGAAACGCGGATTGAGCTTCGGCTCGCCTTCGAAGACATCGAGCGCGGCCGATCCGAGCTTGCCGGCCTCCAATGCGTCGAGCAGCGCTTCTTCGTCTATATTGGAGGCCCGGGAAATGTTGATCAACATGCCTTCCGGGCCGAGCGCCTCGATCACTTTACGGCCGACGATGTGCCGGGTCGCGGCGGAAGCGGCGAGCGTCACGAATAGAAAATCCGACTGTCGCGCCAATTCGGCACCATCGGCCACGAAGGTTAAGTCCGATGCATATGGTTTTGCTTCAACGTCGGAATAGGCGATCTGCATATCGAAACCCTTCAGGCGCTTGGCGACTTCAAAGCCGATGCGGCCGAGGCCGAGCACGCCAGCACGCCTACCCCAGACGCGCCGCTTGAGGGGGTAGAGCCCCTTTTGTGCCCAGCTGCCATCGCGCACCCAGGTTTCGGCACCAATCATGCCGCGCGACAGGCAGAGCATCATGGCAATCCCCAGATCCGCGACATCATTGGTCAGGACGTCGGGTGTGTTGGTGACGCGAATGCCGCGCTCGCGGCAGGCCTGCAGGTCGACGGCATCGAAGCCCACGCCATAGACCGAAATGACCTCGAGATTCGGACAGGCCTCGATCATCGCCCGGTTGGCGCCGAGTTCCCCGCGTGTGGCAATGCCCCTGATCGATGGTCCGACGTCGGCAAGCAGTTTCGCCTTGTCGCCGGCCTCGAAATAGCGATGAACCTGAAATGCCGCATCGAGCGGTTCTTGATCCCATTGCGGATAGGGGCCAATCTGCAGAATTGACGGCTTGTCCATCTTTCATGTCCTCCCTTGACATAGAATGTTATCGATAACATAAACGGGGAAGGCAATCATTGTCGAGATAAAAAACGGAGGAAACGATGTCTCTTGGCCTCTTCGATCTGAAAGGGCGGCGTGCCCTGGTCACGGGCTCTTCCCAAGGCATCGGGCTTGCGCTGGCGAAAGGATTGGCGGCAGCAGGCGCCGAACCGGTTCTCAACGGCCGCGACAAGGAGAAGCTCGCCAAGGCGGCCGAAAACTTCGAGGGCAAGGTGTATCAGCTGGCATTCGATGCCACCGATCATGAGGCCGCGCGGCAGGCTATCGATGCCTTCGAAGCGGAGACGGGTGCGATCGATATCCTCGTCAACAATGCCGGCATGCAGTTTCGCACGCCGCTTGAGGATTTTCCCGCTGACGCTTTCGAGCGGCTTCTGCGCACCAACATCTCCAGCGTCTTCAATGTCGGCCAGGCGGTCGCCCGTCATATGATCAAGCGCGGCGCCGGAAAGATCATCAACATCGCGAGCGTGCAGACGGCGCTGGCGCGGCCCTCGATTGCGCCGTACACCGCAACCAAGGGCGCCGTCGGCAATCTGACGAAGGGCATGGCGACGGATTGGGCGAAGTACGGGCTGCAATGCAACGCCATCGCGCCCGGCTATTTCGACACGCCGTTGAATGCGGCCCTCGTTGCCGACGCCGATTTCTCGGCATGGCTTGAAAAGCGCACGCCTGCCGGCCGCTGGGGCCGCGTCGAAGAACTGGTCGGCGCCTGTATCTTCCTTGCTTCCGATGCGTCCTCCTTCGTCAATGGTCATGTGCTCTATGTCGACGGCGGCATCACAGCTTCGCTCTGATGGCGCTTTGCCGCGCCGCTTCGTCATCATGGGCGTCAGCGGCTGCGGCAAGTCGTCGGTTGGCTCGGCGAGCGCAACGCGCCTTGGAGGCATCTATGTCGATGGCGATGATCTTCATCCATCGGCCAATGTCGCCAAGATGAGCGCCGGCATTCCGTTGACCGACGCCGATCGTTGGCCTTGGCTCGACAAGGTCGGTCAATACCTGGCTTTGACGCAGGATACGGCATTGATCGGATGTTCGGCGCTGAAGCGCATTTATCGCGATCGGATCCGCGAGGTCGTCGCCGCGCCGGTTTCCTTCATTCATCTCGCCGGAACGAGGGAAACCATCCTGAAACGCATGCAGGCAAGGCAGGATCACTTCATGCCGTCGGCCTTGCTCGACAGTCAATTTGCCGCGCTCGAGCCGCCGGGCGCCGACGAGCAGGCGATCACGGTCGATATCGATCAGCCGCTGGATCAAGTCGTGGCGGCCATCTTAATTGCATTGGAGGAGGATCAATCATGAGCAGCAAGGTGGCGCTGATCGGCGCCGGTGCAATGGGCGGCGCGATCGGCGCCCGCCTGGCGGAAACCGGCAATCGGCTGACGGTTTTCGATCTCGACAAGGATAAGGTCGGGGCTCTGACCGCAAAAGGCGCCACGGCAGCCGCCAGCGCAGCCGCGGCGGCAGCCGTTTCCGATTTCGTCGTCCTCAGCCTCAATTCGCCGAAGATCATCCATGCCGCGGTATTCGGGCCCGAAGGCGTTGCCGCAGGTGCAAGAGCAGGCACGCTGATCATCGATATGTCGTCGATCGATCCCGATGCAACCAAGGCTCTTGCAGCAGAGGCTGCGGAAAAGGGATTGCGATGGGTGGACAGCCCGCTGTCCGGTGGAGCGCCGAAGGCCCTGATCGGACAATTGACGCTGATGGCCGGAGGCAGCGAGCGGGATGTCGCGGATGCGCATCAAGTCCTGCGCCATGTGGCTTCGAACTACACGCATATGGGTCCCGTCGGTGCGGGCCAGACGACGAAGCTCATCAATCAGGTACTTTGTGCGTTGAATTTCCTCGCGGTCGCCGAAGCGACGCAACTGGCGCTCGATGCCGGCGTCGATGCCGCGAAAATCCCGCAGGCGCTGAAGGGCGGGCGGGCCGACAGCGCCATCCTGCAGGAATATATGCCGCGCTACGTCAGCAAGGATTATCGCCGCACCGGCCGCATCGACAATATGGTCAAGGATCTGAACGGTGCTCAGGATCTCGCGCGCAGGACCAATACCGCCATGCCACTGACGGCGGTGTGTGCCGAGATACACCGCATGCTGACGGCTTCCGGGCTTGGCGGCGAGGATCAGGCGGCACTGATGGAATTCTTCAAGGGGCCGAACAAGGAGATCGCCGGATGATTACCCGATACGCATTATTCGAAGGCAAGATCAGGGAAGGGGAGGCGGAGGCGTTTCGAACGGCCGTCATGGAAACCATCCTGCCGAAGTGGAAGCAGTTTCCCGGCGCTCTCGACGTGCGGGTGACCTTTGCCGAGGCGCGCGATGAAGGCGCTCCGGAGTTCCCGATGATCTTGGCCGTGAACTATCCGGATATGGCTGCCGTGGGGAAAGCTCTTGCAAGCCCGGTACGCACCGAGGCACGTGCGGCGACGGAAGCGGTTCTCTCGCGCTTTTTCGAAGGACGCATTCATCATCATGTGACGCTCGCCCATGAGTTCGAGCTTTAGACTCTCATCACAGGACGCTTTCCGATGCGCGGCACCGGTGGTGACGTGTGCGCATGGCGGGGTAGCTGAAAGCGCCTCTTGCTATTCTGGGAAGAGGCATATTACTCTGATGGTAACGATAACATAGGCCATTGATGAGTAACGATCGCAAAACGCCGACCATGGCAGACATAGCCCGCGTCATGGGAGTTTCTCCCATGACCGTGTCGCGTGCCTTCAAGGCCGATAGCCTGGTTAGTCCGGAGACGCGCGAGGCGATCCTGAAAACGGCGGAGGAGCTGGGCTATGTCTTCGACAGCACAGCGTCCAACCTGCGTTCGCAAAAGTCCGGCTTCGTCGCCGTTACCATTCCTTCCATCAACAATGCCAACTTCGCAGATACGGTCGGCGGCCTCTCGGACACCTTGTCCAAGCGCGACATGCAGATCCTGCTTGGTTATACGAACTACGATGTCGAAGAGGAGGAGCGGCTGATCGAGCAGCTGCTGCGCCGCAAGCCGCAGGCGATCGTCGTGACCGGCGGCACACATACGCAGCGGGCGCGCAAACTTCTGCAGACTATTGCGATCCCCGTGATCGAGACCTGGGATATCCCGACCGATCCGATCGGCCACTATGTCGGCTTTTCCAATAGGGCCGTCATGCGCGATATGGTCGATCATTTCGTCGCGCTCGGCTGTCGCCGCATCGCCTTCATCGGTGGTGATGTCCAGCGGGATTCGCGCGGCAGCGAACGCAGACTCGGCTTCATTGCTGCCATGCAGGCGCATGGGCTCGACGCCACGAGGCTGATCGCAGCCGGATCGCCGCCGATCTCTATGCGGGAAGGCGCCAATGCCATGGCGAAGCTGATCGAGCTCTATCCCGATACGGAAGCGGTCGTCTGTGTCTCGGATCTTGCCGCCTATGGTGCGCTGACCGAATGCCGGCGGCTCGGGATTCCGGTGCCTGAGCGCTTTTCCATCGGCGGTTTCGGCAATTATGAAATCGGCGAGGTCTGCGTGCCGACCTTGACGACGATCAACGCCTTCGCACGTGAAATCGGCGAGCGGACGGCAGCGTTGATCCTCGATATTCTTGATGGCAATCAAGGCGCTGATGTCAGGATCTCACCCGAACTGATTGCGCGCGACAGCAGCCGATAGAAATTAGCCTTTTTCTGAATGACATGGCGCGGCCGTAGACCGCGCCACATCTTTTGGCCGGGATCACTTACCCCAGATTTTCTTGTATTGGTCCTTGTAGCCGTTATCCGGATCGAAGGTGTTCTTCGGGCCACCATCGGACTGGATATTGTCTGCCGTCACGACATGCAGCGGCGAGAGATAGCCGGACCATTTTTCGCCGGCGAAGGCACGATTGAGTTCATCGACCAATTGCCAGCCCTGGAGATTAAGAGGTTCGGCAACCGTGACCTTCTGGAATTGACCGGCGCGGATGCGCTCATAGGCCGATTGCGAACCGTCACCGGCAGCGACATTGATCGGCGCATCGGTGCCGCTCTTGCCGGCGGAGGCGAGCGATGGACCCATGAAATCGAAATAGAGGTCGTTGATCGCAAGCGAATGCGTCCAGCTGTCACCGTATTTCTGAAGGAGGGATGTCGTGAGCTGCGGCATGCGCTGCGATGTCTCGGCAATCGGCGTATCGACATATTCGAGCACCTTGCCGCCCAGCCGCTCGATCTCCTGCTTCATCCTGTCCGCTTTGGCGATGGCGATCGCATAGGTGGAGTCGGTGAAGATGATGACGCCCGGCTTGCCTTTGGCATCGACGAAGGCCCAATCGGCGGCCGCCTTCGAGACTTCCATGGCGTCAGTGCTGACATTGGCAAAGAGGCCATTCTTGTCGTCGGGGCCGATGGTCGGGCCGGCATGCCAGGCGACCAGAGGGATCTTCGCGGCCTTTGCCTGTTCTAGTGCCGGAGCCTGTTCGACGGCATCGAAGCCATCGATGATGATGCCGGCGGGCTGCAGCGCTATCGCCTGACCGAAGGCGGCCGTTCGCCCGCCGATGGAACCCGCACCATCCAGAACCTTCACTTCCCAGCCGATCGCCTTCGCCGCTTCCTCGACACCGTTGCTGACGCCGAGAATACCGCCATTCTTGAGATCGCCCGCGAGCACGACGATCGTCTTGCCGGCCTGTGCCTTCGGACCTGTCGTGGGGCCGTCCCATTTGGTGACCGGGGTTGCGTATTTGTCGACGACGGCCTTCGCATCCGCCAGCGGATCGGCATAGGCCTGGCTGGCGCATAGCACCAGCATCGCTGTCGTCGCCTGCAGGAATTGTCTACGGTTCATGTCTTCTCCTCCCTTTGGACATTCGAACTTCAGATGATCTTCATTTCTCCGCCGGCTTGGCGGAAAGTTGCGGCGCCTGAGCCGGGGCCATGCGCCCTGCATGGCTGCGGCGGCGCTGGGCGTAACCGGCAATGCCGATCGCGACGAGCAGGGTGACGCCGTTGAACAGGGGCTCGACATAGAAGGAGCCACCGAATTGCTGGATGCCGGCAATGCCGACTGCCAGAATGATGACGCCGATCATCGTGCCCCAGACGTTGACGCGACCGGGCTTGATGGTGGTTGATCCGAGGAATGCGCCGACCAATGCAGGCAGCAGATATTCAAGCCCGACGCTCGCTTGGCCGATGCGCAGCTTGGAGGCAAGCAGAACACCGGCGATGGCTGCAAGCGTTCCCGAGGTGACGAAGGCGCCGATGACGAAGCGGCGGACGGGAATGCCGTTGAGCGCGGCCGCCTTCGGGTTGGCGCCGATCGCATAGATGTAGCGGCCGATCGGCAGGTACTCGAGGACGATCCACATGACGAAGGCAAGTGCCAGGACATAGATGCCGGTGATCGGCAGGCCAAAGACCATGGTGCCGTTCAGCGCATAAAACCCTTGCGGCAGCATGCCCACAACCTGCCGGCCGCCCGTATGCCAGAGCGCGATGGCGTAAAGGACCGTGCCGGTGCCGAGCGTGGCGATGAAGCTGTCGATCTTGGCGATCTCTACCAGCAGGCCATTCAGGAAGCCGGTCAGTGCGCCAAGTGCGATGACGATCAGGACGGCAACCGGCCAAGGCAGCCCGAACATCGTCTGAAGGCTGATCGCCAGCACATGCCAGAGGACGATGCCGTAGCCGATGGTCAGATCGATGCGGCCCGCCGCCATCGGGATCATTGCCGCCAGCGACAGGATGGCGATGATGGTCTTGTCCGAAATGATCGAACGCAGGTTGAGCATCGTCGGGAATGTCTGCGGCAGCAGAATGGAGAAGAGCAGGATCAGGAAGATCGTCAGGATGACGAGGCCATAGACGGGCAGCAGGCGCTGGATCTTCTGGCCGAGGCTCATGGCCGAAAGCTCGGCGCGGGTCGGCTCGAGCGCGTTGGATTCGATCGATTGCATGGTGTTCTCCTCCGGTTCAGGCCGCTTCGGATGCAGATGCGGCGGCGATGACCGCCGGCGTTGTAAGGTCGGCACCGCTGAGTTCGCGCACGATCCTCCCGCGCGAAAACACCAGGGCACGATGGCAGATATGAGCGATTTCCTCGAAATCGGTGGAGACGACAAGAACGGCAAGGCCGGCCTCGACGGCCTCGGCGATCAGCCGATAGATGTCGGCCTTGGCGCCGACGTCGACGCCTGCGGTCGGATCCTCGGCGATCAGCAATTTGCGTCCGGTGGCCAGCCACCGTCCTACGACCACCTTCTGCTGATTGCCGCCGGATAGGGCTTCGATGGCAAGGCTCTGATCGTTAGGCCTGAGGCCGACACGGCTACCGAGAGAATAGGCGGCTTCGGCTTCGCGGCGCGGGGACAGGAACGAACACAAACTGCGCCCCGAAGCGCCCGGATTGAGGAACGTGTTTTCGCGCAGGCTGAGCGACATGGCGACGGACTCTTCCGTCCGATCCCTGGCGATTAGCCCGATACCCGAAGCCATCGCGGCGACGGTGCTGGAAAGATCGGGTGCCGTCCCATTCAAGCGAACGCTGCCCTGCGATGGTTCGCAACCGAACAGCGCGCGTCCGATCAATTCCTGACCGGCGCCGCGCAGGCCGACGAGACCGAGCAATTCGCCCTGTCGGATATCGAAGGATACAGGACCTGCGCCGCGGCAGGTGAGCTCTTTTACGGAAACGATGGCGGCCCCAGCGCTTCTTTCTGCCTTGACGAACAGTTGGTCCGCCTTGCGCCCGACGATCATGCGGATGAGTTCATCCGGCGTCGTCTCGGAGACTGGCTTCTGGCCCACCAGCTGACCATCGCGCAGCACGGCAACCCGGTCGGCAATACGGAAGATCTCGTCGAGACGATGCGAGACATAGATCATCGCCACGCCGCGCTCTTTCAGCGGGCGGATGGCGGCAAAGAGCTTCTCGACCTCATCGGCGGGCAGGCTGGCCGTGGGTTCGTCAAGCACCAGCACGTCGGCTTCGACAGCGAGTGCGCGGGCGATTGCCACAAGCGATTTCTCGGTGCGCGTCAGCTCCTGGACGCGGGTCGACGGATCGAAATCGCAGCCGACGAGTTTTAGCGCTTCCGCGGTGCGCCGCTCGGTCGCCCGCCAGTCGATCAAGCGGCCGCGCAGAGAATAGCCCTGGGCGAGACCGACATTTTCGCCCACCGTCATCCATTCGATCAGTCCGAGATCCTGATGGATGAAGGCGACGGGCTGGCGCTGGTTGGGTTGGGGTGGGCGATGATGATAGGGCTTGCCGCGAAACAGGATCTGCCCGCCATCCGGCTTGTAGATGCCAGCCAATGTCTTGATGAGCGTCGATTTGCCCGCGCCATTCTCTCCTAGAAGCGCGAGAATTTCGCCCCGCTGCAGGTCGAGAGATACGTTCGACAGCGCGCGCGTTCCGCCAAATTCCTTGGTGATATCGGAAAATTCGAGCAGCTTTCCGTTGTCCATCCTGCTCCTCCCAAAGCGTCGATGAAGGGAGGCTATGTTATCGATAACATTCCGTCAAGGCCTCCTGTTCCTGACCTCGTTACCGAGGCGTTCCTTTAACATTGAAAGAATTAAACTCCGCACCGCATAAGTGATTTCTTTTATATGTGAAATAAAGAAACGAGATATCGCAATCATCTTATGAAATGACGATCGTTCCCGCCAAACGTTCAAAGTACTAACCGCGGTTGTATGCCTTTAATTCGGACTAATATTTCTTGGGTAGTGCGTTCGGTTCATATCTCGTCTAAAATTATTTGCGGATAATATGAATAACGGGCCGCTGCCGCACGCTTTGAGAAATTCCAAGGGAATGCCTCTCATCGTACGCATTTGAGGGAAATTTTTGACGTACGTTACTCAATCGGTATTCAAAATTGATAACGCCGATGCCGAAGAGATGACGGCGCATTATGCGAGGACCCTGTTTCCTGCCGTTGTCGAGCCACTTCAACGAGGCGCTTCGATTTCGGTGGAGGACCGGCATTATACGGTCGGCTCCAGTAGCGTATGGAACGGCAAATGCCACTCCGGAATGAGCGTGATGCTTTCGGGAGGTCCTGATGCCTATGGTTTTTATCTCCCAACCATGGGCAAAATGCTGATCGATGCAGGAGGGCGACAGCTGCTGTCGGAAGCAGGCAAGGGCCTGCTTGCAGATATGTCGTCGTTTGAAAAGCTGACACTGGAAGAGCGGCGCGGCCATATGGGCATGGCCTTCGAAAAATCGGCAATGATCCGTCAGCTAAGCGAATTGCTGGACGGCCCCGTTCTCGACGACCTGGAAATGGGCGGCACCGTCGATCTCACGACGCAAAGAGGCGCGCAGATTGCGGCGCTCGGAAATTTGATCTGGCATGATCTGACGGTCGATGATGCGGACCGCTCTTCCCCGGTGTTCAGCGAATGTCTGTTGCAGGCGATGATGATCGCGCTGCTGGAGGTGGTGCCGCATAACTATTCGGCGCAATTGCGCAGGCCGGTTTCGCCGGCGATGCCGAAACAGTTGAAGCGCGCGATCGAATATATGCATGCCAATGTCGGCGCCGATATCCGGATCGCCGAAATCGCGCGTGAGGCAGGAACGAGCGTGCGGTCGGTTCAGGCTGCCTTTCAGCAGTTCAAGAACATGACACCCCTCGACTATCTGAGGATGATCCGTCTGCAGGGCGTTCGCAGAGCGCTGCTGGACTGCGGATCGGCACGGCCTGTCGCCGGGATCGCGCGCGATTGGGGATTTTCCCATTTGGGCCGTTTTGCGGCGCTCTATCATCGCGCCTTTGGAGAAATGCCATCCGAGACCGCGAGAAGGCTCCGAAACGGCGATAGATAGGATGACGCCTCCGAAGCCGCATCCGTAAGCAGCCTGCGTGGGCTATAGCGATTGCGCAAAAAAGTTGGTTGTAGGCGGGGAGAATCCGCCTAATCTTGCGATGCAGCGCAGCTCCAGGTGATATCGTTGGCGACGGAGTGAGACAGAGATGCATCCATCGAAAATCACCATCCTGTCCTGCAGCATGGATCCGGAAAGCCGCAGCCGCCGGATCGCTCGTCAAGCGGAGAAGCTGTTGCGGGAGAGGCGGTCCGAGGTCGAATTTATCGATCTTCGGGACATCGAGTTGCCGGTATTCGACAATTTGAACTGCTATGGGCATCCTTCATACGACAGGCTTTATCGCGCAATTCGCGATACGGATGGCGTGCTGCTGGCCGTACCCATTTACAATTGGTCGGTCGGCAGCGCTGCCAAGAGCCTGATCGAACTTACCGGCGCGACAGGTGCGGGCGGTCGAAAATCCGCCTGGTTCGACCAGATCGTCACGTTCGTCTGCTCCGGCGGGCTTCCTCACAGCTACATGGCTTACGGAAATCTGGCGATGTCGCTGATGCTCGATTTCAAATGCGTGATCAATCCCTACGTCGTTTATGCGACGGAGAGAGACTGGATCGATGGTGACAACCTGTCCGGCGCGCTTGCCGCAAGGCTGCGAAAGACGGTCGAGGTCAAGCTGGAACTCGCGTCGCGTCTCCGGGGGAGAGGTTATGCTTCAGATTGGGAGATCTAAGGCGACCGGAGTCAAAGGAAACTCGCTTCCCTATCGCAATCCCGGCGAATGCGGGCTTCGAAAAGTTCTTCATTCTAATTCCTCTTTAGATTATTCTAGATACGTATTATGACATCTATATGTCGTATTATGATTATCGAAGATCAGAGGCTTGGCTGACCGGTCGGATCAGTTGGCGGCAACCGGATTGGGGATCTAAGAATGACGGCGATGGGCCGGGGTCGACAAAGGCTGGCGCAACAGGTGATCGATCAACTGCGAGCGCAGATCGAAACGGGCAAATTGAAGGTGGGGGATCAATTGCCGACGGAACCACAGTTGGAGGCGGCGTTTGGTGTCAGCCGTACCGTCGTGCGCGAAGCGATTGCCGATCTGCGTGCCGCCGGGCTCGTCAAGCCGGTTCAAGGCAAGGGTGTCTTCGTTGCGGAACAGACGGCGCGCGGCGGATTGGCGCTGACGCCAGTGGAAATCAAAAGCATCCCGGAAACCCTTGAATTGCTGGAGTTTCGCATGGCGGCAGAGGGGGAGGCGGCGGCGATTGCCGCTTATCGAAGAACTGCCGCGCAGGAAGCGGCGATCGCTGCGGCCAATCGCAAGATGGCAATGCTGATCGACCAAGGGCTGCCGACGGTCGAGGCGGATTATGAATTTCATATGGCCATAGCCGCCGCCACGAACAATCGATTCTATGTGGATGTTCTCATGCATTTCGGTGCCCGCACGATCCCGAGGGGCCAGTTTCCGACGCTGCCGGAAGCCAATGATCGCGCTTATCTCGAGAAAGTTCATGCCGAACATGTCGAGATTCTGGCGGCTATTGCGGATCAGGATCCCGAACGCGCGCGCCAGGCGATGCGGTCGCATATGATGGCCAGTCAACGCCGCTATCGCTTCCTCGCCGATCAGCAACAGGAATAGGGCTCGACTCCATATATAACTCATATTATGTCATATGATATTGTGTGAGATCAAACGGAGACATTGCGGGTGTATGTAGGAACGCAGGTCGACGCGCGGGACGACGATGACTATCGGGTGTTTGCGCAATTAGGGGTGAAGCACATTTGCGCCGATCCGCCGGGAAAGCCAGTGAGCTGGACGCTGTCCGACCTGGAACGTCATCGCGACAAGATAGAAAGCTTCGGATTGATTCTGGACATGATCCAGCTTCCGTTGCCGTCGCAGCCGATCGAAAAAGCGTCCTATCCCGATATCCTTCTCGCCGGGCCTGATCGCGATCGCCAGATAGACGCGGTCTGCAAGCTGATCGAGGATGTGGCCACGGCCGGCATTCCGGCAGTAAAATACAATTTAAATCTCATCGGTATTCCGCGCACACCGGAAGAACGGGGGCGTGGGGGCTCGATGAATGCGAGCTTCCGCTGGGACAAGGCGGATCATGACGCGGCGCCAGGTCTTGCGGGGGTTTTGTCGGAAGACGAAAACTGGGAGCGCATCGATTATTTCCTTGAGCGGGTTATCCCCGTAGCGGAAGGTAATCGCGTCCGTCTTGCCTGCCATCCCCATGATCCTTACACGCCACCGGGCTATCGCGGCGTCACGCGCGTACTCGGCTCAGTGGAGGGTTTGAAGAAATTTGTCCTCATGCGCGAAAGCCCCTATCACGGGCTGAACTTCTGCCAGGGATCGATCGGCGAGATGCTCGACAATCCGCGCGAGGAGATCGACGATATCATCCGCTGGTTCGGCAGCCGCGATAAAATCTTCAACGTCCATTTCCGCAATATCAGGGGCGGCAAGCTGTCCTTCATGGAGACCTTCCCCGACGAGGGCGACATGGACATGGTCCGCTCCGCCAAGGTGTATAAGGAGGTCGGGTATCGGTACATGCTGATGCCGGATCATGTCCCGACGATCAGCGGCCGTGATCCGACCGGCGTCGCCTTCGCCTTTTGCTATGGCTATATCGCGGCGCTCGTTCAGGCGCTCGAGCAGGCCTGAACCTTGTTGCCAGTTGAACGAAGACAGGATTCCACGATGAACCCGATTGAGCTGAAAAAGGCGGTTGGCAGCGGCCTGCTGTCGTTCCCGGTCACGCATTTCGATCAGAACCTGACATTCGACGAGGCGAAGTATCGCAGCCATATCGAATGGCTGGCTGGATTCGACGCCGCAGCACTCTTCGCAGCCGGCGGAACGGGCGAGTTCTTTTCCTTGAACCCCTCGGAAATCCCGCAGGTCGTGCGCGCAGCCAAAGCGTCGGCCGGCAAGACGCCGATCATCTCGGGGGCGGGTTACGGAACGTCGCTTGCCGTCGAAATCGCCAAGGCCGCGGAAAAGGCCGGCGCCGACGGCCTCTTGCTTCTGCCGCCATATCTCATGCTTTCCGAGCAGGCAGGCCTGATCGCCCATGTAAAGGCGGTCTGCCAGTCCGTCGGCATCGGTGTCATCGTCTACAATCGCGACAATGCGGTGCTCAGCGCAGATAGTTTGGCTCGGCTCGCCGACGAATGCCCCAACCTTATCGGCTACAAGGATGGGATCGGCGATGTCGACAAGGTGATTGAGATCACCACGACCCTCAAGGATCGTCTGGTCTACGTCGGCGGCATGCCGACACATGAGGTCTACGCCCAAGCCTATTTCGCGGCCGGCGTCACGACCTATTCTTCCGCGGTCTTCAATTTCGTTCCGGCTCTGGCGCAGCGCTTCTATGCCGCACTGCGCGTCGGAGATCAGGCAACGGTCGACCATATTCTCCGGAGCTTCTTCTTCCCGCTCGTAACCCTGCGCAACCGTAAGAAGGGTTACGCCGTCTCCATCATCAAGGCGGGCCTGCGTATCGTCGGCAAGGATCCCGGCCCGGTCAGGCCACCGTTGACGGATCTGACGCCGGAGGAAATGGCTGTGCTAGAAAAGATCGTCGCCTCAGCGGAGTGACGGTGGCCAGGACTTGAGCGATGGTTTGCGATAACGAGGATCCGTATTGGAGGGAGGAGACGCGTGACGGAGACATCCTTTGGACTTACCGCATCGGCGCTGGCAATGACGTCCATGCTTTCAAGTGCCGGCAACCCTTCTGCAAGGACATTCGTTTACGTTTCGGCAGCGACGGCCGGAGCGATCGACACTTACAGCATGGACGCGAAAACCGGGTCGCTTAAGCGAGTGTCGAGCTTCGATGCGGGCAAGATGGTCATGCCGATGACCGTCAGCGCCGATAAGAAACACCTCTATGCTGTCATCCGTTCGCAGCCATATCGCGTGCTGACGCTGGCGATCGATCCTGCCACCGGCAAACTCAGCCAGGAAGCCGTCGCCGCCTTGCCCGACAGCATGCCTTATGTCTCCACCGGCCCGTCGGGCCGTTTACTGTTCACCGCGTCTTATGGCGGCAACAAGATCGCCGTACTGCCGATCGGCAGGGATGGGCTCGTGACCGATGGTATCAGGCAGATGATCCTGACCGGCCGCAACGCGCACTCCATCGTAAGCGACCGTACCGGCAGATATGTCTTTGCAACCAATCTCGGCTCCGATGTCGTGCTGCAATTCGTGCTCAATCCGGAGACCGGCATGCTGGAGGCGAACGATCCGCCCGAGATCGCGACAAAGCCGGGCTTCGGTCCGCGCCACATCATCGTCTCGCCGGATAACAAATCCGTCTACGTTCTGACCGAATTGACGGGCCACGTTATCCACTATGCTCTCGATACGGCCAAAGGCACGTTGAGCGAGGTCGAAAGCGTGAAATCCGTTCCTGATGATGCCGGGCTTTTTCCGGGCATTGCCCCGCCGGCCCCGGCAGCGTTCAACGCAACCGCGCCGGTTGCGGTTCAGGCCGATGACGGCAAGCCGAAGGTATGGGCTGCCGATATCGGTATCACGTCGAACGGACAGTTCCTCTATACGACCGAGCGAACCACCAGCAGGATCGCGCTCTTCCAAGTGGCCGCAGGCGAGGGGAAGTTGACCTATGTCACGAATTACCCCACCGAGCAGCAGCCGCGCGGCATTCGCATCGATCCATCGGGCCGCTTCCTTGTCGCCTCCGGCGAGAAATCCGACAGGCTGTCGGTCTATGCCATCGATCAGGCAAGCGGCGTGCTCACGCCGGTCGGTCGATATCCGGTCAATGCTGGCGCCAACTGGATCGAGATCGTGACGTTACCCTGAAGCGCAGCCCTATGCTGTAAATGCCAAGCGTCAGCTTCGTTATTCGGCCTTGGCGATCATCCCGGCAAGCAGGCTTTCCACCTCGGAAGAGGGAAGGGGCCGGGCAAACAGATAGCCCTGGAGAAGCTCGCATCCGGCCCCTTCGAGGAAGCGGGCCTGTTCTTCGGTCTCCACGCCTTCGGCCACGACTTCCAGTTCGAGGGTTCGGCCGAGCGACACGATGGCGGAGGTAATTGCCATATCGCCGGGCTTGGCCGGAATATCGGCAATGAACGACCTGTCGATCTTCAATCGGGACAGCGGAAAACGCCGGAGGGTGCTCAGGCTTGAATATCCGGTACCGAAATCGTCGATTGCGAGACTGACGCCCAGCGCCTTCAGTTCAAGCATGCGCTCTATCGCTCCCTCGACGTCGCGCATGATCAGGCTCTCCGTCAGTTCAAGCTCGAGCCATTGCGGATCGAGGCCTGCCGCCTGCAGCGCCGACGCAACCTGGCTTGTCAGCGAGCTCTCCAGAAATTGCCGTGCCGACACGTTCACACCGATACGCAGCTCCGGCAGGCCGCGATCCCGCCATGCTCTGGCCTGCTGACAGGCTTTGCGCAAAACGATTTCACCGAGCGGGACGATGAGCCCCGTTTCCTCGGCGAGCGGAATAAAAGCATCGGGAAGCAAGAAGCCCTCGGAAGGATGCTGCCACCGCACCAGCGCTTCGACGCCGATCACCCTGCCGCTGCGGATCTCCTTTTGCGGCTGGTAATGCAGCACGAATTCATCCCGCTCCACTGCGCGCCGCAGCTCTTCGATGCGGATCAGCTTGTTGCGGGCATCTTCCGCCATGGCCGGCGTGAACAATCGAATGGAATTGCGTCCGGCTTCCTTGGCGCGATAGAGCGCCATATCGGCACTTGCAAACAGGTCCGAGGCGGTCTCGCCATGCTCCATGGCGCATGCCACACCGATGCTGCAGCCGACGCGGATTTCGACACCGTCGATCGTCAGCGGCTTGGATATGTCCTTGAGAATGGCGGTGAGCCTCTCGTATACGGTGTCGGAGGATTCCTCCAGGACGATGATGAATTCATCGCCGCCGATCCTCGCAACGATGCCGCGGCGGCCGACTTGGGTCGATATGCGCTGTGCGACCGCCATCAGCAATTCGTCTCCGGCTGCATGACCGAGTGTATCGTTCACCAGCTTGAAGTTATCCAGGTCGACAAAGGCAACCGCCAGCGGCTTTTGCTTGCGCGAGGCTTTTTCCAGAAGAGCGCTGAGCTTGCGGTCGAGCAGCATGCGATTGGGCAGGCCGGTGAGGGCATCGTGCTCGGCCAGATAGGCAATGTGGGCGATGTCCCGATGGCGATCGATAGCGATCCCAATCGTCTGCGCTATGCCGGCGAGGAATTCCATGAGCCCGGCTTCGTCGCCGTCGATCGTTTCCGTTATCAGCGCCCCATGTCTGCCGCCATCCCGCGAGAAGATCGGAAATTCCTGAATGTCGCCGGCCAAGGATTCAGGTTGCTTGCTGTCGAGAACAAAGTCGATCTGCCGGCCGTCGAGCAGCCGCTCGAGGAGGGATCGCGCATCCTTCAGAAGCTCGTCAAGATCGACGCCCCGCGCCACATCCTGCAGGAGCTTCGTTTGTGCGCTCATCAGTTCTTCGGCGCGTTTGCGAGCGGAGATATCGCGTGAGGCTCCGACGACACCGATGATGTTGCCGTTTCTGTCCCGCAACGGCACGCGCGACATCATCAGCCAGCCTTCGCCCTTGAGGCGCCGCTCTTCCACGCCGAGATCGGCTTCGCCCGTTTCCATGACCTGACGCTCGACTTCCTCGATCTTATGCGCGTCGGCCATCGGATGAATTTCGGCGTCCGTGAGGCCGATCAGTTCAGTGACATGTGTAAAGCCATTGTTGAGAACGATGGCCTGATTGGCAAAAAGGAAACGGCCGTCTCTATCCTTGGCGTAGATATAGTCGGGCACGTAATTGATCATCGCTTCGAGCCATTCGTAACGCTCGGTGAGCGATAGATGCTGAGCCTGGAGCAATTCAAGCAGCTCACGGACATGCCGGTCATCATCGTTCGCATCTGTATTCGCCGACTTCGACGATCTACCCGGCCGCTGTGTCATCAATGTTCTCTCACGTGGTGAACGGACAATAGAGGCAAGCAGTTATGTAACCATGAAAACGGATGGCCATTTTGGCCGTCATAAACGAAAGCGTAAAGGCATATTTATCGAAGCTTTAACCAGAAGAATCTCGTCAGCTGAGCATTCATGCGGCGGTGAAACATTGCCCGATCGAAGCCGTCCGGATCGGCGCTCAAGAGGGGCGGATTGGGAGGCGTCGCGCTGCATGGTGGGAGAAAATCACAATGCCAAGCAAGCGCCATAGCTTGGCGCTTGATGATGTAGCTAGAATTTCGTTCTTGCTGCCGCGCCGGATGCCGATCTTATTCAGCTTGACGTGTGTCGGTTGCCTTGCGGAGCAGGGACGAAAGCCGCTAAAGCCGAGGCGGAGGAAATACAGGATTCGCAAGGATGAAAGACATGAACGTTCGCAAGGCTGCGGCGAATGGCAATCTCGTGCTTGCCGGCATGCTTCTGATGCTCGTCGGCGATTTCATGTTTTCGCTGAACGATGCCATGGGCAAGTGGTTGGTTGCGAGTTTCTCCGTCGGGCAGATTCTGGTCATCCGCTCGCTCGGCTCGTTTATCGTCCTGGCACCCATGATTGCACGGCAGGGTGGCGACGCGCTCTTTCGCCTCGAGCAACCGCCGCTGCAGCTCTTGCGGGTGGCTATGACAACGCTCGATGTCGGTCTTTTCTACGCCGCCGTCGCCTATCTGCCGCTTGCCGATGTCATGACTTTCTATATGGCCGGCCCCATCTATGTCGCCGCCATCTCGCATTTCTTCCTGGATGAGAAGATCGGCTGGCGGCGCTGGCTGGCCGTTTTCGCCGGCTTCCTCGGGGTATTGATTGCCCTCAGACCTTCGGCGGCCATGTTTTCCTGGCCATCGCTTTTCGGCCTCGGCGGCAGTCTCGCATTCGCGATGACGCTTGTGCTCGGGCGGCGACTGCGGCAGACGAGCGATGCCACGCTCGTCGCCTGGCAGACGGTTGGCGCCCTTGCGGCCGGTCTGACGCTCAGCATCGGCAATTGGCGCGCGGCATCGGCACTCGATTTCGGCGCCATGCTGGCGCTCGGAGTCGTTGCCGGCAGCGCACACTTGATGATTACACGATCGTTGAAGCTTGCTCCGGCTTCGCTGCTGGCCCCGCTGCAGTACAGTCTTCTCCTTTGGGCGATCATACTGGGCTTTGTTTTCTTCGGCGATATTCCGGATGCTCAGATCATCATTGGATCTGTCGTCATCGTGCTCGCCGGGCTCTTCATTTTCCATCGGAAGAATCTGGTCGACACGATCCCGAAGGACGCGATAGCGCGGGATGGGCACTGAGGCCGATACGTCTCGCCATCTTGGTGATGTCTCAGCCATACGGCAGCGCGCCTGCCTCGGAAAGGCGCCGCAGGGATTTGTAGGGATCTGCCAGACAGAGGAGAGGGGAGGCTGGATCCAGCCACTAGGATTCGTGTCCATCCCCCGTTACGATAAACCGCGCGTCAACAAATCCGTGGCAGCCTATGGAAGCCAACGACTGGAACGGGGAATATGAGCCTGCTGTCGTCCCTGATGAGAAGAGTGCGGAGCCACCCCGATGTACCAGGCATCGATCGCCTCGATCCGTCATACGATGTGCACCATCTGAAAAAGGTTTTCGACCGCTGTTCCAAGGCCGCCAGGATCGGAGTGTGGGAGTGCAGCCTTCCGGATGAACGGCTCTCCTGGACGGACATGGTCTACGAACTGTTCGATCTTCAACCGGGAACACCCCTGGTCCGCGATGACATCGTCGCGCTCTATTCGCCGGATGCAGCCAGGGAGCTTGCGCGGCTTCGAAATGCAGCCATCGAACAGCGCGGCAGCTTCTCACTCGATGCCGAGATCGTCACCTGCAAAGGCAATCGACGCTGGATCAGGATCACGGCGACGGTCGAATGCGAGGATGACATTCCCGTCCGCATCTTTGGCCTGAAGCAGGACGTCACGGCAGAAGTCATGATGCTGCACGAGATTCGCCGCCGGGCAGACTTTGATCACCTGACCGGACTGCCTAACAGGTTCAGGTTTCATGAACGCCTCGACATGCTTTGCGGATTGGGATCGGCCACCAACACAGCTCTTCTGCTGATAGATCTCGATGGGTTTAAGCGCGTCAACGATACTCTGGGCCACCGAATGGGAGATACTTGCCTGGTAGAGGCAGCAAGGCGTCTGACCGGCGCAGCCGAGCACGCCGATCTGGTGGCAAGAATCGGAGGCGACGAGTTCGCCGTAATCTATACCGGAGCCTCCGTGGGGGATGTTGAGCATGCTGCCAGCCGTATTGCGCAGGAAATGCTGTGGGACGCTCGTGACGGAATCATCCTCGGCGCGTCCGTCGGTATCGCTTGGGCAGTGCCGGGAACGACGCCGGCCTCGCTCTACGAGGAGGCCGATAAGGCCATGTATCGGGCCAAGACCCAGGGTCGGGCTCGCCTTGTCCCTCAATGCTCAGCCATGGACGAGCCGCGGCCATTCAAATCCGCTGGATGACTTCAAGGCGTGTTCGGACACTTGGTATTCGCCTTTTGCAAGGGAGGCACGCGATTCTGGTGGTTCATTAGGCAGCGCTGATCACCTAAATTCCTGCCTTCCAAAACAAAGGACCAAGATGTCTGAACATTCACGACCGCTTGAATCGACAAGGCACTGCGTATCTGACCGCAAGCCGAAAGGGACGAGCACTTATATAGCCGTAGCAATCATCGCTGTTCTCACATCCGCGATTTCAGCCCGACATGAAGCTCCCGCGCCATCGCAGAAACCCGTTGCGACATTGCTTCACGACGTCAACTGATCTGCCGGGACTTTGCCGCATATCGACATCGTCAGCGGTTGTGAATTATTGCTTGGACAATCTGTGATTGATGACAGATAACATACATTATGGAACTGAACTTCCTGCCGCCGGATATCGACAGTCCATGCGCAAAGCATCTATAAAGCTTCAATAATCGGCTTACCGATCAACGCTGTCTGCACTCACCAGAAGCTTGTCGATCCGGCGACCGTCGAGGTCCACCACCTCGAAATGCCATCCGTCTTTTGCGAAGCTTTCGCCAACGTCTGGAAGATGGCGCAGTTCCTGCAGCACGAAGCCTGCGACGGTCTGATAGTCGCGATCGCCCTCGATCTTGAAATCCATGAAATCGGCGAATTCATCGATGGGCATCCATCCGGACACGAGATAGCTGCCATCATGACGGCGGACGATGGCCTGTTCGCCGCCGGCATCGGCTTCTTCCCGCACTGCTCCGAGAATGGCTTCGAGAATATCGCGCGAGGTAATGACGCCTTCGAAGTGGCCATATTCGTCGTAGACCAGTACCATGTGCGACGATGAGCCGCGCAGCGCCTTGACAACGTCAAGCGCGCCGGAAAGATCCGAGACGATCGGCACCTGCTTCGCCAACGCCGGAATATCGGCAGCGCCACCGGAGGCCAGCGCATCGAAGAAGTCACGCGTCGTCAAAACGCCGACGATCTCGTCGGAACTGTCCTTTCGCAACGGCAGCCGCGCCTTTTCAGTGCGGCGAAGCTGCTCGCGGATCTCATCGAAACTGTCTTCTATATCGATGACCTCTACATCGCGGCGCGGCGTCATCAGCGCCCTGGCAGTTCGGTCGGCCAATCGCATGACGCCCGAGATCATCGCCTGTTCTTCCGTCGCGATGACGCCGGCGCTCTGCGCTTCGGCCAGAACCGTCTTGATTTCTTCGTCGCTGACGCCGTCCGCGGCTTTGCCGGACTGACCGAGCGCGCGAAGGACCAGCCTCCCCGACATGTCGAGAAGCCAGACGAGCGGTGCTGCCGCACGAGAAAGGAACACCATGGCCGGGGCAACCTTGCTGGCAACGGCTTCAGGCGCCCGAAGTGCCACCTGCTTGGGCACCAGTTCTCCGATGATCAGTGATAGGTAGGTGATGGCGACGACAACGGAACCGACGCCGATGGTATCGGCAACCGCGGTCGATAGGCCCTGCGCGGCAAGCCATCCCGACAGCCGGGCGCCCAGGGTGGCGCCCGAAAAGGCGCCGGACAGGACACCGACGAGCGTAATGCCGATCTGTACCGTGGACAGAAAGCGGCCCGGCTCTTCGGAAAGCCTTATTGCCATTGCGGCGCCGCGGCTGCCTTGATCCGAAAGGACCTTAAGTCGGGCGGGCCGTGACGATACGATCGCCAGTTCCGACATGGCAAGCACGCCGTTGAGGAGGGTGAGAACGACAACGATCGAAATTTCAAGAAGCAAAGGCGGCCCTTTTTGGTTTCTTCGGAAAGATAGGTACCAGCGGCCGCGAAAGCCAGCATCCGATAGACATGATTTCCATTGCCACCTATCTTCGGCACTACCATCAAGAGCAATTCGCTGACCCTAGCGCATGGCCGGCAGGATATCCGCAGCAAGCTCCTCCATGACATCGCCGGGCGGCCTGCCCTGTGCGATGAGGTTGAAGGCGACGTGATGAATGCCGGCTTCGCGCATTGCCGATAGCGTCTCGATCAGGCCCCGCCTGCCGGTTCTGCCGCCGAGATTGACCTCCTCATACGGCGCGTCGGATTTGTCGAGCAGATCCAAAACCATCGATTGGCCGAAGCCGCGGAAATCGGTAGCGACTTTTGTCTGAGCATTATGCCAGAGCCCCAGCCGGTCTTTCTGAACCGATAGCGGGCGGTAGTAGGTCATCCAGGCCGTTGCATGCCTGGCGATCCATTCGAGGGATTGCGACGATGAGCCCACAGCCACCATCGGAACGGACGCTTGCTGCAGGTGGGGCCTTATGGCGAATTCTTCCCGCGGGCGACCGTCGTCGTCGATTATCTGCTGATCCGGGCTGAGAGCGGCGGCGAGACGCTCCCAATGCGATTGGAAGAGCGTCTTGCGGTTTTCGATATCTTTTCCGAACACGCTGTATTCGGTCGGCCTGTCTCCGGAGCCGAGACCGAGGATGAATCGTCCTTTCGAGAGGGATGCCATCGAAAGGGCGGCCTTGGCGATATGGAGCGGATGGCGCAGAGGCAGCACGATCGCGCCCGTTGCCAGGGCGATCCTGGATGTGGAGGCCGCCAGCGCCCCGAGGAAAACCCATGGATCGGCGTGACCGATCGGATCGGGATAGCTTTCGCTGTTGAGGGGAACGTCCCTCACCCACAAGGCATCGAAACCCAATACGTCCGCTTGAACGGCAACACCGAGCTGATCATCGAACCGCACGTCGGTAAGGGTTCTTTTCTGCGCCGGCAGGACAATGCCGAATGAAAGCCGATCTGGATGAAAAACCACGTTACGCCTGGATCCTATTGCCTCTGGCATGGAGATAAGGCGACCTACCCTCGGGAAAAAGGGCTTACGTCGAGCTGCGTGGAGTGATGTGATGTTCGCCTGGCATAATCCGCCCGAGGAAGGGGATCATGCGGCTTGCAAATAGCATTTCCGATGAGAGGCTGTGCCGGCAACTCAGGGCCTGCCTGAAACAGATCGCTGTCGAACTCAGGTGAGCTTTCCCGTCAGATGCAGAGCGCCGCCCGAGCCGATATCCAGAGCGAGGCGGTCGTAGCTTTCGATGCTCGGATGCCGCGTGAGCAATGGCGCCCGATGGGTGGCGCTGATGACGAGCACGGAAGCGCCTGAGGCCTCCGCTGCCTCTATGCCGGCAGGTGCATCCTCAAAAACAAGACAATCTTCAATGGGTTGCCCCAATATCCTTGCAGCCAGAATGAAGCAATCCGGCGCCGGCTTGCCATTGTGCACATCCTCCCCGGCAATCAGAACCGGTGGGCGGGGAATACCGGCCGCCTCAAGGCGAACTCTAGCCAACTCCCGCGGCGCGGAAGTGACGATCGCCCAGCGATCCGATGGCAGGTTTTTCAGAAAGGCGATGGCGCCCGCGATCGGCTCCACGCCGGCGACATCATCGATTTCGGCTTGTGTGAGTACCCTCACTTCTTCGGCAGGGTCGATCCCCGACAGGTTGAGCCGGGTGATCGTCTCGATCGCCTTGCGGCCGTGAACGGTCGCCAGAAGACTGACGGCGTCGATGCCGCGTTTTTCCGCCCATGCGGTCCAGACCCGTTCGGCGACCGCAATCGAATTCAGGACGGTTCCGTCCATGTCGAACAGGAAGGCGCCAAAGGAGCGGCCGTCGAAAGACATCAGGATCGATCCTCGGCTTTCTGATTGGATGACAGACAATCAAGAATGGCCTGCGCGGTATTGGCGTCCGTCACCAGCGCATTGATCATTCCCGACCGTGCCGCGCCGATGATGCCGCTTGCCTTGCCGGGGGTCGCCGCGACCGCAATACAGAGCGGCACCTTGCGCAATTGTTCGGGCGAGGCTGCGATCATGCCCTCCTCTCCATCCCAATGCAGGATTTCGCCGGTCTCGGTAACATAGTGGCGCAGCACGTCTCCGGCCGCGTGGCTCAAGGCCTTTTCTCCCGGCAACGCCGTTTCGGAAGGGTTTGCCGCATGTGTCAGTCCCACACCGACAATTGCCGCATCCAGCCTGTCCCAAAGGGAGGTCACCTGCTGCACGGTAGGGTCGCCCAGAATTGCGTCCCGGAGTTCGGCCGAGGAAATGTAGGGCGCATGCAGGAAATGCGGCACGCCTCCCATCTGGGCTGCCGCCTGGCGGACGAATTCGTTGATCTGAAAGTGCGGGGCTGCCTGCTGCATGCCGCCATTCAGCGCGACCGTGACGATACCGGGCAATTGCGGCAGGCCCGCCAATGTCACCTCGCGTACCGCCCTTCCCCAACCGATGCCGAGCGTCGAGCCGGAGCGCAGACCCGCCTGCTGCAGAAGCGAGCCGACCGGTGCGGAAAGCGCGCTCAATACGTTTGACGACGGCGTATCGATTACCGCGGCCGCGCGCAGCTTCAGGCCCTCGATCAGCGCAGCGCTCAGATCCTCGGCGGGCGAGAGATCGATCACTTCGATCCGGACGATCCCGACCGCCCGAGCCCGCTGCAGCAATCGGGAAACCGTCGCCGTTGATAGGCCGAGCTTCCTGGCGATATCCACCTGCGACATGTCGGACTGGTAGTGCAGTTTGGCGACCGTATGCAGCAAAGCGCGATTTGCCGCAGCCTCCTGCGATTGAGATGAATTCAGGTTGAAATTCCTTTCTGCAATGTGTTACACATGCGGCACTTGAGGGAGTTATCGCTCAAAACAGCCGGTTTCGCAACGTTTATACCGCGCATGGGAGCCCTCAATTTCAAGAGCATGCCTCTCTCGGGGAGTGGTGAAGGCGTGCTCGGACGGGTGCCGTTTTTTCAGCGGCTGGAGGAAGGATCATATGACGAAATTGACGACAGCGGAGATGCGCGGCTACCAGCAGATTTGCGGCAGCGATGGTGCCATGATGGTGATTGCCTGCGACCAGCGCGGCGGCATGCGCAGTCTCCTGGCCAAGGATCCGGCGGAACAGGCGGCCATCTCCGACCAGGTGCTGGGGAACACCAAGGCCGATATAGCCCGCTTCCTGGCAAGCAAGGCGTCCTGCGTGTTGGTCGATCCGATCTGCGCCGTGCCGGCGCTGGTCGACGAACGCGTCCTCCAGCGCGATACCGCGCTGCTGATCGGGCTCGACGCTTCCGGTTGGGATACCTCGCCGGAAGGCTATCGTCTGTCGAAATTGGTCCCCGGCATTTCGGCGCGCCGCGTGCGCCAGTTGGGGGCAACCGGCGGTAAGATCATGGTCTACCTGCGTTCGGATCGGGAAGCGGCGAATGTCCATAACATCCGGATTCTGAAGCAGTGCATCGAAGACTTCGCTCATGAAGATCTTCTGCTTGTCGTCGAATTCCTGACGTACAAATTCGATGACGAAGACGAGGCCGATTATAGAGCGAAGCTGCCGTCTCTGATCGTCGGCGGCAGCAAGATTTGCCTCGATCTCGGCGCGAAAGTCTTGAAGATCCCCTATCCTGGATCATCGGAAGCTTGTGCCGAGGTCACGCGTCTTGCGGGCGACGTGCCGTGGGCGGTGCTGTCGGCCGGTGTCGACCACGCAACCTTCCTCACCCAGGTTGAGGATGCCATGCGCAACGGCGCTTCCGGCGTCATCGCCGGCCGGTCGCTTTGGAAGGACTGCATCTCGCTCGACCGCACGGTAACGAAGGATCGACTGGAGACGATCGCGGTGCCGAGGCTTCGTGAAATCCAGGCCGTCATCGCGACACACTTCAAACGGGTTGGATCGGACGATTCTGACCAGAGGCAACGCGCCAATGGTTGATATTGCCATCGGCGTCGATATTGGCGGCACGAATATTCGTGCTGCCCTCGTCTCTGCCCAGGGCGAAATTCTTGGCAAGCTGTCGGAACGAACCCCGACCGATCCGACGCTGGCATTGGAGCGCGTCATCGCGATGGCGCGTGCGCTCGATGTTCCCGAAGTCCTGGGGGTCGGCGTCGGCATACCCGGACGGGTCGATATCGCCAGCCGTGAAATCCTGTCGGGTGGTATTCTCAATCTTGCCGGCCTCGACTTCGTGCCGCGGCTCGAGGCGGGACTTGGAAAGCCCGTCGTCATCGAGAATGATTGCAGCATGGCGCTGATCGCCGAAATGCGGATCGGCGGCGCCAAGGGCTTTCAAAATGTTGCGATGTTGACAATCGGAACGGGCATCGGCGGCGCTGTCGCCCATGCCGGGCGCATTTATCACGGGCATAGGGCCGCCGGGCAGCTCGGTCACATCTGCGTATCTCAGGATGGCCCACCCTGCCCCTGCGGCAGGCGCGGCTGCGTCGAGACCTTCAGTTCCGGAACGGCATTGCGCCGTCATATCGCCGAAGCAGGATTGTCTGTCGCGACGATCGGGGAAATTTTCAGCATGGCAGCCGAGGGGAATGGCGCGGCGGTGCGCGTCTTGCGCCAATGGGCCAATCCTCTGCGGGCGGCGCTCGACAACATCGCGGCGACGATGGATCCCGAAATCATCCTGCTTGGTGGCGGGCTCGGCTGCGACGCTGCGCGTGCGCTTGCAGACCTGCCGGCGACAGCGCCCTGGTTCTGCCCGCCAATATTGCCGGCGAAACTTGCCGACGATGCCGGCGTCATCGGCGCTGGCCTGTCGATTTTTACTGCCGATCCGTCGTCACGAGGAAAGCGGGTCGTCCTGGTCAACGGCGTGCCGGCCTCCGGTAAAAGCCGCCTTGCCAAGGCTTTGTCCGATCGAACCGGTTGGCCGGTCCTGTCCCTCGACGGCATCAAGAATCCGTTCCTGCAGCATATCGGACCGGTCGATCGCGACTTTAACCGGACTTTGGGAAAGGCGAGCTATCAAGCGATCTGGTCCGTCGTCGCCGAGGCGCCGGCCGGTTCGACCTTCATCATCGATGCCTGGTTCGGTTTTCAGCCGAAAGCGCAGCTCGAAAACTATATCGGTGCTGCGAAAGTCGGGGATGTCGCCGAGCTTTGGTGCAAGGTGCCGGGATTGGTTGCGGGCGAGCGTTATGCCAGTCGGCTGCACGATCGGTTGCCGGGCCATCCGGGTGCCGAATATGTGCCCGAGCTGATGGTACTTGCCGATCGTGCCGAGCCGATGGGCTGCGGTGCCGTGATGACGATCGACCAGACCAAAGAGCCGGACATGGACGCGATCCTAGCCTGGGTTCGGCGCGTGTTCGACCGCGAATGATATCGGTCGCCGCCCGGATGGACGGCTCGGCTGCGGAATAATGATGAACGCCGTGCGACGCTATGTCTCCCGGCGGATGATGATATTGCGGCCACTATTGAATTACTTAATTATATCAATTGGATAAAAGAAATTCCTTGCAGAAAAAAATTACTTGACGCGTCGCGGTAACCCACTGATTATCGCTGTGCCGAACAGGGGAGGTTCGGCTTCAAGAGGAGGAAAATTATGGAGCGCCGCTCATTTCTGAAGGCCTCGGCCGTGGCATCGCTCGCGACGGGTGTTGCAGCTGTTGCCGGCACCGCCAGGGCTGCAGACAAGAAATTTACGATTGCCCTTATTCCGGGGCTGACGACGGATGCTTTTTACATCACCATGCGCAAGGGCGCCGAGGCCGCGGCCAAGGCCATCGGCGCGACGCTTGTGTTTCAAGGTGGCCCCGATTTCAATCCGGTGACGCAGGTTCCGGTTCTTGACGCGGTGATCGCCAAGAAGCCAGACGCGATCCTCATCGCCCCGACCGACAAGGATCAGCTGATCCAGCCGCTCAAGAAGGCGGCGGATGCCGGTATCCCGGTCATCACCGTCGATACCTTCATCGGCACCGGCGTCTACCAGACCGGCAAGGGCGATGCCGATTTTCCGCTGTCCTACATCGCTTCCGACAACCTGCTCGGCGGTGCGATTGCCGCACGCGCGCTGGCGAAAGCCGTCGGCGAAAAGGGCAAGGTCTACGTTTCCAACGTGAAGCCCGGCATCTCGACTACGGATCAGCGCGAGCAGGGCTTCAAGGAGGAAATGAAGAAATATCCGAACATCACCGTTCTGGAGACGCAGTATAACGACGACGACGCCAACAAGGCGGCATCGCAGTTGCAGGCGGTCTTTGCCCGCAACTCCGATCTCGATGGTGTCTTCGGGGCCAATCTATTCTCCGCCCTCGGTGCCGCAAACGGCGTGCAGCAGGCCGGTCAGACGGGCAAGATCCGTGTGGTCGCCTTCGATGCGCCGACGTCGATCGTCGACAACATCAACTCCGGCCTTGTCGATCTGGCGATTGCACAGCATCCGGCTGAAATCGGCTATTTCGGCGTGATGGCAGCCTACGCCCACCTGACCGGCAATTCGATCCCGACGGCGATCGGCACCGGCTTCACGGTCATCGACAAATCGAACGTCACCGACAAGAACGTCGCGAAGTTCATCTACTCCGATTGATCCGGAGCTAGTCTGTGCCTCGCCACAGGGCGAGGCACATCATCCAACGATGATAGAGCGAACGGCGCCGTGATCTTCGCGCCTTCAACGCTTCAGTTTGGACAGTCAATGACAATCGACAATGCAGAGGTCCGCAAGGCGGATCACCACGTGGCGCCGCAGGCGGACCACGGCGACCAGGCAAAAACCATCCTAAATCGCATCGCGCAATTGCGCGCGTGGCTGTTTCTTGCCGGACTTATCGTGACTTTCGAAATCTGGGCACGGATCGATTTCGGCGGCACGTTCATCGGCTCGAGCTTCAACTGGCAGTCCGTCGCGATCTTCGCCGTAGCGCCGCTGCTGCTGGCGATCGGACAGACCTTCGTTATCATTTCCGGCGGCATCGATCTGTCGACCGGCTTCATCATGGGGCTTGCTGCCGTCGTTGCGGCGCATATCGCCAATATCGCCGGGCTCTACATGCCTCTGCCGATAGCGATGGTATTCGGTATTCTCGTTGCCATGCTCGCCGCCGCGGTCCCCGGCTTCATCAACGGTCTGCTGATTTCCCGTCTCAAAGTTCCGCCGTTTATCGGCACGCTTGGCATGTTCGGCGTGGCCCGGGGCACGGCCTTCCTGATTGCCGGCGGCACCACCGTGCCGGTCAAGAATTCCTATTTCGCCGAGCTCGGCAACGGGCGGCTCTACGGCGTGCCCTATCTCGTCATCGTCACGCTGGTCTTCGTGGTGATCATGCATTACCTGCTGAGCCAGACCCGCTTCGGCCAGCATAATTATGCCATCGGCGCCAATGCGCAGGCCGCGCGCCGCGCCGGCATCGACATCAAGTCCCATCTGCTGCGGCTCTATATCCTCTCTGCTGTCTGCGCAGGCCTGGGTGGTGCGCTTTATGCAGCTCGTTTCACCGCAGGCGCTGCCCAGGCCGGCGAACCCCTGCTGCTCGATAGCGTGGCCGCCGTCGTCATCGGTGGCGCGAGCCTGTTCGGCGGGTCCGGCACGATCATCGGCACCATTGCCGGTGCTCTCGTCATCGCCGTCATCCAGTATGGCCTCGTCTTCATGAACGTGGAGCCGTTCTGGCAGTTCATTGCCGTCGGCATCGTCATCATCATTTCGGTGCTCATCGACCAGGCACAGCGCCGGTTCAGCGGAGCGAAACAGGATGAATAGTGCAACTCCCCTCCTCGAGGTCCGCAATCTCTCGCGCTATTTCGGCGCGGTGCGTGCCCTCGACAATTGCTCCATGGTCGTTCGGCCCGGCGAAGTCGTGGCACTTGCCGGCGATAATGGTGCGGGCAAGACGACGATGATCAAGGCGATCTCCGGCGTCTACCCGCCGACTGCGGGCGAGATCCTGATCGAAGGCAAGCCGGTCACCTTCTCATCGCCGCAGGATGCGCGCGAGAAAGGCATCGAGACGATCTACCAGGATCTGGCGCTTGCCGACAATCTGACGATCGGCTCCAACATCTTCCTTGGGCGCGAACCGATGAAGAAGCTTTTTGGTTTCCTACCGGTTCTCGATCGGAAGGCCATGGCAGAAGCGGCGCGCAAGACCATGGCGGAGCTCGATTTCCATGTGAAGCGGCTCGATGCGCCGGTCAGCAACTTCTCCGGCGGTCAGCGTCAGGCGGTCGCGATCGGACGTGCGGTTTACTGGAATGCCCGCATTCTGGTCATGGACGAACCGACGGCCGCACTCGGTGTGCCCGAACAGCGCAAGGTCGTGGCCCTGATCAAATCGCTGAAGGCGCAGGGGCGCGGCGTCATCTTCATCTCGCATAATCTGCAGGATATTTTCGCGGTTTCCGACCGCATCGTCGTCTTGCGGCGCGGGATCGTGGCCGGCGAACGCAACATCGCCGACACCAATCACGAGGAAGTCGTCCGGCTCATGATCGGCGGCTAACTCGTCACCGAACCAAGCTTCGTTCAAAACAAGGTGATAGCGATGATGTGTCATCGCTATCACCTTGCTTGCGTAGGGGACCTTTGGCTTGATCGCTCGGCGCTGCTTGAGCTTTTCCGCGCGCCCAATATTGCCTCGCAATGAGATAGCGGTGTTCGTCAATCCATATGGCTGTTGCTGGTCATGCGCCGTGCTATGCGTGATGTCTATCTAATTCGATGACCAATATAGACTGGAAGAGCGTTCTGGCGAAGATTGCGGGAAACCGAGCGCACGTCTTGGAGGCAGGCAGGAATGAGCAAGACGGACAATATCGTATCCTTCACCGGAGCACCCCCGACGGTGAGCGATATTGCTGCAATCGCGCGACGCAACGCCAGGATCGCGATTTCTCAGGACGTCGAAGACAAGATCGCCGCCGCCCGCGCTATCGTTGAACGCTACCTGGCGGCCGACCGGCCTGTTTATGGTTTGACGACAGCGTTAGGCGCGGGCGTTGATACTCGCCTCGCCACGGATGACCTCATCGCCTTCCAATTGCGCGTGCCGCAGGCTCGTGCCGTAGGAGTTGGGTCGGCGCTTCCGCGCGAAGCCGTGAGGGCGATGATGGCCGCTCGCATTGCCGGCATGGCGGCTGGCGGCTCCGGCGTGTCGCTTCCGGTTTTCGCCGGCCTCGTTGAGGCGCTCAATGCGGGCTTTCATCCGGTCGTGCCATCGCTCGGTTCGATCGGTGCTGCCGATCTTGCGCCTCTGGCGCATATGGCACGAGCCTTGTTGGGCGATGGCGAGGCAGAAGTGGATGGCACGATCGTGCCGGCATTGGACGCTCTGTTGAAGGCTGGCCTGAAACCTCTGCCGATCGCGCCGAAGGACGGCCATGTCCTTGTCGTCGCCAACAGCCTGTCGGTCGGCAAGGCCTGCCTCTGCATCGAGGATATCGAGCGGCTGTTTGATTGGTCGCTTGCGGCTGTTGCCCTGAACTTCGAGGCTTTCCGGGCGAACGTCTCTGCCTTCGACGACCGGGCACTGGCGGCCAGGCCGGCCTTCGGCCAGCGCGAGACGGCGGCGAGACTGCGGGAGCTGCTTTCCGGAAGTTCTCTTTTGATCGAAGGTGCGGCGCGGCGTCTGCAGGATCCTTTGAGCTATCGCTGTGCTCCCCAGGTATGGGGCGCCCTCCTCCATGCGATCGGCGATGCGCGCGCCGCGACCGAGATCGAACTCGCAAGCTCCGGCGACAATCCTGTCGTGCTGGCCGACGAAGGGCTTATCCTGTCGCATGGCAATTTCGACATGACAGCCTTCGTTCTGGCCTGGGAGCGGCTCGGCCAGGCCATCGCCCATTGTGCGGCAGGGGCCGCCTATCGAACCATGAAGATCATGTCACCAGGCATGTCGGAACTGCCGCGGTTCCTGACGCCGCTTGGGCAGAGCAGAACGGGTTTTGCCACCGTGCAGAAAACGGTCTCGGCGCTCGAAGCCGAGATACGCCATCTGGCTATTCCGGTGTCGCTCACGCCGATCCCGGTTGCAGACGGTGTCGAGGATCAGGCATCGATGGCGCCGAGTGTCCTGACGAAGATAGAAGCCATGATCGAACGGCTGCGCTATCTCGTGGCCATCGAGCTTGTCGCATCCGCCCAGGGCGTTGATCTGCGCGGCATCGTGAGCGAGCTTGGCGGCGGGACGTTGCGCGCCTATCGCAAGGTGCGCGAACTGGTTCCTCCGCTGGAGGAGGATCGTGCGCAGGGGCCGGATTTTCAGAAGTTGTCGGAGTTCATTAAGAGCGCCGATGTGATGGAAACAGCTTCCTGATCGATATGGCGGCAAGGCGGTCCATGCCCGTTGCCTTGCTTTTCGCAGGTCGCCCATGCGGCTTGGATCATTCGTTAGACCGGCATGGCCGGTGCAAGGCCTGGAGAACGGTAATGCAGGAAATCTGGATCGACTATCTCAATGCCATCGACGCCAAGGCGCTGGCGCTTTCCAACGATGAAATTCTTGACGCCGTGACCAGTGCGCTCAATGCGCAAGGGCGCGGCGAGACCGTCATCGAGCCTCGCGTTCATCTCGTGCCCGAGAGTTCCGACAAGGGGCATTTCAACGTGCTGCGCGGTTATGTGAAGCCGCTCGGCTATGCCGGCGTCAAGGTGGTCGGCGATTTCGTCGACAATTACAAGCAGGGCCTGCCCTCGGAAATGGCGGTCCTCAATCTGTTCGATCCGCACACCGGCATGCCGCGAGCCATCATCGATGCGACCGCGATCACCGACATGCGCACGGGCGCCGTCACCGCCATTGGCGCGCGCCATCTTGCCCGCAAGGACAGCAGGATTCTCGGCCATATCGGCGCGCGGGGCACCTCTTATTGGAACGTGCGGCTGCTCGATCACATCTTCGATTTCGACGAGATCCGCGTGCATTCGCGCCGTCCGGAAAGCCGCGATGCCTTCGCCGCACGGCTGGAAAAGGATCTCGGTAAGAAGATCATCGTGACGGACAATTGGGAGGATTGTCTGAAAGGCGCCGATATCATGATCGAGGCGAGCCGCCTGCCGGAGCCGACGCCGCTCTTCAAGACTGCTTGGGTCAAGAAAGGCGCTTTCGTCGTGCCTTATGGCACGATGAGCGCGCTCGAATTCGACCTGACCGATATCATGGACAAGGTCGTGGTCGATGACTGGGGGCAATGCGGCCCTGGTCGCCCCTTCGGCGCGCTGCGCCGTCATGTCGACGAGGGCAAAGTGACAGCCGACACGCTGCATGCGGAGATCGGCCAGATCGTTTGCGGCGCCAAGCCGGGCCGCGAAAGCGATGACGAGACCATTCTTTTCTGGCATCGCGGGCTCAGCACGACCGATGTCGCGCTTGGCGCGGCGATGGTCGAAAAAGCAAAGCGCATGAATCTCGGCCAACGCCTTCGATTTGCGTGACGAGCATGACGATGTCTCTCACCCCTGCCCCCGTCATTGCCTGCTCGCGAATGTACAATCTGAGCCCGAAAATATCGGAGCTTTGGGACCGCCTCTTTCATTGGCTGGCGGATCGATCTGATGTCAGGCTCGAGGTCATCGCCCACGCCGCACCGGCGCCGCTTTCCGAGCTATGGGCGCGCCCGGATATGGGCGCCGTCTTCATGTGCGGCTTTCCGTTCTCCAGGCTTGCGAAAGCGGAGCGTCCGCTGCCGCTTGTAGCGCCTGTTTCGCTGGCGGATTGGGCAAACGGCCAGCCGGTCTATGCCAGTCACGTCGTCGCCGCGCGCGACAGGCCGTTTGCAGGGGCCGATCTTGTGACCGCGCGCTGGGGCTGGACGGTGCGGGACTCGCAGTCGGGCTACAATGCGCCACGCGAATTCTTTACGGCACTTGCCGGCGGACGGCCGGCGAGCGAGACTTTCGGTCCGCTCCTCAATCCGCGTGGCGTGATCGAGGCAATCCGCTCAGGCGTCGTCGATGTCGGCGCGATCGATGCCTATGCCTACCAGCTTCTGGAAATGCATGAGCCAGACATGATCGCATCGTTGCGGGTCATCGCCACGACAAAGCCCGCGCCCTTCCCTCTGCTGGTTGCCTCCCGACAACAAACGTCCGAAATCACTGCTGCGCTTCGTGCTGCTCTGCTCGGCGCACACCGGGACCCGGAAGGGCGCGATATCCTTGCGTCACTCGGCCTGGCTGCGTTCGTGGAACCGGATATTGCCGCGTATGAGCAGCTGCCTGCGCGAGCGCGCTCTGTCGATGAAGCTCTCGAGGCTTGGTAAAGTTCGAAGGAACTTCCGCCGCTTTTGCTGAGTCAGCAAAATGAAGCGGTCAAGAGGCGGCGCATTCCGTGCCGTTGGCTTGCCTCAACAATTTGCCGGCAGCGACGCGAAGGCATTCCTCGAACGCGGTCAGATCCAGAAAAAGCTGATCCGCCGCGACCTGGCGCGTTATGATGATGCCGTCACGTGCTGCAACGCCGCCGTCGAGCATCAGATTGTCGGCCATGTCGAAGTTTTCCAGCGCCATTCCGTCGGGACCGCGATGGCGTCCGTCCGGACCGAGACGAACGTCGCCATTGTAAAGTCCGCTCACACGCTCGAAATGGTTTTCGGTGCAGTTCGAAAAGGCGAATGCCGGGCAGCCGCGTGCGCACATGAAGCCGAGCTCGAAGGCTGTGCCGACATCCGCGGCGATACCGCGAAACGGCGTCAGGTTGGCGATGATGAGATCGGCGCTCGACATCAGCGTCTCGTTGATCGCGCTGATGGCAAGACCTCGCTCCCGGCGTGTCTCCGTCTCCGGCGCTACCAGATCACCGGGCGAAACGGGGATAAATCCGTAGCTGCGAGCCAATGCGATCTTGCGATCGAGGATTTCCCTTGCATTGGGAAGAAAGACTTCGGGGCCTGCCAGATATGCTCTCAATAGCTTTGCCTCTCGATATTGCACTGCGGGAATTGCGGAACCATATGAAGCCTATGGCCGATTCAAGCCTCTTCTGCCATAGCCTGAAACATAATCTACGAAATCGCGAAATAGAGGCGATTGCCGTTTCCCGGCCGCTGGCGAGGCGCGTATAGTCACGCTCAGTATCGAATGGCGTCGAAGGCCCATGGCAGCTAACGGAATTTGTGGGGTATAAGGAAATGCAATCTTCCATCGAGGCAATTGCCGAAGCACCATATGACGATCGCGGCAACTGGCCGACAAAGCAAAGCAAGATTCTCGATTGGCTGATGAACGATGTCCGCGACCAGCGTTTCATCGACAACATTCTCGTCGAACTCTGCGAAAAGATGCGCGCGGTTGGGATTCCGGTGGCAAGAGCGACCATGCATTTCCGGACGCTGCATCCGCAATGGCTCGGCGCGCGAATCCTCTGGCGCACCGGAATGAAGGAAGCCGATATCGCAACCTTCAGCTATGGGGTGGAGAACACGCCGCAGTTTCTGGCAAGTCCCATCAACGAGATTTTCAACGGCGCGGCCGAAGTTCGGCAGAATCTGGAGGTCTCCGGCAAGGATCAGCTGACCTATCCGCTGTACAAGGAAATGTATGACGAAGGGCTGACCGACTATATTGCCTGGCCGATCTACCACACGCTCGGCAAGCGGCACATTGCCACCTTCGCCTCGGATGCGCCCGGCGGCTTCACCGAGCAGCACATGACTTTCCTGAAGGATTTGCTGCCGGCCCTGACGATGGTGACCGAGATCCGGCTGAAGAACATCATGGCCCGCACGCTGTTGCGCACCTATGTCGGGCCGCATGCGAGCGAGAAGATCCTTGCGGGTGCGACGACGCGCGGCAGCGGCACCACGGTCGGCGCGGCCATTCTCATCTGCGACCTGAGAGATTTCACCACCATTTCCGATATGTGGCCACGGGACGACGTCATCGAGCTGCTCAACGGCTATTTCGATGCCATGGTCGAGCCGATTGAGAAGCATGGCGGTGAGATTCTCAAATTCATGGGTGATGGATTGCTCGCGATCTTTCCATTGAGCGATCCCAATGCATGTCACAATCTTCTTCTTGCCATCAGCGAGGCGCAGGCGGCCGTAGAAGCACTCAACGAAGAAAACCGCAAGCATGGCCGCGAAATACTGCGCTATGGCGTCGGGGTGCATGTCGGCGACGTCATGTACGGCAATATCGGCTCCCGCACCCGTCTCGATTTCACCGTCATCGGGCCGGCCGTCAACATTGCCTCGCGGCTGGAATCGTTGACCAAGGAGGTCAAGCGACCGGTACTGCTGTCGAAGGCATTCGTCGATATGGCCGCATGTCAGCGCGATATGGAAAGCCTCGGCTCCTTCCCTCTCAAGGGTCTCGGCGAACCGGTGGATGTCTACGCCTTCGCGGCAAGGGAGAAGCTGCCGCAATCGGGCTGATCAGCGAAGGCAAATCCGCTGGCCGGACGGCGATTTGATACGGCGCGACTCAGTCGGTTGCAAAACGTGAAATGGTCCGGGGGTGCCGCTGCGGATCCAGTTCCCTATATTGTGAAGTGGATCATGACGATAGCCGCCTTATTTTGGGGATCGTTCTGCGCGTACGTACGTTTAGTAAGGGTTGATTCTATCGGCTCGACCACGAGGGTGCCTGCCACCCATAATACTCTGACAAGGAGAAAACAGATGAGAAAAATTTTGACCCTGGCGTTTTCAGCAGCATCTTTGATCGTTGCAGGCGCGGCGGTGGCACGGGCGGCGGATATGCCGACGACCTATCGCGAAGAAGAACCCGATCAGCGCAACGGCGTGAAAATCGGCTATCTCGAATGCGAGATCGGCGGCGGTGTCGGCTATGTGCTCGGCTCGGCTAAGGAGGTGGATTGCACCTTCCATTCGACGGTCGGACGCGAGCGCATCGACCATTATACCGGTGCGATCAGGAAGATGGGTGTAGATCTCGGCTTTACGACCCGCAGCCGGCTTGTCTGGTTGGTCTTCGCGCCGACAGCCGGCTATCATCATGGTTCTCTGAGCGGCCTCTATCAGGGCGCTACCGTTGAAGCGACGGTCGGTGCCGGCGTCGGCACGAATATTCTCGTTGGCGGCACCTCCGGCTCGATCCATCTTCAAACCGTAAGCGTGACGGGTCAGCTCGGCTTGAACCTTGCTGCGACCGGTACGTCGGTTACGCTGACTTCGGCCGAGTAAGGCTTTCGGTCACAGTCGTATCGCGTGATATGGCCGCTCCCGCATGGTGCTGGAGCGGCCATTCTTTCATGCGGACGCCGCGCTAGCGCGGGGCCATAGCTAAAACAATTCCAGGAAAAGTGCGTAGCGGTTTTGCCTCCGCAATTGCGGAAAACAAGAGGACGGAGCCTTTTCGCGATTCGAAGAAAAGCGGAAATGCTCTATGCAAAACCGAGTGATTCATTGGAGCCAGGTTCATGACCGATACCGTCACCGATCGTTTTCTTCGTTACGTTGTCATCGATACGCAATCGGACCCGACCTCGAGCGCGCAGCCTTCCACCGAAAAGCAGAAAAATCTTGGCCGCGTCCTCGTCGATGAGTTGCTGGCGATCGGCCTTGCCGACGCACATCTCGACGAGCATGGCTATGTCTATGCGACCATTCCATCGAATGTCGATAAGCCTGTTCCCGTGATCTGCTTCTGCTCCCACATGGACACGGCGCCGGATTTCACCGGCACGAATGTCAAGCCGCAGGTCCTCAAGAACTACGACGGCGGCGATATCCGCCTGCCCGGCGATCCGCAACAGGTCATCCTTGTCGGCGAGCACCCTACTCTGCGCGACCAGGTCGGCAATGACATCATCACCTCGGATGGTACGACGCTGCTCGGCGCCGATGACAAGGCGGGCCTCGCCGAGATCGTGGCAGCCGCGCAATATCTCGTCGACAATCCGGATATCCGTCACGGCACCATCAAGCTTCTGTTCACGACCGATGAGGAGATCGGGCGCGGCGTCGACAAGGTCGATCTGAAGAAGCTGGGGGCACAATTCGCCTATACGGTCGACGGCGAAACGGCAGGCCACATAGAAGACGAGACTTTTTCGGCCGATAGCGTCGAGATCGTCATTCAGGGCGTTGCCATTCATCCGGGCTTCGCCAAAGGAAAGATGGAGAACGCCATCAAGATCGCCGGCGCGATCATCGACAGGCTGCCGAAAGACATTGCGCCTGAAACGACTGAGGGCCGCGAGGGTTTCATTCATCCCACCGGCGTCAGCGGTTCGATGGAGAAGGCAGCACTCGGTTTCATCATCCGCGATTTCGACGAGGCGGGTCTTGCGGTCAAGGAGAAGATGCTCGAGCAGATCGTCAAGGACGTGATGACCGCTTACCCCGGCTCCTCGCATACATTTACCGTCAGGCATCAATACCGCAACATGAAGGCGATCCTCGATCGCCATCCACAGATCGTCGAGAATGCCGTCCAAGCCATAAGACGGGCCGGCATGACGCCGGTTCGTGGCAGCATTCGCGGCGGTACGGACGGTTCCAGGCTCTCGTTCATGGGCCTGCCCTGCGCCAACATATTTGCTGGCGGACACGCCTTCCATTCGCCGTTGGAATGGGTCAGCCGCCAGGATATGGAAAGAGCGGTGAAGACGCTCGTTGAATTGGCGAAGATCTGGGCGGAACGCGCCTAAGCGTTTCCGAGAACAGGTTTTTCCAATCTACCAATCTATGCGAGCGACGGTATCGAGCGCCTCGCGACCCCGTCGCAGCATTACGCTGGGCGCATCCACCGCCCTCGTCAATATATGGCGGGCACCGGCCAGCGGGTGAAAGCCAGCCCTCTCCTCCACTATCGGAGGCGGATCGTCGTCCCTGACCAGGGACGGCTTCGCCTCGGCATATTGCGGATATCCCGAAATCAACGGATCGCGTGTTTCGCATTGTGGCAGGCAACGATCGAAACGCTCGACGTCACCGGATGCCGCGACGCTCGTCTTAGCGGCATCGGTCCGCGAGGCAACCTTCTTTGCCGAAGCACTGCTTTTCGCAGCGGCGAGAGGCGATGGCTGTGGAATCGGCACCGACGTTACCGGTTGGGTAGGGCTCGCATCCACCACGACCTGCAACCCATTCGTTGCGACATGGTCCAGCAGCCCGCCGTTGCCGATCGTAATTCGACCGCTATCATCGATAATGCGCATGGCGCGTTCGGTCGGAGCCGTCTGAACAATCATGTAGAGAGCACCGACGACCGTGCCGCAAACGGCAAGTCCGGAACTCAGCCGCCGGGTCGTCTCGCTTTGGCCGTTCCACCATCTCGTAGGCTGCGTATCCATCGATCGCTCCTTAGGACAAGATCTCGCTTGCCCATTTTGACGGGAACTGTGGCGCAGCTTTTACCGAAACATGGCTAATTGCAGACCTTTTGCAAAAAAATGTTGATGGAGGTCCTGGTTCGGGAGGGATGACCGGCAAGTCACGGGCGCCTCTTTCTGAACTTTGATCCAGGCGAATCACTGACCTTTTCCCAAGAACATGATTCGCGGAGTATGAAGCTCGTATTTCCGTTGATGCTATCCGGTTTCGGTGGCCGTTCAATACATTTTTCGTTAACCATGTTTTTCAAAAATACAAATCATATTCCGGTAATTGTTCAATAAAATTAAACTATACTCGAGCGGTATTCTTTCGATACTGTAGCGATCTCGTTCGCCTTTTTCCTCCTCATTGCCAGCAAAGCAGATATGTGATTACTTTATTATATTCTGATGTTTTTGCAGGCTGTGTTGAGGGGGAATACGAATGCAGAGAGTGCTGTGCGGTGCTGTCCTTGCTGCCATCTCAATGATCGCAGCAGCACCGCCCACAATGGCTGCCACGGCGACGGCCAATATGACAGTCCGCATTACCATTCAGGCACAGTGCCTGATCCAGAGCGCCAACGATCTTGATTTCGGCACCAACGGCGTCATCGCGGCCAATATCGATCAGGCCACCACCATCGGCGTTCAGTGCACATCGGGGCAAACCTACAATATCGGCTTGAGTGCCGGCGCGGGCAGCGGAGCGACGACGGCTGTCCGTGTGATGACCGGGCCGAGCAACGCAACGATCAACTACGGCATTTATCGCGACGCTGCCCGCACGCAGACATGGGGCATAACCATAGGCACAGATACCGTCACGGGTACAGGCAACGGCGCAGTGCAGAACATAAACGTCTACGGCAGGGTGCCACCGCAAACCACACCGGCTGCCGGCGTCTATACGGATACTGTGGCGGTTACCGTCACCTACTGAAAACCCATCGATCGAGGAGGCTGTCATGCAACGCATGTTGCCATGCATTGCTGCGTCTATGCTTTTTTGCCTCAGTGCTGACGCCATCAACGCGGCTTCTCTGCGCGTCGCACCCACAAGTCTCGAACTCGTCGCGCCAGCCAGCGCAGCCGTTTTGAACCTCGGCAATGACGGGGATCATCCCATCAATGTTCAGATACGCGTTTTCAGATGGAGCCAGGCCGACGGGATAGAGCGCCTGGAACCGACGAGGGATGTTGTCGCCAGCCCTCCTTCGACGAGAATGAACCCCAACGGGCAGTATGTCGTCCGAGTGATCCGTACCAGCAAGGCGCCAGTCAGAGCCGAAGAGACCTATCGCGTCATCGTCGACGAATTGCCCGACGCGTCACGGGCACGGGCCGGCACGGTTACGCTCATCATGCGTCAATCCATTCCCGTCTTTTTCAAGCAAGCCGATGTAAAGGCGCCCGATGTCTCCTGGAGCGTCGCCCGTCAAGGCAGCGGTCTCTTTCTGGTCGGCAAGAACAATGGTGCCAGCCGCTTCCGTTTGTCGAACCTCACCCTGGCGCAAGGAGGGACGAAGATCAGCGGCCGCAACGGGCTGGTCGGATATGTGCTCGGCGGCGCGACGATGCAATGGCCGATCGGGGCTGCGAAGTCCCTTTCCGGCAGTACGGTAACGCTACATGGCCAGAGCGATCTTGGGCCGTTCGATGCAAAAGTCGCCGTTAATCAACGGTAGCGCCGGTGCCGTTCTCCTATGCATGTGTCTTTCGGTTTCGGTCCTGCGCGCTCAGGAAGTGCCCAATCTCCCGACGGCGATCGTGTCCGCAGACCAGCCGGCCGGCACGCGGGACATCTACCTGGAAGTATTCATCAACAATACCTCGATGAAGATGATCGGCAATTTCAAACAACGCCCGAATGGCTCGCTTGCGGCAACAGCCGAGGAACTCCGCGAGGTCGGCATAAAACCTCCATCCGATGCCGCCGACAATAGGCTCATTGAACTCGGCGCCCTGCCCGGCCTGTCGTATCAGGTCGACGAGGAAACTCAGCGGCTTTATGTCCAGACGACCGACAAGGGTCGTGCCCCGCACGTCATCGATGTCAAACGGCAGCAGGAAAGCACGATCCCAGCACCCCAGGCAGGCTACGGCGCTGTCCTCAACTATTCCCTCTATGCGAGCTCCAACAGCCTTTTCGAAGGCGATTCAAGCCTGTTCCAAGGCATATCCGGATCGTTCGATGCCCGTCTCTTCAGCCCCTACGGAACGCTCAGCCAATCCTTTCTGGCCGGCTACTCCAACGGCAGCCTCGACGGAATAACCCGCCTCAACACGACGTGGAGCTACTCCGACCCGAAGAACCTCGTTACCTATCGCGCCGGAGACGTAACGACCGGCGGTCTCTCGTGGACGCGGCCGGTCTATTTCGGCGGCATTCAATTCCAGCGCAATTTCGCGCTGCGTTCCGATCTGGTGACCGAGCCGTTGCCTGCGTTTGCGGGTAGCGCCGCCGTCCCTTCGACGCTCGACATCTACACGCAAAACGTCCGTACCTATTCAGGCGAAGTGCCTGCAGGGCCGTTCGAAGTGACCAATCTCCCCGTCTTTTCGGGCGGTGGACAAGCGACCGTGATCTTGCGCGACAGCCTCGGGCGGGAGACGACGCAGACCTTACCCTTCTATGCGTCCAATTGGCTTCTGCGCCACGGTCTGCTGGATTTTTCGGCGGAACTTGGCGTCCCCCGGCGAAACTTCGGCACGGAATCGGACGATTATGACGGCCGGATCATGGGAGTCGCCACGGCACGCTACGGATTGACCGACTGGCTGACGCTGGAGGGGCATTTCGAAGGTGGCACGGAGCTGTTGAATGGCGGTGTCGGAGCCGCCTTTCCTCTCGGCGCCTGGGGCGTGGCATCGATTGCCGGCGCGGGGAGCAAAAGCGGCTCCCGCACGGGGGCGCTTGTGAATGCCTCGTTTGAGCTGAGCTACGACAGGTGGGCGCTCTATGCGCGCATGCAGCGCGCCTTCGACGATTACGACGACATAGCATCCGTTTCCGCCAGGCCGACGGCCAGTACGGCCGGCGAATTCACGATATTC
The DNA here is from genome assembly GCF_030182495.1 of Rhizobium aureum. Taxonomy (NCBI): domain Bacteria; kingdom Pseudomonadati; phylum Pseudomonadota; class Alphaproteobacteria; order Hyphomicrobiales; family Rhizobiaceae; genus Rhizobium; species Rhizobium aureum. The sequence goes on along the minus strand of NZ_JAQJCI010000008.1, from coordinate 116,902 downwards.
AGCGCCGGCGTGCCGCGCGCCATCGATCAGGTCACCCTCAGCGTGCCGGCGCCGCTGGACCTTTCCAGTCTCAACCTCTCTTATACGAGGCTTGAGAATTCGGACGGAAGCAAGAGCCGGATCGCAGGACTTTCGTATAGCCAGACGTTCAGGCGCGCGACGCTCTACGCCACCGCCTTCACCGACCTCGATGAACGAAGCAATTTCGGCATCTTCGCCGGCCTTTCCATTCCTTTCGGCGACAACATCACAGCGAACACGGGCATTCAAAGTGGACCGAATGGCCTTGACGTGGTTGCCGAGGTTTCCAAGCCGCTGCGGCAGGAGGACGGCAGCGTCGGCTGGCGGCTGCGTACCTCCGAAGGCGAGGATGCCAACCGGGAGGCTGCGATCGGCTATAGGGCCTCATTCGCTGAGTTCGAAGCCGGCGTCCAGCAGCAGAACAACCAGGCACGGGCGGTCGCGCGCATGGACGGCGCCATCGCAGTCGCGGGCGGTGGCGTCTTTGCCACCAACCGGATCGACGATGCCTTTGCCGTCGTCGATGTCGGCGCCCCCGATGTTGAAGTCCAGCAGCAGAACAGGCCTATCGGCAGGACCGGCCAGAGTGGCCGCATTCTGGTGCCGAACCTCAATTCCTATGAACCCAATACCGTTTCCATCGATCCCAAGAATCTTCCCGTCGATGCTGACGTTCCGGCAACCCGGGAAACTGTCGTCCCGGCGGATCGAAGCGGTGTCGTCGTCAAATTCGGCGTAGCACAAGCGCCGCAGGCGGCGCTCGTGACGATCAGAGATAAGAACGGTGCGCTGCTGCAGGCGGGCCTGAGCGGAGCATTGCAGGGATCGGACGAGCCGTTTGTCATCGGCTATGACGGCCAAGCCTATATTCGCGGGCTGCACGCGCGCAACTCGATCGACGTCTCGCTTGAGGACGGGACGAAATGCCACGCCGAGTTCGCTTACAAGCCGCAGCGGGGCGAGCAGGTGGTAATCGATGATGTCCGATGCTTTTAAAAGGGAGGTGAAAGGATGCTGCGTTCGATCACCGTTTTGCTCGCATTATTGCTGCCTTCGCTGTGCCTGGCGCAGAGCTGCAGTTTTACTGCGACCGACATGAATTTCGGTGCTGTCGATACCTTGTCGGGCACCCCGGTCAATTCGACATCTACGATAAGTGTAAGTTGTACAGGGGCGCTCCTGGACCTGGGCAAGCGGCTCCTGATTTGCCCCGATATCGGCGCCGGCAGCGGCGGAGCATCTTCCGCCGCGGCGCGCCAGATGGTGAACGGAACCAGTACTGTGAACTATCAGCTCTATTCCGATAGCGGCCGGAGCGTGGTGTGGGGGGCGAGCAGCTGGTCCTATCCGTCGCGAGCGCCGGCCTATGCGCTGACAATGGCCCTGTTGAATGTTTCGCTGGTCGGCGCAAGCGGCAGCATGACGGTCTATGGAGCAGCACTTGGAACTCCATCGACGGCGGTACCGGGGCCGTATACATCCAGCTTCACATCGACCTCCACCTCTTTCTATTACAGCTATAGTAGCGCCACAACCTGCACCGCCCCCTCGGGAACGGTGGGAACCGCGTCCTTCAGCGTCAATGCGAGCGTTGCCGCCAATTGCCTGGTCAGCGTCCAGAATATCGATTTCGGTAGCCAGGGCGTATTGAGCACCAATGTCGACGCCACCGGTTCCATTACGGCAACCTGCACGCCGGGCACGACCTACACGATTTCCCTGAATGGCGGCACCGCGAACGCCGCGCCGACCGCCAGGAAAATGTCGAAGGGGGCCGAAACGGTGACCTATGGTCTTTACAAGGATACGAACCGGTCGCAGCCCTGGGGCGATGCAAACACCCCGGGAAGCACCGTCGGGGGAAGCGGAACCGGCGCAGGCCAGCTCCTGACAGTCTATGGCCGCGTACCACCACAGACGACGCCGTCTCCTGGGATCTACACCGATACGGTGGTGGTCACGCTCACCTACTGACGCGAAATTCTCAGCCGGTAGACCGTCACGCGGCGTTTTCGACGCCTGGGGCAGCCGGCCCGACTTTCACTGCCGACACGATCGTCTTCTCCTCAAGCGCATCGGAAAAACAGACCCGATTGCGCCCGTTTCGTTTGGCCTGATAAAGGCGCTTGTCGGCAACCACGGCGAGTTTTTCCCAATCTTCGAATGTGCATTGTGCACGCCAGTCGACACCGAAACTGGCCGTGACCGTCAAGCCATGCTCGCCGTCGATGACAGCCTGTGCCAAGGTCTCCCGCAGCCTTTCCGCGGTCGACCGTGCCGATGTTTCACTCACGTCGCAGAGGACGATGATGAATTCCTCGCCGCCATAGCGCGCGAACAGATCATCGGGACGCAGGCATGGCCCTAGAATTTCGGAGACTCTTTGAAGCGCCCGGTCGCCGACGGCATGTCCATATCGATCATTGATCGATTTGAAATGGTCGATGTCGAACATGACGACACTGAAGCCACGGAAACCTGTTTTCTTTGCGGAAAGCAGCCGTCCGACTGCCTCGCCAAGCGCGCGCCGATTGAGGAGTCCGGTCAACGAATCCGTCTGAGAGAGGCGCCTGAGCTCTTCCGTCATCGACTTGCGTTCCATTTCCAGATGCCGCTTGAATCGCTGCTGCTCACGCAGAATATCGAGCCGCTGGAACATTTCGCGCACTTCCCGGCCGGCATGAGGCATTGTCGGTGGCGTCGCGAGGTTGCCCGCGGCAATCTCGTCGATCTGACCTATGGCGGCAAGCATGGGCCTGAAGAGCGAGCGTCGCAGCGTGTAGGCCAACCCGATGACCACCACGATCGCCATCCCCGCCAGCGAGGCGGAGACCAGCATGGCTTTCACAGCGTTCTCCCTAACCCTATCGAACGAAGTCAATGCACTCGTTTCGATGAACTCGCGCAGGATCTCGGTGGACTTCATTCCGGGAACGTAATTTGCCGTGAATTCGGCCGGTGTCGGCGCGTTATCGATGTTCGACTCGAAGGCAACACGCTGGGCATAGGGCAGCGATCCGGCAAAGTAGCTGAGCGTCACCTGATCCAGCAGCCGTGCAACGGCTTGGGATTGCAAGGTGGTGGGCGCATAGGTCTTCAGAAGCGCGTTCACCTCGAAGAGGCTGTTCAATTCGCGGTCGAAGGCGCTGCGATAGTGCGAACGAGCCTGTCCTTGCGAGGTCAGCATCATGACCACATAGGATCCCAGGCGTCCAGCGTGCTCTCTCAGCGTGCCGGCCATCGATGTCAGCATGACTTCGGCGCCGGTCTCCGGTGCCAGAGCAATGATCGATCGGCCCGCAATGTCGCGGTAATCCTGCGCCCGGTCCGCCGCACGAAACATTGCCTGGATCGCCTCTGCGATCTTTGCGCCGCTACGCTCGCTCCGCGGCATGGCGGCCACCGCGTCGACGGCCTGCCTGCCGGATTCCAGCTGCGCCTTGACCGCCATGAACGCGCTGCGCATCTCCGGCGACTGATCTATTTCCATTCGAAAGAGTGTTTCGAGTTCGGCAATGTTCTTGTCGGTCTCATCACGGCTGGCCTTCAAGGCGGCGGCAAATTGCGGCCGCTCGTCTTGCGAAGCGCCCATGAGACTGTTTGCCGGCCCCCGTTCCCTCGAGATCATCGCCGCCGCATGCAGCGCCGCGTGAAAACGGCTGAACTCCGTCACTCCCCGCTTGTAACTGATGTAATCCGACAGGGTAAAGGCAATCGTAGAGCCGGCCATCATCAAGCAAACCATGATAACAGCAACCGCGCCGATCCATTGCAGCTGTTGAATTCTGAGCCGTGACAAGAAATGCTCTCCAAAACTACCTTCTGTTCGACGATTACAACAGATTCATTGGAATCTTCATTTAACGAACAGACTTAAAACTTCTTCATTTTTCGAGAGCGCAGCGACCGCAATAGCCAGCCGGACAGTGTTTGCCTTCACGTCTTTGCGATGACAGCCAGCATCCCACTCGCGGAAGCGATAGGGAAGAATAATGCCGAAAGTGAGGTTTCGTCACATTTTCCCGATTGCCGCGCAGGCGTTGCGGGGCATCTAGTTCTGTACGAAAGCAGGGGGCATGAAATTGACGCGAGCGGAGTAATGCGGCTGGCCGACCACATGCGATATGACAAGCGCATAGACCAGGATCGAACCCAGGACGATGACGATGCCGCTCAGCGGAAAACCCATCTTCGACGTCGCATCCGGTAAAGCTTCGGGCGGATTTATATCAGCATGTTTTTTCGCGGCTGGTCCAACGGCCGGAGAAGGAAGCCGCAGCTCCTTTTCCAGGCGGGCTTGCGCATCAGGATGCTTGCCATATTTGCTCGCGGGCCGCGGTGCGCAGGAAATCAGCCTGTTTGCGCCATCTTTTCGCGTTGTGCTCTATCGCATCGATTGTCCATCCCAAACGGAGTCCTTGAGATAATTAAGGACGATCTGCGGCCCGTGCAGCGTTGGTGCTTGCGTCGGCGATCCTTTCACGCGACACATTTGCCATGAGTGTACCGACAGCCCATCCCTTCGACTTCGATCCGACCTATGGCATGCAGCTCTCGCAGTTGCAGGCCATCGAGACACCGGAAGCCCCGTTCGGCTTCGACGATTTCTGGCGGCAGCGCTACAAAGCCGCCATCGCCGTCGATCCGCAACCGAAACTTCGTCGCAGCAGATTGCGTCACGACAACTGGCATGTTTTCGATATCAGCTATGTGTCGACGGGATCGTTTCAGATCAACGGTTGGCTGCTTATTCCCCGCCATGGTCAGGTGCGCCGCGGGCTCGTCGTCGGACATGGATATGGAGGAAGGGATCAGCCCGAATTCGACTTGCCGCTGGAAGAGGCCGCTGTTCTGTTTCCCTGCAGCCGTGGGCTTTCTTTAAGCGCCCGCCCGCCGATCCCATCGGACGCGTCGGGGCATGTTGTGCACGGCATCGAAAATCGCGACACCTATGTCATCGGCGGCTGCGTCGAAGACATCTGGCTTGCCGTTTCGACCCTGGAGATCCTCTACCCATGGGTTGCCGGCCATATCGGCTATAGCGGCATCAGCTTCGGCGGCGGTATCGGCGCATTGGCGATTCCGTTCGATGCGAGGATCAGACGCGGCCATCTCGTAGTCCCGACTTTCGGGCATCGTCCGCTATGGCTGACCTTGCCGACCGTCGGCAGTGCGCAATCCGTCCAGGCCTATCAGAAGCAACATGGCAGCGTTCTCGAAACCCTGCGTTTCTTCGATGCCGCGATCGCAGCAAGCCGGATCACCGTTCCGATGCTCGTCGCGCCTGCCCTTTTCGATCCGGCCGTTGCGCCGCCCTGCCAGTTCTCCGTCGCAAATGCGCTGCAGAAGTTTAACGAAATCTTCATCCTGGATGCCGGCCACTTCGATTATGCTGGTAGCGAAAAGCAGAACGCAATTCTGCGAGACAAGGTCGGGCGATTTTTCAAGGTGCTATGAACCGCGAATACCTGCGCGCGGCTGGATCGAGACATGGAGCTGCTGGTGTTCGGTCACGCCGGCGCCAAGGTATTGGTGTTTCCCACGCGCGACGGACGATTTTGGGAATATGAGCAGATCGGCATCGTCGCCAGCCTCGCTGACAAGCTGGTCAGTGGGCACCTTCAGCTCTATTGCATCGAAGGGCTGGCCAGGGAAACCTTCTACGATGCTCATCGTCACCCGGCCGAGCGCATTCGCAGGCATAAAGCGTTCGAGGAATATATCCTGAACGAAGTCCTGCCGCTGATGGCGCAGAAGAACGCGCATGAGTGTACCATCGTCCATGGTTGCAGCCTCGGCGCCTTCCAGGCGGCCAGCCTGGTTTTCCGCCACCCTCACCTCTTCCGCAAGCTGGTCGCCTTTTCCGGCCGCTACGATCTGACGATGACGGTCGAATCCTTCACCGACCTGTTCGACGGTTACTATGATGACGAAATCTATTTTCACACGCCGACACATTTTCTGCCGGGGCTAGCCTGCGATTGGCGATTGGAGAAGCTGCGCCAGATCGAGATCGTCATGACGATCGGAGACGCCGATCCCTTCATCGACAACAACCGCCACCTGAGCCGCCTTCTGGCTGACAAGCAGATCGACCATCGACTGCACGTATGGGATGGGCGCGCTCATCGAGCCGGCGCATGGCGCAGAATGGCGCCGCTTTACATCTGATCAGGCGACCGACGCCGTGAACCCGCGTGTTGCGAACTCGTATCCTTCAGTGGGATATCAGGCAAGTCCGGCCGGGATTGGTCGCAAAGCCTTGCGCGCACCGTAATCCCGCTCGTGAGACTTGCGATGTTGCTGCTCGGAGCTTGCGGAGAACTCAACCAGAATGCGGTCCATCATGCCATCCGGATAGGTTCCGGTGTCGGCGGTCTCGACTTCCGACTGGGCAGTAACAATCTTCAGATTCATCTTTAGTCCTCCGGCTCGGCGCGGAAACCCTTGATTCCAATGTTTGTTCCATTAGTATCTGCATAATTGTTAAAAAATTAACTACGTCCGTTAATCAATTCGGGCGACGCGGTATCGAACTTGAACGGTCGGCCGGATTGGAACATTCTTGCAATCCTGGCATTCAATCTCTGATGGATTGGGGATCTTGATGCATCGATCCAAATCACTTTGGAAACCGCACCGGATGCTGCCAGCGAAACAACCGACATCGATTTCGACTTAAGAGTGGCCGCGGACTCCGTTGGAGCCCGCGTGTTCTTTGCATGCCTTCGATCAATCACTGTCCAATCGACGGATAGACTGGAACGGATCATGGCCATCATCATCACTTCGATCATTCTGGCGCTCATCGGCTTGGCGCTCGGCGGCGGCGGACTTTGGCTCATCCTGCTCGGGGGAAGTTTCTTTTATCTTCTGGCCGGACTCGCCTTTCTCCTGACCGCCATCCTGCTTGCCATGCGCAAGGCGGCCGCCCTTTGGCTCTATGCGATTTTCGTGCTTGCAGCGCTTGCCTGGGCGATATGGGAGGTCGGTTTCGACTGGTGGCAGCTCGGTCCGCGCGGCGGCCTCATCATTCTGATCGGGCTCTGGCTGCTGACACCCTGGATCCGGCGCCCGCTCGGCTTTCGCAGCCTCGACGGGGTTCATTATGGAGCCAATCCATGGCCGCTTGCCATTTCTCTCGTCATCGCCGTCGTCGCTGCAGCCTATTCGATGACGACCGATCCTCACGATCTAGCCGGCGAGTTGCCGACGGCCGTCGTGTCAAATGCCCCGATGGGCGGCAATGTGCCTGATGGCGAATGGCATCAGTATGGCAGAACCTCCTTCGGCCAGCGCTATTCGCCCCTCGATCAGATCAATCCGCAGAATGTCGCCAATCTCAAGGAGGTCTGGCGCTACCAGACCGGCGATCTGAAGCGGCCCGACGATATCGGTGAGACCACCTATCAGGTGACTCCGCTGAAGGTGGGCGACACACTTTTCATTTGTACACCTCACAGCCTGGCGATCGCCATCGGTGCGACGGACGGCAAGGAAAAATGGCGTTACGACGCCAATGCCGGCATGAACCCCAACCGCCAGCATCAAACGTGTCGTGGCGTCTCTTACTACCACGACACGGCCGCCGCAGCCGGAGCGCCTTGCGCCGACCGCGTCTATCTGCCGACCTCGGATGCCCGATTGATCGCGCTCGACGCGGCCAATGGCAAGGTGTGCCCGAGCTTTGCCAATCAGGGCACACTGCATCTGGAAGCTGGCATGAAGTACAATCCGGCCGGCTACTATTATTCGACGTCGCCACCCGTCATCGTTGCCGACAAGATCATCATCGGCGGTGCGGTCAACGACAATTACTCGACGCAGGAGCAATCCGGCGTCATTCGCGCCTTCGATGCCCGGACCGGCACATTGCTCTGGAACTGGGACTCGGGCAATCCGGACCATACAGCCCCCATACCCGCGGGACAGACCTACACCACCAATTCGCCGAACAGCTGGTCGGTTTCCAGTGCCGATGAGGCACTCGGCATGGTCTATGTCCCGCTTGGCAACCAGACGCCCGACCAGCTCGGCATGGGGCGCAGCGAAAACGTCGAACGCTTTTCCTCCTCGGTGGTGGCGCTCGATATCAATACCGGCCAGCTCAAATGGGTGCAGCAATTCGTCCATCATGATCTCTGGGACATGGACGTACCGGCGCAGCCCGTGCTCTTCGATCTGACAAAGGCGGACGGCAGCGTCGTTCCGGCACTGGTCGCCTCGACCAAGCAGGGCGACATCTATGTGCTCGATCGCCGCACGGGCGCGCCGATCATTCCCTTTAAGGAGATTCCTGCGTCGGGCGGCACCATTCCGGAGGATCATGCCTCACCAACACAACCGATCTCGGATCTGACCTTCTCGCCGCCGCCGCTCACGGAAAAGGACATGTGGGGCATCTCGCTGTTCGATCAGCTCGCCTGCCGCATCTCCTTCCATCAGCACCAATATGAAGGCCGTTATACGCCGCCATCGCTGCGCGGCTCCATTATCTTCCCCGGCAATTTCGGCACCTTCAACTGGGGCAGTGTCGCCGTCGATCCCGAACGGCAGATCATGTTCGGCATGCCGACCTATCTGGCCTTCACCTCGCGGCTGGTACCGCGTGCCGAAATCCCGCCCAAAGGCGCCGGCGACAAGGGGAGTGAACAGGGGCTCAACCGAAACGAGGGCTCACCCTATGGCGTCTATATGGGACCGTTCGTCAGCCCGCTCGGCATTCCCTGCCAGGCGCCGCCCTGGGGCTATGTTGCCGGTGTCGACCTGAAGACCGGCAAGATCGCCTACAAGCACAAGAATGGTACCGTCCGTGACATGACGCCCTTGCCGTTGCCCTTCAAGGTCGGCGTTCCCGGTATCGGCGGGCCGATGGTGACTAAGGGCGGAGTGGCGTTCCTGGCCGCCGCCGTGGACGATTATCTGCGAGCCTATGATGTCACCACCGGCAGGCAGCTTTGGCAGGCACGCCTGCCGGCAGGCGGCCAAGCAACGCCGATGACCTATACGGCAAGCGACAACAAGCAATATGTCGTCATGGTGGCTGGAGGGCACGGTTCGGTGGGAACGAAGCCTGGCGACTATGTGATCGGCTATACGCTGCCATAGGCCGATGGTTTTGGTCAGCTTTTCCGGGAGCGGAGCTGGTCCGGTTCGATGCGATCGCCATCGGATTCGGAGGGAGGCTCCCAGCCGAAAACGCTGCGGCCGCCATAGGAGTAAGAGCGGTCGAATTCGCCGGCTACGATCTCCTTGAGATCAGGGCCGGTGACATAGCGTTCCAGCATTCTCGACTGATCATCCAGGCGCTTGAGAGCCGACAATTCCTCGTCGCGACCGAGACGGCCTTTCCTGACCGCCGATTTCATCACGCTGATCGTCTCGTCATAGACTTTCAGCGGCACGGGAAAGGGATGCCGGTCCTTGCCGCCATGCGCGAGGGAAAAGCGCGCCGGATCGGAAAAACGGCAGGGTGCGCCATGCACGACTTCGGCGACCATCGCCAAAGCCTTGACCGTTCTGGCGCCGACGCCGGGCGTCAGCAGCAATTCCTGGAAATCGACCGGACCACGGTCGGCCGCGGCGGCGAGATTTCCGTGCAAACGCCGCATGTTCACATCTTCTTCACGCACGTCATGATGTGCCGGCATGATAAGATAGGGCAGCGTCGGCTGAAGCTCGATTTTATCATTTACTTCAGCTTGTCTCTCCAGCGCATTGAATTCACGAATAATTCCGTCCGGACCTATCGAGGCGAGCAAATCGAGCTGTTCGCTGCGGGAGCGCTCCGCACGCCGATCGGCGAGATTGATGATCTCGCCCTGCTCGCGCCCTTCGATGGCTGCGTGGGGCGAATCCAGAAAGCTCGTGAGGCCCTCGGATAACCAATGATAGCGCCGCGCCTGCCGCCGTTCGCCATTCATGCCCTGCTGGATGACGACCCACTTGCCGTCATCCGCGACGATGAAGCCATGCAGATAGAGATCGAAGCCATCCTGCACGGCTGCACTATCCACTTTTGCGATCAGTCGGCTCTTGGTCGCGAGCGACGCGCCGTCGATGCCGACGCGATCGCCGATCTCAAGCAGTTCGCCCGGCGTCTTTCGGGATTGCGCACCACGGCCGCCGCAGACATGGATGCCGAGCTCGCCCGAAAGCGGCGTCAGGCCGCGCTTCAAGGCACCCAGAACGCTTGTCGTAATCCCCGAGGAATGCCAATCCATGCCCATGACGGCGCCGAAAGACTGGAACCAGAATGGATTGGCAAGGCGCCGAAACAGCTCGTCGCGACCATAATGCTGCACGACCGCCTCGGTAATGACGGCACCCAAGCGCGTCATCCGGTCTCCAAGCCAGCGCGGTACGCGGCCGCCATGCAGGGGAAGATCAGCTTTGCCAGCTCTCTGTGCCAAATCCACGACTCTCGTTCTTTATCGAGACATTGTAGTCCCGGGAGCGGAGATATGCCAATCGCAACGCTTTAGCGATCAGCGGAGGCCGTGCACGTTGGATTGTGATGAGATTAGGCCAATACCGGTGTCGGCGCGAAGTCCTGCATTGCTCCCGAAAACGGCTTGGGCAATGGCGAGGCGTAGGAGCTGCGCTTGCTGGTGGAGAGACCCAAGGACACCAGCGCTTCGGCCTGCTTGACCGCCGCGGCAACACCATCCACGACCGGGACACCGTAGATCGATTGCAGCTCCCTTGCGAGATCCGTCATGCCGGCGCAGCCGAGGACGATTGCCTCCGCCCCATCTTCGGCAAGCGCGCGTTCGATTTCCGCCCGCAACTTTCCGATCGCGCCGGAAGACGAGTCCTCAAGCTCGAGAACGGGAATGTCCGAAGCTCGAACCTTCGCTCGCGCGCCCATGCCGTAGCGCTGGACGAGATTATCGATGAGGATGCGCGAACGTTCGAGTGTCGTCACCACGCTGAAGCGCTGCGCCAGAAAGCCGGCTGTTGCAACGGCAGCTTCGCACAAACCGACAACGGGCACATCGCAAAACATGCGTGCGGCTTCCAGGCCGGTATCGTCGAAGCAGCAGATGATCGCGGCGTCATAGCCTTCAGCCCGCCTCTCCCTCAGTTCACGCAGCATACCGGGTACGGCCAGCGCTCCATCGTAATAGCCCTCGATCGAAGCCGGCCCCATTTGCGAGGTGGCAGCAATGATCTCCGTGCCGGCGCTCGCCACGGCGCGTGCAGCGATCGCCGCCTTCTCCGTCATGGAAACGGTGGTATTCGGATTGATGAGCAGCAGGCGCATGATCTTAGCTTTTCTTGGCTTGGCGGCGGCCGAGCATGGTCATGATCGCAAGCGCCAGCAGGATGATGGTGAAGGAAAAGAGCGTCGTCACCGTTCCGAGCGCATAGAGCACCGGCGTCGTGACATTCGTCGTCATGCCGTAGATCTCGAGTGGCAGGGTGTTGTAGGTGCCTGATGTCATCAGGGTGCGGGCGAACTCGTCATAGGACAGCGTAAAGCCGAACAGGCCGACGCCGATCAGGCTCGGTGCGATCATCGGCAGCACGACATGGCGGAAGGTTTGCCAGGAGCTAGCACCGAGATCTCGGGCAGCTTCCTCATAGGCCGGCGAAAACCGGTTGAAGACCGCAAACATGATCAGCACGCCGAAGGGCAACGTCCAGGTCAGATGCGCGCCGAAGGCGGAGGAATACCAGGCCGGCGCGATGCCCCCCTGTTGGAAGACAACGCCGATCCCGAGCGAAATGATGATGGATGGGACGACGAGGCTGGCGACGGTCGCATAGAACAGGAATGTCGAGCCACGAAACCGGCGGCGAAAGGCTAGCCCTGCCAGCAGCGAGACGACAACGGTCACGATCATGACCATCACGCCAAGGATCAAGGAGCGCTGGAAGGAGGCGCCGAAATCGCCGACCGCTTGCTTCTCGAAGAGATTGGCGAACCAATGCAGCGAGACACCATTCAACGGGAAGGTCAGGCCGCCGTCCGGCCCCTGGAAGGACAGGATGATGACCGCCGAGAGCGGGCCATAGAGAAACAACACGAAAATGGTGAAGAAGATCGCCAGGACGTAGAATTCGAGGCTGCGCTTTTCGCGGTTCATCCTAGAGCTCCTTGCGAATATCGACGATGCGCAGGATGGCGGCGACCATCAGCAGCACGACGATCAGCAGCACGACGGCATTGGCGGCGGCCGCCGGATATTGCAGCAGCGACATCTGGTTCTTCATCATCAGTGCGATGGATGCGCTTTGGCCGCCCGACATGACCTGCACGGTGGAAAAATCAGCCATGACGAGCGTGACGACGAAGATGCTGCCGATCGCCATCCCAGGCTTCGCAAGCGGAATGACCACATTCCACAGCACCTGCCATCCGCTGGCGCCGGCATCGCGCGCGGCTTCGAACAGCGAGCGGTCGATGCGCATCAGCGTATTGAAGATCGGCGTCACCATGAACAGCGTGTAGAGATGCACCATGGCCAGCACGACGGCGAAATCGGAATAAAGCAGCCATTCGATCGGCTGCGGGATGAGGCCCATCTCGATCAGCGTCGAATTGACCAGCCCGTTGCGCCCGAGAACGGGTATCCACGAGATCATGCGGATGATGTTGGACGTCATGAAGGGCACGGTGCAGACGAGGAAAAGGATCATCTGCGTCGAGGTACGGCGGATATGAAAAGCCAGGAAATAGGCGACCCAGAAGCCGATGAAGAGTGTCAGCGCCCAGACAATGGCTGTAAATTTCAATGTGTTGAGGTAGGTTTTCCATGTAACCCACGAACCGAGCGTATCGGTGTAATTCGTGGTCAGGAATGCCGGATAGAGGCCGGCGAAATCATAATCCCAGAAACTGACGATGCCGATCATGGCGATCGGCAACAGGAAGAAGAAGCCGAGAATGAGAAACAGCGGCGTTGCCTGCAGATAGGCAACCGCCCAGCCGGGCACGGCTAAACCGCGTCTGGCCTTCTGAGTTTCCTGCTCCGCATCCGAGGAAGCGATTGTCGCCATATTCCGGCTTCTCCATTGATAGGATCCTCTCCCCGCCTTGAAGCGGGGAGAGGAGATGACGGCTATGCAGCTTAGGCAGCGATGAACTCGTTCCAGCGGCGGACCATGTAGCGGTCCTCGTCCATGACCGAGTTCCAGCAGGCGACCGCGCCCATGCGGGTTTCGAAGGAACCGCCGTCGCGGACGGCGCCGGCCTTCTCCATCACCTTGCCTTCCGGAGACAGGATATCGCCCTGCGCCGGCTTGCCTTCGATCCAGTAGCCCCATTCGTCGGCCGACATGAACTGCTTTGCAGTTTCCATGCAGGCGGAATAGTAGCCTTGGCGGTTGAGATAGCCGCCGACCCAGCCGGACGTATACCAGTTGATATACTCATAAGCCGCGTCGAGCTGTGCGCCCTTGAGATGCGAGGCAAGGCCGAGACCGCCGCCCCAGGCGCGATAGCCTTCCTTGAGCGGCTGGAAGGTGCAGGCGATGCCCTTGGAGCGGACGGCGGCAACCGCCGGCGACCACATGGACTGGATGACCACTTCGCCCGAAGCCATCAGGTTGACGCTTTCGTCGAAGGATTTCCAGAAGGCACGGAATTGGCCGTCGCCCTTGGTCTTGATCAGGAACTCGATGGTCTTGTCGATTTCCGCCTTCGTCATGTTGCCCTTGTCGGCATATTTGATCTTGCCGGCGGCTTCCATGATCATCGCGGCATCCATGATGCCGATCGACGGGATGTTGAGGATCGCGGTCTTGCCCTTGAAGGCGGGATCGAGAATATCGGCCCAGCTGTTGATCGGACGGCCGGTGAGATCGGGACGAATGCCGAGCGTATCGGCGTTGTAGATGGTCGGGACCATCGTCATCCACTGCGTCGGCTCCTTGGCGAACTTGCGGGAGGCCTGTCCCTCGACGAAGCCGACCGTGTGCGGCGCCGTGCCCTGTGCAATCACGCTATCGGGCTTCAGCTTGCCATTGATGAACAGTGGCACGATCTTGTCGTAATATTTCAGCTTCTTGACGTCCATCGGCTGCAAGACGCCGGTCGGGAACACCTTCTTGGCGATCCAGTATTCGATGTCGGCGATATCGTAGCTGTTCGGCTGCGTCACGGCGCGCTGGGCGGCGGCATCGGAATCGGTCGCGGTCATCTCGAGCGTGATGCCGAGATCGGCCTTGCACTTCTCCGCAATGGCATTGATGTTCGAAACGCCGGTGCCGAACTGGCGCAGCGTGATGTTCGATTGCGCCCAGATGGTCGGAAAGCCGGTGATGGCACCGGAGCCGGCCATGGCGCCGAGCGCGGCCGCGCCGGTCTTCAGTAGCGAGCGGCGGGAAATGCCTTTCGTCGTCTTGGTAGTCTTGGTTTCAGTTGTCATGTCAGTTCCCCTTTTTTGATGCTTCGGATTTTCATGCGGACATACGGCCGAGAAGGATCGCGTCCTCCTGGGCCCAGCTCAATGAGACGGCGTCGCCGACCGTTATGGATTTGGCGGCGTCATCGTCATTGCTTGCGATCACTGTGAAATCGTCGCTTCCCGCACCGATAACGGTGATCTTCAGCGTCGCACCGCGATATTCGACATTGGAGACCACGCCGTTGAAGCCGAGGCCTTTACCATCAGCCTGCGAAAGCCGGACACGATCGGTGCGGATGGCGATATCCACGGCTTCGCCGGCCTGGCGTCCCGTTCCTCTCACGGAAAAGCCCTGCCCTTCGGGCACGGCCATGGTGATGAGGCCGTCTTCGCTCGCGGTTACCCGCCCCGACAGGACGTTGTGGTCACCCATGAAGCGGGCGACGAAGGCCGTTGCGGGGTGCTCAAAGACCTCCCGTGGCGAGGCGGCCTGCTCGATCCGCCCGTCATTCATGATGACCATGATATCGGCGAGCGCCATCGCCTCTTCCTGGCTGTGCGTGACATGGACGAAGGTGATGCCCAATATCTTCTGCAGCTTCTTCAGTTCGGCGCGCATGCGGATCTTCAGGAATGGGTCGAGCGCCGACAGCGGCTCGTCCAGCAGCAGCGCTTCCGGATCGGTGATCAGCGCGCGTGCCAGCGCGACACGCTGCTGCTGGCCGCCTGAAAGCTGTGCCGGGCGCCGGGTCGCATAGGCTTCCATCTGCATAAGCTTCAGCATTTCGAGCGCCTTGGTCCGACGCTCATCCTTTGCGACACCCTTCATCTTCAGGCTGAAAGCCACGTTGTCGATGAGGTCCAGATGAGGAAACAGCGCGTAAGACTGGAACATCATCGCCGTGCCGCGCCTGGCGGGCGGGAAGTCCGTCACGACGGTGTTTCCAAGGCGGATGTCGCCGGAGGAAATGCCTTCGTGGCCCGCGATCATGCGCAGCGTCGAGGTCTTGCCGCAGCCGGACGGCCCCAGGAAGCAACAATAGGAGCCAGCCGGGATTTTCAGGCTGATCGCATGAACGGCCGTGGTCGCCCCGTAGACCTTCGAAACGGACACTATATCGATCTCTGCCGCTTTCGACATCATCTTCCCCTTTGGTTTGGGAAAGACACTGCATCAATCGTGCCAGTTTCGCTGCGATGCGCTAAATTACTGAAATATTTGTCTTATTCTGAGAGGAATGGTATTCTGCCTTTCTTGAGGCAGTTCGGTGTCTGCTCATCAAATAGGCTATTGTGCTCGATTTGTGCAAATTATTGTATACAATTTAGCATCGTCTTTGCATAAGATTTCATTTAACTTCGGGCCGAAACAAGTTATCATTTTTGGCGACCATTCAGGTAGGCGATTATGGATTCTTCAGCAGACGGGCTTCTGACGCCCATCGACTCCACGGAGACGGGCGCACAGCAAATCCGCGACGCCATTCGTGACGCGATCGTCGAGCGCAGGCTGGCACCCGGTACGAAGCTCTCCGAAAGTGATGTTGGCGGCCTATTCAATGTCAGCCGCACTCTGGCGCGCGCCGCCTTGCAGGCGCTTTCCTATGAGGGGCTCGTCAGCGTTGAAAAGAACAGAGGCGCTTTCGTCGCCTATCCATCGCCCGAGGAAGCCAAGCAGATATTCGCCGCGCGCCGCCTGGTGGAGCCGGGCATATTGAAATCGGCGGCCGAGCGGATTACCCCGGTTCAACTCAGGCAGCTGAGACAGCTTCTCCTGGAAGAAGGCCGCCTGATGGGCGAGCGCGGCCAATCCGCACGCCGCGCCGAGATCAAGGCTTCGGGCGATTTTCATCTGATGGTGGCGGCCATTTCCGGCAATCTTATCATGCAGCGTTTCATGGAGGAGCTTGTCGCCCGCTCGTCATTGGTAATTGCGCTCTACGGACAGTCGAGCGCCTCCAGCTGTGGCCATTCCGAGCACGGTGACATCATCACCGCTCTGGAGCAGAAGGATATCGACACGGCCTGCGATCTGATGCTTCATCACATCGCGCATATCGAGGCGGATCTCGATCTGCGCGAGCGCAAAAGCTTCGGGCTGAAAGAAGCGTTCGAGCGGTGAGACCGCCGTCTTGCAGGCAGTTGCGCTCGGATCGCTGTCTATCGGTTGAAGGGGGAAAGTTGAGTATGACGGAAATCCTCTTTGCCGAGGCCAAGCTCGCTAATGGCTACCCCACTGCAATGAGCGAGGCAGCTTCATGCTCGATCTGGTGATTTCGAATGTCCGTATCGCCGGGCGGGACGGTTGCTACGATATCGGTCTCAGGGATGGCAGGATTGCCGCGATCGAGCATGAGTTGACTGTGGATGCGCCGCGTCACGATATGTGCGGCTGCTTCGCCTTCGGCGGCTTTGTCGACAGCCACATCCATCTCGACAAGGCCTGCATTCTCGACCGCTGCTTCATATGCGAAGGCACGCTGGAAGAGGCCGTCCGCGAGACCGCCAAGGCAAAAGCCGCCTTCACGGTCGAGGACGTCCATGCGCGCGCCGCCCGGGTGGTCGAAAATGCGATCGTCAATGGCACCACGGCGATGCGGACTTTCGTCGAGATCGATCCACGCGCGGCTTATCGGTCATTCGAGGCAATCAAGCAAATCAAGCGCGCCTATGCCTGGGCGATCGATATCCAGATTTGCGCCTTCGCGCAGGAAGGCCTGACCAACGAGGCCGAAACAGAGGGCATGCTGGATCAGGCGCTCCGCGACGGAGCGGATCTCGTCGGCGGCTGCCCTTATACCGATCCCGATCCCCCAGCTCATATCAGCCGGATTTTCGATCTGGCGGAACGTCATGATGTCGACGTCGATTTCCATATCGATTTCGATCTCAACCCATCGGGTTCCGCAATCCCCGCCGTGCTGGCGGAAACGAAGCGGCGGAACTATGGCGGCCGCGTTTCCATCGGCCATGTCACCAAGCTTGCGGCCATGTCGTCCTTCGAAGCCGGCGAGATTGCGAAGCGTCTTGCCGATGCCGGAATCGCGGTGACGGTTCTGCCGGCAACCGATCTCTTCCTGCTTGGCCGGGACAGCGATCATCTTGTCCCGCGCGGCCTTGCCCCGGCGATGCTGCTGACAGGCAATGGGGTTACCGTGACGGTGGCGACAAACAATGTCCTCAATCCGTTCACCCCCTTTGGCGATGCTTCCCTTGCCCGCATGGCCAATTTCTTCGCCAATACAGCGCAGCTGTCGAGGGATGAAGACATCGCCGCGGCATTTGACATGGTCACCATCAATGCCGCGCGAGTGATGGGACGCGACTATGACCTCAAGCTAGGTGTGGAGGCGGATATCGTGGTGGTGGATGCTGCCGATCCGTTGTCGCTGGTTCGTGAAATCCGGCACCCGATTGCCGGCTGGAAGAACGGCAGGCAGACTTTCATGCGCCCACGGGCACGCCTGCTCACACCGGAAGGCTGAAGAGCATGATGCCGAAAGTGTAAGCGGCTTTCGGACAACGTCATGCTTCATCGATCGAAGGCCGATCGCGTCGCGATGCGCCTATCGCTTCAATTCGCGCTCGAATTTTTCGATCTGCTGAAGAACCCACGGATCATCGGCGGAATGTTGAGTTACGTCCTGCTGCAGCCGCGTTTGGCGGCGGCGCAGGATCCAGTCGACGAAAGCGCGAAGCAGCCGCATGCCTATATCCAAGCTCATTTCAATATCTGCGAGGCCCGGCCACCAGGCCCGAAAGCCAATCGGAAGCCGAGCCTCGACAACCGCAAGGCGTTGCGGCCATTGCCTTTCTGCCCGCGCGAAAATGAACGCCAGCTGAACAATGTTGCACGGTAAAATGGTTTACACTTATGTTTCTCGTTAGAGGCAAGTACCCTCTTCCGTGAGTTCGACGGCGTTTACTTCAGAGGAATTGCCGGGATTGATTGCCGATATTTTCCACCAGCTTTCAGGTGTGATTCACGAATGAAAAGCTTTTTTACGCAAGCGTACCGTTATCGGCAAAACTGACCTAGCCGGGAGAGAAGACGACCGTTAGACAATGCCGCGTCGCTTCCGATTTCCCCGGAGCGGCACAAGCTTAGCCTCGCCTGTGCGGGGCTTTTTTCTTTTCGGCCTATGCCTTTCTGCGCCGCGGCTCGCCGCCTGGTGCATAGATCGTGTCCTGCTCGAAAGGAAACACCGAGCCGCACCGGCAGCGGACCATATGCTTGCGCGGATCGTTCGATGGCCGCTCCGTGGAAAAGCCGCGCGGCATCTCGTCTATCTTGAAATCGCGGCTCGTCGCCCGACGATCGTCAGTTTCGGAAACTTCGGCGAAGCCGGTGTGATCGCATTTCGCGCATTCCAGCTTTCGTGAATATCGATCTCTTGCGGCCATTCTCTTCCAGCCCGGGACTCACAACACGTTCCTTCTATCAGCGCTATCGGTGCTCTTGAAGGCCGCAAACAACCTTCGTTGCCGCTCGCTTTGCGTCCTTAAAATTTAAGGGCCGGAAAAATGCGCGTGCCAAGAAAAAGAGATTGACCTGATGGCAGATGTCAGACCAATTTATCGACCCATGACCAAACCGATGCTGACACCCCTTCCCTCCATCGACCGGACGCGGCAAGTCATCGACGCGCTGTCGACCTTCATCGAATCGTCGAAGCTGCAGGCGGGCGACAGGCTGCCGACCGAGCGTGAGCTGATGGCCGCGCTTTCGGTGGGGCGTTCGACCATTCGCGAAGTGCTTACCTACTTCCAGGCACTCGGCGTCATGGAGACGCGCAAAGGCAGCGGCACCTATCTGCTGAAGCCGGTTTCGAAAGCGACGATCCATATGCCGCTTTCCTTCAACCCGTCACATCTGCGCGATGCGCTGCTGCAGACGCTGGAGGTCCGCCGCGGCATCGAATGCGAGGCCGGCATGGTGGCTGCAAGGAAGCGCACCGACGAAGACCTCGTCATCATTGAAGAGAAGCTCAACGAGATGGAGCGCGTCCATATGGCCAAGGGCACATCCGGGCCCGAGGATCTGGCTTTCCATCTTGCCGTCTATGACGCCACCCACAATCCGCTGTTCCGGCAGCTTCTCGAACAGATGCGCGAAACTTTCGAGCGATTCTGGGAGCATCCCTTCGATCGGCAGGATTTTGCTCGCCGGTCCTTCCCCTATCACCGCACGCTGTTCAACGCGATCGTCGACCAGGATCCTGAGGCTGCGCGGGCCGAAACACTGAAAATTCTCGACGTCGTCGAGGAAGACATCAAGGAAATGTCCCAATGACCGACGGGCTAGAGCCGTTCGAACTCGCATCCCTCATTACTGCTCACGACGGCGGCAATTTTGCCGAAGCCGTCGTGCCGCCGATCTTCCAGACATCGCTCTTCACCTTCTCGAACTATGACGAGATGATCGCCTCCTATCGCGGCGAAAAGGTGCGTCCGATCTATACGCGCGGCCTCAACCCGACCGTGCGCATGTTCGAGGAGATGCTGGCAAAACTCGAGGGAGCCGAAGATGCGCTCGGCTTTGCCAGCGGCATGGCGGCGATCTCGTCGGCCGTCTTAAGTTTCGTCGAGCCGGGAGACCGCATCGTTGCGGTCAAGCATGTCTATCCCGATGCCTTCCGCCTCTTCGGCACCGTTCTGAAGCGCATGAAGGTCGAAGTCGCCTACGTCGACGGCCGCGATGAGGAAGCCGTCGCGCGAGCGCTTCCCGGCGCCAAGGTCTTCTACATGGAAAGCCCGACCAGCTGGGTCATGGAAGCGCATGATGTCGGCGCTCTGGCCGCCCTTGCAAAGCAGCACGGCGTCGTCTCGATGATCGACAATAGCTGGGCCACGCCCTACTTCCAGCAGCCTTTGAAGCTCGGCGTCGATCTCGTCATCCATTCCGCCTCCAAATATCTCGGTGGGCACAGCGACGTGGTCGCCGGCGTTGTCGCCGGCTCGAAGGAGATGATCGCGCGGCTGAAGGCGGAAGCCTATCCCTATCTCGGCGGCAAGCTTTCGCCCTTCGACGCATGGCTCCTGATCCGCGGCCTGCGCACCCTGCCGATCCGCATGAAGGCGCATGAGGCGGCGGCGATGACGATCGCCAGGCGGCTGCAGGAGCTCGATGTCGTCGAGCAAGTCTGCCACCCGGGCCTGGCCAACCGGCTGCCATCCGGACTGAATGGCACCTCGGGCCTGTTTTCTTTCATCTTCCGCGAGGGCGTCGATATCCGCGCCTTTGCCGATCGCCTCACGCTATTCAAGCTGGGTGTGAGCTGGGGCGGACATGAGAGCCTGATCGTGCCGGGCGAAGTCGTGCTGCAACAGAAGGCGCAGCCAAACTCAGCGCATACTTTTGGCATCAATCCGCGCTCCGTACGTCTCCATATCGGCCTCGAAGGAACCGAGGCCCTGTGGAAGGAACTCGAGGAGGCAATCGCCGCCGCCTCGTGACATCGTCAATCTGAGAGGAAAACCTAAAAAGGGGGAACCGACATGAAAAGACTGATAACAGCAGCACTCTTTACCGCTCTGATGGGCGGCACCGCCTTTGCCGACACGACGCTCAAGCTTGTGGAAGTCATCACCAGCCCCGAGCGCACCGAGACGCTCAAATCGATCGTCGCCAAGTTTGAGGCCGCAAATCCCGGCACCAAGGTCGACATCATCTCCCTGCCCTGGAACGAGGCCTTTCAGAAGTTCGCCACCATGGTTTCGGCCGGCGATACGCCGGACGTGATGGAAATGCCTGATACCTGGCTGTCGCTCTATGGCAATAACGGCATGCTCGAAAGCCTCGAGCCCTACCTCGCCAAGTGGGAGCATACGGGTGAACTGACGCCCCGCGCGCTTCAGCTCGGCCGGGATGTCAAGAACACCGCCTACATGCTGCCCTACGGCTTCTATCTGCGCGCCATGTTCTACAACAAGAAGATCCTGAAGGATGCCGGCGTCGCCGAGCCGCCGAAGACGTTGGACGAGTTCGTCAAGGCATCCGAGGCCATCTCCAAGCTGCCCGGCAAATACGGCTACTGCATGCGCGGAGGTCCGGGCGGTCTCAACGGCTGGATGATCTTTGCCGCCACCATGGCCGGGGACAATAAATACTTTAAGGATGACGGCACGTCGACGATGAACAGCCCGGGCTGGGCGAAGGGCATCGAGTGGATGGTCGATCTCTACAAGAAGGGCTATGCGCCGAAGGACAGCGTCAACTGGGGCTTCAACGAGGTCGTCGCCGGCTTCTATTCCGGCACCTGCGCCTTCCTCGATCAGGATCCTGATGCGCTGATCGCCGTCGCCGAACGCATGAAGAAGGATGATTTCGGCGTAGCGCCGCTGCCGAAGGGGCCGGATGGCAAGTCCTTCCCGACTATCGGTTATGCCGGCTGGTCGATGTTCGCGACGAGCCAGAACAAGGATCTGTCCTGGAAGCTGATCGCGACCCTTGAAGGCAAGGAAGGCAATCTGGAATGGAACAAGAAGATCGGCGCACTTCCAGCCTATACGGCCGCTGAAAAAGACCCATTCTACGCCGGCGATCAGTTCAAGGGCTGGTTCCAGGAGCTGGCCGACAAGGACACCGTTCCCACTGTCATGCCGACCTATCTTGAGGAATTCGCCTTCTTCAAGGATTCGCTGGCGATCAAGACGTCGCAGCAGGCATTGCTCGGCGATATCTCGGCCAAGGATCTGGCCGACCAGTGGGCCGATTACCTGACCAAGGCCCAGCAGAAATTCCTGGCCAAGAAATAGAACGCACATGCGGCGGCGGAGCGATCCGCCGCCATCTCTGCCCAATTGAAACAGACGGCGTTCGAACGCCGCGAATGGGAACTCTTGCAGATGACTTCGATCACCGACACGCTCGACAGGCGTCACGACCGCAGGCCGTGGCTGAAGCGCCTCGCCGACGCCTCGGAACCTTATCTCTACAGTGCCCCTGCCCTCATCCTCATCATCGCCGTGATGCTGGTGCCGCTGGCAATCGGCATATCCTACGCTTTTCGCGATATTCAGCTGCTCAATCCGTTTTCCGGCGGCTTCATCGGCCTGGAACACTTTCGCGATCTCTCCAAGGATAAGGCCTTCTACTGGGCACTGAAGAATACACTTTGGTGGACCGGCGCCTCCGTGGTGTTGCAGTTCATCTTCGGGCTGATCCTGGCACTTCTGTTGGACAAGCCGTTTTTCGGCAGATCGATCGTTCAGGCGCTGGTATTCCTGCCCTGGGCCGTTCCCTCTTTCCTCGCCGGCCTCAACTGGTCCTGGCTGTTCAATCCGGTCATCGGCCCCATCCCCCATTGGCTCTATGCCATGGGTCTGATGAGTGAGCCGGGCAATATCCTGTCCGATCCGAACTATGCGATGTGGGGGCCGATCATCGCCAATGTCTGGTGGGGCATTCCCTTCTTTGCCATCACCCTTCTGGCTGCTCTCCAGGCGATCCCGCGCGATCTTTATGAGGCGGCTTCGATCGATGGCGCTGGTTGGTTCGAGCGCTTTCGCTCGATCACGCTTCCTTTCCTGGCGCCGACCATCGCCATCACGGTCCTCCTGCGAACGGTCTGGATCTCCAATTTCGCCGATCTGATCGTCGTCATGACGGGCGGCGGCCCGGCGGACCGCACGCAGATCGTCGCCAGCTACATCTTCACACAAGCCTTCAAGCGGCTGGATTTCGGCTATGCCTCGGCCATCGCGCTGGTGTTGCTCATACTCCTGCTTGCCTATTCCATGCTGATCATCCTGCTGCGGCAGACACTGCTGAACAAGGATTGAGCCATGAGACGATCCGTCCTTCCCACCATCGCCCATCGTCTGGCCATTCTTTGCTACGTCGCCTTCGCGCTCTTCCCACTCTTCTGGTTGCTGAAAGTGTCGGTGACGCCGAACGATCTGCTTTATACCGAAGGCGTTCGCATGTGGCCGTCGCGCACGACCTGGGAACACTATGCCTTCGTGCTGCAGCACAGCGACTTTCCGACCTTCTTCAAGAACAGTCTGATCGTCTCCGCCTCGACGGCGGTTGCGGTCACCATTTGCGCGTCGCTCTCCGGCTATGCGCTCTCGCGCTTCAAATTCCGTGCCAAATACTGGATCGTGGCGCTGATGCTGCTGACGCAGATGTTTCCGCTGGTCATGCTCGTCGCGCCGATCTTCAAGATTCTGACGCCGCTGCATCTGACCAACAGCCTGACCGGCCTCGTCATCGTCTACACGGCCTTCAACGTGCCTTTCGCCACCTTCCTGATGCAGTCCTTCTTCGACGGCATTCCGAAGGATCTGGAAGAAGCAGCCATGATCGACGGTGCGACGCAGTTCACCGCCTTCCGGCAGATCATCCTGCCTTTGACGCTTCCCGGCATTGCGGCAACGCTCGGCTTTGTCTTCACGGCGGCATGGAGTGAGCTGCTTTTCGCGCTGATGCTCATCAACGGCAATCAGGCAGCGACCTTCCCGGTCGGCCTTCTCACCTTCGTCTCGAAATTCTCGGTGGATTTCGGGCAGATGATGGCAGCGGGCGTCATGGCGCTCATTCCGGCCGCGCTCTTCTTCCTGCTCATCCAACGCTATCTCGTGCAGGGCCTGACGGCCGGCGCGGTCAAGGGTTAGTCATATGGCATCGATCGATATTCAGAACGTCAAGAAAGCCTACGGCCATGTGCAGGTGCTGCACGACATCGACCTTCGGATCAAGGATGGCGAGTTTGTCGTTCTTGTCGGCCCCTCGGGATGCGGCAAATCCACCCTGCTTCGCATGATCGCCGGCCTCGAGGATATCAGTGGCGGCGAAATCCGCATTGCCGACAATCGCGTCAACGAACTTCATCCGAAAGATCGCGATATTGCCATGGTCTTCCAATCCTATGCGCTCTATCCGCACATGAATGTCGCCGGCAATATGAGCTACAGCCTGCGGCTGCGGAAGATGGCGAAGGACAGCATTTCCAAGGCAGTCGCCAGTGCGGCATCCAAGCTCGGTCTCGACCCGCTGCTGGAGCGCCGGCCGAAGGCGCTCTCGGGTGGCCAGCGCCAGCGCGTCGCCATGGGTCGCGCCATCGTGCGCCAGCCGAAAGCCTTCCTCTTCGACGAGCCGCTATCGAATCTCGATGCTCGCCTTCGTGAACAGATGCGAGCCGAAATCAAGAAGTTGCACGGCGATCTTAAAGCGACGTCGATCTATGTGACGCACGACCAGATCGAAGCGATGACACTGGCGGACCGCATCGTTGCGATGCATGGCGGCGTGGTTCAGCAGGTCGGCAGCCCGCTTGAACTTTACGACCGTCCCGCCAACCTCTTCGTCGCCGGCTTCATTGGCTCGCCCGGCATGAATTTTCTCGATGCAATCTACGAGGGAAATGGTGTCAAGCTCAAGGACGGAACAGTCATCCCGCTTTCGGAGCCGTTGAAAATGGCTGATGGCGCGAAGGTGACGCTCGGCATACGGCCCGAGCATGTCGCGCTATCGTCAGATCAGTCCGGCATGTCCGCCAATGTCGAACTCGTCGAACCCACGGGCTTCGGCATCATCCTGCATCTTTCGCTGCATGGCCTGCCGTTCAAGGTATTCACCCTCGATCGTGGCGCATTGAGCGCCGGCCCCCTCGTGAATGTCGTCTTTCCGGCGCAGCATCTGCATGTCTTCCGTGAGGACGGAACAAGGGCGGCATAGGTCTGTCGCTTTGACCGTGTTATCGCGGCGGCTTCGCAGCCTCCACGGCGTTTCCTATACCAACGAGCGGGCAAAGCAGCCCGGGCCAACCATTCCGTTCCAGGGCTGAGAGTGCCGGCGAATGCAGAAAGCCGATATCGGGGCATTGCCCGGCGCTCGAGCGCCGGGCTGGCCTCTGCCATCAGGCGAAAGGCTCGGTCGGCCCCTTGGACGGCTGGGTAAACCAGCGCGGGCCATCCGCCGTCATATAGATATGATCCTCCAGCCGAATGCCGAATTTCTGCGGAAAGACGATCATCGGCTCGTTCGAAAAGCACATGCCGGGCGCAAGCGCCGTCGCATTGCCGCGCACGATGTAAGGTTCCTCATGGATGTCCAGTCCGAGGCCATGGCCTGCGCGGTGCGGCAGGCCCGGCAGCTTATAGTGGGGGCCGAGTGCGTATTTTGCCAGCACAGCCCGTGCCGCATCATCCAGGCTGGAACAGGCAGCACCCAATTTTGCCGCATCGAAAACCGCTTGCTGTGCCTCGCGCTCGATCGCCCAGGCATCTTCGAAGGCGCTATCGCCGGCCTTCAGCTTGTATGTTCGTGTCAGGTCGGAATGATAGCCGTCGATGCGTGCGCCTGTGTCTACCAGGATGACATCATCTTCACCGAGCGTCTGATCGCCGTCCGCACCGTGTGGCAGCGACGTGGCCTCACCGAAGGACACGATGCAGAAGGTCGAGCCACCATGGGCGCCGGCCTCGCGATGCCGCCGGTCGATGAATTCGATCAGGTCCGAGGCGCGGATGCCGGGCTTGAGCACGGCATGAGCCTGCCTGTGCACGTCAAGCGTCAAGTTCATCGCACATTGGATGAGCGCGATTTCCGCGGGAGATTTGATCCGGCGCAGCCCGTTGATGAGCGGTCCGCCATTGGCCAGTCTTTCAGTTCCAAGCTCGGTCGCCAACGCGTTGTAGAAATAGAGCGGCATATTGTCGTCGAGCGTCAAAACGCCTGAATGTCCAAGCGTGCGAGCGATCAATGCCGCACTGCTCTCCTCCTCCTGCCATTCGAGGATTTCGGCGGGCAGATGCGGCAACGTCTCCACGCGGCTGCGCTCGAAGTCGGGAACGATGTAATAGAGCGCGGTCGGCGTGACGAGTGCGCCCAGAAACCGCTCGCTCGCATGCCAGACGAGCCCGGTGAAATATCGCAGGCTTTCCGTCGGCCCGAGCAGCATACCGGCCAGTCCGTGCGTATCGAGAAGCTGACGAAGCCGCGATAGGCGCTGCTGCCGTTCCTCGTCAGTGATCCGGGATACGGGATGTTGCCACGACATTTTCACTCTCCCTGGTAGACTTGGCCTTACGCTGGTTGGCCTCGACACTATCGTCGCTGTGGGCAAGATGTCGACAATGAAAATACTGGCGTTGCCGCCACTATCCACGATTGTTTGTCGCCATCGCCCACATGGGGTTCGTCGCCCTCGGCTGCCCTGTCGATCGCTAAATTATCTGACAGCGCGGAATCCCTCCCAATGGTTCACTGTCTTCATCGAAACAAGCGGTGGAGTATCGCCATGCAAGTCGCAAACATCACAATTTTTTCCGAGCGCAGCCGTGCCGTCCGCAAGGCCCAGCGTATGCCTCTCTCGATCTTCATCGATATAATGCGCTTCGTCGCGCGCAAAATCGCCGAGAGAAGAAATCGCAATGCGCTGCTTGAGCTTTCCGACGACCAGCTGAAGGACATAGGGCTTTCTCGCGGGCAAGCCGGAAGCGATGTTCATATTTACAGCCGCTACTAAAAATATGAAGCGGAACGTGCTAGGCTCAGGCCATGCAACCTGCTGAAGCGGTGGGATGAGGATTTCGGCATGCTACAATTTTCGACAACCGTACTGCTGAAGACGAAAAGCGTCCTCATCCGCGATGTCGTCTGCAATGGTGAATGTCGGCACAAGAGCGATGAAGAATGCGCCCATAAGACAAGCCTCGTCTATACCTATCGCGGGGTCTTCAAGCGTCACGTCGGCCAAAGCGAGGCCGTTTCGGAAGCCAATCAGGTTGTCTTCTTCAATCGTGGCCAGGACTACAGGATCAGCCACCCCATCGAGGGTGGCGATTCCTGTCTCGATCTCATGATCGATGAGGCCCTGCTTCACGAACTCGCGCCAAAGGAACAGATACAATCCGGCGAAGGCGTCGTTTTCCGCCGCCAGCGCCGTCGTATCGATCCGCGAGCGCAAGCGCTTGTGGCGATGCTTCGTCACGGGCTCAGCCGCAATATTGCCGAAAGTCTGGAGGGCGAAACGCTGGCGTTGACGCTGGTGCGCCGTTCGCTTGGCGAGCGCACCTCGCATGAGGCGGGCGCAAGCTTCGGCCGGCAGAAACTCGTCGACCGGGCGAAGCTCGTGCTGACCTCCGATCTCGCCCGGCGGTGGACGCTTGCCGAGATTGCCAAGGAGGTCGGCGTCTCGCCGGTGTACCTCACCCAGGTTTTCCAGCAGGTCGAAGCCATGCCGCTCTATCGCTATCAGTTGCGGTTGCGGCTGGCGCGAGCGCTCGATCTTCTGGGCTCTTACGACGATCTGACCATGCTCGGGCTCGATCTCGGCTTTTCCAGCCACAGCCATTTCAGCGCAGCCTTCAAGCAGACCTACGGGCAGACGCCGGCGGAATTTCAGCGCTCGGCGCAATTGAAGCCGAAGCGCTACGCGGTTCGCTAAAGATTTTGACAGCACCTATCCGGCAATCGATGCTTTCATGATCCTGCCCCGGCAAGGGGAGAAATCGGGAAAGGATCACGACATGAGGAAAACAACATGCGCCGCCTGTGACTGCGAACTTGGCGCAGACACGATCAAGGTCAACCTTGGCGGCAAATCGGTGGAGGTATGCTGCGAGGAATGTGCGGCTGCCTTGAAGGAAGCCGGGCAATCGACGTCAGCGGCTGCAAGTGGCAAGGAATAGCAAAGCTGCCCCGCCGGCCCGGAGCGGCACGTCGATCAAGTCTCAAAAGAGCCGTATCCAAGGGTGCGGCTCTTTTCATGTGTGACGGCCTCGCTGCACCGAGATCCCTACCTTACGAACTGCAGCTGTTTCGCTACTGCATCCGGCCTTGATGCGGTTGCGATGTTCGCTTTGCGCCTGTTGCGTCAAGAAAAGTTGTAATGAATTGTTGCCGCCGCCGCCCTTGGCAAACTTCGTTCGCAACTTTCCTCCGAGAAGAAATATTCGGAAATGTCGGGACCTATTGCGTTCATATGGCCCCGCTAGCCTCAGCATCCGTCAATCGCAATGAAGGCACTGATCATGAGGCAACGATATATCGTCGCAACTTTGTTGATAACGGCTATCGGCGGCATTGCCGCTTCGGCACTCGCCGGCGAGCCGGCCGCCACGCCAGACGCTCAGACCCCACCCATCGCCCAAATGGCATCGCCACCCCCGCCTCCCCTGTTGCCGGAGGGCTGGGGCTTCCCCGGTCCGCATCCCCAAGGCCCGATGATGGCTTTCGGCGGCGACATGCCCATGCCGCCGCGTGGCTTCCCTTATCCGCCGGATCCCGCCCTGGAACTGGCAGGCAGGTTGTCGGCGATGGAAACCTCGATCGGCATTCGCAGCGCTCAGCTTGATGCCTGGCGGGATTACACCAACGCGCTTATGGATTTTCTGGCCTTTCCTAAGCAACACCCCTCCGGGCTGCCGCCCGCGAATGGTGACACCGTGCAGCAGCCCGATCACGATGCGGACCGGTCGAAAGGGCTTCTTGGCGAGCGGATCGCCGAGCGCTTTCTTAATCGTGCCGCCAAGGCCACGGTCCTCAAGGACAAGGCTGCCGCCCTTCGCAACGTTCTGACAGCAGATCAGCTTGCGAAGCTTGCGGATGCCGAACGATCGCTCGTTCCCGGTCCTCATGCATTCCACTGATCGCAACAGAGGTTCGGTCAGGGAAAAGGCCGCTGCCTAGCAAATTCAGACCATGTCCTCTCCACTTCCAATCGATCGAGATCCCCCCGGACGCGTTGTCGGTTGGAAGGAGCGGCCCCTCCGGGGCTGAATGGTCCGGGAGCGCCCCGCCCGGTGCTCCCGGACCTTCGCGTGCAGCATCGCCAATATCGGCGATCGGGCGAAGAAATCCTCCATCGGATGGACGCCCGGCCCGACGCCGACGATCGTCCATAGCAGCCGGCTGAAAGTCGCCGCCGGCGTGTGTATGGCAGTTGGTGTAGGACGCCAGGACAGCCTACAGCAATTCCTCCTTGAAGCCGTGCGGAATTGCCTGCTCGGCGCTGTGTTCAATTATTTCAGATTTAATTTTACTTTGGTCCATTCTGCGGTCCGATTATCTCGCCGCCACCTGTTTTTGCGCGATGAGTCTTATCTTCAGCGACCTGCCCGCTTGGGCAACGTTCGCTGCCCGCCCGCTGTAGCAACACCATCAAAGTGACTGATTATTCGAGATAAAAATCACGGCAGCATTGCCGGAAAGCAATCCGGCTTCGCCATTCGTGTTGGGGGCGTCATGGCGAAGCCGGGTATGCGGGGCGATCAAAGCCTGCTCGAGCCAAGCTGCTGATCGGCTATAATTTTACATAGGTTGAAGCTCGAAACATTTCCGAATGTTGCTGAATCAGGGCATTTTGACGAATTTTAGTGTCTCGGCTTTTCTATTAGAAAAAACGTTATTTAGTAAGTTCTATGATCTTACTGCAAATACTATTGTTCGTAGAATTTCGAAAATTCTACGTAAGTAAATCCTGTTTAAGGAAAACTTCGCGTACGACCTTGGAGCGTGGCCGAATTTGCATGCTGCTGATTTGTTCGGCCTGTTCCGCTTGATCAGCTCGCGGCCTTGGCCTCGGCACTCTTGAACGATACGACTTGCTCCAGCCCCCGCGGCTGGCGGTTTCGAACGGTGATTTCGCCCTCGAATCGTGTGACGATTTCACGCGCAATGGCCATGCCGAGGCCGGCGCCGGGGAAGGATCTCTGCCTTGCGATGTCGATTCGGAAAAAGGGCTCGAACACCTGATCCAGTCGATCCTCGGGGATGCCGGGACCCGTATCGATAATCCTCACGACGGCCCGGTTGCCAAGGTGCGTGACCGTTACCGTCGCTGACTGGCCATGCGTTGCGGCGTTGATGAGCAGGTTGCGCAAGGCGCGGGTAACGGCCAGCGGCCCCGCGCAGATCGTCGCCTGCTCCAGATCGCCGCTCGCGACGTTCATATCGATCGCCCTCAGTTCCGTGACGATACCGTCGACAATCCTGTCGAGCCGGACCCGCTCCAAGCTGTCCTTGGAAATCTCTTCGCGAACGAGGCCGATGGCGCTGTCTGCGATCCTGTCGAGTTCCTCCAGATCGGCAAACCATTTGCGCCGTTCCTCGTCATCCTGGATGAATTCGGCGCGCAGTCGCATGCGGGTCATCGGGGTTCGCAGATCATGGCCGGCAGCGGCAACGAGCCGCATCCGGCTTTCCGTGGCCGCCTTCACCCTGGCCGAAAGGCCGTTGAGCGCTTGTGCGGTGGCGCGAATTTCACCCGGGCCGCTTTCCGGTATGTGCGGCAGCGTGCCGTCCGGATTGACTGCCGCCACCGCCTGCTCCAGCAGGCGCAGCGGTTTCATGATCTTCGAAGCGGCGAAGATGGAAACGAGTACGCTGCCGATGATGATAAGGCCAAGCCAACCGACAAGGATTTTCCAGCCATCCGGAGGCGGGCCGTGCGGCGTCATCGGCATGACCAGCCATTTGCCGTCGGAGAGCTTCAGCGACGCGATCAACTCGCCTGTCGACTGGTGCGATATGATTGCGTCGCGCATGCCGGAAATGCGAAGCAGCGCCTCCATGAGAAAGCGGGAGAGTTCTTCGTCGGGCGGGCCGCTGGGCGGCATGGGAGCGATGATCAATCCTGCCGATTCCGCCAAGGCTCGATCCTTCTCCGCGAAGGTCGCGAGAATGGCGAGCTGCCGGGCCGTC
The DNA here is from genome assembly GCF_030182495.1 of Rhizobium aureum. Classification (NCBI taxonomy): domain Bacteria; kingdom Pseudomonadati; phylum Pseudomonadota; class Alphaproteobacteria; order Hyphomicrobiales; family Rhizobiaceae; genus Rhizobium; species Rhizobium aureum. The sequence continues at coordinate 85,876 of NZ_JAQJCI010000008.1, read as the reverse complement.
CGATCGATCGTCATGTCCGGTCGTGGCCCCCGCATGACGAGGCTTGCCACGAAGGAGGAGGAAATGACGACCAGGACGATGGCTGTCAGCAGGAGTAGCGCCAGGCGCGCACCAAGTGACCTCATGAATCGCCTTTGATAGCCGTTACCGGGACAACGAGTTGATAGCCGCCGTTGCGGATCGTTCTGAAAATGGGATCTTCCGTCGTTTCTCCCAGCTTGCGGCGCAACCGGCTCATCAGGACATCGATCGAGCGGTCGGCAGGGTCGCGATCACGCCCCTGCGTCAAGTCGAGCAGCTGATCACGCGACAGCAGCCGGCCGGCGCGCTCGAGAAACGCCTTGAGAAGATCGAATTCGGCACCCGTTAGCGCAATGACCTCGCCATTATTCCGGCTCACCCGACGAAGTTGCGGATCGAGCGTCATATCCGCGAACTGATAGCGCCTTTGCTCGGGCTCTGCCGAAGGGTCCTCGTTCGTACGACGCAGCACGGCACGAATGCGCGCAGCCAGTTCGCGCGGATTGAACGGTTTGCCGAGATAATCATCGGCACCGATCTCAAGACCGAGGATGCGATCTATGTCCTCCTTCAAGGCGGTCAGCAATATGACGGGAATCCTTGGGCGGCGGTTTCGCAGATCACGGCAGAGATCGAGACCGGATCCATCGGGAAGCATCACATCCAGCACGATCAGGTCGGGCTGGCGGCGGTTCAGCGCGTCGTTGCATCCGCGAAGGTCGCTTGCCGTCGAGACGCGGAATCCCTGTTCCTCGAGATATCGGCTCAGGAGCGAACGTATCTCATGGTCATCATCCACGATCAGAATATCCGGCGGTGCGCTGGCGTTCATGGGCTTCATTCCGTTTTCTCAACCCTTATACAAACTATCAATTCGCTGAAAAGAAGGGTTTTACGGCACCAATACGGAATTTCGGCGCAGGAAACGTTGGTTTACAAAATTCCTGGAGCTGGAAATATTCAGCAATAGAATATTGTTCGGCACAGCAGAATAAGACGGCAATCAAGATACCGTCGCCGGCCGGAAGCATATCTTGGCTCATTGTGTGCGAAGCCAGCACGGCGCTCGGATCAGGCGGCTCGCTGCCACTCGACGCTCCAGGCGGAAAGTCGTCCCTCGATGGCGCCGCTATCCATCATCAGGCGAATTTCGATTGGAGCACGCGGATCGACGACATCGACCGGCACTGCCGCTTCGAATGAACCCGTGCCTTGCGGACAGACCCGCAGCTTCCCCAGCAATTCGGTGGCATGAATTTCTATTGTGAAGATCTGCCCGTAACAGTCCTCGTCCACATCGAAATTGAGTTTGGCATTCCAGTGGCCGATCGGCAGGTGCAGATAAGGGCCATAGATCAGACACCGGGCTCCTCCGGTCAGGTCCACGAGCTCGTCCAGACCCTGCTCCAATCTGTCGCCCGAAAAAAACGTCTCCTGCGGCCAGAAGATGGTGCTGCCCTCCCCCCTCGCCGCATCGAACTGCAACGGGTGAAGAACTTTTCTTGCTGTTTCACGCAGGGACTCGCTGAGCTCGGGCACCTCTTCCTGCGGCGTCAGATATCCCGCGATGACCGCCGCCGCGGCCTCCTCCAGCTCCGGCGCTTCGGCGAGCGACAATTGGCCCGACGGCGCCATGCCGACATGCCGCAGCGCCTTTGCAATTTGCTCCAAAGTCAGATCGGTGCTGAAATGGTCATCGATTTCCCTGAGTAGCCGATCGATGCTGCCCTTTTGACTGACGTCGTTGCGGCGCAGGACTAGTGCTGCGGAGGCGTTCGCAAGCGGCTCCAGACAGGCAAGGCTAGCCGACACGGCCCTGACCAGGCCGATATCCCGTTGTTCGGTGGCGCGTGCGAGATAGGAGACCGCGTCGATGGGATCTTCGAGGAACAGCAGAAAGGGCACGTTGACCCTGAGGATCAGTTCCGACAGCCTGGCTTCCGGAAATTGCGAGACGAGCACGGCATGCATCCCGGATCGGCTCTGGACGTGTCGCTTGAGATCCTCGATCGTGTCGGTTGCGATGATTGCGTAGTCGCCGAAGGCTTCGCGTGCGAGCGCGTGGACGGCGGCCACGCCCCAGGAGGACATGACACCCGGCATACCGAAGGCGAAGAGGATGGTCATATCCACGCGCTCCCGTGATCATCCATTGAAAAGCGTGTCATAGAGCGCGCTCACCTTCTGCTGATACCGATCCGGCGAGAAGCGTGCCGCCTGCCTCGGGCCGGCCTTGGCAAACGAGGCGCATAGCGCATCGTCCTGATCCAGGCTGACGATCGCCTTGCGCATTTCTTCGGTATTGTACGGATCGACCAGAAGCGCGGCATTCCCGGCAATTTCCGGGATGGATCCTTCCGTGGAGCTGAGAACCGGCGTTCCGAGCTGCATGGATTCGAGCACCGGCAGGCCAAAACCTTCGTAGAGCGAAGGAAACAGCACGGCGCGCGCGCCTCTGATCAGGCTTATCAGCAAGGGATAGGAGACGAAGTCGAAGCGCTGGATCTGCCGCTGCGGCAGAATGCGGTCTTCGGCACGAAGATAGAAGCGGAACCGATCATCATCGATGAGCTGCTGCGTTTCCGCGCCCTTCCATCCCGGAGCGCCGACGATGATGAGCGGCTTGTTCGTCTTTGCGGCAAGATAGGCTTCGACCAGCCGCGAGATGTTCTTTTTCGGTTCGAAGGCACCGAAGAAGAGGAAATATTCCTTCCAGTCGAGATGGAAGATGCCGGCTATCTCGTTGGCAACCACATCGGCCGGCTTCGCGCGAAGCTGTTCCGGCACGTGAACCGCCTGATAGGTATTGCTGACCCGCGCCTCGTCGGCGCCGAGAACCTTGATGATATCGGCGCGAGACGTCTCGGACACGGTCACGATGTGATCGGCCCGCCGCACGAGGGACCGAAGCATCTTGTAGTGATAGCGCTTGTCGTCCTCGGTGAGATATGGCAGCCGCAACGGAACCAGATCGTGGATCGTATAGATGTTCAATGCCTTCTTTGCAGCAATCGGCATGGGATAGGTGCAATGCAGAAGATCCGGCTGCGTCTCGAACTTCATGGCAAGATTGTTGCCGTAGCGCTTGAAATGATACCTCGCGAGCTGGAACAGGTCATTGGAGGCGTAAACCATGGCGGAATCGCCGAGCTGCGCTTGAAGCGACTTCAGAATGACGGTTCCGCTCAGCGGAATCGGAACGGGCTTGATGCCGAATGGTGCGGCAACGCGCCGGCGCAGCCACCGCTTTGCAGTGGAAAGCGCGCCCGGTACGCGGGCGCTGGTATCGTCAAATAGCAGCACCTCGCGCAATATCGGATCCTTCGGAACGTTTCCGGGCATTCCGTGGACGACTCCGGTCTGATAGCCCAACGCACGCGCCGTCGACATCAAGCTCCTGGTGTAGGTCGCCACACCGGTGCCCTTCTTCAGCGAAAGATTGAGGCCATCGTAAAGGATCGTCTGGCTCACTCCCGTCTCTCCTTCGCCATCTTGCATCCCTCCCCGTCCTCAGGCCGGCTTGTCGCGGGAAAGGACGAGGAGCGAGTCGTCGGCCCCGTATTTCGAGAGCAGGTCCGTAGAGGCGATAGGGACAGCTTCGCCACTGAAGTCGAGACGCCGAAGCGATCCGTAGATGCCGGCAAGGCGCTCGAGAAAACCGCGCGCATCGGCATAGCGGGCGGGATTGAATTCGACGACAAGCATCGGCTTGTGACGGGCAATGGTCTCGCCCATCCCCTCAAGGATGACTTCTTCGGCCCCTTCGGCGTCGATCTTTATGAAGTCGACGCGCGTGCAGGATGCGCTCAACCGGTCGAGCGTCGTTACGGGGACCTTGATGAGGGCCCCATCCTGGGGATGGGGCAGGAAAGTCTCTGCAACGATCAGCGCGTTCTTCGGTTCGCTATGGGGAACATAGAGGGATGCCTCGCCTGATGCCGCGCTGCCGAGCGCCAGCCTCTCGACCCGCGTCCGTCCGAGCAGTCCGTTCAGCTCGACGCTGTGGCGCAGGAAATCCGCAGCATGCGGGTTGGGTTCGACGGCGATCAGTTCGCCCTTGGCTCCGACGAGCTCGGCCAGCAGAAGTGAGTAATAGCCGAAGTTTGCACCGACATCGATCGCGGTCATGCCGCGCCTGACGTTGCGCGCGCAGAACAGGGTCAGCCAGATTTCCCAGAAACCGTCCAGGAGGACATGGGACCCGAACCCCCTGTCGCGGGTATCGATATAGAGCTTATAGCGGCCGAGCACGCGCACTAGAGCCGTATGGTTCCCGAGATAAGCGCTGCTCACTCGCTGCAAAATAGCAGCCTCGGCCTGATGCCGATCGAAAGCCATCAACTCGTGAAGGTGCAGCAGCGGCGAAGAACTCATCTTATCCCTCTCGATCCGGCCTTGATCCGGCATGCCGGCAATGCAATCTGGAGACCGGACAACATCATGAAACTTCCTCGATTCCCGCAGCTCTCTCGCTGCGGGCACGGCTTTCCAGCGATATCCTCAGTTTGCCGTCGATGCGGCTATGCCGACCGATGCGGCAGACAATGCAGTTCCCGTGACGCCCTGGAAGAGACCCATGAATTTCTGAATATCGATCGAGGAAGCATTGGAAATGTAGATGATGTCGCGCGGCTGAACCTCGAAGCTCTGCATGGCGAGCAGTGTCGAGCCGTTTTTCAGGTTGAACCGATAGACGATCGGGACTGGTCCGCCGCGTCTCAGCAATGGATTGTTCGGTGCGACGATGCGGCGGGCAGTGTCGAGCGGCTCATACCGGAAGAGAAAGATGCCCGAAGCATCGGCACGGGCATCCTGAAGGCCTCCCGCACGTGCCACCGCGTTTGCCATGGTCAGGTGTTGCGCGCTGAAGGGCACTTCGCCATTCTGCGCCGATGCGCCAAGGATCGTATAGGTGGTCGGTTCGCGCATGACGGTGACCACATCCTCAGGCCGCAATCTTATGTTCTCGCGCGGGTTCTGGACAATCGCGGTGAAAGGCATGTGCATCGTCCGGCGTCCCCGCGTCAGATAGACGACGCTGTCGTTGACGCTGGCGCGCAGGCCTCCTGCCGCGGCAATCGCATCGAGTACCCGGTCGCCGGCCGGCGACAGCGCGACACGTGCGCCGCCTGCAACCTCGCCCGTAACTGTGACCGTGTTCGAGGCGCTCTGCTGCACCGTCACCAGCGCTTGCGGCTGCACCGCTTTGCCGGCAAGGCCGGAGATTACGGCGCGCTCGACGGAGGCAGGCGTCCGTCCAGCCGCATTGATGCGTCCCACATAGGGAATGCTGATCGTTCCATCGCTATTGATGGTTTGCGGCGGGATCGTAACGGAACTGCCCGTCGCCTGCTGCTGCCCGGAGGTGCTAGCTGCCATTCCGAACAAGCTTCCAGGCGGGGCCTCCCAAAGGCTGACCGAAACGACATCACCGACGGCGATCTTCAGGCCCGGATCACGCGTACCTTCGCCGAAATAAGCCGCCAGACTGGCCTCCGGCCGCGCGGCGCTCCGGACTATTGCCGTCGATATCACGTCGACCAGCGCAAATGGTGGAACGGTACGCGCCGCCGCCTCCTCCAATATGCGGGAGGCCTTGGGTCCGGCCTCCGGCAATGCACAGCCCGTAAGAACGCAGGCGAGAACACACAATAATCCGAACTTCACCGGCATCGACAATCCTGAACGGCATGGAGGCAGTTTTGATGAGGCATCATTGCTCTGAGCACATTAAGCCGTTCCGGCATCGTCACTGCGCTCACGGGTAAACCGAAGGATCGATGATGGGCTGGAGCCATAGGCGTGCTTGTAGAGAACGGAGAACCGCCCGGGATTGGAAAATTGCAGGCTCATGGCGAGGTCGGTGATGCTCTCGGCCTGGCCGCCCTTGATCGCGCCGTGGGCCGCGGCTAGCCTATAGTTGCACAGGATTCCCATCGGTGTGTCACCGCGATAGGTCTTGAACATGCGTTGCAGTGCGCGCGGGCTGCAGCTTGCGGCCTGGGCAAGGTCTTCCAGCATGATCGCGTTATGCAGGTTGTCCCGCATGAAAGCCTCCGCCCTCAGAAGCTGGCGCGGCGCGCTTTCCAATGTTCCGCGATGGAAGGCATCGGAAAGATTGTGCGGAAGCTTGGCAAACAACTTGACGAGAAGAAGCTCGCTGTAGGCCTTTGCGAGCATCACCCTTTCAGCCGGACGAGCTGTCATGAGATCCTTTTCGGCCTGGCGAAGGGTCTGGTATAGCCCCTGCGCGCCGCCTTGACGGAAACTCACCGGTGCCAGGGCGAATTCCTGCACATAGGGCTTGCCCGTCAATTCCTCGAAGTGCTGCCGGATAACCGATTCCGGAATTTGAAACAGCAGCCAGGAACTTCGCGGCTTTATCTCCAGCCGCTTGCCGGCGCGGTCGCTGATGCTGGCGACATTATTGGCAGGAATGCGCAGCGATTTATGCATCCGCTTGTGATTGATTTCCAACTCGCCTGCCAGGACGAATACGATGCTGACACGCGGCACGTCGTGCTTCGCGATAGCCTCCAGGCCAGCAGAGTGCTCCGCACTTATGATGGACGTCGATTGAACGGGCTGCTTGCTGAATTTAAAGGAGTAATCTCCACTGGCTTCCGACGGAACACCCCATTTCCAGTTTGGTTCAAGTACATCGAGATTGCGAACAATTGCATCACGAGAATACACTTCAAAAGTGCCAACGCATTGTTCGGCAACTTTTTCCAACATCGCCATCCGCTATCCTACTCAATATCTCAGATTGCATATTCGCAATCGCCACCACATGATTTTATCGAGCCAGATTTTTTCCAGCGTTCGTTACGAGGACTTCATGGTCTTGCCCCTTGACCACTCCAAATCGTATGATCATTCATCTTAAGTTGTATTATCTGAAAGTAAATTAGCACGACGAATTTTAGCGCGACAGTACAGATAATGACGGCGTTATACAGATTCCTACACCTCCATGCGCTTGCTCAAATTCAGCCTTCGGACGCGACGCCATCGGACAAAAAAGCTTCTACCCGTATAGCCATTATCCCTGTGATATACCGGTGCTGGTTGCAGAAGTAGTTACTGATTTATGCTCCACACTCACCGCGTAATGGTTGTGATGGGGGCATATGTCGTACGCTGCAGAAATATGTGGCGAGAATCGCCGTAATTTCGAAAGCAATCAAAAACGATTTAATTTCGATTAGCCTAATGTATTGGGTGTTTTGACCGGGCGAACCGACGGGATCCGAGGCGTAACGGCATTGTTTCAATGGCTGACGAGAAGATGAGACAATGCCGGCTGACGGGCTTCCGATACTGTCTCATTTTGCAAAATCTGCGCGTGATGTTTGCCATCGACGCTCGAAAAATACAATCAAAGCGGAAGATCTACAATGTAGAGTAGATTCGAAACGCCGTTTCTATGTCATCGAAGACGCGGCCGCGGCCATTTTTCAGGACGAGTGCCGACTTGCACAAATCGCCGATCACATTGAGGTTATGTCCCACGATGATCATTGAACGATCCTTCCGTTTGACAAAAAGTTCTTCGAAGGAGCGCAGCTGGAAACGTTTGTCGCCAACAGCAAGCACCTCATCGATGAGATAACAGTCGAAATCGATCGCAAGCGACATGCCGAAAGCCAATCGCGCACGCATGCCGGACGAGTATGTCCTGATGGGCATGCGCAAATAGCGACCAAGCTCGCTGAAATCCTCCACCAGATCGCGAATTTCGTCGAATGGCTTGTCGTAGATCCGTGAGAGGAAGCGCATGCAGTCAAAACCGGTCATCGAACCGCCGAAGCCGCCGCTCAGCGCTATCGGCCATGACATCGACATATTGCGCACGACCTTTCCGGACGTCGGCTCCTCTATGCCGGCGATCATCCGGACGAGCGTCGATTTTCCCGCGCCGTTATGACCGAGAACGGCGATCTTCTCGCCGCGGCCAATCTTGAAGGTCACGCCGTCAAGCACGCGGCGCATACGCCCATTCACTTCATATTCCTTGACGAGATCGAATACGCCGACAATGCCATCTTCGTGCCAAGGCGCCTCGACCCTCTGGGCCGCGACTTCCGACGGTGCGAATCGCGCGAGACTGGAAGGAAGACTAGTCATTGCTGAGCCGCATGCTCATAGACCTGGATGACGAAGAAGCGCACGATCCAGAATATGGCGAAGCAGATCGCAAGCAGCAGGAGGAATGACTGGAGGCGCTTCGGATAGAGCGCATGGTCCGGCAAGTTCGGATCGGCAATTCGTTCGAGATAGAGTTGCTGCCGTTGCGCATCGATTTTCGCGTTCTCCAGAGAAGCGGTCGCCGAGGTCAGCATTTTCGCGGCCATTTCCCGCTCCAGCAGCAGCTGTTCGTATTGAGCGATACGCGGCGCCATCGAACCGTCGCTGCCGACGATACGTGCCCGTTCGTCGCTGATCTGCCGCTCCATCGCCGCCACTCGTGCCCTTAGCGCGTCATTCTGCGGGCTCCGCGGGGCTTGCTCGTCAAGCGCGGCAAGGCGTGTCTTGCTGTCGGCCAGATCGTCCGAGAGCCGGGCAATCATGTCGAGCGCCGCGGACGACTGCTTGCCCGGATCGACAAGAGCCTCGCGATTGCGGAAGTTCGTCAGTCTCTTCTGCATGTCGGACAGCCTCACCTGACTGTCATTCACCTCGACCTGCGCATAACGGATCGCGTCCTGCCGGGCGCGATCATTCAGGCGATTGATGAGCTCTTCGGCGTGCTGAACCAGGGCGTTCGCCAGACGATAGGCATCATCGGCCTGAAATGCCCTCACATCCAGCGTCGTCACGCCGCTACCACTGTCGGTATGGACGTTTATGAACCGGAGATAATGCTGAAACAGCTCCTCGCTGTTCGCCTCGCGCCACGGCAGAGGATAGCGGTTGAGAAAGTCCGCCTCGGGTCTGGAGAAAATCTCCTTCAGGCCGTCCTTTTCGACGAGCGCGTCAACGGCCGCACGGGACTTGATGAATTCGGTGACGATATAGCTGTCGTCCTGAGCACGAACGAAGCCGGTGCTCTGGAGGAAGCCGCTCAGCAGGCCTGCCGCATTCCTGTTCGGGCTGCGAACGACGAACTGCGTCTCGGAAACATATTGATCGGCAGATATGAAGGCATAATAGACGCCGCCGAGCAGGCCTGGAATGACGACGATCAGTAACAGCAGCAGCTGGGATCTGATCCATCTCACAATTGAAATCGGCCTGGAGACAGGCCGGCCGGTGGTGATGCCGGACGAGCGCGCCGTTACCAATGTGACGAAATCGACAAAATCCTGGTTATTCTCGATACGGCTCATCTGGGACCATCAATCTCTCGGAGAATGGCCGCAACCATTCAATAGTCATCTTGCCGAAGCTCCGCGCGCATCGCGGCAGACTTCCCATTCCGCCTCTCCCAATCGCCACCCCGCCGAGGCGCATGACGCTCGTGACGGCATTTAGTTTCGCAAGAGATTCACATATATCCTTTGAAAGTCAAATATAATTCTCGGTCTATTTGATATTTAACGTATGATCTCAAGAATAATTTGCCTTCTGTCGCAATTAATACTTTGGCGGCGCGATCCGTATGGCGGGGCGAAATTGCGGCGGTGATAACTGCCATTCAATTCGCCATTTCTCCCTCATTGCTGGCTCAAGGAATTCGGAATGGGAAAGCTTGGAGGCATCTTGAACCCTGTCAGCAATCGTGCCGGGCCGAATCGTCGCGAGCGCCCGTGGCTGCAACGCGCAGCCATGAGATATCGGACTGCCATCCTGCAATTGGCGCTTCCCATCTCTCTCGAACCGATCCCGTTCAGGCAATCGGCCGCAGTCCGGCATTGCAGGTCGCTTCGCCCGGGCGGCCGTGACCGCCTCTAGCTTGCATTGGGGGATCTATGCATTTGGATTCGACGATTTTCTCCCAGGACATGCGGGTCTCGACAACAGATACAGGTGAACGGCCGTCCTGGCTGCCTGTGGCGAACGCACAGCTGCTCGCCTTCCTGGCGACCCGGCGGCGTTTTCCCCTGATCGGTCCGGCGATTTCCGCCTCTCTCAGACCGATCGAGCTGATGGCGGGCGCAGCCGCGGATGGCGTCGTGGGTTGGGGGGATGGGCCGCTCGCCCGGATGGCGCGCCTTTATGCGCGCATTCACCGTCTGCCCTTCTGGACCGTCTCCGGCGGCTTTCTGCAATCGCCTGGCGCAAGCACGGCACCGCCGGTTTCCATCGTCACCGACGATCTCGGAATTCATTTCTCCGCCCACCAGCCGTCACGGCTGGAAACTCTGCTCCAGGCAGGGCCGCGGCATAAAGATATTGGTCGTGCGAGCGATCTGCGGCAACGGATCGTCCGCGAGCGGCTTTGCCAGGACAACCATCTGCCGGAGGGTGCCGTACTCCTTCGCCGAAACCACCGCAGGCGTCTGCTGCTCATCGACCAGGCCATCGGAGATCGATCCATCGAAAGCGCCGGCGCCGATGCCGGTGCCTTCGCAAGGATGTGGGCCGCAGCGCGTGCGGACAGAAATGCTGACATCATCATCAAGTGCCATGCCGATGTCGTGGCGGGCCGTGCCAAAGGTTTTCTTCAACCCTATATCCACACAGGCGGAGTGCAGTTCGTCGACAAGGCCGTCTCCCTGCATTCGATACTGGATCTGGTCGATGAGGTCTGGACCGTGTCGAGCCATCTAGGCCTCGAGGCATTGCTGCGCGAAATACCCGTCGTGACCTTCGGCATGCCTTTCTATGCCGGCTGGGGACTGACCGACGATCGCGCCGAAGGCGCTGCAGCAATTGCAGCGCGCGCCCGGCGGACACGGCATGTCAACATCGACGAATTTGCCGACGCGGCATTCCTTCAATATTCCCGTTATGTCGATCCGGTCTCGCGTCATCCGATCACGGCCGAGCAGGCCGTCGAGCGGCTGCTCGAATGGCGCCACCATGCCCGCTCCCTTTCGGGGCGCTATCTTTGCGTCAACTTCTCGCTTCACAAACGCTCGGTAATGCGTCGTTATCTGAGCAGCCCCAGATCCGAGGTGCGGTTCGCCACCGATCCGACGGCCATGCAGATCCAGAATGCAGACACGATCGTCCTGTGGGGGAATGCCGATCCGCCGGAAGAAAGCCTTCTATGGAAAGGTGGCAAGAGATTGCCGATCATTCGGGTTGAAGACGGCTTCATCCGCTCTTCCGGCCTCGGCAGCTCGCTCGTTCCTCCATCCTCTCTCTGCTTCGACAGGCAAGGCATCTACTTCAATGCCTCTGCCCCGAGCCAGCTCGAAACGATCCTGAACGGGACGAATTTCGATGAGGCGCTCCTCGATCGGGCAAAGCGCCTTCGGCAGGCGATCGTCTCGATGGGCATCACCAAATACAACCTGCCGCCGCAGGCCGCGCCGGACTATCGTGCAAAGGCCAAGGGACGGACGATCGTTCTGGTTGCCGGGCAGGTTCCGAACGACGCCTCCCTGCGCTTCGGTATGCCAAGCCATGCGTCCGACGTCGACCTGCTAAAGGCCGCCCGGCGCGCAAGGCCGAACGCGTTCATTATCTACAAGCAGCATCCCGATCTCCTGGCCAGGAATGAAGGCCGTCACCCGCCTTCATCCCCATCGATGAATGCTGCCGATCTTGTCATCGGCAATGTCGGTTTCGACGATCTCCTGCAGGCGGTCGACGAAGTTCATGTCGCGACATCGTTGATCGGCTTCGAGGCTTTGCTGCGCGAAAAGCCGGTATGGTGCCATGGCCTGCCCTTCTATGCCGGCTGGGGTCTAACCCATGACACCGTCGTATCGCTCCGGCGCAAGCGGCTGTTGAGCCTCGACGCTCTCGTTGCCGGCGCGCTCATCCTCTACCCGCGATACTGGTCGAATATCACCGATCTTCCCTGCGAAGCGGAAGATGTGGTCGCCGAGCTCTATCGCGCCCGCCTGGGGGCGGCTCCCAACCCATCAAAACGGCGCTGGCTTGCGCAAGTCATCCACATGCTTGAGGCGAGAAAATCGTGATGAAGCCGATCGTTATGGATATTTCGCGGCTGATGGAGCGGGCGCATTGCCCGACCCCCACAGGCATAGATCGCTACGAGCTTCACTATGCGCACTGGCTGAACGAGCGCCGCAAGCGTGCCGCTATGACCAATGCTTTGGGGGCACCGCAAGCATCCTGGTTTGTCGAAACGGGGCATCACGGCGCGGTATCCGTTGCCACCGAGCGAGCGGACAAGCTCGTCTCCACGCTTGCCCGCCGCTGGGCGGCGAGCGAAGTATCAACCTCTCAGGCTGCTCTTCTCGATCGCATTTTCGCTGCCATCGACGGCAAGATCCAATGGCAGGCGACCGAGGCTAAGCCCGGCGAAGCTCACACCCGGAAGCTGCGCAAGATCGCGCATGTCGTCGCCAATCATTTTGCCCAGGGGCGGACGCTGCCCGGCAACGCATCCTTCGTCCACGTCTCCCATAGTCGGCTGGAGCGAACATCGGCTTTTTCCTGGCTCGAGCAAACCGGGCGGAACGGCGTTTTTTACGTCCATGATCTCATCCCACTTTCGCATCCCGAGTTCGTCCGACCGGAAGAGCCGGAGCGTCATCGTCGAAGGATGGCGACGGTGCTGAAGCACGCCTCCCTTGTGCTGTGCAATTCCCAGGTGACGGCACGGGCGTTACGCACCTTCGCCCAGGAGTGCAACAGCGCGCTCCCCTCCATCGCCGTGCTGCCCCCGGGGGTGGAGCAATGCTTTTTGTCTCCCCCCGATGACATGGCTCGCACGCAAATTCCCTATTTCGTGACGATCGGCACCATCGAACCGCGCAAGAATCACATTCTGCTGCTGCGTCTATGGCAGTATCTGGCAGAACGGGACGGCCCTAGGGCACCTCGTCTGGTGATCGTAGGCAAGAGGGGATGGGAAAACAGCCATATTCTGGCAATGCTCGAACGGTGCCCTGCCTTGCCCGGGCTCGTTATCGAAGTACCGGGGTTGGAGGATGCCGCCTTGGCGCGGCTGGTCGCCGGCGCCGCCGCTCTCCTCGCCCCCTCGTTTACCGAGGGTTATGGCATGCCGATCGCCGAAGCGATCGCTCTCGGCACGCCCGTCGTCGCATCCAACATCAGCGCGCATCGCGAGGCTGCAGGCGGACATCCGGCAATTTTCCTCGACCCTCTTGACGGGCTGAGCTGGAAAGCCGCGCTCGACATGATCGCCGCCTCGCCCCGGCACCGAACCAGACCGGGGCGGCCAGGCGGATGGGACACACATTTCGATGACTTGGAGGCACTGATCGAGGCCGATCTTTCCGCCCGGCGCTATGCGGCCCAACGAGCGCCGCGGCGCGTCGAAACGATATCACCATCGGCAATTCTACAATGATCGGACGGGGAATGACGCACGGGAATGCAAGTGAAAATCAACAGCAGAATAAGTTCAAATCGTCAGAACGACGGGGGAGCAGCGACGTGACAAGTTTTTACGACATCGAGAACTGCTACAAATTCATCCTCGGCCGTCCGATAAACGACGACGAGCGCAATGCCATCGGGCAGAACCTGCTGCAGCTGACGGACATTCCGCTGGACGAGCATCGCCGACGCTTTCTCAGTTCCAACGAGTTCCACCAACGCTATAGCGAATTGCTGTTCGACAATTTCGTACCGAAGTCGATTTGCGTTCTCTTTGAAACGCAATACGATTTTAAGCTGTATCTCGATTTGCGCCAGTACCATATTTCCTTCGGAATCATGAGTGGAGAATATGAGAAATTCGACATCGAACTTGTCAAAGCCATTCTGCCCGAAACCGGACAATTCATCGATGTCGGCGGTAATGTCGGATATTACTCGCTTTCCGTCGCGGCCCATCCGACTTTCAAAGGGACGATCCTTGCCTTCGAACCCCTCCCCAGACTTTGGGGTCTGTTCAACCGATCGATCCTGGAGAATGGCTTTGAAAATCGCCTGAGCGTCCGCCAGCTCGCCCTTGCCGATGCACCGGGAGAGCTACAGCTGAGTGATGCCGAGGATACGGTTAATGCCGGCGCGACGCGGCTGGTCATGAATACGGCCGATACCAAAGCCGGCCGCATGGCGAAGGTCGAGACATTGGATCATGTGATCGGCAGTCTGCGGCCTGATGTCATGAAAGTCGACATTGAGGGGGCGGAAGGCCTGTTCCTGAAGGGCGCGCGTGAAACCATATCGGCGCATAGACCCTCGCTGCTTATGGAGATCAATCGCGACGTGCTCGCCGTTCTCTCGAAAACGACGCCCGGCGCAATTCACCGTCAGCTTGCCGAATTCGGTTACGGCATCTGGACCAGCTCACAAAATCAGCTGACCAGGATCGAGACGTCGGACGAGCTCGATCGGAGTTTCCAGATCGGCACGGTCGCGAACATTCTTGCAGTTCATGAAGATCGCGCAGAAAGGGTCGGCGAGCGCCTTCAGCGCCTCGGATTGGCGCTAGCCTCATCCAAGTCCCAAAAGCATCGGCAGCAGGAGATCGCACTCTGAAAACAGCGGCAATTGATCTTGCGACTTCGACCTGAAATGCCCGCGCATCGCGACTTTACATGGAGACCGACAACATTTGCCGTCGATTTCGGCCGCAGTACTGCACCCCCGGATCGGGCCGCCGTCATGTCATTCGAACTTGATGTGATTGCGGGCCATATTCACCAGGAAAAGCCCGACGGCCGTGGTGAAGAGGCAGCATTTCGTGATGTAGCCGATATCGTAGAAAGTCTGCACGGTATCACCGAAGAAGCCGGCTCGGAAAAGTTCGAAGCAGTGGACGGTGGGAACGTAGAGGGCCAGTTTCTGCGGGCCGCTCGGCAGCCAGGCCACCATGAAGAACATGCCGCCGATCGGGAGTGTGAGATACTGGAACGGCGAAACAAATTTCTCCACGAACTCGAAGCGCTCGGAGCCGGCGGCAAAAATCAGCCCTACGGCGAAAGAGAACCATGCCATGAACAGCCAGCCCGCCAGAAGCGGGCCGAGGTCCTGATAAGGCGGTATGATATTCGCGAGACGAGCGACCGTGTAGACGATGATGAGCGCCGCCGTCGTACCCGCCACCTCCAGAAGCCCGCGCGCGATCAGCGCGTCGGCGAGACGGATCTGACGATGATACATCAAGGGCAGATTCTGACGCAGACACGAGACGGCATGGCCGCTTATGTGGCGCCAGAGCGTCAACGGCATGTAGCCGCTCAGGACGAAGGCCGCGATCGTCAATCCATGTGCTTCGTGACGCATCAAGGTCCACATGACCATGACGCCGGCAGTCAGAATCATCGGCTCCAGCGCAAGCCAGAGGAAACCAATGTTTTCCCGCCCATAGCGGATGAGCATTTCACGCATGATGAGTGCGCCGAGCACGCGCGCCTGGATCTTCAAGCCGGTTATAAACTGCGAACGGCCGCGAGCGTTCGTCGATACGTGATGCATGCGGAGGCCTCCTGTTCGCCATCCCATCTCCGTCGGATGGTGGAACAACGATACCGGCGAAGGCCGCTTGCTCAATCTTCATTGCGTCGGGCCTGGACAATTACCGCCCCCGGTGCACAGGCGCCGACAGATAACGGCAGGCAGTCATCAGTGGGAACGCAACCATGGCTCTGATAAATTCCGAAACGCAAAGCAAGAAGGTCGATGCACGGCAGCCTCGGTTGCCTTTCCGCGAGATGATTAAGCGATCGATCATCGGGCCGGCAAAAACGGGAAAGCACCTCAGGCGCTCAACGCGCCTGCGCGTCTACATGCTCGCGGTCGTCGGTCCTACCCTCGTCGTGAGCGCCTATTATGCCTTCATGGCCGCGCCGATCTACGTATCCGAAGCCTCTTTCGTCGTTCGTATGGCGGCTCCGCCATCATCGAACGTCTTCGGTTCGCTGCTGCAGAATAGCGGCATAACCCGCTCACAAGACGACACTTTCTCCGTGCAGGAATATATCCGCTCGCGCCAGGCACTGAAGGAGCTCACCGAGCAGCTTCCCGTGCGCACCATTTTCGGCAGCCGGCAGGCGGATTGGCTGACACGCTTTCCGCGGCCTTGGGAGAACAGCAGCGAGGAGGAGCTCTATAACTATTACTCGAATCGCGTCTCGGTCATCCACAACGATACGACAGGCATCACCGTGTTGCGCACGACAGCCTTCCACGCGCAGGATGCCGTAGATCTGAATATCGCGTTGCTTTCGCTCGGCGGCAAACTGCTCGACCGTTTGAACGACAGAGCCCGCGGCGATGCGGTTCGCTTTGCCGACAATGAGGTACAGGAAGCGCAGCAGCGGGTCATAGATGCGCAGAAAAACATTACGAATTTCAGAAACAAGGAACTGATGATCGATCCCAATGCCAGTTCCCTGTCGATGGTCGACCTCATCACCAACCTGACTGCCGAGCTGGCCAACACGCGCGCTCGCCTTGCCGAGACGCGCAAGACCGCGCCCGACAGCAACGCTATCCCCTTCCTGACCAGCCAGATCGCGGCGCTGGAACAACAGATCGAAAACGAGCGCGCCAAGATGGTCGGATCGGACAAATCCGTTGCGCCCAGGATTGCCGATTATGAAAGTCTTGTCCTGATGCGCGAATTCGCCAACAAGGCGCTCGTCGCCGCCCTTGATTCGCTGGAAGCAGCCAGGGCCGATGCCCGCCGGCAGCAGCTTTATCTTGAGATCGTCGTACCATCGCACCTGCCTGACGAGGCGGAGATGCCTTATGCGCTCAAGAACATCGCCGTGGTTTTCCTGTCATTGAGCCTCGCCTACCTTCTGGGCTGGCTCATGCTGACCGCCGTCAGGGATCACGAAAGTGGTTGATCCAGGCTTTAGTGCAGTATCGGCCGGCAATGGCAACCCGTTATCAATCGGCGTGCCAGAAGCAGGTATAGATTTCCGACATGCAGGCGCGGATCTCCTGCCCGGCGGTCGAGTCCGCGGTAATATGGCCATAGAGGCTGAACTCCGCATCGCGTGCGCGGATGTAATATCGCAGGGCCGCCTCCATATCCCGCATGGCCTTATAGAGATGTCCGGTCTGGATCTCGACATCGATGACCGCCGCTGCATCGAGATTTTGCGCATATTCGCGATAGACCTCATAAAGCTTCAATGCCTCGTCGAAATCGCCGGCCTCCTTAGTCACGTTCGCATAGACGGCAATCAGGTCGATTTCTCCGTCCGTAATCACCAGGTCGCGCAATTTCGCCTGCGCTTGCCCCCAGCGTCTCGACTGAACCAATTCCATGGCATTCTGACGCTTGCGCTCGATATCGACACGCGAAAGCCGTAAACGCGCCGTTTCGAGATGGCCGGTTATTTCAGCGTCGTCCGGTGCGAGCTCATGGGCACGTTCGTACCATTGCAGCGCGGCCTCAGGCTCATGCATTCGATTGTAGAGGTGGCCAAGCTGCAGATGGATATCGATATCGTCCGGCTCCTCCTTCAGGAAGCGCCGGTATGCCTCCAGCGCCGCCTCGAAATCGCCATTCTCCTTGTGAGCATGGCCAAGCTGCACGAACAACGAAATCCGCGCGGGATACTGCTCCACTGCCTGCTGATAGTAAAAGGCTGCAGTCGCCCAATCACGACGGTCGCGCGCTGCGTCGGCCTCCGCAAGGGCATTGACAGGTGTACGGGCATCGGCTGTGCCGGCTCTGGTCTGTCCGACACGCAAAAGCGTCGATGCAAATCGCAGCTCCCTTCTCATGACACATGCCGCATCGAGATGTTTCGCGGGCGCAGCCAGCAGTCTTCGGGTGGCCGCTCATGAATGCGGATACGCAATTCTATGAAACGATGCTCTCTCTTGATAGTCACGCATACGCTTCCCGAGAACGAGCCGACCAGCGTCATGGCCTGCAGAAAATCGAGACCGGAATTGGCGACGACCTCGATATCGAGCTTGGCCTCCTTCGGTTGGATAAGCTCAAGATCCAGCAGCCAGTCGCCTTCCTTGAAACTACGTTTGGGGCCTGTCAGCAGCCAGCCCGGCTGGACGCTCCAGTTGCTGTCGTTGATCTGCGGCGGCTGCCGCAGGAGGTCGGAGCCGATCATCCAGCCGGCATTGTCGACCTCCCGTACGAAGATGATCGTCGCCTGCCCCTCTGAATCGACCAGAAATCCGGAGGGGGTAATGCTCGCACGGGAGGAATCGCCGACATCCCGCGGCTCGCTGTCGCTATCGGGCAGCAACGTATCCCAGTAGGCCGTCTGGCCTTCCCGACGCGCAATGGCGACGATCCGCTTCACGACGGTGGCGCGGGTGACGACGCCGCGCCGGAGATCGAACTCCAGTCCAAGTCGCTCGGCGGACGTCGGATCCCTTCCGCAGATGCGTGAGAAAGCATAGCGTAGAAAGGCCGCGTCGTCCTCTCGTGCAAAACGCACGAAGTTCTCCACCATGGCGAACTGATCCGGTTCCCTCCGAAGTGCCTGCATCAGGGAGGGACCGCTGAGCGCTGACGGAATGGGGCGGCGAGCCTTCAACGCGTCGACGATGCGCAGCCGATTGGTACCGCCGCGAATGGCATTTGCAAGCGAGAGACGGTCATCCGATGTGAGGTCAGATTCCGTCAGATCCAATGCCTTTGCCCAGGCATCGACGAAGGATTCCGCAGGCAGGGAGAACACGTCTTTCGGCAGAATACTCAAGGGCTGTCTATGCAACTCGGCGATGGTCAATATTGCCCCCCAACATCTTTTCGATGGCTGTGACATGCCGCGCGGCGGTGCGCGGATAGGAATACCAATGGGCTGCCTGGCTGCGATCGCGATCCAGCATCGACAGCAACGCGGGATTTTGCGCGAGGCTCAGCAATGCCTCCGCTATGCACTCTATCTCGGTGTTTTTGACGACATGGCTGATCGGCCACAGGTCCCGCAGGACCGGCGAGCGGGAGCACAGCAGGGGGCGATTGACGCTCATTGCGATGCGCGCCGCCCCGGTCGCCGTCTCGGTCGAATGACCATACAGGAACGAAAGCAGGTCGCACGTCATCAATTCACGACGCAATTCTCCTTCCGGAATGAAATCGAAACGCGCCGTGACCTTCTCGGATATTCCAAGATACTCGATCAGGTTTTCGATCACGGCGCGCGTTGCCCGGGATTCGTCGTTCGCAACCATGCAGTTGAACAGTTTCAGATGCAGTCGAGGCTCGTAGTTCAATGCCTCCGCGAAGGCCAATACGAGACGGTCGATGTTCTTGTGCGGCATCAGGAACCCGAAGGAACCGATCGTAAAACGCGACAGGTCTGGTCCTGGCGCATCTTCCGGCTCAGAAAGAACGCCATGCGGCAAGACGATCGGGTTCAAATGCCCTGAAGCCGAAAGCGCTGCCGCATCTTCCGCCGAATGCACGAAGACCATGTCGAATGCGCGGGTCCAGTCGAGCGTGCCGCCTCGCAAGGCCTCCTTTACGCTGTGCATGGTCAGCACGCGCAGTCGATGAGCCGTGGCGGAGATCGGCTGGATCAACAGCTCCATGTCCGCCGTCGAAAAATGTCCCGGATGATGCTGCATCCATAAGACATCGCCTCGCCCCTGCTCCAATCGCCCCGCCAGGCGCTTGAGCGAAGCGAGGTCATAGCCCCATAGCCTCGATATGCTGCGGGGAATGTTATCGACGATGTTCGAAGGCGTTTCCGGCAAGGCATCGTCCATGATCCGCCGTGCAAAGACGTGGTCAAGCCTGCCCGCGAAGGCCGGTGTGGCGTACAGATGCTGAGAATAGGTAGCGATGCCGCATTGTTGCTGCCAGGAGGAAATGAGATCCATCGTCCAGTCACGCCGCGCTTCGGCAGCGGTAGGGGCGGGTTTGGCAAGGGCAGCCAGCGTGCGGACGGCAACTGACCTCCAGCTGAAATGTGTCTTCAGAAGGGCCTTTGCTTTCTCCGCTCGGCTGGTGGCTTCAGCGGGACGATCAAGCACCGCGCGCATCTGCGAGCCCAGGTGTTCCACCGATGGTTCTGCCCATAGGCTGTGGGAGCCCGCTACATGAGCCTGGGATGCGGACATGTGGCAATCGACCAGCCAGGCCGTATCGGGGCGGCAGAAATCGAGCTGGCCGCTATAGTTCGTGGTCACGACTGGAACGTCGAGCAGCATGGCTTCGGCCAAAGGCAGGCCAAAACCCTCTCCCCTGCTGGGTGCTACCAGCATCGCGGCGGAACGATAAAGCGCGCTCAGCTGGCTGGCATCATAGTGCTGTTCGATGATGGTGATGGGCGGCGCGTCGGCAAGTCTGTTGCGTTTTTCCGCAAGGATCGATGCCAGTACGTTGTTTGGGTTCGGAAACGTCTTGATCACCAGTTCGACCGGTTCATCCGCGCGGAAAGTGCTCAGGAATGCCTCGATCAGGACATCGACACCTTTGCGTGGAAAACAGGAAGAGACATGCAGGATGCGCCGACGTCCGTTTTCCGGCGGCGGCGAAACATCATTCATGGTGTCGGACAAATGATCGCAGCCGGTGCCAATTACCTCAACCGGTATGGTAATTCCGGATCGCTCGAAGCTGTCGTGAATGAAATTCGAGATTACCGTCACGAGGTTAAGATCGCGATTGAAGCGATCCACCAGATATTGAGGGAATTCAAGCTCTTCCCAGGCAAAGGCGATATAGGCGTTCTGCCGCCCGACCATGTCGTGGGTTGCCGGCGGCCAGGTATTTCGCAAATGAATGTCGAAGGTCTCTTTGAACGGATAGTCATCGCGCATGCGGCGCATGACGTCCGTGGCCGCTGAAAGGTTTGCGTCACCCTGCCAGTCTTCCTCGGCGGTGTGGCAGGTCAGATTGACGCCCAAATCTATGAGCGCCTGCGCGAGATGACGATTGACGATCGCCAGACTGTAGTCGCCCTTGAAAACGCCGTCATAGAAAACAGTCTTGCCGGCAAATCTCTCGATCAAAGACCGTTCGTCTATGCGCCCCGCGTCGAGCGGATAGGGCGAAACAGCATCGTCATGGTGCATCCATTACTCCCAGGCACTGGAGACAAACAAATGAGCGATATGGCAAACGGGCAAACTCGTGGACGCATCACTGATACGGATGACGAGAATGCCGGCTTGCGCTTATCGCCTGCTTCAGCTCCGGGCAGCCGTCGCCGTCCGGAGCTTGCTGCTCGGCTGTATGTCAGGATGCCTGAGCTTCTCGGACGAAATAGCCCATTTCCTCGGCCCGCTTTTCAAGAGACGCGCGCGCCTGTTCAAGCACCTTGCCCGCATAGACCGGAGGATAGCACCAGTCATTCCAGGTCCGCGTCGCCGCATCGGCAAGAGAGCCGAACCGCAATACGCCCGGCTCGAGGAAGGAAAGACGCCCACCAAGATCGAGATAGGTTTCGGTCTGTGCTCCCTCGGCAAGGACGATCGCATGCTGCTCCAACTCGATATGGAAATATTCGAATGGGGCCAGCGTCGCCTCCTGCGTGATCGTCGAGCCGTTGATGAGGAACTTGGCCGGGATCAGCGATTCTTCCAGGAACATGCAATGATCGGGAGAGACATAGAGATCGCGAGCGGGAATATTTTCCGCGATAGCGCCCGCCTGGATACGGATCGGGAGCGTGTCGCGGGGCTTGTCGATCGCCTTGGGATCAATCCGGCGACGGCCGACCCATTTGATCTCAGCCACACCCTTGTGAGTGACGACGAGATCGCCGACCCGCAGATCCTCGACCGGAATATTATCTTCCGGCGTCCGGATGAGTGTGCCGCGCAGAAAGCAGCTCGTAAACGTCAGCGTATCTGTGCTGGGGTCGTAGGTATAAGTGACGCCCGCCGGGATCGTATAGGAGCCGAGCGGGCTCAGGATACCCAACGCGCCGTAAAAGGTGACGGTATTGCCGGACTGCTGGACCGAGTTTGAACCCACGATTTCGATCCTGTCGCCGCTCTGAACGTTCGTGACATTCGGTGGCGTCGAAATGTTCAAATTGACGAGACCGGGATCGTATGAGAACAAGCCGGTGCCATTGGCATTGGCAAAGTCCACGGTGACGCCGTTCAGCAAACCGACGTTGAGCGCACTGGCTTCGACGTTAATGCTGGAGCCAGCGCCGATCGCATAAGTATAGGTCGAACCGGCTCCGATATTCGCAAGGCCGGCATTGAGCGTCACATTGGCACCGTTGATGGCTTCGATCGTTGTGTTCGAAAGCGCGCCAGTACCAACAAGACTGCTGATATTGACGTCCACGCCATCGACTATGACCGTGCCGTTGGAAACTAGGTTCAGTTGGAGCGTGTCGGACGAGTTACCGGCATTGCTGCTATTGATGGTGGTCGTGCCGCCATTGATTAGATTTACGTCAATCAAAGCCATGCTATTGTCCTCTCTCTTAGGCTAACATTTTGTCTTTCAAGGCAAAATGAGTGTCAGAACTTATAGTTCAAGCCGACACGGATGGCGTGAAAGTCGGGGCTGGCCTTGGTAGAGAGCGCGTCACCGCCCATGTTCTTGCTCCCGAAATCCACATACTGATACTCGAGTTTTGCCGTGATGTGGTCGGTGAAGGCGTGTTCGACACCTGCGCCAACGGTCCAGCCCGCCTTGGTTGCGTCGTCGTCGAAGCTGCCGACGCCGGCTAAAGAGCCCTTGTACTTGATGTGACCGTAGGCAAGACCGCCGGTGCCGTAGATCAGGGTATTGTCAAATGAGTAACCGATGCGGGGACGGACTGTGCCGTACCAGTCGATCTTCGATGAGGCGCTCGCTATATCGCTTCTGAAGGAATCACTGATGTCAGCGCCCTGGAAATCGGCTTCGAGGCCGATCACCCAGTTGGGATCGAACTGATAGTTGTAGCCGATCTGGCCACCGCCGAGGAAACCCGATCCCTCGATCTTGCCAAACCTGCCGAGATAACTCCCGAACGAGTGGAAACCAACATTGTCATTGCCGCCAAAACCACCGCCCGCATTCAAACCGACATAGAAGCCTGTCCATGAAAATACCGGTGCCGTCTCGGCGGGAGCCTCTGGCGGTGTCGAGACGGCAAGATCGGCCGCATAGCCCGCACTTGCCGCAACCATCGTCAGAAGGAAAGCGGTAGATCCCAAAAACTTGCGCATTCGAAAATTCTCCTCGAAGGAATTCACGAGATTCAACATGTAACTGGTGAAAGTCCACGTCGACGCCATAATATAGGCGTGTTTATAGCTGTAAATACGCCATCACTAATATATATTTTCGGAATACATACTTAATTTGTACAGAATTGTCGTAATATGTATTGAAGTATGACTTCATATTTACTTGTGAGTCGCGATGGATTCCTTTGTTGCCATAGACCGCAACGGAAGGGGTCGATTTTACACCGCGTCGTTCCAGCATCCTGGAATCAGGATGCAGCAGTTCGCAACACCCCTTCTCGATCAGAGAAAGCCGATTGTTTGTGAGCACTTAGTGGTGACGCAATCCGATACGCGCTGTCGCTTTCGATATGGACAGACGCCGGACTGATCTGCAGCTTTTTGCTGCTACTGCAGACATCGATCCGCTGCAGTGGGAGGCTCGACGGGGCGGACCCTTGAAGGTACGTCGAGCCTCCCCAACGGCCATCCACCCTATTCGTCATCTTCACTGAGGATCGATCAAAGATCGCTTCGAGCAATCCTGGCGCGAACATAAGGCCGTATCATGCGCCATCGACCGGCCGCTGTGACGTTGCGAAACAAACAAGCAGCCAGGGTTAGGTTATTGCTCACTCTAATGTCGGCTTTCCAAAGTCAGGCGCAATCAGACTTCTCACGTCGTTTCGCGTATGGACGATATGCCAGTAGCAGGCGACATCTTTGCAACTATCGCAACCGCCAAATTGCGATGGTCGGGAGGTTCGGTCGTCTGCAACATGCATCGGCCGGACCTCCTCGTATCCCTATGGCCAATTCCCGTTCGGCCGCCTTTTGAAGAGAACCGCCAAGACGGGCCAATGGGCAGTCGGCATCGCTGAAAAACGGCTGGCCGCTCTTCATTCAGAGTTCACGAGGATGCCAGCCGCCTTGGCGGCCGCGATGAATGCAGATCGAACCTGCTGCGGCGACGCCCTGCCCGCGATGCCGTCTATGCAGATGTGAAGCGCGTCTTCGAATGCCTCTCCATAGCGCACCGGCCATTGTGTCGTCAGGCACTCCACCGCACGCGTGACGGAATCGACAATCTGAACTTCGCCATCGTCGTCGAGGCTGATTTCGATCGGCTCGAACGCAAGATTTCGGAGATTGCCGGAATTTTCGCCGGAGAAATCCTGCCGATCCTGAACGGCAGTTCGTTCGATCCCTGCGTATCTTCTTTTCATGACCAGCTTGCTCAACAACGTCATGTCGCGAGCGATATCATCTGCCTTTGGCGCAGGGCCAGGAGTTCTAGAGGGATTCGAACGAACAAACCGTCCGCCGACATCAGGGCCGGCGCCAAAATTCTTACCATTCCGCCCCATGCCAACTTGCCCTATTTAGCGTCCTCAACCCCAGCCCATCACAGGCCTATGCCGCGATACGTTGCATCGATAAAAGTATTACTATTAGAAATCAACAATTTAACGTGACCAAAGTAGAGCCCCAAAACGAGTTTGACCAGTATCGCTACAACAAAAACCGTGAATATCAGCTATGGAAACGTTCCCTGCTTGCTTTATAGTGTATAATTATGGAAATTTCGCCTAAAGGCTCCATGAACGGATTTCCTTGTGAGCTAAGCTACATGTCCCCGAGCTACATTTCTCAGAGCTACATGGCAGCGGACATGTTCTGATGGCTACTAACCACGCACGGCCAACCGCCTTCATCGGAGCCCGGTAAAAAACATATGCGCTTCGCGGATCTGCGAATTCGACCGGAAAGGCTTTCACGCCAATCCGGATCGCAGAACGAAGGTGGGAAGGAATACGAGAAAATGAACATCGCCCTGCGCTATGTCGTGCGCGGCCATATTGCAAGCGAGCTAGAGGCCGGTGTTCTGCGATTTTCCGCGAGAGAAATGAAGGGGCGCACCGAAGTGCGCCGCTTGTTCAGACGACGAAAAAAGTCGATGGCGGAACCTGCAATGCGGTGGCAATGCGGCGAAGTTTCGCCGAATCCGCTTCTGCACCAGCCTCGATTTCAATGATTTCCTCACTGGTGAGACCACAGGTTTCAGACAGATCGTCAACCGTATAACCGATGGCTTCACGCGCCTGCCGTACGGCAGCTGCGATTTCCCCATGGGGAACGGTAGAAACCTTTGAACTATCGATATTATTCGGAGTAATGGACATGAAATTTCTCCTTCCAAAGTCCGCCGGCCAGCTCGTTGCCGGGTGAAGGCAGCTATTGCAGCCATGAGGCATATCGACCTAAACAGACACGGCCGAACGCTGGGTCAATATAGGCATCAATGCGGCAAGGGCAAGCATGGAAGCGCATAGCTGCCCGTCGTCTGGCTCTCGGCTCATGTCATATTTTAATATTAGGTGATACCGCTGCACGTTACGGTCACAAATAGCCGAGTGCTTCTGGAGACCTAGTTTGCGATCGTTCACAGCCACGAAATCCGATGGGCCAGCACCATCCATGGCCACGAAGGCTACTTTTTGCTTCTTGCCTTGCGTATCTTCCGTTCGGCCGCAAGCAGGAGACCCTTGAGCTCCGGCTCGCGCACGCGATTGGCCGCTTCGGTGAAAGAAACCCATTCGACGCGGCGCTGGCCTCGCTCCGGGAAGTCCTGCAGCACCTGATCGACCTCAAGCAGATGCAGCTCGACGATGCAGGGAACGCGATTGCCGTCGGCAAGCTGCTTCAGATAGGTGAAGTAGCCGAAAGGCTTCTTCTTCACTTTTCCGCGCACGCCGGCCTCCTCATAAGCCTCGATGGCTGCGACCTCATGGGGTTTCTTGCCCTTGATCGGCCAACCCTTCGGAATGACCCAGCGCCCGCTTTCCCGGCTGGTGACGACGAGCATCACGGCATCGTCGCATTCGACTTCTTTCCTATAGCAGATCGCAGCATATTGTTCGTGGACGCGGCCATGAAGCAGCGCATCCGCATGGGAAGCAAGTTCTGACAGGAAACTCTCCGAACGCCTCAAGGCCTTATGCTGCGCTGATATTGAAGACGCCATGCGCAGCTACCCGCGGCAAGGCCGATAGAGGCAAATCCGCCCCAAAACCGGCAAGTGTGCGCTCATAAAATCCGTCTCCGACACGCTGCCTCCTGTCCTGCGGCTCCGTCGAATTACACAACTGTCAGTATGATGCTGTGAGCCGTTGCAGTGACAGTTTTATGAAGCCTGCTGTTGATGAGGACAGTTGCACGGCTTGTTGCGGTCGATACACGAAACTGT
Organism: Rhizobium aureum; assembly: GCF_030182495.1. Taxonomy (NCBI): domain Bacteria; kingdom Pseudomonadati; phylum Pseudomonadota; class Alphaproteobacteria; order Hyphomicrobiales; family Rhizobiaceae; genus Rhizobium; species Rhizobium aureum. The sequence goes on along the minus strand of NZ_JAQJCI010000008.1, from coordinate 59,496 downwards.
GACCGGCCGGCTGCCGGAGCTGAAACGGCCCCCGAAGGGGCCGTTCCATCCTTGGGAGGATGATGCGAAGCCTACTCGGCCGCCTGCAAGGCAGGCACCTCGATTTCCTCGCTCAATTGCCCCGCCATGGCGGCCGCAAACTTGGTCTGGTCGAGCTCGTTTTCCCAGCGGGCTACGACGATCGTGGCAACTGCATTGCCGACGAAGTTCGTCAGGGCGCGGCATTCCGACATGAAACGGTCGATCCCGAGGATCAGCGCCATGCCGGCGATCGGAACCGAAGGCACGACCGCAAGCGTGGCGGCAAGCGTGATAAAGCCCGCACCAGTGATGCCGGCGGCCCCCTTGGAGCTCAGCATGGCCACCAGCAGCAGCAGCACCTGATCCCCGAGCGACAGCGGCGTATCGGTTGCCTGGGCGATGAACAGCGCCGCCAGTGTCATATAGATATTGGTGCCGTCGAGGTTGAAGGAATAGCCCGTCGGGATGACAAGGCCGACGACGGAACGCTTGCAGCCTGCACGCTCCATCTTGTTCATCAGGCCCGGCAGTGCGGCTTCAGACGATGAGGTGCCAAGCACCAGCAACAGCTCTTCCTTGATATAGCGGATCAGCGCAAGGATCGAAAATCCGTTATAGCGCGCGACGGCGCCGAGCACGACGAGCACGAACAGCAGCGACGTGGCGTAAAAGGTACCGATCAGGAAGGCCAGATTGGCGATGGTGCCGATGCCGTACTTGCCGATGGTGAAGGCCATGGCGCCGAAGGCGCCGATCGGCGCGAACTTCATCAGAAGCGCGACCATGCGGAAGATCGGGGTGGTCAGTGCCTGCAGGAAGTCAGTCACCGGGCGGCCACGTTCGCCGGCGGCGCCGAGCGCAATGCCGAAGACCACCGAGAAGAACAGCACCTGGAGAATATCGCCCTTGGCGAAAGCGCCGACGATCGTGTCCGGGATGATGTTCATCAGGAAGCCGACAACCGACGCGTCATGGGCTTGTGCTGCATAGTTGTTGACGGCCTTCGTATCCAGCGTCGCCGGATTGATGTGCATGCCGGCGCCCGGCTGCACGACGTTGGCAACGATAAGACCGACGATCAGCGCCAGGGTCGAGAAGGTCAGGAAGTAGATGAACGACTTGCCGACGACGCGGCCGAACTTCTTCAAGTCCGACATGCCGGCGATGCCGGTCGTAACCGTCAGGAAGATGACGGGCGCAATGACCATGCGCACCAGTTTGATGAAGGCATCGCCGAGCGGCTGCAACGATGTGCCGAGCTGCGGATAATAATGGCCAAGCAGGATACCGGCGGCAATGGCGGTCAGAACCTGCACGTAGAGATGCCGGTAAAAGGGAAGTTTGCCGCGCGTTTCGGCGGCAGCGATGGGAGCAATCATGATATCCTCCTTTAAGCCCAACCGATCTCTCGGCCCTCCGGGCGACGACTAGAATTCAACAGCCTCCGACTGTTCCGTTCGCCGTTGCAACGGGCATGCCAATTGAGGGACATGGCATCAACTATTTGATTTCATATGATTTAAATTTCTCGAGCGCGAGCATATCTTAAAACATGTGCGGCAATCCGCACATGTTGAATTGCGGTCAGCGCGAAAACATGCACAATATGGCGATGCTACAACGCGCCGCCACAGATCGACTTTTGACGCCAGAGCAACTGAGCCGGCGCTCCCGTCGCGTTTGGCTCGCCTTCGCATTCCTGTGCGCCGCTATCATTGGAGTCGCCCTTTATGGTGCAAGCTTCTACGGCCGTGTCTCCGCGATCGAGGCACTGCAGAGGCAGGCACATACGGACGCCAATCTCAAGGTCGCACTTTTGCGGGCGGTCCTCGAGCGTCCCCGCGCCTTGCCGCTCTTGCTGGCGGATGATCAGCAAGTGCGTGAGGCGCTCGCGGGACGGCGGATCGACGACATCGTTGCTCTGGACCGCAAACTGGAGAACCTCGTTTCCGGCACCAGCGCTTCGGTCCTCTACGTGATCGGCAAGGACGGCGTCACGATGGCCTCCAGCAACTGGCGGGAGCCCTTGAGCTTCGTTGGCAATGACTATTCCTTCCGCGACTACTTCAGCAAGGCTATGGAGGCGGGAACCGCCGAGCACTACGCGCTTGGTACGATCAGCAACCGCCCCGGCCTCTATATTTCGCGCCGCGTCGGCGATGCCGGTTCGGCACTGGGCGTTGTCGTGGTGAAAATGGAATTCGATCAGTTGGAGGCCGATTGGAGTGAGAGCGGCCGTCCCGCTTATGTGACCGACGAACGCGGCGTCATCCTCATCACCAGCCTGCCTTCATGGCGCTTCATGACGACGACGTCACTTGGCCGAGAAGAAGCGGCGGCCATTCGCAAAAGCTTGCAATTCGGCGCCGCTCCGCTCTCGCCGCTGCCGGTCAGCCGTCCGGAGGCCGTCGGCCCGGATGCGACCATCGTTCGCGCCGTCCTGCCCGGCAGCAGCGCCGCCGAATATTTGCGGCTGACGACCTCAATCCCTTCGACGCCCTGGCAGCTCGGCTATCTCATCCCGACCGATCAGGCCATTGCCTCTTCCATGCGCGAGACGCGCTTCCTGACTTTGACCGTCCTGCTGCCGATCCTTGCCTTCGCCGCCTTCCTGTTGCGGCGGCGCCATGTCTCCGTCATGCAGATCGCCGTCAGCAGGATCGCCCGCGAGGAGCTGGAGCGCCGCGTCCTGGAGCGTACCGAGGATCTCAGCCGTGCCCGCGATCGGCTGGAAGCGGAGATCGCCGACCACCGGGCGACGGAGGCCAAGCTGCAGGGGGTGCAGCAGGATCTCGTGCAGGCCAACCGTCTCGCCATTCTCGGTCAGGTCGCCGCCGGCGTCGCTCACGAGATCAACCAGCCCGTCGCGACGATCCGTGCTTATGCAGAGAATGCGCACATCTTCCTCGACAGGCAGCAGACGGAGCCGGTCAAGGACAATCTGTCTGCGATCGCGGCGCTGACCGAGCGCATCGGCACGATCACCGAAGAACTGAAGGCCTTTGGCCGCAAGGGAAGAACCGCGCCCGAGCCGGTTGACATCAGAAGTGCGATCGAAGGTGCCGTCGTCCTGCTGAGGAGCCGGTTTGCCGGCCGTCTCGACGCCCTGAAAATCGACCTGCCGCCGACAGGTCTCCTCGTCGTCGGTACGCGCATCCGACTGGAGCAGGTCCTGATCAACCTTTTCCAGAATGCATTGGAAGCTCTGGAAGGTCGGGAACAGGCCAAGGTCGAGGTCTCGGTACGTGAGACGTCAGACGATGTCGAGATCGTCGTCTCGGATAATGGGCCGGGCATTCCCGCCGCAATCCTCGATCAGCTGTTCACGCCTTTCAATACATCCAAGGAAAAGGGCCTCGGTCTCGGCCTCGTCATCTCCAAGGATATCGTCGTCGATTATGGCGGCCGCATCGATGTCGAGAGCACCGGCATCGGTACCCGCTTCACTATCCATTTGTGCAAGGCCACAGCATGAACGAAAGCTCCCCCGTCTTCCTCATCGATGATGACAAGGATCTGTTGAAGGCGACAAAGCAGACCCTTGAACTTGCTGGCTTTATCGTCTCCGCCTTCCCTGCTGCGACCGAAGCGCTGAACGCTCTGGATGCCGGCTTTGCCGGTGTCGTCGTCTCCGATATCCGCATGCCGCAGATGGATGGCCAGCAGCTCTTCGCCCGCATCAAAGGGTTCGACCCGGATCTGCCTGTCATCCTGATGACGGGCCATGGCGATATACCGATGGCGGTTCAGGCGATCCAGGACGGCGCCTATGATTTCATCGCCAAGCCTTTCGCCACGGATCGATTGGTGCAGAGCGTGCGGCGCGCGGCCGAGAAGCGGCGGCTCGTTCTGGAGAACCGCGCTCTGCGGCAGGCGGCGGAGCAGGCCCAGGGCGATCTGCCGCTGATCGGCCAGACCCCGGCAATTGAGCGGCTGCGCCACACGTTGCGGCAGATCGCCGATACGGATGTCGATGTCCTGGTGACGGGAGAAACGGGTAGCGGCAAGGAAGTCGTGGCAAGCCTGCTGCATCGCTGGAGCCGCCGCGCCAAGGGCAATTTCGTTGCGCTGAATTGCGGCGCCCTGCCCGAAACAGTGATAGAGAGCGAACTCTTCGGCCACGAACCGGGCGCCTTCACCGGTGCGCAGAAGAAGCGCATCGGGCGCATCGAGCATTCGAGCGCGGGAACATTGTTTCTCGATGAAATCGAAAGCATGCCGCCGGCGATCCAGGTGCAGATGCTGCGCGTGCTGGAAATGCGCGAGGTGACGCCGCTCGGGACGAACGAAATCCGCCCCGTCGATCTTCGCGTCGTGGCGGCAGCAAAGGTCGATCTCAGCGATCCAGGCCAGCGCGGCGATTTTCGCGAAGACCTTTACTATCGTCTCAACGTCGTCACGCTTTCGATCCCGCCGCTGCGGGAGCGGCGCGACGACATCCCCCTGCTTTTCGGTTATTTCGCCGAACGTGCCGCCAGCCGCTTCAAGCGCGATGTGCCGGCTGTTACGGCCACCGTGCGCCGCCATCTGCAGCAGCACGATTGGCCGGGCAATGTTCGCGAACTCTCGCATTTTGCCGAACGCTTCGTGCTTGGATTGGAGGCGAGCGTCCTGCCGAAATCCGGCGACGCGCCGACGGTCGAGGCAGGGCTTTCATTGCCCGTCCGCGTCGAGCGCTATGAGGCAGAGCTCATCCGCGAGAGCCTGCAGCAAAACAATGGCGACGTCAGGAAGACGATAGAGGCGCTGGGTATTCCGCGGAAGACTTTCTATGACAAGCTTCAGCGCCACGGGATCGTGAGGGGCGATTTCGCCGGCCTGGACGGTGACGACCGCAGAAGCTGACGGACCAAGGAGATGTCGGGACCACACCTAGGCGCTTGCAAGCCTCAAGTCCGGCATGGAAGCATGCCGTGCCGCAATCTGCGCCGTCCGGTCAAGCGCCAGCATGGCCTGATCGATAACGTCTGCAAGTGCGTCTGCGCTCTTGGCAGCCTGCACGACCAAGGGCGCGCTCAGGCAAATTCGAAGGGCGCTGGCCGGCATCTCGCCGAAAACGGCGCAGCCTACAGGCTGGCCGATATGCACGGCCGCGAACCCATCTTCCTCAATGACCAGTTCCTTGTAGACCGCCGCGGTCTCTACCGCGTTCAAGACACCTGCATTGCCAGCGTCGCGCAGGTAGAACGAAAAGATCGAAGGGATTTCATCCCAACGGCGCACCGATGGAACGCTCCACAGGCAGCGCCGATCAATGGCACGGCTGTCCAGCAACGCAAAGGCAGGATCGTTGGCAAGCCTGGCTGTCACGGCTTCGGCGAAGGCGGAGAGAACGACTGTGAGCTGCTCCTCCGGAAGAACGACGAAGGATTGCAGCTCGAACAAGGCCGCCTTCCAGCGCAGAAGCAGGCCGAAATTGGCGCGTTCGGGCAAGATTTCACGCGCCGCCCAACCCTGTGGCCATTCGGCCCTGCCGCAATAGTCGGCCAGAGCCGCCGGCAGGGGGCGGTGCTTAAAGCGTTCCGACATCTGCGGCGGGCACAGAAGAGCGCCGCTGAAAATCGGTCCGGCAAGGAACTTCGATCCTGTCAGGGCCACCATGAAGCCATGCGCGAGGTAGGCGCGAATCGTTGCCGCCGAAAGGCGGAACTGGCAGCCATCGATCATGATGTCGAGCACGTCGCCGAAACGTGCCTTGAGGCGCAGCACGCTTTCCAGGCTCGGCGCGAGAAGGCTGGTTTTCGACACATCGGTCACGACGAGCAGGCATCTCAAGCCTGCGGCGCGGCCGAGCTCGATCAGGCCACGCAATTCTTCCTCGACTTCGCTATCGGCACGAAGGGAGCCATCCTTGGTGCGGACGGCGATGGTCGCATTGCGCGTCGCATCCCCGGGCCGCAGTTCCTCGCCCTTGGCAACAGCCCTGTCGCTGCTGACGCGGGCCATGAAGTGGCGGCCGGCCGAGGCAGTCATGACGCCGCTGCCGGTCTCGCTGCCCATCAGCGTGATGGTCATCAAGGCGCGATCATCCTCACGCGCCAGAAGCGATGCAGCAAAGAGATGGATGTCCGTGCCCGACGTTGCGAGGATAACGTCGACATGCGGCTGTCCGGCGACCTGATTGAGACCGAGCAGCCGCAGGAGGTCCTGACGTACTCGTCCAATTTCACGCTCATAGATGGTTGCGGCCGATCCGTTTTCCATTTCGCGGACCAGATCGGCGTAGTAGCTTTCGACTTCGGCAAAGGCAGCGGCGGAGATGGTCGATGCGGTGGAAGAGCCGAAAGCAAGGTCGCTCGGACGAGGTGCCGGGCCGTAACCATACATATTGAGGCCGGTGACGATATCGCAATCCAGTCGCTCGTCACCGCCAGAAACCAGGCACTTTAAAAGCGCCTCTCTTTTCTCGCTCGATTGCTGCGACGACGCGCCTGCGATGACATTGTTGTCCAGGGCATTATCATCAGCAACTTGCTGCATGGAGAAGCATTCCTTTTGCGTCATCGGTAAAACGCATTGCAGGAGCGCCTTGCGTTTTCTGCCGGGCGATAAAGCCTCGGCAGCAGGACATTAGACCCGACAAGATGGAGCGAGGCTGACGTGGCCGCGTGACGAAGATCGCTGGCAAAGCCAATAAAAAACCCGCGATCCGGAGACCGCGGGTTCGAAGAAATAACGCGCAAAACTGCCTGTCAGCTTGCGGCTTCGATCTTATCCTGCGTCTTGGTCTCGAAGTCACTGGCATCGTGGCGCTCACGCAGCTGCTCGGACGGATCGCCAGACATGCGATTGACCATGCGGCCGCGCTTGACGGTAGGACGCGAGTAGACCTGTTCGGCCCAGCGCTGAACATTCTTGTAATCCTGCACCTGCAGGAACTCGGCCGCGCCATACTGCCAGCCTTTGACCAAACCGCCGTACCACGGCCAGATGGCGATATCGGCGATCGTATAGTCGCTGCCGGCGATATATTCGCTTTCGGCAAGACGACGGTCGAGCACGTCGAGCTGGCGCTTCACTTCCATGGCGAAGCGATCGATCGCATATTCGATCTTTGTCGGGGCATAGGCGTAAAAGTGACCGAAGCCGCCGCCGAGATAGGGCGCGCTACCCATCTGCCAGAATAGCCAGGAGAGGCATTCGGCGCGAGCCGGCTGCTCGCTCGGCAGGAAGGCGCCGAATTTCTCGGCGAGATACACCAGGATCGAGCCGGATTCGAAAACGCGGACAGGCTTCGGGCCACTGCGGTCGAGCAAGGCCGGAATCTTGGAATTCGGGTTGACGTCGACGAAACCGCTGCCGAACTGGTCGCCCTCGCCGATCTTGATCAGCCAGGCATCATATTCCGCGCCGCTATGACCGAGTGCCAGCAGCTCTTCGAGCAGGATGGTGACCTTCACGCCATTCGGCGTACCAAGCGAATAGAGCTGGAGAGGATGACGTCCAACAGGCAGTTCCTTTTCGTGGGTCGGTCCCGCGATCGGGCGATTGATATTAGCGAACTGGCCGCCATTGGCCTTGTTCCAGGTCCAGATCTTCGGCGGCGTGTATTCGGCAGAACCGGTCATGGGCATCCTCCTGTTTCGGGGAATCACGTTGGGGGTTGGTCTTCGATGTAGCGCGCTACAGGTGTCGCACATAGTGGCGACTGTTCATTTTTGCGAGAGGTGGTCTTCGGTTTTCAAAACAAGCAGCGATCGGAGGTGGCGCAACGGCAATGACCGCGTCCGACGCGCGATGGGGCCGGTGACGATGAAGCGGAAATCGGTTGAATGCGGCCTGAAACGAAAAAGCCTGCCGCGGGAGGAGGAGCGGCAGGCTTTCTACAAGAACCGAACAGCGGACGGGAGGAGGAATGCCGCTGTTCCCGCAGTCGTCCCTGGGAGGAGGAGAAGGACGTCTGCAAAAACGAAGGGATGCGGGAGGAGATGCATCGCTTCGATGAAAAGCATAATAGCCGATTCTTGCTCATAGGATAGGCATTTCTTTGCAGGGCAGTTATGCGCTATGCGAAAAGCGGCTGGCTTTGCAGATCTGCATGCGGCCCGGGAAAAGAGCCTGGACCGTCCCCTCCCCCGGCAAAACAAAAGCGCCTGCTCGGGAAGAACAGGCGCTGGCATAATGCAGCTTTATAAGGAGCCGTCGAGGCCGTTAGCGAGCGATCGCTGCGCGGGCCACATTGCGGATATCACCGCGATCGATACCCAGATCATGCAGTTCGCGCGTGGACATACGGCCCAGTTCGGCGACCGTCTGACGATACTTGCGCCAGTTATTGAAAGAGCGTGCTACGTTCATGATGATCCCCTTTCCTTGGGCTTTCGAAGCTGAGCGGCCGTGCTTGGCGCTCCCGTCGCTTCGATGAGAAATATATAGTCGAACCCCTCAATCTTTTGCAGAGCTAAGAGATCACTGCACCCATGCGCTAGCTGCATGTCTCGCCCGGAAATAAGGCGCTTCCAATTCGCGACCATCGCGGAGGCCTTTGTGATTTGCTGATGACATCGGCGTCTTTGTCTGCGAAAAGAAGGAGGATGAGAGACAGGGGCGTCCGCTTTCCGGCGGGCTGAGAAGAACCCTTCGAACCTGAACCAGATCATGCTGGCGGAGGGAGTCGCTCGGGACCTTGCAACGCTCAGCACGTCGTCCCTTCGCGTCTCGCCCGCCTGAAAGGGGCGATATGCAAGACCAAATCACAGCCGGCAACCTGCTCGCTGCCGTGCGGGCAAACCCACCGCTGGTGCAATGCATTACCAATTTTGTCGCCATGAATATTACGGCCAATGTGATGCTCGCCGCCGGTGCGTCGCCGGCGATGGTGCATGCCGAAGAGGAAGCGGGCGAGTTTGCCGCGATCTCCGGCGCGCTGACGATCAATATCGGCACGCTCTCGTCGGGCTGGCTTGCGGGCATGCTGAAGGCAGCGCAATCGGCCAACAATGCCGGCAAGCCCTGGGTTCTCGATCCCGTCGCCCATTATGCGACAGAGTTTCGTCGCAAGGCGGTAGCCCAACTGCTGGAGCTGCAGCCGAGGATCATTCGCGGCAATGCATCCGAGATCATCGCCCTTGCCGGCGGCACCAGCCGCGGTCAGGGCGTCGATAGCCGCGACGCCGTCGAGCAGGCGGAAGAGTCCGCCCGGCAGCTCGCGGTAAAGCACGATTGCGTGGTCGCCGTTACCGGCGTCACGGATTTCGTGACGGATGGGCGGAAGGCGAAGCGGATCGCCGGCGGTTCGCCATTCATGCCGCAGGTGACGGCCCTCGGCTGCTCGCTGACTTGCCTCGTCGGCGCCTTTGCCGCAGCAACGCCGGATGAGCCATTCGATGCGACCGCGGCAGCACTCACCGTCTTCGCCGTCGCCGGTGCGCAGGCAGGAGCGGCAGCCGATGGTCCCGGCTCTTTCTCCTGGCGCTTCCTCGACGCCCTCGCAGCGCTTACGCCGGAACTGCTGGATCGCGACGCAAGGATATCGGCAGCATGAAAGACTTCGATCTCTCACTCTACCTCGTCCTCGATCCCGTGCTGTGTGGTGACCTCGGCATGATCGAAACGACCCGTGCGGCCGTTGCCGGCGGTGCCACGATCGTACAGCTGCGCGACAAGCATGCTCCGACCGCAGCCGTGATCGAGACAGGCCGCGCTCTCAAAAAGATCCTGCAGGGAACCAATGCCCGGCTGATCGTCAACGACAATGTGGAAGCCGCCATCGCCATCGGCGCCGACGGTCTCCACATCGGACAGGAGGATATGAACGCCGCCAAAGCACGCCGCCGGATCGGGCCGGACATGATCCTCGGCCTCTCGGTGGAAACCGAGGTCCTCGCGACCCTCATAGACCCTGGTATCGTCGACTATGCCGGCATCGGTCCGGTCTTTGCCACACCGACCAAGCCCGATCACAAGCAACCGATCGGCTTCGACGGTCTTGCCCGCATCGTCGGGCTCTGCCCCGTTCCATCGGTTGCGATCGGCGGCCTCAAAGTGGAGCATACGCGAGAGGTTTTCTCGGTAGGCGCGGACGGCCTTGCGGTCGTCTCCGCCATCTGTGGCCAAGCGGACCCGCGAAAGGCGACGGCCCTCATCGCGAACGCCATCAAGGAGGCTCGCCAATGATCCGCAATGTCCTGTCCATCGCCGGCTCCGATCCCTCCGGCGGCGCCGGTATCCAGGCCGACCTGAAGGCCTTCTCCGCCCGCGGCGTTTATGGAATGGCGGCCCTAACCGCACTGACGGCGCAGAACACGCAAGGCGTCGTCGGTGTCCATCCGGTGCCACCCTCTTTCGTGGCGGATCAGATCAATGCGATCTTCGCCGATATCCGGGTCGATGCGATCAAGATCGGGATGATTGCCAACGCCGCGATTGCGGATGCGGTCGCGGACATTCTGGCGCGACATGGCGATGTGCCCGTCGTGCTCGATCCCGTGATGATCGCGAAAGGTGGCGCCGCCCTGCTTGCCGCCGATGCCGTCGACGTGCTGACCATGCGGCTGTTACCGCTTGCGACAGTCATAACGCCGAACCTGCCCGAGGCGGCAGCGCTGTTGCATGACGTGGAGGCCTCAAACCGCGAAGACATGGCACGTCAGGCGCTTGCTCTGGCAGCGTTTGGGCCTTCGGCCGTCCTCATCAAGGGCGGTCATCTTGCGGGTGACGAAAGTCCGGATGTGCTGGCGGGCGCCGGCGGCCTGACCTGGTTCGAAGCCGAGCGGCTGCCGACGAAGAATACGCATGGGACGGGTTGCACGCTTTCCAGCGCCATCGCCGCCGAGATCGCCAAGGGACTGCCGCTGCCGAAAGCCGTCGCCGCCGCCAAAGCCTATCTCGCCGCCGCGGTCGCCGCCTCGGGCCACCTTTCCGTCGGAAGCGGCCACGGACCTGTGCAGCATTTTCATGGGCTCTGGCACACAAACAAGGAGTAGAGAAATGAGCCTGTCACTCAAGGATCAGATCGTCATCGTTTCAGGTGCCGGGCGCGGTCTCGGCGCGGCCATAGCGACGGCCTTTGCTCGGGAGGGCGCAAAGGTTGCCATCAACTATCGTGCCAGCCGTGAGCGGGCAGAGGCGCTGGCGGCAGACCTTGGCGATCATGCGAAAGCGTTTCGGGCCGATATCCGCGATCCTGGAGATACGAAGCAGCTCGTTGCCGAGGTAACTGCGCATTTCGGCGCGCCGACAACAGTCGTCCATAACGCGCTCGCCGATTTCAGCTTCAATGGCGATGCGCGCTCGAAATTGCATGCCTTGAGCTGGGCGGAAATGGCGATACAGCTGGAAACCGCACTGCAAGGCGCTTTGAACCTGATACAGGCGGCGCAGCCGGCAATGGCAACGGCGGGCTTTGGCCGGATCGTCACGATCGGCACGAACCTCTTCCAGAATCCGGTCGTGCCTTATCACGATTATACCGCAGCCAAGGCGGCACTGCTGTCGCTGACCCGCACGGCTGCGTCCGAACTCGGCCCGCTCGGGATTACCGTCAACATGGTCTCCGGCGGCCTTCTGCGCACGACCGATGCCAGCAGTGCCACGCCGGAAGCCGTCTTCGACATCATCGCCGCCAATACACCGCTGCGTCGCGTCACCACACCCGAGGAAGCTGCCGATGCGGTGCTCTTCTTTGCCAGCCCCTGGGCGCGTGCCGTCACCGGACAAAATCTTATCGTCGATGGCGGTCTCGTTTTTGGATAACGGCCCGGAATGAAAAAGGCGCTACCATGGAGGCAGCGCCGATATTGAAGCTTTGCAGCCGACGGTTCGGACAGCTCAAGCCCATCCCATGGTCAGCACGCCGAAGAGAATGACGACGCCGAGCATGATACGGTAGATGACGAAAGGCCAGGTCGAGAAACGCTCCAGAAAGCGCATCAGTCCCCAGATGGCGACGAAGGACGATATGCTGCCCACAATGAGGCCGACGATCAGGATGGACCAGGCTTCCATCGGAATATGGGCCTTGTAGAGTTCGAACAGCTCCTTCAGGCCGGCAAGCGCGATGGCCGGTAAGCCGAGCAGGAACGAGAACCGTGCGGCTTCATCACGCTTCAGACCGAGGAAGAGTGCACCGGTCAGCGTCGAACCCGAGCGCGAGACGCCGGGAACCAGCGCACCGACCTGGGTGATGCCGACGAACAGGGCATCCATCAGCGTCATCTGCTCGATGCCCTTCCTATGACGGCTATAGAGTTCAGCGACCGCCAGAAGCAAGCCCATGACCAGGCAGGCGATGCCGATCACCCAAAGGCTGCGGAAAGATGTGCCGCAGGCATTCAACGACTTCGAAAGCAAGAGGCCCGCGATTGCGATCGGCACCGTTGCAATGACGATGGCGATCGCAAGCCGCATCGCGGGGGAGCGCCAATCCCTCTGCCTGATGGCATCGAGCGATCCGAAGGTGACGTAACGAACGTCGCTCCAGAAATAGGAGACGATGGCGGCAAGGGCCGCAAGCTGCATAGCGGCCGAAAAGGCCGAACCCGGATCCTGCCAGCCGAGCAAGGCCGGCACCAGGCGCATATGGGCAGTGGAGGAGACCGGCAGAAGCTCGGTCAATCCCTGCACGACACCCAGTATCGCGATCTTGGCATAGCCCAGGGCAACAAAGCCCGTGTCTACGCCTTGTGTACAAACATCAGCCACGTTTTGACATCCTCAGTTCTTCATGGGGCTTGGCACCGGAACGGTGCGATGAACTTGCTGTGGAACCGTTTTCCGACACGAAACCAGCGGCAATCTTGTAGGATGCCGTCAACTCCGCACTATGACAGGACGAGGATATAGCCGCGCAGGCTGAATGCTATCTGAAATTGCCGGTTTTGATTTCCGGGTTTAACGGATTTCTAGCCTTCCTCATCCGGCAGCGACTGCATGTGGCGGATGATGGCATAGAATGCGGCAAGGAGGATCAAGGCACCCACCGCGCGGTGGAGATCATGCAATATCGTGTGATGGTGCCTGACCATGAGGCAAGCCAGATTATAAAGAGTTATGGCGACCGCCGTCAGAATAGCGGCCAGAAAAAGCGGCATATTCCGGTGAATGAAATTGACCATCACGCACACCTCGTTTGCATGCGGCCAGATTTCACAAGGAATGGGGAGGAATTAGGACAATTACCCCTCGCCTGACAGCTGCCGAGGCGAAGATCACTTCGTATAGAGCGCGCGCGACCTTTCAAGATGCTTGAGCATCGCCTGCTCTGCTCCGTCGGCATCGTTCTCCGCCATGCGCGCGAGGATCTCCTCGTGCTCGACCAGCGTGAACTTTTCCTTGCCGGTCCAGATCAGCATGTCGGTATGATAGGCCTTCAGCCATGCCAGCATGGCCTCGCTCACAGCGGCGAAAATCGGATTGCCGGAAATCTGGGCAATGCGCGTGTGGAACTGCATGTCGGCCGAAATGAACTCCTCGGCATCCCCCAGGGAAGCGCGTTGACGTTCGATAATGTCGTAAAGATCGGCGATATCTTTTTCGGTTGCGCGCTGCGCCGCTTCGCGCGCCATGCCGCGCTCGAAGAAGATGCGCGCGCTCTTCAAATGTTCGAGCGAGTCGGACGATTGCGAGAGCATGATCTTGGCGGTCAGGTCGACTTGCCGGAAGATCGACTTCGCCGTGAGCTGGAGCACCTTGGCACGCTCGCCGTGCGAGATATTCACCAACCCCATATTGGCGAGCGCCTGCATGGCTTCGCGAATCGCCGGCCGGCCGACGCCGAAACGCTCCATAAGGACTCGTTCGGACGGCATCTCGTCGCCAGGTTTGAGTTCTCCCGATGTGATCAACCGTTCCAGCCGCTCGAATACCTCATCGGACAGCTTTCGACGTACAATTTGTTCAACAGGCTGACCCATGGACCCCCGCTTTCCCAAAACCTTTTCTCCCTTATGCATTTTCGATTGCCGCGGCGGAAGCCCATACGAAACATGTTGTCGACTGCCGGGCAAAAAAATCGTTGCAGAAGTTGGAATACTCATTATACCAGATCACCAGTTTGCGCCACGTGAAAATCGTCGGCGAGAGGAGCATTCAGTCGCTTATGACCATCACCGTTACCTACCGTATCGAAACGCCTGGCAGCATCGAAGCGATGGCCCGCAAGATCGCCAGCGATCAATCGACCGGCACTTTCGTCGCGGTCCCCGGCGAAACGGAAGAACTCAAGGCGCGCGTTGCCGCGCGCCTCAGCGCGATTCGCCCGCTTGCCGATGCGGAGCATCCGACCTGGCCGGAAGTCGCGGAAGGACATGGCCCGATCCGTCGGGCCGATGTCGATATCGCCTTCCCGCTGGATGCGATCGGCACCGATCTTGCGGCGCTGATGACGATCGCGATCGGCGGCGTCTTCTCGATCAAGGGCATGACCGGCATCCGCATCGTCGACATGAAGCTGCCGGAGGCCTTTCGCGATGCACATCCCGGGCCGCAATTCGGTGTTGCCGGCAGCTTGCGCCTGACCGGCGTCAGCGGCCGCCCGATCATCGGCACGATCGTCAAGCCCGCGCTCGGCCTTCGGCCAAAGGAAACGGCCGCGCTTGTCGGCGAGCTGATCGGCTCGGGCGTCGATTTCATCAAGGATGACGAGAAGCTCATGAGCCCGGCCTATTCGCCGCTGAAAGAGCGCGTCGAAGCCATCATGCCCCTTATCCTCGATCACGAGCAGAAGACGGGCAAGAAGGTCATGTATGCCTTCGGCATTTCGCATGCCGATCCCGACGAGATGATGCGCAACCACGATCTGGTGCTGAAGGCCGGCGGCAATTGCGCCGTCGTCAACATCAATTCCATCGGCTTCGGTGGCATGAGCTTCCTGCGCAAGCGCTCCGGGCTGGTGCTGCATGCGCATCGCAATGGCTGGGATGTGCTGACCCGCCATCCCGGTGCCGGCATGGATTTTAGGGTTTACCAGCAATTCTGGCGCCTGCTCGGCGTTGACCAGTTCCAGATCAACGGCATCAGGGTCAAATATTGGGAACCGGACGACAGCTTCGTCGAGTCCTTCAAGGCAATTCGCACGCCGCTTTTCGGCCCATCCGACTGTCCGCTCCCCGTTGCCGGCTCCGGTCAATGGGGCGGCCAGGCGCCGGAAACCTACCAGCGCACCGGCCGGACGACCGACCTTCTCTATCTCTGCGGCGGCGGCATCGTCAGCCATCCCTTCGGACCGGCGGCCGGCGTTCGCGCCATCCAGCAGGCCTGGCAGGCGGCGGTTTCGGACATACCGCTTGCCGACTATGCGAGGAATCATCCGGAGCTTGCCGCCTCGATCACAAAATTCAGTGACGGCAAGGACGCCTAACAGCAATGTCCAGTCTTCCAGCAATGTCCAACCTTCTCCTCAGCTATTATGGCGATGACTTCACCGGCTCCACCGACGTCATGGAGGCGCTTGCCTCGAACGGCGTGCCGACTGCTCTCTTCCTCGACATTCCGAGCGAAGCCATGCTGGAACGGTTCAGGGATTGCCGCGCCATCGGCATTGCCGGCACCAGCCGAAGCGAAACGCCGCAATGGATGGATGAGCATCTGACATCCGCATTCGAATGGTTGAAGGGCCTCGATGCCGCCATATGCCACTACAAGGTCTGCTCGACCTTCGATTCCAGCCCCGGGATCGGCAATATCGGTAAGGCGATCGAGATCGGCAAAGCGCTCTTTGCACAACCCGTCGTGCCCGTTGTGATCGGAGCGCCGCAGCTGAAACGCTACACCGCCTTCGGTCATCTTTTCGCGGCCTATCAGGGCCAGGTCTTCCGCATCGACCGGCACCCGGTCATGAGCCGGCATCCCGTTACGCCAATGGATGAGGCCGATCTCACCTTGCATCTGGGCAAGCAGACGCCCCTCCCCGTCAGCCTCGCGGACCTCGTCATGATGCGGGCAGCCGATGCCGACGTGCGGCTAGATGCGCTGACGAGAGGCAAGGATGGTATCCTGCTTCTCGATGTCGACAGCCCGGAAACCCAGGCTGCTGCAGGACATCAGCTGTGGCGCCTCGCAGGCAAGGGCAATGCTTTTGTCGCAGGCTCATCCGGTGTCGAATATGCCCTTCTCAATGCCTGGCGCAACGAAGGTTTGATCGGAGAGAAGCCGAAGTTTGCTCCTCCCGGCAAGGTCGACCGCCTCGCGGTCGTCTCCGGCAGCGTATCGCCGACGACCGAACGGCAAATCCGCCGCGCCACGGCCGATGGTTTTGACGGCATCGATCTCGATCCCTTGGCGCTTGTCGGCGAAAATGGCGAGCGTGCTCTGGACGCAGCCGTCGCCGCGGGCGTGGCCAGCCTCAAGGCCGGCCGCAGCGTCATTCTTCATACGGCGCTCGGCCCGTCCGCCGACCGTGGCGGCGATATCGACCGCATTCCCGGCGCCCGGCATCGTCTCGGCCAAGCTCTCGGCACGATCCTGCGACGTCTGATCGAACAGGAAAATCTCGGTCGCGCCGTCATTGCCGGCGGCGATACTTCGAGCCATGCCCTGAAGGAATTGCGCGTCGAGGCCCTGACGACACGTCTCCCATTACCGCAAACGCCAGGCTCGCCGCTTTGCACGGCCCATGGCAGCTATGCGCCCACCAACGGCCTGCAGATCGCACTGAAGGGCGGGCAGGTCGGCACCGACGATTACTTCGCGCAGATCCGCGACGGCCGAGCATCTTAGCTGTGCATTCTCGGCAAGGTCATTGGCATGCTCATTGACTCATCATACCACTTGCGATACCACACATTGAAAGTGAACGAGGTACCAACATGACTGCAATTGCTCTTTTCGGCGCCGGCGGCAAAATGGGCTACCGGCTCGCCAAGAACCTGAAAGGCTCGCGCTTCGATGTGCGCCATGTCGAGGTCAGCGATGCCGGCAAGGCCCGACTGAAGAATGACCTTTCCATCGATTGCGTCCCTGTCGACGCCGCGCTGGATGGCGCGGACGTCGTGATCCTTGCAGTACCGGATACCGCGATCGGCAAGGTTGCCGCCGGCATCGTCGACAAGCTGAAACCCGGCACGATGGTCGTCGCGCTCGACGCCGCCGCCCCCTTTGCAGGCCATCTGCCGCAGCGCGAAGACCTCACTTATTTCGTCACCCATCCCTGCCATCCGCCGATCTTCAACGACGAGACCGACATGCAGGCCAAGAAGGACCATTTCGGCGGCCTCTTTGCCAAGCAGCATATCGTTTCGGCGCTGATGCAGGGTCCGGAAAGTGCCTATTCTCTCGGCGAGGAAATCGCCAAGGTCATCTGGGCGCCCGTCATGCGCTCGCATCGCGTCACCGTCGAGCAGATGGCGATGCTGGAACCGGGTCTTTCGGAAACGGTTTGCGCCTCGCTGCTCGTCGTCATGCGCCAGGCCATGGATGAGTGCGTTGCCCGCGGCGTCCCGGCGGAAGCCGCCCGCGACTTCCTGCTGGGCCACATGAACGTGCTCGGCGCCGTCATCTTCAAGGAAGTCGACGGCGTGTTCTCCGATGCCTGCAACAAGGCGATCGAATTCGGCATTCCTGCCCTCATGCGCGACGACTGGAAGAAAGTTTTCGAGCCGCAGGAGATCGCAGAAAGCATCCGTCGCATCACCTGATCGACGTCCCCGGGAGGGCAATGCCCTCCCCTTGCTGCCCTGCCGGGAACAGGGCCTGTTTCATAACTGGGAGGAGACCATGAAACTGACACGCAGACTGACACTTGCAGCCTTTACCGCCGCACTGGCGCTGGGGACGGCGATGCCGGCTTTCGCGGCCGATCTGATCGCCATCATCACGCCGGCCTTCGACAATCCATTCTTCAAGGCAGAGGCCGTCGGCGCCGAGGCCAAGGCGAAGGAACTGGGCTACGAGACGCTCGTCATGACGCATGACGACGATGCCAACAAGCAATCGGAAGTCATCGACACGGCGATCGGGCGTGGCGCCAAAGCTATTATTCTCGACAATGCCGGCGCGGATGCGACGGTCGCTGCACTGAAGAAGGCCAAGGATGCGGGCATCCCCTCCTTCCTCATCGACCGCGAAATCAACGTGACCGGCATCGCGGTCGCCCAGATCGTTTCCAACAACTACCAGGGCGCCCAGCTCGGCGCGCAGGAGTTCGTCAAGCTGATGGGCGAGAAGGGCAATTATGCCGAACTCGTCGGCCGCGAAGCCGATACCAATGCCGGCATCCGCTCGCAGGGTTATCACGACGTCATCGACGACTATCCGGATCTGAAGCTGGTTGCCAAGCAGTCGGCGAACTGGAGCCAGACCGAGGCCTATGCCAAGATGGAAACCATCCTGCAGGCAAATCCTGATATCAAGGGCGTAATCTCGGGCAACGATACCATGGCGATGGGCGCGATTGCCGCTCTGCAGGCCGCCGGCCGCAAGGACGTGATCGTCGTCGGCTTCGACGGGTCGAACGATGTGCGCGACTCCATCAAGGCGGGCGGCATCAAGGCGACGGTCATGCAGCCAGCTTACGCCCAGGCCCAGAAGGCGGTCGAACAGGCCGACGCCTATATCAAGAACAAGACGGCACCGAAGGATGAGAAGCAATTGATGGATTGCGTCCTCATCAATGCCGACAATGCCGACAAGCTTGAGACCTTCGCGCTGAAGAACTGATGCCACTAGGTTGGAGAGCGCGGGAAACTCGCGCTCTCCCGATGTCTTTCCTGCGAGATCGAGGTGTATTGCATGTTGAGGACCAGAGGCGCGCTCGTGGCCCTTGTTTTGGCCGCGGCATTGCCCGGCTGCAAGATTATCAAGACGCCGACGCCCGAGGAGAAAGCCGCGGCGGCAGCAAAGAGTGCCTTCGATCCCGCGGCAAAGGTCGATGCCATCTGGCAATCTCAGGTGCTGCCGAGCATGGAGAAGCGCGCGGGCGACATCAAGACGGTGTTGCAGGCCATAGCCGCTAATCCGGACGATGCCGGCGCGAAATACGGAAATCCGCGAAAGCAGGCTTCATCACCCTGGACCTATGCCGTCAAATTGAGCGGCAAGATCGTCGCTGCCGATACCGCCTCCCGTGCGGGCACCCTCGACGTCGATGTGGATGGCGACGGCGAGGCGGATGCGAAGGTGCAGATCGGTCCGGCCATCCGAGGCACGGCGCTGCGCGACGCGCTGGATTTCCTGGACTTCAACGAATTCAGGAACCAGATCGAATGGGCTCAATTCGGCAAGGCCTTCAATGAGAAGGCAAACTCATCTTTTCTGGCAGCACTGCCTCGCAACGAGCTGATTGGAAAGACGATCACGGTGACCGGCGCGTTTCCACTGCCCCCATCCGGCCAGCTTCCCCTGATCACCCCTTCAGCCCTGACATTGGGGCAATGACCATGAGCGAAACGCCGAGCAACGACATCATCCTGCGCCTAGAGGACGTTTCCAAGGTCTATTCCGGCATCGTCGCCGTCAGGCACGCTAACCTCGAGCTGCACCGCGGCGCGGTCAATGTGCTTGTCGGCGAAAACGGCGCCGGAAAATCTACCTTGATGAAGATCATCGCCGGGGTCGAACGGCCGACCTTGGGCCGCATCCTGCTCGAAGGCGAGGAAGTCTCCTTCAGCAGCCCGGCCGACGCGCAGGCGCGCGGCATCGGCATGATCTTCCAGGAGCTCAATCTCTTTGCCAACATGACGGTGGCCGAAAACATCTTTACCACGCGTGAAATCACCCGCGGCATCTTCGGTATCGACCACAAGGCGCAGATCGCCAGGGCCAACGCGTTTCTGGATCGGCTCGATGCCGGCATAGGCGCCGAAACCATGGTGGAGGACCTTCCGATCGGGCAGCAGCAGCTCGTCGAGATCGCCAAGGCCATCTCGCTCGATGCCCGCATTCTGATCATGGATGAGCCGACATCGGCGCTATCTGCCGCGGAAGTCGATATTCTGTTCAAGGTCATTGCGGAGCTGAAGGCTCAAGGCGTCGCGATCGTCTACATCTCGCACCGGCTGGAAGAACTGATGCGCATCGGCGACTACATCACCGTGCTGCGTGACGGGCAGATCACCGGTCAGGCCATGGTTCGCGATATCGATACGAAATGGATCGTCCGCTCGATGATCGGATCGGACGCCAAGGACTTCGCCAGGGACGGAGGCCATGCGATCGGCAAGGAAGCCTTCCGTGCCGAGGAGATCAGCCTGCCGCGACGCACCGGCGGCCTTGCCGTCGATCATGTCTCGCTGTCGGTGCGCGCCGGCGAAATCCTCGGCATCTACGGCCTGATGGGTGCCGGGCGCAGCGAATTCTTCGAATGCGTGATGGGCCGGCATATGCATTCGACCGGGCGGATCTACATCGATGGGGTCGAGGTTCGCGCACGCGACACCACCAGGCGCATCCGGCACGGTCTGGCGCTGATCCCCGAGGATCGGCAGCGCGAAGGGCTGGTGCAGGTCCTGTCCATCGCCAGCAATTTGACGCTTGCGAGCCTCGGCCGCTTCGCCCGGCTGTTTTTCCATATCGATCCGGGTGCCGAAAAGACTGCCATCCGCGACATGATCCGCGATCTCTCGATCAAGGCGCCCAATCCGGATTTCGAGGTAACCTCCATGTCCGGCGGCAACCAGCAGAAGGTCGTCATCGGCAAGGCGCTGATGACCGACCCGAAGGTGCTTTTGATGGACGAGCCGAGCCGCGGCATCGATGTCGGCGCCAAGGCCGACGTCTTCCGCACCATGCGCAGGCTCGCCGGCAAGGGTCTCGCAATCTTGTTTTCAACCTCCGACCTTGAAGAGGTCATGGCACTTTCGGACCGCATCGCAGTGCTCAGCAACGGCAAGCTCGTGACCGTTCTCGACCGAAGCGAAGCGACGGAAGAGGCCATCATCGCGGCATCCGCCAAGGGACACGGACATACAGGGAAACTCGCGTCATGACCGCAGATACGTCTTCCAGCCTTGCGGCCGATCGCTCGAACGGCTCCGTTCTCCTGACGCTGATGAAGCTCAGGACCTTCATCGCGCTATTTGCCGTCGTCATCTTCTTTGCGATCTTCGCACCGAACTTCACCTCGACCGCCAACATCATCCTGATGTCCAAGCACGTCGCACTCAACGCCTTTCTCGCCATGGGCATGACCTTCGTGATCGTCACCGGCGGGATCGATCTATCGGTCGGCTCGATCGTCGGCCTTTGCGGCATGGTGGCAGGCGCCCTCATCCTGAATGGCGTCGAACTGCCGATCGGCTATACCGTCTACTTCAACATCTACGAGATCATCCTCATCACACTGGCCGTCGGCCTGGGGATTGGGCTGATCAACGGCCTGCTCATCACCAAGCTCAACGTCGCGCCCTTCATCGCCACGCTCGGAACGCTCTATATCGCCCGCGGCCTCGCACTCTTGTCGTCCGACGGGCAGACCTTCCCGAACCTGGTGGGCCGGCCGGAATACGATACCACGGGCTTCGACGTCTTCGGCGCTGGCCGTATGCTCGGCCTTCCCGTCTCCATCTGGATCCTGATCGTGTTGGCGCTACTCGCCGCCTACGTCGCCCGCTCGACGCCGATTGGCCGGCACATCTTCGCCGTCGGCGGAAACGAGCGCGCCGCGCGCATGTCCGGCATCCGCGTCGATGTGGTCAAGATCTTCGTCTATATGTTCTCGGGGCTCTGCGCGGCCATCGTCGGTATCGTCATTTCGTCGGAACTGATGGCGGCGCATCCGGCGACCGGCGAAAGCTTCGAGCTGAACGCGATCGCGGCAGCGGTGCTCGGCGGCACCTCCATGTCGGGCGGCCGCGGCACCATAGGCGGCACGATCATCGGCGCCTTCGTCATCGGCATCCTTTCTGACGGCCTCGTGATGATGGGCGTCTCATCCTTCTGGCAGATGGTGATCAAGGGATTTGTCATCATCATCGCTGTTGTCGTGGATCAGGCGCAACGGCGTCTCCAGCAGCGCGTAACTCTCATGCAAATGGCAAAGGCAGGCTGAAATGGCAGAACTCAAGGGCGCATTGATCGGTTGCGGCTTTTTCGCGATCAATCAGATGCACGCGTGGCAAGACGTCGAAGGCGCCAGCATCGTCGCGATCTGCGACCGCGACCCGGAGCGGCTGAAACTCGTCGGCGACCAGTTCCGCATCGAACGCCGCTACACGGACGCGGCCGCCATGTTCGCCGATGGGGGCTTCGATTTCGTCGACATCGCAACGACGGTGCAAAGCCATCGCGCCCTAGTGGAGATGTCCGCCTCTTACAAGATCCCTGCAATCTGCCAAAAGCCCTTCGCAAAGACGTTGAGTGATGCCAAAGCCATGGTCGCGGCCTGCGCTGCGGCCGGCGTGCCGCTTATGGTGCATGAGAACTTCCGCTGGCAGACGCCCATTCAGGCCGTCAAGCATGCCCTCCAGTCCGGTGCGATCGGCGAACCCTTCTGGGGGCGTTTCTCCTTCCGCTCCGGCTACGACGTGTTTTCGGGCCAACCTTATCTCGCCGAAGGCGAACGGTTCATCATCGAGGATCTCGGCATCCATACGCTCGACATCGCCCGCTTCATCCTCGGCGACGTTTCTTCACTGACGGCCCGCACCAAGCGGGTCAATCCGAAGATCAAGGGTGAGGATGTCGCAACCATCCTGCTCGACCATGAGAACGGCGCGACGTCGCTCGTCGATGTCAGCTATGCCTCCAAGCTTGCGACCGAGCCCTTCCCGGAGACGCTGATCGAACTCGACGGCACGCGAGGCACCATTCGCCTCTCGCAAGGCTATTGCCTCGAGGTCAACGGCCCCGATGGCGTGAGCATCACGGATGCGTCGCCGCGGCTTCTGCCTTGGGCTTCGCGCCCTTGGCACAACATCCAGGAGAGCGTGCTCGCAATTCAGCAGCATTGGACCGATCGCCTTGCCGACGGAGGCGAAACCTCGACGTCGGGCGCTGACAATCTCAAGACCCTGGCGCTGGTCGAAGCCGCCTATGAGAGCGCCGCCAACGGGAAATCCGTCGATATCGGAGCGATGCTGCGATGAAGAGCGAGATCGATCTGTTCCAGCTTTACGGCACGCGCGAGCTCGAAACGCCGCCGGTCCGACTGACAGCGGGCAGGCTTGACGTCGACTTCAAGGACGGCAATCTCCGGGCTATCCGCTATGATGGCGTCGAGGTTCTGCGGGCCGTTTCCTATCTGATCCGCGATCGCGATTGGGGCACCTATGCACCTGATATCGACGATCTGCGGATCAATCAGCATCAGGATGGCTTTTTCGTCAGCTATGTTGCGCGTTGTGCCGGCCCTGAAAATACCGAACTTGTGATCGACGTGCGGATAGCAGCTGAAGCCGATGAAGCCCTGACCTTCGAAGCAATAGCGCTCTCGATGACCGGCTTCGAAACCAACCGCTGCGGCTTCTGCATCCTGCACCCGATCGTGGGGCACGCCGGCACGCCGGTATCGGTCGAGCATGTCGACGGCAGCAGAGAAAACACGCATTTTCCCGATCTTATCGAACCCTGGCAGCCCTTCAAGGATATGCGGGCGATTACGCATGGCGTGATGGCGAACGTAACAGCCGAATGCCGGATGGAAGGCGACACCTTCGAGATGGAAGATCAGCGCAACTGGTCCGATGCTTCCTACAAGACCTATGTTCGCCCGCTTGCACTGCCCTGGCCCTATCGAATTCCAGCCGGCGAGCCGATGCGGCAGCGTATCGTTCTGACCATCGGGAATAAGCGGCGTTCGCCACCCTCTTTTTCCCATACTTCGGATGCAGCGATCACCCTAAGCCCGGGAACAAAATCCGGTGCCATGCCGTCCATCGGTCTTGTCGTTACACCCGAGGAAGCGGACGCAACTCGGGCTGCGCGCAACCGGCTGGCTGAAATCGGACCGCAAGAACTGTTGTTTCACTTCGATCCGAATGCCGGCCATGGCGCTGATGCCTTCAAACGCTTCGCAGCCGTCACCGCACTCCATGCCGGCAAGTCGACGCTGGAAATCGCATTGCCCTGCCGCCAGGCACCGCTTGTCGAAGCACAGCAAATAGCAGACTGGATGCGGGCAGCCGGCTTCAAACCCGATGCCATCATGGTCTCTCCTTCGGTCGACCGGCAATCGACGCCGCCGGGCAGCAAATGGCCCGAGTGCCCTCCTCTTGAGGAAGTCTATGCCGCCGCGCACGCCGCCTTTCCCGATGTGCGTATCGGCGGCGGCATGCTGAGCTATTTCACCGAGCTCAATCGCAAACGTGGGCCAGCCGACACTCTCGATTTCATTACGCATTGCACCAATCCCATCGTGCATGCGGCTGACGATCTGAGCGTCATGCAGACGCTGGAAGCGCTGCCATTCATCACGCGTTCCGTACGCGCCATTTACGGCGACAAATCCTATCGCATCGGCCCATCGACCATACCGATGCGGCAGAACCCCTATGGCAGCAGGACAATGGACAATCCCCGCGGCGGCCGTATCGCAATGGCCAACACCGATCCGCGGCACAATGCCCGTTTTGGAGAAGCCTTTGCGCTGGGTTACGCTGCCCGTGTCCTCGATGCCGGACTGGAATGCCTGACGCTTTCGGCACTGACAGGATCTTTCGGCCTGATCGCTGGAGAGAACGAGCCATCGGCGGCAGGCACTAAACGACCGCTGTTCAATACGGTCGCGGCGCTATCCCGCCTCGCCGGCCAGCCATGGCACGAGTGCCTGTCGTCCGATCCGAGCGCGGTACTCAGCTTCATCACGGTACGATCCGGCGGATCGCGGTCGCTCCATCTGGTCAATATCACACCCATTCCGCAACGGGTGGAGCTGGAGACATTCCAGCTGAAGGAACAGACTGAAAGCAAGAGGCTCTTGCTTGATGCCTATAGCACAGTTTCGGCAGCCTTGATGGATTGACCTTCAATCGGAGACGCGCATGTTAGTCCCAACGATCGCAATGATTTGGAGGACTGCGTGAAGACGAAGAAGCTGATCAACGAAGGCGCGGCCGCCGTGGATGAAATGCTGGCCGGGATACTCGCAGCCCATCCGCGCCATCTCCGCGCCGTTGAAGGATCGCCGCGCTCGATCGTGGCGAACCATGGTCCGCGAGATGGTAAGGTCGGCCTGGTCATCGGCGGCGGCTCCGGACACGAGCCGACATTTCTCGGCTTCGTCGGCAAGGGACTGGCCGATGCCGCCGCCATCGGCAATGTCTTCGCCTCGCCGCCGCCCGATCCTATCATCGAATGTGCCAGGGCTGTCGATGGCGGCGCCGGCGTGCTGTTCATGTATGGCAATTACGCAGGCGACGTCATGAATTTCGACATGGCGACGGAAATGCTTGCCATGGACGATATCGAGGCGCGTACCGTGCTGACGACGGATGACATCGCGTCTGCACCGGTCGATCAGAAGGAGCGCCGTCGCGGGGTTGCCGGCAACGTCTTCATCTTCAAGGCTGCGGGTGCCGCATGCGACCTGATGTACGGTTTCGACGATGTCGAACGGGTGGCACGCTGGGCGAATGAGCGCACCTATACGATGGGCGTCGCACTCTCGCCCTGCTCTCTGCCGCAGACGCGCAAACCGAATTTCGAGATCGGCGCCGACGAGATGGAGATCGGCATGGGCATCCATGGCGAGCCCGGCGTCGCACGCGGGCCGATGCGGTCTGCGGACGAGGTGACGAGCGAACTCGTCGGCAAGATTCTCGATGAGATGAAGCCGGCACGCGGTGACCGGGTTGCCGTGCTCGTCAACTCCTTGGGCTCCACACCGCTGATGGAACTCTACATCATGATGCGCAAGGTCAAGGCCATGCTCGACGATGCAGGCGTCGTCATTCACTTGTCGCTGGTCGGCAATTACTGCACGTCGCTGGAAATGGCTGGAGCCTCCATCACCCTCATCCATCTCGATGACGAATTGCAGCGACTGATCGATCACCCCTGTGATTGCGCCATGTTCCGCTCCGGCGAGGTTTTGTAATGACAACGGTTACAACGGAGGATCTGAAATCGCTTTTCGTGCGGATCGCCGAAGCGATGGCCCGCGAGAGGGATCGTCTCTGCGAACTGGACGGCGTGATCGGCGACGCTGACCACGGCATCGCCATGGAGCTCGGCTTTACCGCCGCCGCCAAGGCGGTTTCGGAGCTGGATTCATCGACATCCGAGCCGACGCTGGTCTTCAACACGGCGGCGAAGTCCTTCCTCAACGCCGTGGGTGCCTCGTCCGGACCGCTCTATGCGACCGCCCTGATGCGCGCAGGCGCGGTCGCCAAGGGAAAGTCGTCATTGAGCGACGACGATATGGTCGAGATATTTTCTGCCTTTGCCAAGGGCATTCAGGATCGGGGCAAGGCAGAGGTCGGCGAAAAGACCATGGTGGATGCCTGGGCACCCGCCGCCACCGCCTGCCGCGCGGCCAGGGATCGAGGGCTTTTGCTTGCCGACTGCTTGGCCGCCGCCCTTGAAACCGGCGAAGCGGGCGCGGAAGGAACCAAAAATATGATCGCGGCAAAGGGCCGCTCGTCGCGCCTCGGCGATCGGGCCTTGGGACACATCGATCCCGGCGCGGCTTCGGCCGTGGTCGTCATCGCCTGCTTCCGCGACCACTTCATGTGATACCGCTGATAAGCTCATCATACCAGTTGACATGTTGACAACGATTTGTCAAAACCGCCCTCAGCTTTGCTCAGAGGAGGACGGGAAATGGCTGGCAACTTCAAATATGCGCGTTGGTTCGGCGCTGCTGCGATAGCGGCGGCGGCTTTCTCGGCAACCAATGTCGCCGCGGAAGACTTGACGCTGTGGACATTGAACTTCGACAACGGCGCGGCGAATGGCGCGCTGAAGAAGGTGGCGAAGGATTTCGAAGCCGCCAACCCCGGCACCCACATCGAAATCGTCCAGCGCGGCGTCGATGAGCACAAGACCGCGCTTCGTGTTGCAGCGGGTTCCAGCAAGGGCCCGGATATCTATTTCAGCTGGGCCGGTCTTGGCCTCGGCGGCGAATATGTGAAGGCGGGCCTCTCGCTGCCGCTCGACAAATACTACACCCAGTACAAGTGGAACGACGAGCTGCTCCCGTCGGCCGCCGCTTTTGCGGATCTCTATCCGGGCGGCAAGCATGGCGTTCCCTTCACCTTCAAGGGCGAAGCGATCTACTACAACAAGAAGCTTTTCCAGAAAGCCGGCATCACAGGGGAACCAAAGACCTACGAGGAGCTGCTGGCCGCAGCCGATAAGCTCAAGGCCGCAGGCATCCCGGCCTTCACCTTCGGCGGCTCGGTCAACTGGCACGTCATGCGCCTGATGGATGTGCTGCTCGAAACCAAGTGCGGCGCCGACAAGCACGACGCGCTGATGGCGATGAAGACCGACTGGACCAAGGAGCCCTGCGCGACCGACGCATTTACCGAATTTGCCAAGTGGACGAAGGATTACACGCTGAAGCCCTTCATGGGCATCAGCAACCAGCAGTCCTATACGCTGTTCGTCGCCGGCCGCGCCGCGATGATGCTCGAAGGCGACTGGCTGGTCAGCCAGCTGAGCGGCAGCAAGGTCAATCTCGACGATTACGGCGTCGTGCCGTTCCCGACGAACACCAACCGCCTCTATGGCTTTGCCGAGTACAATTACGTCAGCACCAAGAGCAAGAGCCCGGATCTTGCGGCAAAGTTCCTCGACTACTTCCTCTCGACGAAGGTGCAGCAGGATCTCGTCGGCCAGATCAGCTCGATCTCGGTCAACAAGAATGTCCAGTACACCGACCAAAAGCCGCTCGAGGCGAAGTGGCTGGAGATCTTCAAGACCTACAGCAAGGTCTACATGAATGGCGATCAGGCCTTCCCGCTCGACATCACCACCGAATACTTCCGGGTGATCAACGATGTCGCCTCCGGCAATATCCAGCCGGCCGATGCCGCCAAGCAGCTGCAGACCTTCATCGCCGGTCGCACCTGATCTTTCGAGGGAAGCCGTCACTCCGATTGCCAATCGCTACGGCGGCTTCCCTCACCTTCATGCCCATGCGTCAGCTGCCGCCGGGAGCAATCAGAAATGTCATTCCGCAATCGTACTCATGATTCTCGCGTCCAGGCAGTGATCCTGCTTGCGCCGGCCATGCTGATCTACGTGATTTTCGCGCTCTATCCGATGCTGAACGTTGTGGTGCTGAGCTTTCAGAAATGGAACGGCCTCGATCCGCAGCGCCCCTTCGTCGGCTTGGCGAACTATCAATATATCTTCACGCAGGATCCGGTCTTCTGGGTCGCTTTCCGCAACACCGTGATCTGGACGATCATGTGCGTGATCTTTCCGCCCATGGTCGGCCTCTTGCTCGCACTGAGCCTTAATCAGAAGCTTTTCGCCCGCAATACCTTCCGCGCCATCTTCTATCTGCCCGTCATCATCGCCCCGATCGCGGTCGCGACCATGTGGAAATGGATGTACGATCCCTTCTTCGGTCTCTTCACCGAAATCCTGACCACAATGGGTCTGCAGGACTGGATCCAGGACTGGCTCGGCGACAAGGATATCGCGCTCTATTCCGTCTTCGTTGCCTATCTCTGGCAATCCGTCGGCTTCTCCATGGTCCTGTTTCTCGCCGGCCTGCAAAATGTCTCGCAGACGCTGGTCGAAGCCGCCCGCATCGATGGCGCTGGGCGCTGGAACATCTTCCGCTACGTCACCCTGCCCGCGCTGCGCACGACGCTGACGATTGTACTTGTGCTCTCGGTGATCTCGTCGCTGAAGGCGTTCGACATCGTCTATGGCCTGACAGGCGGCGGGCCGGCGCAATCCACGCAGATGCTGGCGCTCTGGGCCTTTACGCAGGCCATGCAGATCTTCGATTTCGGCCGCGGTGCCGCGATCTCGGTCGTCCTGCTGCTCATCACCATCGTCGTCGTCATTCCCTACCTGCGCTGGACGCAGAAGCATGAGGAGGCCGAACAATGACGGCAGCATCGGCCACATCCATGTCGGACGACTTCGAAACGATTGCACCGGCAAAGCGCAAGCGCGATCCTGTCCTGATCGGCCTGTGGATCGCACTGCTGGTCGTCGCTGCGATCTGGCTCGCGCCTTTCGTCTTCATCGTCTTCACCTCGCTGAAAACGCAGGCTGATGTGACGTCGACCGGCGCCTTCATGCCGCCGCTCGATCCAGCCTTCGAGAATTATTCGAGCGCCTGGGGCCGCGGCAATTTCGCCAGCGCCTTCCTGAACAGCACCATCATTACCGTCATCAAGGTGCCGCTCGGGCTTATCCTCTCGGCAATGGCCGCCTATGCGCTCGCCAAGATCCGCCTGCGGTTCGGCAAGTTGCTGCTGCTCCTCGTCATCTTCGGCACCATGATCCCGTTCCAGGTGATGCTGGCGCCGCTGTTCACGCTGGTCAATTCGCTCGGCCTCATCGACACCTATCCCGGCGTGATCCTTCCCTATATCGCCTTCGGTGTGCCCTATCAGGTCTTCATTCTGCACGGCTTCTTCAAAGGCATTCCGAAGGAATTGTCGGAAGCCGCCCTGATCGACGGCGCCAGCCATTTCACCATCTTCCGCCGGATATTTCTGCCTGTCTGCCTGCCGGTGCTCGCGGCGCTGCTGATCCTGGATTTCGTCTCGACATGGAATGAATTCGCAATGGCGCTCGTGCTGCTGCAGGATCAGCACATGTGGACGCTGCCGCTCGGGCTCATGTCCTTCCAGGGCCAGTTTTCCAACGATTACGGGCAGTTGAACGCGGCGATCGTCATGACCGTGCTGCCGGCCACCATCGTTTATCTGATCTTCCAGCGCTACTTCGTCTCCGGCCTCACCTCCGGCGCGGTCAAGGGCTGAGCGGTCGGACCATCCATACATCTTCCGAGGAGAATATCATGTCCAACGCGTCCGTCGAAAAATGGGGAGTCTTCGAAGCGGCCTTCAACGGCCCTTCCGGTGGCAATCCCTATCTCGATGTGGCATTCGATGCCGTCTTCAGCCAGAACAGCCGTGAGGTACGCGTGCCCGGCTTCTATGATGGCGACGGCGTCTATCGCGTTCGCTTCATGCCGGACAATGAAGGCGATTGGTCGTTCCGCACGCGCTCGAAGACATCGGAACTGGATGACAAGACCGGCTCTTTCGTTGCGACCAAGCCATCCGAAGGCAATCACGGCCCCGTGCACGTCCGCAACAAATTCCATTTCGCCTATGCCGACGGCAAGCCTTTCCTCTCCTTCGGCACGACCTGCTATGCCTGGACGCACCAGCCGCTCGAGATGCAGGCCCAGACGCTCGATACACTGAAGAAAGCGCGTTTCAACAAGATCCGCATGGGCGTTTTTCCGAAGGATTACCCCTATAACGTCAACGAACCGCTCTATGCCTGCTTTGAAAAAGGTGCGGACGGCAGGCAAGATTTCGACCGGCCGAACCCCGTCCTCTTCCGCCATTTCGAGAGCCAGGTCGCAGCCCTCTGCGATCTCGGCATCGAGGCCGATATCATCATGTTCCACCCCTACGACCGTTGGGGCTATGCCGACATGACGGCCGAGCAGGATTTCCGCTATGTCGCCTATCTCGCGGCGCGGCTTGCCGCTTATCGCAATGTCTGGTGGGCGCTTGCCAACGAGTACGACTTCCTTCTCGACACCAAGCCGCTGCAGCAGTGGGACCGCTATTTTCACATTCTCGAAGAGAACGATCCCTATGGCCATCTGAAGTCGATCCACAACGGCGAGCCGACGATGAACTTCGATCATCGCAAGCCGTGGGTCACCCATACCTGCATTCAGAACTGGGACGTGAAGCGCACGCAGGAATGGCGCGAGGCCTATGGCAAGCCTGTCGTCAACGACGAGCCGGAATATGAGGGCAACATCATCCAGTCCTGGGGCAATCTGACAGCACAGGAGCTGGTGCATCGTTTCTGGATCACAGTGACACGCGGCGGCTATGCCGGCCATGGTGAAACCTATTCGCATCCGGAGGATCTGATCTGGTGGGCCAAGGGCGGCGAGCTGCGCGGCGAGGCCTGGAAGCGCATCGGCTTCCTGCGCGATCTTCTGGAGCAGGATGTGGTCAACGGCCTAGAACCCATGTCCTCGTATGGCGAATGGCCGTGGACCCGCGTTTCCGGCGCGCATGATGGTGATGTCAGTTACATCTATCTCGGCGAACACCAACCCACTGTCTGGTCCACTGGGCTGCCCAAGGATGGAACCGACTATGATGTCGACATTATCGACACATGGGAGATGACGATCACGCCGGCGAAAAAGGTGGAAGCACCGATTCCGCATCCGACGCGCCACGGCGCGATCGTGCGCGGCGGCAAGGCGGATGCCGCCTTCGGCGTGGAGCTGCCGGGCAGGCCATACCAGGCGCTCCGCATCCGCAAGAAGCACTGATCGATCTTCAGGGAAAGAATGTCATGTCCGGATTGACCATTAAGAACGTCAGGAAGTCCTACGGCGCGGTAAACATCATCCATGGTGTGGATGTCGAAATCTCGGACGGCGAATTCGTCATTCTCGTTGGCCCTTCGGGCTGCGGCAAGTCCACATTGCTGCGCATGATCGCCGGGCTGGAAGACATCACCGGCGGTGAGATCTCGATCGCCGGACGGGTTGTCAACGACCTGCCGCCGAAGGATCGCGACATCGCCATGGTATTCCAGAACTATGCGCTCTATCCGCAGATGACGGTGGCGCAAAACATGGGCTTTGCGCTGCAACTTGCCGGCGCGAAGCGTGCGGAGATCGACCGGAAAGTCGGCGACGCGGCCAAGATACTGGGGTTGCAGCCATTGCTGGATCGCAAGCCCGCCCAGCTTTCCGGCGGCCAGCGCCAGCGCGTCGCCATGGGCCGGGCCATCGTGCGCGATCCGAAAGTCTTCCTGTTCGATGAACCGCTCTCCAACCTCGACGCCAAGCTGCGCGTGAAGATGCGCGCGGAAATCAAGGCGCTGCACCAGCGCTTGAAGACGACGATCGTCTACGTGACGCACGATCAGATCGAAGCCATGACCATGGCCGACAAGATCGTCGTTCTGCAGGGCGGAAAGGTCGAGCAGGTCGGTTCGCCGCTGGAACTCTACGATCGGCCCAAAAATGTCTTCGTGGCCGGTTTCCTCGGTTCGCCGGCCATGAATTTCCTCGAAGGCAAGGTCACCGGCGGCGCGTCACCGGCACTAGTGCTGCCGACCGGCACCCGCATCGAACTTGCCACTGCTCCGGCTCAGTCGGAGGACCAGGAGGTCGTCCTGGGAATACGTCCGGAAGACATTTCCTTCGCCTCGGAAGACGGGGTGGCGGCAACCGTGACCGTCGTCGAGCCGACTGGTTCGGAAACGCATGTCGCGCTTGACCTGGAAGGCAAGGAACTGACGTGGGTCATGCGGGAGCGCGCCGAACTCGCACCGGGGCAGACGATTCGGATCTCGCTCAAGACCCCGAACCTCCACTTCTTCGACAAGGCCAGCCAGCAACGGCTGGGATAACAGAAGCGCCGGTTGGCTCGGATCACTCAGCCGCGCGCTTTTGACCGCCGTTCATGACCAGGAAAACCCGTTTGACGAAGGCGTCGCCATCAAACTGCCGGGCGGCACCTTCGGTCGTATGCTCGGGGCGATCGAATATGAAGGCTTCGATATTGACAACGGGCAGGTTGAAGCGATTGCGGACCTGGCCGATCATCGCGGTATGCGTGACCACAAGCTGGCAACCATTCGGCTCGAACCACTCGTGAAGCCCGGTCGTGGGGATAATCAGCACCGTCAATCCCTGTTGCGACAGAACCGTGCCGATGCGGGACGCCACCTGCTGATTGTCGAGACAGATCAGCACATCGGTTTGTGAAGGGGACGGCGCCTGGTTAGCCTGCATCAAGTGACCTCTCGTTCGAATACGAGCGGAATATACCGATTCGGGCGTGACGTGGTGTTATGAGTTGTTACATTTTGTTGCAGATCGAAGGCGCATTCGATGGCGTGCCAAGACAGGAGCACCCTCATGTATAACACCAGAAAAATCTATTAAGTTATTCCATTTACGTTATATTTATACGCTGCCGAGGATTTCGGCTGGTCGCTTATAGCCATAGCTCGCTAGACCGGCGCCCGACGGCGGCGGCTATGCCTGAGGTCGATGGCCGTATGCCAGACGATCGTCGCGAAGATGATCGCTCCGCCGACAAAAGTGGCAACCGGCGGCATCTCCGAGAAGAAGAGCCAGACCCAGAAGGGCGTCAGCACGATCTCCATCGAGCTGATGAGTGCAGCGTCGGCAGCCGGCATCTTTCTTGATCCGAACAGGAAAAGGACGAAAGCCAGCGCAAAATTCGTCGCCCCGAATGCGGCGAGCAGAAGCCAGTTGTGAACGTCCACCGAGCTCGTCGAGGCAAAGGGCACGAAGACTACGAAGGTCAGAAGCCCGCTGACGACGCTCGATGGCAGGATCGGGATGCCGGGATCCATGCGAGGGATGACGATGATAAGGGCAAAGGTGACCGTCATGCCGAGCGCCAGCAGATCGCCAGCGCCGGTACCGCCGCCAATCGAAGATGCGACAATGACCGCAACGCCGACAAGGCAGATGCCGCCGGCCACCAATGTCCGCTTCGCGACCTGCTCCTTCAGCATGATCCAGCTGAGAAACGCGGCGATGAACGGGGCGGTCGCATAGATCATCGTCACGTTTGCGACCGTGGTCGTATAAAGTGCGCCGATGAAACACGCCTGGCTGATGGTCTGGCAAGCCAGCATCGCCAGCCCGGCGGGATGAAAGATCGATGCCCATTGCCGCCTGGAGAACCCACCTTCGAGGAAAAAGCTGGGAATCAGCAGAAACAGACCACCGAACAGCGAACGCCAGGAGATCGCCGTCCATATGTCCGTGGTCAGGAGACGTGCGTAGATGCCGCTGCAGCTCCACGCAAGCATTGCTGTCGCCACGAGTAGCACGCCCCTCTCATAATCGCTGGCAAAAGCGGAGCGGGTCGGAAGCTGGAATGTCATGTATGGACTCAGGGAATGAGCAGAAGGAACCTGCCCTGTGTGCGCCGATATTTGACATCAGGCAAACGAATAGTAGAGATAGTGGCTATCAGAAATATTTGTGACCTGCCATGCGCGAACCTATCGAAAGCGATCTGCTGCGGACCTTTCTCGTCGTCACCGAGACAACTAATTTTTCTATCGCGGCGCAGCGGATCGGCCGCACCCAATCGGCTGTCAGCGCGCAGATCAAGCGGCTCGAGGATACGATCGGCGAAACGCTCTTCGAAAGAAGCGCTCGCGGAGCGGTGCTGACCCGCGCCGGCACTCAGTTGCTTCCCTACGCGCAGCGGGTGATCGAGCTCCTGAACGAGGCTGCGGCAAATATCCGCACGAAGCCCCTGGACGGCCCAGTCCGGATCGGCATTCCGGAGGAATACAGCCAGACCATTCTTCCCGCCGCCTTGGCCGCTTTCGCTATCAGGCATCCGGCCGTCGAAGTCACTGTCTCCTGCGATTACACGGTGCACAACCTGGCCGCGCTGGAAAAAGATGAGCTGGACCTGGCCGTCGTCTTCGACTGGAACAACCAGAGCAAAGGCGAAGTTCTCTGTATCGACCCAACGGTCTGGGTGACATCATTGGTCCATCGCGTGCATGAGGCGACACCGCTGCCCATCGCTGTTTATCGGGATTCGACATGGTGCCGCGATTTCGCCCTGAAATCATTGGAGCAAATCGGGCGGCGTTATCGTATCGCCTTCATTGCCGACACGAGTTCCGGCTTGAAGAATGCCGTCTCCGCCGGGCTTGCCGTGACGACGCTATCGCGCAGCAACATTCCGCATGGCTGCCGGGAGCTGACGAGCGATGACGGCTTTCCGCCGGTCGATTCTTCCCGTGTCGTGCTTCGCCGCAACCCCTATCATTCGAGCGAGGCAATCCGCGAACTGGCGGAAATGGTGCGCGAGGCGTTTCAGCCTATGTCGGCTCTGCTGCAGTTGTAGTGCGCCGGCGCAGCCTGCGGCGCGTCTCGGACGGACTTTCGGAAAAGCTGGCACGGTAACTGCGGGAGAATGCCGATGCCGAATTGAAGCCGGTTGCATCGGCAATCTCGGTAAAGGAGGCTTTCGTCTCGATGACCTTGCGCCGAGCCGCATTCAACCTCAACGCCAGGTAATGCACATGCGGCGGCGCACCGATACTCTCCTGGAAGAGCGCCTGCAGATGGCGGGCGCTGACGCCGACCCGACGGGCAAGACGTGTCAGCACCAGCGGCTGCTCGATATGATCCTCCATCAGGCGAATGGCTTGAGCAACGCGGGGATCGCGCATGCGCAGACCGGCCGTTGATGGTGAAAGCTCCGCGGCGCTTGGCGTGCTTGCCGGCTCGTAGATGAACAGGCGGCTGACTTCCAGCGCCAGCGAATAGCCCTGCCGCCGCCGGATGATCTCCAGCATGAGGTCGACCGTCGGCAACGAACCGGCAGTGGTGATCCGCTTACCATCGATCACGTAGCGATCCTTGACCGCGCGCACCTGCGGATAGGCCAGCGCAAAATCGTCGTAGTCCTCCCAGTGGACGGCGGCGGAGACATTATCCAACAAACTTGCTTCGGCCAGCAGCCAGGTGCCGGACTCGATGCCGGCAACCATCGACCTGTGACGCGCGGTTTGCGACAATTGCATTTTCAATGCCTGCGTCGCGTTGCGACGCCAATTGTAGCTGGCGAGCACGAAAAGCGGTGCGGTATCCGAGCTCGAACGAAAGCTGGAACAGGCGGGCACCGGAATAAGGCTCGTCGTCTCCGCGGGAGACCCATCCGGTGTGAAAAGGCGCCAGCGATAGAGCTCGGCTCCGGAAATGCGGTTGGCCCCGCGCAGAGGTTCGATCACCGAAGCGATCAGGATGAGGTTCGTCTCCGGAAGGATCAGGAGGTCGATGTCGAGTGTTTCGTTCGCCGCTGTCAGCATCACGCATTCCTCCAGTAGTTCCGAAACTGTATCGAATGCCTCCGATAATGCAAAGCATGAAGGCGTCTCATGGCTCGTAATGTCCTTAATACGAGGGAGAACAAAAATGCCTCTTGCAATGAATCGCGATGTCTTCATCACCTGTGCCGTCACCGGCGCCGGCGATACGGTTTCCAAATCCAGCCATGTTCCGATCACTCCCAAGCAGATCGCGGAATCCGCGATCGACGCCGCCAAGGCTGGGGCGGCAGTGGTTCACTGCCATGTCCGCGATCCGGAAACGGGCGCCGCCAGCCGCCGCAACGAGCTCTATAGGGAAGTGACCGACCGTATCCGTTCGGCAGACATCGATGTCGTACTGAACCTGACCGCCGGCATGGGCGGCGACTTGATTTTCGGCGATGTCGAGAGCCCCCTGCCCCTGAATGCCAAGGGCACCGATATGGCCGGCGCCACCGAGCGTGTCAGCCATGTCGCCGAATGCCTGCCTGAAATCTGCACGCTCGATTGCGGCACGATGAACTTCAATCTTGGCGACTACGTCATGACCAACACGCCCTCGATGCTGCGGGCCATGGCGAAGAAGATGACCGATCTCGGCGTGCGCCCCGAGATCGAGGCCTTCGATACCGGTCATCTCTGGTTCGCCAAGCAGCTTGCCGAGGAGGGCTTGATCGAGGATCCGGTTCTCATCCAGCTCTGCATGGGCATCCCCTGGGGGGCGCCCGATGACCTCAACACCTTTATGGCGATGGTCAATAACGTTCCCAAAAGCTGGACCTTCTCGGCCTTTTCCATCGGTCGCAACGCGAT
Organism: Rhizobium aureum; assembly: GCF_030182495.1. Lineage (NCBI taxonomy): Bacteria > Pseudomonadati > Pseudomonadota > Alphaproteobacteria > Hyphomicrobiales > Rhizobiaceae > Rhizobium > Rhizobium aureum. The sequence continues at coordinate 22,785 of NZ_JAQJCI010000008.1, read as the reverse complement.
GGCCTACCCGGCGGCTGCGATCCTTGCCGGCGGCAATGTCCGCGTCGGGCTGGAGGACAATCTCTATGCCGGAAAGGGCATGCTCGCGACCAACGCGCAGCTCGTCGAAAAGGCGGTGCAGGTGGTGGAAGGCATGGGCGCGCGCATCATCGGCCCCGAAGATGTCCGCAAGAAGTTGAAACTGACGAAGCGCTGAGGCCCCGATGACCAAGATCAACAAGGCGGCCTGTATCGGCGGCGGCGTCATCGGCGGCGGATGGATCGCCCGTTTCCTGCTCGCTGGCATCGATGTCGATGTCTACGACCCGCATCCAGAGGCAACGCGCATCGTCGGCGAAGTTCTGGCCAATGCCGAAAAGGCCTATGCGATGCTGACCGGTGCGCCGCTGCCGCCGCGTGGAAAGCTCACCTTCAGGGACACGCTGGAAGCAGCTGTCGAGGGCGCCGACTGGATTCAGGAAAGCGTGCCCGAGCGGCTGGATCTCAAGCGCAACGTGCTGATGCAGATTGATGCAGCCGCAAAGCCCGAGGCCTTGATCGGCTCATCCACCTCCGGCCTTCTGCCGACCGATTTGCAGCGCGACATGCGCCATCCCGAGCGCCTCTTCGTCGCCCATCCCTATAATCCCGTCTATCTCCTGCCGCTCGTCGAAATCGTCGGTGGCGAAAAGACCAGCGCTGCCACCATTCAGGCGGCGATGGAGCGCCTGCCGCCGATCGGCATGAAGGGCGTGCATATCGCCAAAGAGATCGAGGCTTTCGTCGGCGACCGCCTGCTGGAAGCCCTTTGGCGCGAGGCCTTGTGGCTGATCAAGGACGATATCTGCACCGTCGAGACGTTGGACGATGTCATCCGCTATTCTTTCGGCCTGCGCTGGGCGCAGATGGGCCTGTTCCAGACCTATCGCATCGCCGGCGGCGAGGCGGGCATGCGGCATTTCCTGGCGCAGTTCGGCCCTGCCCTGCAGTGGAACTGGACGAAGCTGATGGACGTCGTCGATCTCGACGACGCACTTGTCGAAAAGATCGGTCAGCAGTCGGATGAACAGGCCGATGGCCTGTCGATCCGTGAACTCGAGCGCATCCGTGACGAAAATCTCGTCGGCATCCTTCAGAGCCTGAAGGGAAGCCATGGCGGCAAGGGCTGGGGCGCGGGCAAGCTGCTGAAGGATTTCGAGCAGCATCTTTGGAGCGCGGGTGGCGGAGCGAAGCAAGGTTTCGACATATCGAGGCCGCTGCGCCTGATCGACACGAAGGTCAGCCCGGCCTGGGTCGATTATAACGGCCATATGACCGAGCATCGCTACCTGCAGGTGTTCGGCGATACGTCGGATGCGCTGTTGCGCCTGATCGGCGTCGATCTCGATTATGTCGAGCGCGGTCACAGCTACTACACGGTAGAGACCCATATCCGCCATCTCGGCGAAGCTAAGCTCGGACAGGTCATCCATTCGACGGCGCAGATCCTCGCATCCGATGAAAAGCGGCTGCATGTCTTCCATGCGCTGCACGACAGCGCCAGCGGTGAGGTGATCGCCACCGCCGAACAAATGCTACTGCATGTCGACGCGAAAGCAGGCAGAGCCGTTGCCGCACCGGAGGAGGTGCTGAGCAAATTAAGGCCGATCGCCGCTGCGCACGCAGCTTTGGCCGTGCCGGAGGGAGCCGGCCGTCATGTGGGACAAAAACGCTAGGAGGAAGCGATCGTGAATTTCGGGCTCAGCGAAGAACAGGAGATGATCGTCAAGACGGTCAGGGACTTCGTCGAGACGGAGATCTATCCGCACGAAAACGAGGTCGAGCGCACCGGCTTCGTGCCACCCGATCTTGGGCTGGAGATCAAGCGCAAATGTATCGAGCTCGGCTTCTATGCTTGCAATTTCCCGGAGGAGGTCGGCGGCGCCGGGCTCGATCACGTCACCTTCACGCTCGTTGAACGCGAGCTCGGCCGCGGCTCGATGGGGCTCACCGTCTTCTTCGGACGCCCATCCGGCATCCTGATGGCCTGCGAGGGCGAGCAGAGGGAGCGCTACCTCCTGCCGGCAGTGCGCGGGGAAAGGGTCGATGCGCTCGCCATCACCGAACCGGATGCCGGCTCCGACATGCGCGGCATGAAATGCGCAGCACGGCAGGATGGTAACGATTTCGTACTCAACGGCACGAAGCATTTCATCTCGCATGCCGATGTCGCCGATTTCGTCATCGTCTTTGCCGCAACCGGCGAGGAAGACACACATCGTGGCCTCAAGAAGAAGATCACAGCCTTCCTGGTCGATCGCAGCACCCCAGGCTTCGAGATACTGAAGGGTTATGACTCGGTCTCCCATCGCGGCTATCACAACTGCATCCTGAACTTCACCGATTGCCGCCTGCCTAAATCACAGGTGCTCGGAGAGGTGCATCGCGGTTTTGATCTTGCCAATCAGTGGCTCTACGGGACCCGCCTGACGGTTGCCGCCACCTGCGTCGGCCGGGCGCGACGCACCTTTGATCTGGCCCTGTCCTATGCGGCTGAGCGCAAGCAATTCGGCAAGCCGATCGGCGCCAATCAAGGCGTGTCGTTCAAGCTCGCCGACATGATCACTGAGATCGACGCGGCCGATCTGCTCACACTGTCGGCCGCCTGGAAGCTCGATGCTCGGATCCCGGCCAATCGCGAAATCGCCTCGGCCAAGCTCTATGCGTCGGAAATGCTCGCTCGCGTCACCGACGAGGCAATCCAGATCTTTGGCGGCATGGGCCTGATGGACGACCTGCCGCTCGCCCGCTTCTGGCGCGATGCCCGCGTCGAACGCATCTGGGACGGCACCTCGGAAATCCAGCGGCACATCATCAGCCGCGACCTGCTTCGGCCGTTCGGAGCATGAGCCCATGACCCAGCGTTCGCTCGACCGCCTGATCCGACCCAGAACGATCGCCGTCTTCGGCGGTAGAGAGGCACGGCGCGTCATCGAGCAATGCGACCGCATGGGATTTGCCGGCGAAATCTGGCCGGTGCATCCGACACAGGAAGACGTGCTCGGCCGCCGCTGCTACCGGTCGGTCGCCGAACTGCCTGGCGCGCCGGATGCCGCTTTCGTCGGCGTCAACAGGGTGCTTACCGTCGATATCGTGAGCGAGCTTTCCGCCAGAGGCGCCGGCGGCGCCGTCTGCTATGCCTCAGGCTTCAGCGAGGCTGTGGTGGAACTGGCTGACGGAGCGGATTTGCAGCGCGCTCTGGTCGAAGCGGCAGGTAGCATGCCGATCGTCGGCCCGAATTGTTACGGCATGATCAACGGGTTGGACGGCGCCCTGCTCTGGCCGGATCAGCATGGCATCGTGCGAACCGAGCGCGGTGTCGCGATCCTGACGCAATCCTCCAACATCGCCATCAACTTGAGCATGCAGAGACGTGGCCTGCCCATCAGCTACCTGATGACAGCGGGCAACCAAGCGCAGACCGGGCTGTCGGACCTTGCGCGGGCCGTTCTTGAAGACCCGCGCGTCACAGCGGTCGGCCTGCATATCGAAGGCTTCGGTGATATAAGGGCACTGGAAGCCCTCGCCATGCGCGCCCGAGAGCTGAAGAAGCCCGTCGTCGCGCTGAAGGTCGGAAAATCCGAACAGGCTCAACGCGCCACCGTTTCGCACACAGCCTCGCTTGCCGGCAGCGATGCGGTGGCCGGCGCCGTTCTCGATCGCCTCGGCATCGGTCGTGTCGAAACGCTGCCGGAGCTCGTAGAGACGCTGAAACTCCTGCATGTTGCCGGGCCGCTGGAAAGCAATGCCATCTCCTCTATGAGCTGTTCGGGCGGCGAGGCCTCACTGATGGCGGATGCCGCCGTCGGCCGCAACGTCGAATTCCGTGCCCTGAAACCCGAACAGCTACCCGCCTTGCGCGCGAGCCTCGGCCCGATGGTGACGCTTTCCAATCCGCTGGACTATCACACCTTCGTCTGGGGTGATCTGGCCCGGCAGACGGAGGCCTTCAGCGCCATGTTCGCCGGCGGCTATGCCCTCAATCTGCTCGTTCTCGATTTCCCACGCGAGGATCGTTGTGATGGCGCCGACTGGATGATTACTGTTGCGGCGGTTGCAGCGGCAGCGAAACAGACGGGCGCCCGCGCAGGCATTCTGGCGACCCTGCCGGAAAACATGCCGGAACCGATTGCCGAGCAGTTGATCGAAGCTGGGATCGTGCCGTTTTGCGGCATCAGCGAGACGCTGGTGGCGGCGGATATCGCCAGCGGTATTGCCAAGGCCTGGAATGGGCCGCTGCCATTGCCGCTCCTCAACGTCTCCATCACCGAAGGCGAGGTAGAGACCCTGAGTGAAGCTGCCGCCAAGGCAGAGCTTGCAGCAACGGGCCTTGCCGTCCCACTAGGCAGGACCGCCACCACGCCAGGCGAGGCGGCCGATTGCGCGGAGCAGCTCGGCTTTCCGGTCGCGCTCAAGGCGCTCGGCGTCGAGCACAAGTCCGATGTCGGCGCGGTCAAGCTCAACCTGTGGGATAGAAACGCCGTCGGGGACGCGGCGGACGGCATGGCCGGTGTCGCACACGGATTCCTTGTCGAGCGGATGATCGACCGCCCTATCGCGGAGCTGATCGTTGGTGCGGTCCGCGATCCGGTCGTCGGCCTGACCCTGACGGTCGGCGCGGGCGGAATTCTCGTGGAATTGCTTGAGGATTCCGTCGTTTTGCCACTCCCCGTGACGAAAGCCGAGGTTCTCGAGCGGATTTCGCGGCTGAAGGTTCGGAAATTGATCGAAGGCTATCGCGGCAATGCAGGCAGCAGCCTCGAAATCGTTGCTGACGCCGTCCTATCAGCGGCAGAATATGTCGTAAAGAATGCTGCAAAGCTTGAAGAACTAGACATTAATCCATTGATGGTTCTAGCAGAATCTCGGGGCGCCATTGCGGCGGATGCCCTCATCCGGCGAAGGAGGTAGCGGAAGTTGCAAGACCCCATTCGAACCCGCTCCGAAGACGGCATCCTCGAGGTCATCATCGACCGGCCCAAGGCGAATGCCATCGATCTCGCGACCAGCCGCAAGATGGGGCTGATCTTTCGCGATTTCCGCGACAACCCGGATCTGCGCGTCGCCATCGTCACCGGTGCCGGCGAAAAGTTCTTTTCCGCCGGCTGGGATTTGAAGGCCGCGGCTGATGGTGACGCGGTCGACGGCGATTATGGCGTCGGCGGCTTCGGTGGCATGCAGGAACTGCGCGACCTCAACAAGCCGATCATCTGCGCCGTCAACGGCATCTGTTGCGGCGGCGGGCTGGAGATCGCTCTGTCAACCGATCTGATCATCGCCGCGCCGCACGCGACCTTCGCGTTGCCTGAAATCCGCTCCGGCACCGTCGCCGATGCGGCTTCGATCAAGCTTCCGAAGCGCATCCCCTATCATATCGCCATGGATATGCTGTTGACCGGCCGTTGGCTCAATGTCGAGGAAGCGCATCGCTGGGGCTTCGTCAACCAGATCGTTCTCGCCGACAAGCTTATGGACAGGGCCTGGGAGCTCGCCCGCCTGCTCGCAAGCGGGCCGCCGCTCGTCTATGCAGCGATCAAGGAAATCGTTCGTGAAGCGGAAGGTTCGACGTTTCAGACTGCCATGAATAAGATTACCAAACGGCAGTTTGCAACCGTCGACGTCCTCTATTCGAGCGAAGATCAATTGGAAGGCGCACGGGCTTTCGCGGAAAAGCGAGCTCCAATCTGGAAAGGAAGGTAGGAGGCGGCAGCAACCGCTGAATTTCCCGCATGTCACGGGCAACAAACAGGCTTCAGGCGGAAGAGGAACCGAGACCTGAAGTGGCTTGCCCGGGAATTTGTCAACACGGCAAGAAGAAGGAACAGGGGAATGAACGACTATACGAAATATCTCGCAAGCCGCGTCACCGCAGGCGGGCTCAGCCGCCGTGAATTCATGGGACGCGCAATGGCCGCCGGCGTGACTTTGACGCTCGCCGACAAACTCTTCACCGAAGGTGCGATGGCAGCTGAGCCGAAGCGCGGCGGTCATCTTAAGCTTGGCCTCGAAGGCGGTGCTGCAACCGATTCAAAAGACCCGGCAAAATTCCTGTCGCAGGTCATGTTCTGCATCGGCCGCTGCTGGGGCGACATGCTGGTGGAATCCCACCCGCTGACGGGTGCTGCCGTTCCCTCGCTCGCAGAATCCTGGGAGCCGTCGAAGGATGCCGCTACCTGGACCTTCAAGATCCGCAAGGGCGTCAAGTTCCACAATGGCAAGGATCTGACCATCGACGACGTCGTCGCCACGCTCAAACGCCATACCGATGCGAAATCGGAATCGGGCGCGCTCGGCGTCGTGAAGTCGATCAAGGAAATCAAGGCCGATGGCGACAACCTCGTTCTGACCTTGACCGAAGGCAACGCCGACTTGCCGTTGCTGTTGACCGATTACCACCTCGTCATCCAGCCGAATGGCGGTTATGACGATCCCTTGGCCTCGATCGGTACCGGCCCGTATAAGATGGTCAGCTTCGAGCCCGGCGTGCGTGCCACGTTCGAGCGCAACAAGGACGACTGGCGCACCGACCGCGGCTTCGTCGACAGCGTCGAAATCATCTGCATGAACGATGCAACGGCGCGTATTGCGGCGCTTTCGTCCGGTCAGGTCCATTACATCAATCGCGTCGACCCGAAGACCGTGGATCTTCTGAAGCGCGCGCCGAACGTCGAGATCCTGGCCACAGCCGGCCGCGGCCATTACGTCTTCATCATGCATTGCGACAAGGCGCCTTTCGACAACAACGACCTGCGCCTTGCGCTGAAATACGCCATGGACCGCGAGACCATGGTCAAGAAGATCCTCGGCGGCTACGGCAAGGTCGGCAACGATTTCCCGATCAACAGCACCTATGCCCTCTTCCCGGAAGGCATAGAGCAGCGCGCCTACGATCCGGATAAGGCCGCCTTCCATTACAAGAAGTCGGGCCATAGCGGATCGGTCTTGCTGCGCACCTCCGAAGTCGCCTTCCCTGGCGCCGTCGATGCGGCCGTTCTTTACCAGGAAAGCTGCAAGAAGGCGGGGATCAACATCGAGGTGAAGCGGGAGCCGGGCGACGGCTACTGGACGAATGTCTGGAACGTCCAGCCCTTCTCCACCTCCTATTGGGGCGGACGGCCGACGCAGGACCAGATGTATTCCACCGCCTATCTCTCGACGGCGGACTGGAACGACACGCGCTTCAAGCGCCCCGACTTCGACAAGCTCCTGCTTCAGGCCCGCTCCGAACTGGACGAAGCCAAGCGCAAGGAGCTCTACCGCGCCATGGCGATGATGGTGCGCGACGAAGGCGGCGTCATCCTGCCGATGTTCAACGATTTCGTGAACGCCTCCACCAAGCAGGTGAAGGGTTACGTCCACGATATCGGCAACGACATGTCGAACGGCTATGTCGCGACCCGCGTCTGGCTGGACGCCTGATGCCCGAAGCCGGGCGAAAACGCCCTCATCTCTGACACAGCCAGGACCGCGAAAACCTTTCGCGGTCCTCCCGACGTTTCAAGCAATTCCCGGAAAATGCACAGCTGTTTTTCGTCCGGAATTGCGTAAAACAACAAGATTGAGCGGCTTAACGATTCCCATGAAACATGGAGCCGCTCTCAGTGCGAGGCATCGGCCATGTCCAATTCACCTCCCGGAACCGTTCTGCCCGGGTTGAGGTTCAAGCAGCGCTTCCCGCTGCTGTCCCTTATTATCGAGCGTTGCGTGCTCAGTATCGTTCTGCTCTTTGCGGTTTCCGTCCTGATCTTCGGCGGGCTCGAAGCCCTGCCCGGCGATTTCGCCACCACCTATCTTGGCCAGTCCGCAACGCCGCAGGCCGTCGCCAATATCCGCGAGGAGCTTGGCCTCAACCGGCCTGTGGTCACCCGCTATGTGCAATGGCTCGGCAACGCCGTGCAGGGAGATTTCGGCACCTCCTGGGCGAGCAAGAATTCTGTCGGCGAGCAGATCGGCAAGCGGCTCGGCAATTCCCTGTTTCTCGCTGGCTTTGCCGCCTTGATCTCGGTGCCGCTGGCGGTCTGTCTGGGCATGCTGGCGGTCCACTTCCGTAACCGCATGCCGGACAAGATCATCAATGTCATCTCGCTAGCGGCGATCTCGCTGCCGGAATTCTTCATCGGCTATCTCCTCATCATGTTCTTTTCCGTCAAATTCGGTATCGCGACCTTTCCGGCGACGGTCTTCGACGGCATGGGCGTCATCGACCGGCTGAAGGCGATCGCGCTGCCGACAGCGACGTTGGTTCTGGTGGTGCTCGCGCACATGATGCGCATGACTCGCGCGGCCATTCTGTCCGTCATGTCTTCGGCCTATATGGAAACTGCCGAACTCAAAGGGCTCTCCGCCTTCCGCGCCATCGTCAAGCACGCCGCCCCCAATGCGCTGGCGCCGATCATTAACGTGATCGCGCTGAACCTTGCCTATCTCATTGTCGGCGTCGTCGTTGTCGAGGTTGTCTTCGTCTATCCCGGCATGGGTCAGTATATGGTCGATGCCGTGACGGTGCGCGACATGCCGGTCGTCCAGGCCTGTGGGCTGATCTTTGCCGCGGTCTACATCTTCCTCAACATGACGGCGGACATTCTCGCCATCATCGCCAACCCGCGTCTGAGGCATCCGCGATGAGATTGAGAGATATTCCCATCACCGCCTGGGTCGGCATCATCGGTATCTTGATCGCCTTCATCTGCGCGATCTTCGCGCCCTGGATCGCTCCTTTCGGCGAGACGGAAGTCGTCGGTAACGTCTGGCAGCCTGCCGATGCGCAATATTTCTTCGGCCTCGACAATCTCGGCCGCGATATCCTGTCGCGTCTGATCTACGGCACCCGCACGACGCTCTTCGTCGCGCTGGCGGCAACGATCATTTCCTTTTCGCTCGGCATCATCCTGAGCTTTACCGCTGCCGTCTCGCGCGGATGGATCGACACGGTCTTTTCGCGCTTCAACGACCTGATGATGTCGATCCCGACACTGATCTTCGCGCTCGTCGTGCTGGCGGTTCTGCCGCAGAATCTGATCGTGCTGATCCTCGTCATGGCGATCCTCGACTCCACCCGCGTCTATCGCCTCGGCCGCGCCGTGGCGCTCGATGTCGCGGTCATGGAATTCGTCGAAGCCGCGAAGCTGCGCGGTGAGGGCAAGATCTGGATCATCTTCCGCGAGATCCTGCCGAATACGCTATCGCCGCTGCTGGCCGAATTCGGGTTGCGCTTCGCCTTCTCGATCCTGTTTCTCTCCACCCTCTCCTTCCTCGGCCTCGGCATCCAGCCGCCGGCAGCCGACTGGGGCGGCATGGTCAAGGACAACAAGGATGGCATCATCTTCGGCATCTCCGCCGCGCTCGTGCCGGGTTCTGCCATCGCGGCACTCGCAATCTGTGTCAATCTGGTGGTCGACTGGCTCTTAAGGCGCACCTCCAGCCTCAAGGGAGGGCGTGGCGATGCCTGAGCTTCTTTCCGTTCGCGATCTCAAGATCGAGGCCACCAGCTATCCGCCGGGCGAGCCACCGAAACGCGTCACCATCGTCGATGGCGTCTCCTTCGACTTGCAGAAAGGCAAGGTGCTCGGGCTGATCGGCGAGTCCGGTGCCGGCAAGTCCACCATCGGCCTTTCCGCCCTCGCCTATGGCCGTGGCGGCGCCGAGATCACCGGTGGCCAGGTATTGCTTGACGGCACCGACATCCTGCCGCTCGGTAAATCCGGCATCCGCAGGATTCGTGGCGCCCGGGTCTGTTATGTCGCGCAATCGGCAGCGGCCGCCTTCAATCCGGCGCATCGGCTGGGCGATCAGGTGATCGAAGCAACCGTGAAACATGGCTTGATGACGAAGGAAGAGGCAAGAAAGCGGGCGCTCTATCTCTTCCGCGTGCTTGGCCTGCCCAATCCGGAAACCTTCGGGGACCGCTATCCGCATCAGGTCTCCGGGGGCCAGCTGCAGCGCGCCATGACCGCGATGGCACTCTGCTCCAATCCCGAACTGATCGTCTTCGACGAACCGACGACCGCGCTCGACGTCACCACGCAGATCGACGTTCTCGCGGCCATCAAACACGCCATCGAGGAGACGCATACGGCCGCGCTCTATATCACCCATGACCTCGCTGTCGTCGCTCAGATTTCCGACGACATCATGGTATTGAGGCATGGCAAGACGGTGGAATATGGCAGCGTCCAGCAGATCATCGAGGAGCCGCGCCAGGATTATACCCGCGCCCTCGTCAACGTCCGCCAGGAGGCGCGTGCAGAAGCCGCCGATCAGACGAGCGCACTTTTGAAAGTCGAGAATATCAGTGCGCAATACTCGAATGGTTTCAAAGTATTGCACGATGTTTCTCTACACGTTCCTAAAGGCCAGACGCTAGCGGTCGTCGGCGAGTCCGGTTCCGGCAAATCGACGCTTGCCCGCGTCATCACCGGCCTGCTGCCGCCAAGCGACGGGCGGATTTCCTTCGACGGCAAGCCGTTGACACCGGCCTTGAAAGACCGCTCGCGGCAGGAGCTGCGGCGCATCCAGTTGATCTATCAGATGGCCGATACCGCCATGAACCCGCGCCAGACCGTGCGCGATATCATCGGCCGCCCGCTGACCTTCTATGACGGCCTCCGTGGCGCTGCAAAGACGGCGCGTGTGAAGGAGTTGCTGGATCAGATCGAGATGGGCAATGGCTTCATCGACCGTTATCCGGCCGAGCTTTCCGGCGGGCAGAAGCAGCGTGTCGCCATCGCCAGAGCACTTGCGGCCAAACCGGAACTCATCCTCTGTGATGAGCCGACCTCGGCACTCGATCCGCTGGTTGCCGAAGGCATTCTGAAGCTGCTCTTGAAACTGCAGGAAGAGGCGCATCTTTCCTACGTCTTCATCACCCATGACATCGCCATCGTGCGCGCCATCGCCGACAGCGTTGCGGTGATGCATCGCGGCAAGCTCGTCCGCTTCGGCCCGAAATCGGAGGCGCTGTCGCCGCCTTTCGACGATTACACCGACCTGCTGCTGAAATCCGTACCTGAGATGGAGATCGGCTGGCTGGAGCGCGTGCTGACGACGCGGAGGATGGCAAGCGCTGGCAATTGAAGGCTCGAAATCTTCAATACTCTGCCGGCACCGCATAGACTTCTGCGGATGGATCAGCGAGGAATGAGCGGACCGTCGGCGGCAGCCGGCGTGACGATAGCGGCAGCGGCCCGCAGCGCGACAGAAGCTCGCGCAAATCGGGCTCGGCGCCGACATGGCGCCAGATCATCCGCGACGCATAAGGGAGGTTTTCCTTTCGCCAGGAAACTCCCATAGTCGTCCCGCGCAGATAGACGCGCTGATACTCGTCGAAGGGCAGGAGGATCGTCTGTGACAGTATGGGATTTGGGCCGACGACCCGCTCCGTAATGAAGATCCGGTTTCGATAGAAGGCGGCCAAACCCACATATTTCGAAAACTGCTGGATGCCGTTTCCGGGGTCTCGCAGGCGCTCCATCGATTTGACATGCACCAGCCCGCCCTGCTCGATAATGCGACTGCAGGAACAGACAACCATTCCAGGCCAGGACGGTGAGCGATGGTAGGTCTGGAAATAGCCGATATGGCGCCGGAGCGCGGTTAGATCTCCGGGGAACGCCTTTAACAATTCGGAACTTTGATTGAGGTCCAGCGCCGGTTTGCGAAGCCGCTCGCGAAAGAGCCTGGGAGCGAGACCAAAGTCGGCTGCATCCAGATCGAAATACTTGGCGATACGCGCCAGATTATGAGCAGACGGCCGCGTCTGACCATTGATATATCGGTTGAATTGTTGCCGGTTGATATCGATTGCACGGCACAGATGCGAAATGGAACGCTGCGTTGCGCAGGCAATTTTAAGGTTCTCGACCAGGTGAGGCATCCGCAACTCCGTCTTGGAATGAACTAGCGTAAACTCGCTTAAAGATGCGTCAAGTCGCGAAATTGCGTGAAGCAGCCTGACCTCTACGTTCCCTCCCAACGAAGTTGAAAAAGGGAACTGCAATGACACGTGAAAAGGACCAATCTTCGCCTCTGAGCATCGGCCGCCGTCATTTCCTGGGCGGTGCCGTCGCGCTGGGCGCTTTGCCTGCCCTCACCTCCGGTCTCCTGATGCCGCGCGATGCCCGCGCGGAGGAAGCGAAGCGCGGCGGTCATCTGAAACTCGGCCTCAAGGGCGGCGCCACCAGCGATGCGCTCGACCCGGCAACCTATAGCGCCTCCGTCTTATTCGTCATTGGCCGCCTCTGGGGCGACACACTTGTCGAATCCGACCCTAAGACCGGCGCACCCTTGCCGTCGCTGGCGATTTCCTGGACACCATCGGCGGATGCATCCGTCTGGACCTTCAAGATCAGGAACGACGTGCAGTTTCACGACGGCAGCAAGATGACCGTTGCCGATATCGTCGCGACACTGAAACGACATGCAGACAAGAATTCGCAGTCCGGCGCTCTGGGGCTGATGGCCTCGATCACCGGTATTGAAGAAAAAGCAGGCGATCTTGTCCTGGCGCTTTCGGAAGGCAATGCGGACCTGCCGCTCCTTCTCACCGATTACCACCTGATCATTCAGCCGAAGGGCGGCGTCGATAGGCCGGCGGCGGCCATCGGTACAGGTCCCTACATTCTGAAAAGCTTCGAACCGGGCGTTCGCGCCACCTTCGAGAAGAACCCTACGGATTGGCGCTCCGACCGCGGCTTTGTCGACAGCGTCGAAATCCTCGTCATCAACGACAACACCGCCCGCATTGCAGCGCTCGCCTCCGGTCAGGTCCATTTCGTCAACAATGTCGACCCGAAGACCGTCCCGATGCTGAAGCGGGCACCGACCGTCGACATCCTCCGCAATGCCGGCAAGGGCTTCTACTGCTTCCTGATGCATTGCGACACGGCGCCCTTCGACAACGCCGATCTTCGGCTTGCGCTGAAATATGCGATCGACCGTCAGTCGATCCTCGACAAGGTTCTGGGCGGCTATGGAACGATCGGCAACGACTATCCGGTCAATTCCAACTACGCTCTCGCCCCGACCGATATCGAGCAACGGCCGTATGATCCGGATAAGGCTGCCTTCCATTTCAAGAAATCGGGCCTCGATCGCCCCGTTCAGTTGCTTACATCCGATGCAGCCTTTCCGGGCGCCGTGGATGCGGCGATCCTGTTCCAGCAAAGCGCGCGCAAGGCCGGCATTACGATCGACGTCAAGCGCGAGCCGGAAGACGGCTACTGGACCAATGTCTGGAACAAGCAGCCCTTCTGCGCCTCCTTCTGGGGCGGCCGTCCGACCCAGGATTCGCGCTACTCTACGTCCTACCTGTCGACCGCAGAATGGAACGACACGCGTTTCAAGCGCCCTGACTTCGACAAGTTGGTCCTGCAGGCGCGGTCTGAACTCGATGAAGCCAAGCGCAAGGTGCTTTATCGGCAGCTGGCGCTGATGGTGCGAGACGATGGCGGTCTGATCCTGCCCGTCTTCAACGACTACATCATGGCCTCTTCGAAAACGCTGAAGGGATATGTCGACGATATCGGCAACGATATGTCCAACGGCTACATCGGCAGCCGTGTATGGTTTAATGCCTAAACCTCTTCTGGATATATGACCATGTCAGACCGCAGCTTCACGACCATCGAAAATCAGTGGATCACCCTGAAGGACGGCACGCGGCTCGCCGCGCGCATCTGGATGCCCGACGGCGCAGAGAGCGATCCCGTGCCGGCGGTCTTCGAGTTCCTGCCCTACCGCAAGCGCGACGGAACGAGCCCGCGTGATGAATCCACCTACCCGGTCTTCGCCGCAGCCGGGATTGCCGGCGTGCGTGTCGACATCAGGGGCTCCGGAGAGTCCAGCGGCATTATCGACGGCGAATACACCGAGCTGGAGCTCGCCAATGCCTGTGAGCTGATCGCCTGGATCGCAGCACAACCTTGGTCGAACGGCTCGGTCGGCATGATGGGCATTTCCTGGGGCGGCTTCAACTGCCTGCAGGTCGCAGCCTTGAAGCCCCCGGCGTTGAAGGCGGTAATATCGATCGCCTCCACGGTCGATCGCTATAATGACGACATCCACTACAAGAACGGCTGCCATCTCTCCGCCCAGCTCTCCTGGGCGGCGACCATGCTTGCCTACCAGTCGCGCTCGCCTGATCCAGCCATCGTCGGCGACGACTGGCGCGATATGTGGCTGGAGCGCCTTGAGCAGGAACCTTTCTTCATGGAGGAATGGCTCCAGCATCAGCGTCGTGACGATTTCTGGCGGCACGGGTCGATCTGCGAAGATTTCGCAAGCTTCGATATTCCCGCCATCGTTATTGCCGGCTGGGCTGACGGTTATCGCAACACGCCGCTGCTGGCCGTCGAGGGTCTCGGCGAGAAAGCGAAGGCATTGCTCGGCCCGTGGATCCACAAATATCCGCATTTCGCCTGGCCGAAGCCGCGCGTCGATTTTCATGGCGAAGCCATCGCCTGGTGGAACCACTGGCTGCGTGGCGAACCTAACGGCGCCGAGGCCATGCCATCGGTGCGTGCCTATATTCTCGATTCGATAAAGCCAGCCACACGCCGCGACTTCGACCCCGGCTTCTGGATCGCGAAGCAAGAATGGCAGCAGCCCGAGATGCAGTGCTTCTATGTCGAGCAATTCGGCACGCTGATGGAAGGCATGCCGATCCCGCATGCGCCGGAACATCCCGTCTACCTGCGCTCGCCGCTCGACACGGGCACGGCCTCGGGCGAATGGTTCACCCTGAAGCCCGATGCGGAATTGGCGATCGATCAGCGTGTCGACGATGCCGGGTCGCTGACCTTCCAGACAGCGCCACTGGTCGAGGATCACGACTATCTCGGTCGCCCGGTCGTCACCTTGACGCTGCGGTGCGATGCCGAAACCGCCAATCTGTGCGCGAGGCTCGTCGATATCCATCCGGACGGCACGGCAACGCGCGTTTCCTTCGGCGTCCTCAATCTCGCCCATCGCAACGGCAATGCTGCGCCGGAGCCGCTGATTAAGAGTCAGCAGGTCCAGGTGACTCTGACGCTCGATGCCTGTGGCTATCGTTTCCGCAAGGGGCACCGCATTCGCCTGTCGCTGTCGACAGCCTATTGGCCGATGGTGCTGCCGCCACCTGAAGATCCGGGACTGACGATCGATATCGCCTCCATCGGCCTTGCTTTGCCGCAGCTCGGTGCACATGAGATTATCGACATCAAGCAGCCCGACAACCCCGATCCGCTGCCGAAATATATCGAACATGCACCGGGCTCGACGAAGCGACAGGTGGTGCGCGATCTCTCGGCCGGCGTCACCCGCTATGAAATTCATGAGGACACCGGCCTCTTCGAACATCCCGGCACGGGACTTTCCACACGGCAGTTGCGCGAAGAGGTCTGGTCGATCGCGCCGGACGATCCGCTGTCGATGACGGGCATCTCGACATGGACCTGCGACATGAGCCGCCCCGGCTGGTTCGTTCGCACGGTGGCGACATCGTCCATGTCGTGCACGGCAAAGGACTGGGTGATCAGCGCCTCGGTCGTTGCCTATGAAGGCGAGACCGAGATTTTCCGGAAGATCTTCGAGGAGAAGCGTATCGCGCGCGACCTGATGTAGGTCAACGGGAGCCCGCAAACCGGCTTGCCGCCGCGCAGATGGCGGCAAAGCCGACCCGCGCACCTTCGCTCATATGCCGTGCCCGCAGCCACGCATGCACCATTTGCGGCTCCTCGCGGAACCAGACTTCGACGCCTGCTTGCGCGAGCCGAGCCGCGTAATTGCGGCCATCGTCGCGCAGAGGATCGTAATGCGCAACCGTGATGAAGGTTGGTGGAAGTCCGGCCACGGAAGACGAGGCAAGCGGCTCGGCGACCGGATTGCCTGACGGAGCCTGCAGAATGGTGCGATAATAGGCGACATCCGCGGTCGTCAGCCCCGGCGCGTCGGCCATCTCCTCATAGGAGCCGGAGACGAGATCGCCGCCGAGCGCAGGGTAGATCAGGATCTGGCCGACAATTCCCGAAAGCCCCTCCGCTTGCGCCCGCACGACCAATCCCGCCGCGAGATTGCCGCCGGCGCTGTCGCCGATCAGCACGACCGACGTCTTCTCGGCAAGCAGCTGCTCGAGAACACTGAAACAATCATCCGTCTGCGCCGGCCAGCGATATTCCGGCGCCAGCCGATAATCGACCGAGACCAGCTCGGCGCCGGCATGATCGGCGATCTCGGCGCAGATGGCATGATGGCTTTCAAGCGAGCCGACGACGAAACCACCGCCATGGAGACACAGCAGCTTCGTTGCGGTACGGATATTGGCGGGCTTGTAACGCCTGACGGGAATCGTTCCGGATACGAGATCATCCGCGGTCTGCATGCCGTCGGGCAAGGGGCGATCGAAGCGCGCGCATAAGGCGTCATACCATTGGCGCTGTTGCGTAATGGAGGCCGTGACCGCATCCGGCGGATAAAAGGAGTCGCAGATCTCCATGAACTGCAGGATGCCTGCCTCGTTCGGCATGGGACGCTCGGCAGTAGCCATCGGATATCCTCGATTCGTGCCTATCGATCAAGGATAGCGCAACGATGCAAGCGAATGCTTACCTGCCTACGGCCAGCACCGCCGCGATGGCGACATCTGCCTGGTTGCGCCGCGTTCAATCGGCCGCAAATACGCTGCTCGACAGCAGGGAAAAACCCGTAGGCATCTGCATGCATTGCGCGTTGGACCAGGTGAGTACTGCAAGCGCGAGAGCCGCGCCAATCACAAGCCGAAGCATGATATTTCCTCATCGGTGTTGCTGCCATCGCGAGCTCAGTTGCATCGCGGGCATTGGATCGTTAGGCCAGCGCCGTGGAAGCGGCAGGGTTCCGTCTATATGGACCTCGTGCGGCTGACTTATGGCCAAGTCATGGCAGGAATTGAGTGTTCGCGAGCGATCCGCTCGGTGCTGGCCCGATCGCGGGGTTGGACCTTCACCTTGCGTGATATTGCTCGTCCGTCACATGCTCCAGCCAATCCACCACCTTGCCGTCGAGATGTTCGTGGATGGCGATATGGGTCATGGCTGTTGTCGGCGAAGCGCCGTGCCAGTGCTTCTCGTTCGGTTCGAACCAGACGACATCCCCGGGCCGGATCTCCTCGACCGGGCCGCCTTCGCGCTGAGCGAGGCCAAGGCCGGCGGTGACGATCAAGGTCTGGCCGCGCGGGTGGGTATGCCATGCCGTCCTCGCGCCAGGTTCAAAGGTGACGCTGCCGGCGGCGGCCCGGCGGGCGTCATTGGCAGCAAACAGCGGGTCAATCCTGACCGTACCGGTGAACCAGTCGGAGGGGCCTTTGCCGGAGGGTTGCGTGCCGTTCTTCTTGATGTCCATGATGACGTCCTTCCTGAAATCGGCTGCGTTGGCGCGACCGTGTGGGAATTAACTTAGCTCACGATTCACGGAGCGGTAGAGGGCCGTTCACGCATAGACTTATGAATAGGGACGATAAATCCCTTTCGAGTGGGAGGACGTAGCAAGTGCCCTGGGGTTGACCGTGCAGCCATGTTCATCGCGACATCAAGGCGCGGATGCTGCGATCTGCCGACTGCAGCAGCTCGAAGGCTTCGTAACGCCGCTGATGCAGCGCCTTGACGGCGCCATCCGCCGGCTCGAACCTCTTCGCCAGCCGTGACATGGCAGCCATGGCTTCCACGAGCGAGCCGCGATGTCCGCCAGCCGTAGCGCCGAGCATGGCCGCACCGAGAAGAACGGGCTCCTCCGTATCGGCGACAGCGACCGACCTGCCGGTCGTATCCGCCAAAAGCTGACGTACCAATGCGCTCTGGGCAGCCCCGCCGCTGGCGATGATGAGATCGCAGGTGATCCCGTCCTGTGCCAGCTTTTCGAGCAACTGCTTGAGGCCATAGCCGATACCGCAGAGGCCGGCGACATAAAGAGCGATCAGATCGTCGATGCCGGTTTCGAGCCCAAGGCCGGAAATGACGGCGCGCGCATCAGGATCGGCATAGGGCGACCGGTTACCGAGGAACTCGGGAACGACCTGTATGGATTGCGCGAGCTTTACGGCGTCGGATGTGTTTCCGCTCGCCTTCATGGCCTGCCGGTCCAGCCAGGCGACGAGCGACAAGCCTTCCGTCTCGGCCTTCTGATGCGCCTCGCCGGATGCCGGATGCATGGTAACGAGATGATCGATCGCAGCCCCTGCCGCAGACTGGCCGCCTTCCGTCAGCCAGAGGCCAGGCACCATGGCCGAATAATAGGGTCCCCAAACGCCATCGACGAACACAGCGTCATCGCTCGACGCCATCGAACAGGCGGAGGTGCCGAAGATATAGGCGAGCCTGTTCCTGACATCGGCTTTGCCGTCCGGTCCCTGGCCGCCAAGCGTGCCGACGCCGCCGGCATGGGCATCGATCAACGACGCACCGACCGGCGTACCAACGACGAGGCCAAGATCGCCGGCGGCAGCTTCGTTCAAGCCGCCACCGAGTGCGGTACCCGGCTCGACGATTTCTGTACCGATCCGCACAAAGCCTTCGTCGGCCAGCTCACCAAGGCCGATATCCTTGAAATATTGCGCGTCCCAGCGCTTTTCGTGGGCGAGATAGGTCCATTTGCAGGTGACCGTGCAGACCGATCTCTGCAGCGAGCCGGTTGCGCGCCAGGTCAGATAGTCGGCGAGATCGAAGAAATGATCCGTTGCCGCGAAGGATTGCGGCAGGTTTCGCTTCAGCCACAAGAGCTTCGGCGTCTCCATCTCGGGTGAGATACGGCCGCCGACATAGCGCAGCACGGCATGGTTGCCGGCATTGATCTCCGCCGCCTCGCCGGCCGCGCGATGATCCATCCAGACGATGATATTGCGATCGGCATCGCCCGATGGTCCCACAGCCACGGGCCGGCCATCCGCCTTGACCGCGACCAGTGAACAGGTTGCATCGAAACCGATGCCCGAAACGTCACCGGCCGCTATCTTTGCCGCTGCGACAGCCTCTTTGACGCTGTCGCAAACCGCCTTCCATATCTGCTCGCTCGACTGCTCGACGATACTGCCGGCCTCGTGCCAGATGGTGATCGGCCGCTTGGCGGCGGCGAGCAGATGGCCATGCGCATCGAAAACCCCGGCCCGGGCGCTGCCGGTGCCGACATCGATGCCGATGAAATAAGGTGCCGTCATCAGAGATCCGTACTCAAAGGCAGGATCACCAGATCCCGGATTACGATGTTACGCGGTCTGGATAGCATGAAGAGCACCGCTTCCGCCACTTCGGTCGCCTCCATCAGGCCGCCCGCGGCAATCGCTTCGTCAAGCTTTGCCTGTGGCCAGTCGCTGATCAGTGCCGTTACCACCGGCCCCGGCGCCACGGCGCCAACGCGGATGCCATGCTTGGCGACCTGGCGCCGAACCGTGTGCGTAAAGGCCTGCACGGCATGCTTGGACGCCGTATAGATCGGCTCCCAGACCACCGGCACCAGACCGGCGATCGAGCTGGTCATGATGATATCGCCTGTTTTGCGCTCGATCATGTGCGGCAGCACCATGCGAACCGAGCGGAAGGCCGCGTTGATATTCAGATCCAGCATACGGTCCCAGGAATCGGGATCGCCTTCCGCAACCTCCCCGCCGATATAGGCGCCGGCATTGGCATGGAAGATATCGAGCTTGCCGAACTTGCCAAGAATCTGCGGCATCATCGTCGCTACGCTCTCTGGGTTCAGAAGATCGACGACGACGGGAAAGGCGTTCGGCCCTAGTTCTGCGCAAAGGCTTTTCAGGCTGTCTTCAGCCCGGTCGACGAGGGCGACACTGGCGCCCTCGTTCAATAGCGATTTGGCGCATTCCAGGCCAATTCCAGACGCAGCCCCGGTGATGGCGGCGACCTTGCCGGCAAAATCCTGTCTCATAGCAATCCTTACCTTCTTGAAGAAATCAGCCGCGCCCATGCGAGGCGCGGGAACGACGGGCGAGCGAGTCGACGATGACGGCAATGGCAAGAACTGCCCCAGTGATCATGTAGCGAAGCGCCGACGACAGATCGAGCATGGTGAGGCCGCTCGCGATCGACTGGATGACGATGATGCCGAGCAGTGCCGAATAGGCGCTGCCGCGGCCGCCGAAGAGGCTGGTGCCGCCGATGACGGCCGCCGCAATCGCATTCAGATTGACGTCGCCTGTACCCGCCTGCTGGCTGGCAGAGGCGAGACGTGCCGCCGCCAGCACACCACCAAGGGCTGCGAACATGGCGCAGAGAACGAAGGCGCTGGTATAGATCCTGCGTACGTTGATACCGGCGCGGCGCGCTGCCTCGCGATTGCCGCCGACGGCGGACATCGACCGGCCCCATTGCGTGCGCGTCAGTGCGTAGTCCATGACGATAACAAGCACCACGAACAGGGCAAACATCCAGGGAATGCCGCGATCCTGATTGAGATAGAAGGCGACGAACTCCAAGGCCACGGTGATCACAGCCGCCTTCGCCAGCAGGCCGCCGACGGAGGGCGCGGAGAGGTGCGCCTGCTTGCGTCGCCGCACAGTACCCAAGCCGGTCACCAGCAGGACCGCACCCGGAATGAGCGCGAAGAGATAGGCAAGCGGTCGAGGAATGACAAGGAGTTGGCCGAAATTCACGATCGCCGAGCCATAGGGCAGATTGATCGAGCCGGTGGCGCCAAGCAGATAGAGCTGCATGCCGAGTACGGCGAGAAGGCCTGCCAATGTGGCAACGAAGCTCGGCATACCCAGGCGGTTGAACAGCACGGCATAGATCACGCCAATCACGCCACCGACGACCAGCGCCGCCAGGATCGCCAAGGCCACCGGCCAGCCCTCATTCACCCAGAGCATGCCGACCATGGCCGAAGCGAAGCCACTGATCGAGCCGACGGAAAGATCGATCTCACCGACCATCAGCACGCAGACTATGCCGAGCGAGATGATGCCGACGGTCGAAGCATCGAACAGCAGATTGGCGAGGTTGTTGCTTGAAAGGAAGGTCGGGTTCAGCGTGCCGAACACCGTCCAGATGATGACGAGACCGACGACGACGGGCAGCGAGCCGAGATCGCCGGAACGAACCTTGTCGATGGAGGAGCGGATGGTCGCGCCAAGCCCGGTGTCATGATTGACCCGGACGTCGCTGCGGTCAAGCAGCATGGTCGATTGCTTGCTGTCCTGGCTCATGGCTGGCCCCCTTCCCTCAATTCCTGCTGGGCCTGACGCCTCCCTGCCCGTCGCGACACGGCGTTTTCCGTGGCTCCGGTGATGGCGCTGACGAGTTCCTGGTTCGAGGCATCTGGATAGAAGATGCCGTTGTTGCGGCCGAGGCGCAGTACGACGATGCGGTCGGCAACGGCGCGCACATCCTCCATATTGTGGCTGATCATGATGACACCGAGCCCCTTGTCGCGGACGCGTTCGATAAGGTTCAGCACTTCGGCGGTTTGTGCGACGCCGAGCGCTGCGGTAGGCTCGTCGAGCATGATGAGTTTCGGCTCGAGCAGCAGCGAACGGGCGATCGCCACCGTCTGCCGCTGGCCGCCCGAAAGGGATGCGATGGGGATGCGTACGCTCGGGATACGCGCGGCAAGCTCATTGAGCAAAGTCCAGGCGCGAACCTCCATCGCGGTTTCGTCGAGCTTCAGCGGACTCAGTTCCCGGCCGAGGAAAATGTTGGCGACGACATCGAGGTTCTCGCAGAGCGCCAGATCCTGGAAAACCGTGGCGATGCCGAGATCAAGAGCCGTTGCGGGATCGCTGAGCGTTACCTGCTTGCCACGGAATGTGATGGTGCCCGCACTCGGTTGATGGACACCGGCCAGAACCTTGACGAGCGTCGATTTGCCGGCGCCATTGTCGCCGACAAGCGCCACCACTTCACCGGCATGCACATCGAGGTTGATATCCGTCAGTGCCGAGACGGCGCCGAAGTGTTTGGAGATCCCTTTGAGGCTGAGCACAAGCTCGCCGGACGGGGCTCTATGATCGGAAGCGTTACTCATGACTCGCCACCTTCTCGGGTTGAAATGCTATCGGATGCGTTTTGCCTCCGGCCGCCGAAGCGGCCGGAGACTGGGAGGAGCAGCCTTAGCTGCCGATACCGAGTTTCTTGCAGCCATCGGCATAACGGTCGTTGCAGAGCTGTTCCGGCGTCTGGATCGGCTTGCCGTTGACCGTCTTGTCGATGATCTCGGCCTTCAGGTTTTCGGACGTGACCAGGGCCGGCGTGAAGAGCTTGGTCGGCGTGTCGAAGAGCTTCGTGTCGGCCTTCGGCGTCTCGCCGGAGAGCAGCTCGATCGCGACATTGGCGGCAGCAGCCGCCACGATCTCGCTCGGCTTGGAGATCGTATTATACTGATCGCCCGAAATGATGAGCTGCAGGCCGGCAATGGTCGCATCATTGCCCGTGACCGGCGGCACCGGATCGTAGCCGGCGGCCTTGAAGGCAGCGACGGCCGCACCACCCGTGCCGTCATTGGCGGCGACGACACCGAGGATCTTCTTGCCGAAGCGGGTGATTTGGCCGCTTGCCCATTGCTGCGCCTTTGGCGGTGCCCATTCCGGCGTGTCGAATTCGGCCAGCACCGGATAGCCGCCGTCGGCCAGACCGGCATGGATGCCCTTCTTGATCAGGCCGGCAGCAGCATCGGTCGGCGAGCCATTGATTTCGAGAAGGCCGCCATCGCCAGCCTTCACGCCCTTCGCCTTCAAATGATCGACCAGTGACTTGGCGATCATCTTGCCGATCTCTTCATTGTTGAAGGACACGTAGTAGTCGGCGGCCG